>CAZOVY010000058.1:0-39595 GCA_964583255.1 uncultured Prosthecobacter sp.
GGAGGTTGTGGTTCTCGGTGCCGAGTCCGTAGGACATCCAGGCACCGAAACTCGGAGCCTGGCCGATGATGCGTCCGGTGTGCAGCAAAAGATTCTGCTGCCCGTGCAATGGCAGTTCGCCGAGCATGGAACGCACGACGCAGAGGTGGTCAGCCACTTTCGCGAGATGCGGGAAAAGCTCGCTCACCCACAGGCCGCTCTGCCCGCGCTGCTTGAAGTCCCACGGGCTGCCAAACCAGACGCGGTTCGCATTGGCTTGAGCACGCTTCGAGACCGCGCTCGCGCCGATGGCTTGGCCTTCGTGCTGCTTGAGCATGGGCTTCGGGTCGAAGGTGTCCACATGACTGGGGCCGCCATCCATGAAGCAAAAGATGATGTTCTTCGCCTTCGCCGCGAATTGGGCACCCGGTGCAGCGCTTGCCGTTCGTGCGAAAAGGCCGCTCAGAGCCAGCCAGCCGAATCCGGAAGAAGTGCGCTGAAGAAAGCCGCGCCGTGAAAAATCGGGAGCGATGCTGCCGGGGCACTGGCAGGAGGAATGGCGCGAGGTTTGCATGGCGTGTCTGGCTTTGGTTCAGCGGTAAAAGAGAAACTCGGTGGTGTTGAGCAATGCATGGGCGAGCTGCGCCCACGCTGCTTCGTCTTGCATCAGCGCACCACCATTCGGAGTGGCGAAATCACGCGCGGCGGCGCTCCAGCGTGATAGCTCATCATCCTGCGGCTCGCGTCCAAAGGCCTGCACGAACATCGCACACACGCGGACTTCCGGCGTTGTGTGCGGTGCCTGGAGGAGCTTTGCCGCCCAGTGCTTCGCCATCGCGCTCACAAATGGGTCGTTGAGCAGGGTCAGCGCCTGCGTGGGCACATTGGTCACATCGCGCCTGCCGGTCGGCAGCTTGAGGTCCGGCAGATTGAAGGCGGTGAGAAACACCGGCGGCGCCATGATGGACATTTGCAGGTAAAGCGAGCGTCGGCCATGGCCATCGAGCGGACCGGAGAAGAGGCGCTTTTTGTCATCCTCGAAGCTGCGCGGCGGCGCGATGGGTCGGCCATAAAGTTGCGGGTCGAGCCTGCCGGAAACGCTCAGCAGCGCATCGCGAATGCCTTCCGCCTCCAGTCGTCGCGTGGGGTAGTGATGCAGCAGGCGATTGCCGGGGTCGCGTTCCCGTGCGGACTGACTCACGAGGCCGGACTGACGAAAAGTCTGGCTGAGCACGAGACGGCGCACGAGCGACTTGGTGGACCATCCTTCACGCACGAACTCACGCGCGAGCCAGTCGAGCAGTTCAGGATTCGAGGGCTTGTCGCCGAGCCTGCCAAAGTCATCGGGCGTGGCGACGAGACCGGTGCCGAAAACCCATTGCCACACGCGGTTCACATACACACGCGAGGTGAGCGGATGATCAGGCTGCAAAAGCGATTCCGCGAGTTCGAGACGTCCGCTGCCGGCGCTGGCGGCGACGGTGTTCTTCCCGCTGAACATGCGGAGGAAGTCGGGTTGCACGAGCGCTCCGGGAACATCCACATTGCCGCGCACATTGAGGGGATAGCTGGCCTTCACGGTCTCCCGTTCGTCCATGCTGTTCACGGTGCGCGGAAAGGCCATGCCGGCTTCCACGAGGCGATACTCGGCCACCAGCGCGGTGCTGCGCGGTGATTGGTTCGGCAGCAATTTTTTCGCAAGCAGCCAATCGAGGATGTCCCGGTCGCCGGCTTGCGTTTTGCCCGCGCACCAGCGCGTCACCGCATCGCTGAACCATGCGGAGATGCGGCTCCAGGCTTCGGCGGCGGAGTTTGGCGGCGTGCCGGTGTAGAGCGCGGCAAAGGCTTCCAATTCATCCTGCGGTGCGCCTCCCGCGTCATGCGAGACGATGCCGGTGATGCTGAGCCAGCTTCGTTTCTCGTAGCCGAGGTCGTTGTTTTCGAGCCCCTTCGCCACACCGGTGCGCGGCGGGAAGTTCGGGTTCAGCGAAGAGGTGGAAAATTCAATGGTGACTTGCTGCACGCCGTTCTTCAGCGCTGCATCGGAGAAGGACTTCCACTCTGGCTCCGTGTTGGTGAGGAAGGTGACGGTTTCATTTTGAAACGCATGGTCATCCATCACGAGGTAACCGCCGAACTCACCGCCAGCGAGTTTCAGACTCACGAGATTGCCGGGCACGAGGTGCTCCGGCGGCATCCGCAGACTTCCCGGCAGCTTGGAAGACAAGGCGTGCGTGTGCCAGCCGCGCGGCAGGAGTCGCGCGATGGCCGCATCCCCTTCGAGCGCGATGAGCGGCGTCGCGTCCTCGACGTAGCCGTGCTTCATGCCATCGCCTTCGATGACCCAGCCTCGCGGCAAACTGGCCGCGGCAGAATCGGCGATCGGTTTGAAGGCGGTGTTGGCTTTGCGGCGCTGCTCGCGTGTGGATTGCCATTCCGCGGCGAGTTCGTTCCAGAGTTTAGCGGCATGCTCATCGCTGACCACTTGCGGCGCAGCGGACTTGCCGCCGGGTGCGAGCCGGAAGCGCCCCAGCACATGCTGCGTGCCATATTGATGGTCGAGCGTGATGGTCCACTCGCCGCCATGCGGCAGCTCGACGGGCGTGGCGAATGTGAAGCGCGCGGTGTGGTCCCTGGCTTGCGGCGAAAGCCCCACCGCCCAGCCTCGGCGCGAGGTGGTGGGCTTGAGCAAAGTTTCCACGCCGTAGCCGGGCTGCGAATAGCTGGCGGTGACGGAGGCGAGGCCGACCTGCTGCGCCTGACCTGCCACACCATCGGGACCGAACGGCTTCACTTCGACGCGCAGTTGCGTGAGCACGAAATTTCCCAGCGAGGTGCGACCTGGACCGCGCACGGGCAGGCTGTCATGCGCGAGCGCCTCCAGGCGCAACTGGCTGGCACTGCCCGCGCCGGTGGTGAAGCGCACGGTGTAGGTGTCCGTCTCCGACGTGGTGCCGCTGGCGAGGATGGAGCCGTCTTTTTCGAGCGTCAGTTTCGTGCCTGCCTGGGCCGCGCTGGCGGTGATGTTTTTCGGCTCCAGCCACACCGTCTCACCGAGCAGTCGCGCAAGCGGATGCGCCACTTCGCCGGGCTTCGTGGCTTCGAGCGAGGAGCGATTGGCCATCGCCCAATCGCGCAACTTCGCAGGTTGCAAACTCTCGCGCCGCGACTGCCATTCATTCGCCAGCTCAGCGCGAATCGCGGTGCGCAGTGCCTTCAGCTTCGCGATGGCCGCATCGTTGTTGGTCGGTGCATCTGCGACGCGCGAGGTCCAGCGCGGCGTGGTGAAGACTGCGGCGAGCGCATAGTAATCGTGCTGCGACACCGCTTCCAGTTTGTGGTCGTGACAGCGGGCACACGCGACCGTGGTGGCGAGGAAGGCTTTGGAAAAGGCGTCGATTTTGTTGTTCACCATGTCCTGGTGAATGCCGTTGAACATCAGGCTGCTGCCATGGCGATGCTCGCCCAAGTGGTAAAACATCGGAGCGATGAGGCTTTCGTCGGTCTGCGCTTTCGGATGAATGCGCGGCGGTGAAATCAGGTCGCCAGCGAGCTGCTCGCGCAGGAGCTGGTCAAAGCCGATGTCGTCGTTGAAAGCGCGGATGAGGTAGTCGCGGTATTCGTGCGCACCCTTGGCGGGATTGTCCCATTCATAGCCATACGTGTCCGTGTAGCGCACGACATCCATCCAGTGCCGCGCGAAGTGCTCGCCGAAATGGGGCGAAGCCAGCAACTCATCCACCAACGTCTCGCAAGCCGCCTCCGCGTCGCGTTGCCAGTGCTGGAGAAACTGCGTGCGCTGCTCCGGTGTCGGCGGCAGTCCCGTCAGCACCAGCGACAGTCGGCGCAACAACACCTCGGGTTCTGCGGGCAGGGCGGGTTTCAACTTCGCCGCATCCAGCGCCCTGCGGATGAAACGGTCCACCGGCTCGCGCGACCACGCCGCATCCTGCACCACCGGCGGCTCTGCTTTGCGTAATGGCTTCAGACTCCACCAGTCGAGACGCTTTTGATAGGCCACTTCCCATTCATCCGCTTCGGGCTTGGTGGAAGCCGCAGTCGCCACTTCCGTCACGCGCGGGTCAGCGGCACCTTGCTTCACCCATTCCCGCAGCACCGCCACCTCCTCCGGCGCGAGCTGCTTCTTCGGCGGCATTTGCAGGTCCTTGTCCACATAGCTCACCGCCTTGATGAGCAGACTCTCCTCCGGCTTGCCCGGCACCAGCGCCGCCCCGCTCTCGCCACCTTTCTGCCAGCCGCTCTTCGAGTCCAATCGCAGGTCACCCTTCTGCTTCTTCTCGCCGTGACACTCGATGCACCGCTCCACGAGCAGCGGCCGGACTTTGGACTCAAAAAAGCTGAAGTCCTCTGCCATCGCGAACGCGGCGGTCATCATCAGTGCGGCTGTGGCGAGTCGCTTCATTTCGTCGTGGGTATTGTGGGTGAAGCAGGGAGCCATTGCAGCCCGATGATGCGATGCTCGACCAAGCCGCTATGGGGTTCCAACGAGCCCGGCTTCTTTCCGGCAAAGGCATCGACGCCGAGCTTCCAAACCACGCGCTTGTAGCGAGTGACTTCAAAGACCTGCACGCGATTTTCCCCCGCCGCCTTGTAGTGCCAGTCGGAGTTCGCGATGAGCGTGTTGCCATTCTCGAAGCGATGGAAGCCGCCGAAGATAATCACCGGAAACTCGGTGATGTCAGCCGTCTTGAGTTCCCACGGGACCTCATGTTTCGGCGTCGCCTCAATCAAGCCACCGCGCCACGACATGAGCGTGTTGCCATTCGCCAAGCGCTCCGCCACCACGGGCAAATCAGGCACCGGATGACGCCACAGCTCCTTGCCGGACTCGTCGATCTCGATGAACGCCTTCTCCGCACGCAGAGCGAGCAGAAAGGTGCCCGCCTCCGTGCGACGCAGCAGATTGTAGCGGTTGTGCGGCGACGCCTTCTTGTCCGTCGGAACGGGAATACGTTTTGCGACGCGCTGCCCTTGGTCGGTGAGTTGCACGAGTTCCATCGCGTCCGCATCGACCGTCATCACATCGCCATTCGGCAGCGGCACACAAGTCTTCAACTCCACCGGCGCCTTCACGCGAAACTCCCACAACGTTTTCCCATCCGGCGTCAGCTCCCGGACAAAGTGGTGCGAGGAGCAAAGATAGTTCCCCGAGGCCAGTCTCCAGCCATCGTAAATCATATCGCTCCACCCCAGCGCCCCCGGCTTCCCATCCAAGAGCGTCGTCGCGAACTGGCCAAACGTCATCGCGCCATCGCGCTCAAACACGCTCACGCCTTCCGCCGAGGCGAGCAGCACGGAACCTGCAACGACATCCTCTGCATTCACGAATGTGGTGGCGCAGCAAATGCCAATCGCGATGAGGAGTCGGAGTGAGTTCATGGAGATTCTTTGGGAAGACAGTAATTGGGTTTACGCCAGCACCTTGCTGATGACATTCCCATGCACATCGGTGAGGCGTCGGTCCACGCCGTTGGTGCGCACGGTGAGTTTTTCGTGGTCGATGCCGAGGAGGTGCAGGATGGTGGCGTGCATATCGTAGCCGGTGGTTATGTCTTGCTGGGCTTGATAGCACCAGTCGTCGCTTTGGCCGTGGGCGATGCCTTGCTTCACACCTGCGCCCCAGAGCCAGCTCACGAAGCTGCCGCAGTTGTGATCGCGTCCGAGCGAGCCTTGGGAGAAGGGAGTGCGGCCGAACTCGGTGGTCCAGATGACGAGGGTGTCTTCGGCGAGGCCGCGCTGGCGAAGGTCGCGCAGCAGGGCGGCGATGGGCTTGTCGATGCTGGCGGCCATCGGTGGGAGTTGCGTGGGGATGTTGCCGTGGTTGTCCCAATTGTTCGTTGCGCCCTCAGGACCGCTCCACACTTGGACAAAGCGCACGCCGCGTTCGATGAGGCGTGTGGCGAGCAGGCAACGTTTGCCAAAGTCGGCGGTGGGTTTGTCGGCGTTGTCGAGACAGTAGGCTTTGCGGGCGGACTCGGGCTCGCGCATCACGTCGAAGGCTTCCGGCGCACTGAGCTGAAGCTTCGCGGCGAGTTGATAGCCGGCAACGCGGGCATCGAGTCGTGAATCGCCGGGATGCTGCGCGGCGTGCGCGTGATTCATTTGGTTCAGCAACGCGAGACCGTCGCCATCGGCCTGGCGCGTGGCGAAGGCGAACTTGTCGCTGGCAAAGAGGTCAGGAATGGGTTGCAATGCGCCTGCTTTGATGACCGTCCCCTGATGCACCGCAGGCAGAAAGCCGGAGGTGAAGCAACCACGTCCGTTGTAGGGCAGGCCGCGCGCATCGGGCAGCACGATGAAGGTGGGCAGGTTGTCGGTGAGATTGCCGAGCGCGTAGGAAATCCATGCGCCCATGCAGGGGAAGCCGGGCAGCAGGAAGCCGTTGTTCATGAGGTAGGCGCTCTGGCCATGCACATTCGAGCGGCCCTGCATCGCCATGAGAAAGGCCATCTCGTCCACGAGCTTGGCCTGCTCGGGAAACAAACTGCTCGCCCAGCGTCCGCTTTGACCGTGCTGCTTGAACTCGAACGGGCTCTTCATCAGCGGCCCCTGCATGCCGGTAGCGCCTTCGATTTTCACCTTCGAGCCGAGCTTCTGCCCGTGCTGTTTGGTGAGCATCGGTTTGTAATCCCAGAGGTCCATCGGGCTCGCGCCGCCATTCATGAAGAGCTGGATGACGCGCTTCACTTTGGCAGGATGATGAATGCCGCCGTTCAGCTCCGGCCTAGGCACCGGGACGCTGGCCGAGGCATCGCGAGCGAGCAGTTGCGAAAGCGCGACTCCTGCGAATCCGCTGCTGATGCCAGCGAGAAAATCGCGTCGGGTGTGAAGTGGAGGTGTGTTCATGGGAAGTTTTTTGGAAGGCAAAGGAATGGGTGGCAGGGGAATGTTTTAATTTTTATTCTTCATTCCTCTGCCACCCATTCCCCTGCCTTCATTCCTTTCATCAGCGTGGTGAACTCGATTCTGGAGCGGTTGAAATTAATCCACTGCATCGTCTCGATGTCGAGGTTGTTGAGCAGGCACTGCAAATGCCCGCGATGTTGCCGGACTTCTCGCGTGATGCTTGTGACGACAAAACTGTGCCCCTGCGAATGGGACTGAATCATGTGCGTGCCCAAAGGATCGCTCGCTTCACCCACCGGAACTCTTAACAGGCACTCTGGCTCACCGCCGAAATGATGGACGAGCGCCTCGTTATACAAGCGGCTGCTCAGATGCGTGCCCCAATCCGCCACGAAACTGCGGACCTGCGCGACGAGCCTCTCACAACCGGGAGTCAGCGATCGGAACGACTCGGTGACAAAAACGGGCTGATGCCGTTCAGCATCGCTGATTGGATTGTAGAGCAGCTCACCAACGACCTTGCTGGAGCGAAAGTTTATCAGCTTCACGCGGCGAATGTTGTTCATCATGGCGTAGTGCAGGGCCTGCGCCTGATGCTCGGGCAACAACGCCGCGACGACCTTGAGTTCGTAGAGCATGTCATTCACAACAAGGTCGAGAAAGTAGCCCTTCTCGAACGATACGTGACTGACTTTGACCGGCACTTGTGTATGGACATCGAAGCCTTCGGCGCGAAGACGCTTCGCGAGGTCGTTCTCATAGATTCGCTCATCAAAGAGACGACCGAACTTGTTTTGCGAGGCATAGGCATGGCGCATCACCACCTCGTCGAGTTCATCGAAGGCCGACTGTGTCAGGTCGCGTAGTTGGAGCGCTGGTTCGATTGGCATGGGAGGGGGAAGGCAAGGGAATGGGTGGCAGGGGAATGTTATGATTACTATTCTTCATTCCTCTGCCACCTATTCCCCTGCCTTTGATTCAGTTCAGTTCACAAAGAGAAACTCGTTGCTGTTGATGAGCACACGGCAGATCGCAGCGAGGCCGTTTTTCTGCGTAGATGGTGAAGTCACGTCGGGTATGAAGTGGAGGTGTGTTCATGGGGTTCCGTGGTGGAGGCATTCAGCGGAGGACTTCGCCTTTCGTCGCGTCGGCAGGCACATCGAGCACCTGCATCTGGCACACAGTCTTGAAGCGCGCGTGGTCGGCGAAGTCCCACACGACTTTCTTGTCGCGTGTGACCTCGAAGACCATCGGCTGCTTGCCCTCGAAACCGTGACCGAGGTAGTTGCCGATGACGGTGTTGCCATTGGGCAGGCGATGGATGCCCATCGGGATGCGCAGCGGGTTGCCGGGGATTTCGTTCTCCGCAATCTGCCAGACGGTCTTCAAGTTTTCGTCGAGTTCGACGATGCTCGTCTTGTCCCAAAGACTGACGAGGAGATGCCCATTCGGCAGTTTCACGACTTCACCAGGGTGTCCCTCAAAGGCAACCTCGCGCAAATGCGCACCGTCGGCATCGAGTTCCACCACCTTCTTCTCATCCATCAGGCAGACCCAGTAATGACCATCGCTCGTGCGCCGCGCTCCGCGAAACTGGTGACTCACCACCTTGGGCGATGACTTCACGGGAATCTCCTTCACCACCTTGCCATCGCGGCCCACGACCACGATGCGGCCTGTGACGCACTCGGCCACCAGTACATTGCCATCGGGCAGAGGCTGGCAGGAATGCACCAGCGCCTTCGCCGGCGCTTGGTATTCCCACACCACCTTCTTATCCATCGTCACCTCCGCCGCTCCGGTAATCTGACTGAAGAGCACGTTCCCATTTGGCAGCATCCAGCAATCCTGCGGCGTCTTCGCCGGAAACTCCCATTCGATTTCGCCCTTGGCCGAGAGAATGACCACGCGGTTGCCCTTGTAGTCGGTGCAGAGGACGCGGTGAGAAATGGGTGCGTCGGCGGCGTGCAGTGCGGCCATTGGCGCGAGCAGCAGGGCGAGGAGGAGTGTGAGCTTGATGGTGTTCATCACTTGCCTCCCTCCAGCGTGGACATGACCCGCTTGCTGATTTCCTGGGTGAGCAACTGGTAGGCTGTGCCTTGCCAGTGGAAGTTGTCGCCGGCCGCGAGTTCGAGTCGTGACGCCAGGAGGGCATAGGCGTCGATGACCTCGATGCCTTCGTCTTTCATCACTCGGCTCGACAGCGTGTTGAGCCGGATGACCACATCGTTCTTGTCACCGAGGCTGGCGACCGGTTTGTCTGGAGCAGATTTGGCGGCGGTGTGAGGCGTGGTCAGGAGGTAGTATGTCTTCGCCTGTGGTGCGCCTTTTTTAAAGCATCGCGTCAGCTTTTGCATGCGCTCCAGAACGACGGTGTCGGAGACTTTGTCGGGCGTCCAACTCAGGGAGTGGAGGCCGTTGTTGAAGACGACCGCATCGAACTTGTAGCGCGCGGCCATCTCGGTGAGCGCGTCTTCGGGCACGTCACCGCCGACGAAATGCACGCAGTGAAACACATAGACTTTCTGCTTCAACATCTCTCGGATGAAGGAGCCGCTGTAGCCCATGGAGATGGAGTCCCCGTAGATGAGCACCTTCGGCCAATCGGGGTGGTCGAGCTTGGGAACATCAAGCGCCCAGCCTTTACCCGCGACTGCGCCGCGCGGGAACTCGGGCTTCGACTCGCGCTTCGAGACATAGCTGAAGGAAGGGCCGAATACTTTCACGCCGCGAATCGTCACGGGCATGGTCTTCGCCTTCGGGTTCGCGTTGCGGCCAATCCACATCGGTTCGCGATTGGGGATGAGTTCCATGAAGCACGTCTTGCACGGAATGTCGTCGAGGTAGAACGTCGCGAGTCCTTTGCGGACTGCGATGGTAAGGGTGTAGGGCGTGTCGAGCTTTGGCTCCTGTCGGCCGTTCAGCGAGCCGCCGGTCATCAGGATGTTGTTCACCACGGAGTTGACCTGTCGTGAGTAATACGGGTTGTCGCGGTAGTTGAAGTTGAAGGAAAAGCCGTCGTCCTGCTCGCTCTGTTTTCGCATCGCGGTGAAGACCGCATCCTGCACCAGCGCATCGAGTGAAAGCGTGACCTGCACGGTGAAGTTCGCCTGGTCAGGAAATGCCTCCGGTGGCACAGCGAACGCCGCGCCGTCGCGCAACTTGACCGCGCCGTCCACCTTCTCGACGGCTCCTGACCGCAGCGCGGGGAGAATATCATTTCGCGACAAATCCCACAGCGGCGAATCATCGGCAACGGCGGTGACCGATGTCGCAGCGCAGATGGCAAACGCGAATCGCAGGAAGGGAAGGAGGGCTTGGGTTGTCATGGTAGGGTTGAATTTTGAAAGCAGAGGAATGGGTGGCAGGGGAATGTTTTCGTTCTTATTCCTCTGCCACCTATTTCCCTGCCTGCTTTTCAGTTCACAATGAGGAACTCGTTGCTGTTGATGAGCACGCGGTGAGAAATGGGTGCGTCGGCGGCGTGGAGTGCGGCCAGTGGAACGAGCAGCAGGGCGGTGATGAGAGTGAGGATGTATTTCATGCGATGGTTTTCTTTTTCCGAGGAGACTTGCCCTTCTTTTGGGGCGTTGCTTGGGACGCCATCTGTCCTTCCAGAAGCCGCTGCTCGCGGATGAGTTCGATGCGGAGTTCGTCTTCCGTGGGCAGCACTAGTTTGTAGCGCGTGGCGAAGAGTTGTTCGCTGCCATGCAGCACGGAGAAGCGCACCATGGAGGCATCCTTCGCAGCGCAGAGGATGATGCCGACGGTGGGGTTGTCGCCAGGGCCGCGCTCCTGTTCGTCGAACATGCGCACATACATGTCCATCTGTCCGATGTCGCCATGCGTGAGTTCGTTGGGCTTGAGGTCAAAGATGACGAAGCACTTCAGCAGGTAATTGTAGAAGACGAGGTCGATGTAGAAATCCTTTGTGTCCGTGCTCACCCGCATCTGCCGGGCGACAAAGGCAAAGCCCTTGCCGAGCTCCAGCAGAAAGGCCTGCAAGTGATCGATCAGACCTTGCTCCAAGTCGGTCTCCAACAATCGCCCGGTCTCCGGCAATCCCAGGAACTCCAGCAGCACCGGGTCGCGCACGAACTCGCGCGGCGAAGGTGGCAACTCCGCGATTTTCTCCTCCGCCTCCGCCCGCACGGCCTTGCGATCCTTGCTGGAGAGCAGCCGCTCGTAGTAGAGTCGTCCGACTTGCCGATCCAGCGCACGCGAACTCCAGTTCTGCGCCACGGTCTCCTTCGCATACCACTCCCGCGCCGCCGTATCTTCGACGCGGAGCAGCGTGCGATAGTGGGTCCAGCTCAATTCGTGACGCAGTGCGTCACAATTTGGGAACGCGAGGTAGAACAACCGCATGTAGCGCAGATTCGAGGCATCAAAGCCCTTCCCAAAATCAGTCGTCAGTTCCTCCGCCAGCCTCGGCAGCAACTTCGCCCCATACTCCGCCCGAGCCGCGCCGCCTTGCTCAAACTCGACAATGTGTCGCCCCACGCCCCAGCACGTCCGCACCTGCGCCACATCCACCGCGCGCGCGATCGAGTTGCGGCTCTCGGTGATGAACGAACGCAGCTCGCGGAGCAGGCTGTCGAATCGACGCGGCACCGGCTGGAGGGCATTGTTTTTGGCGGAGCGTTTGGGTTTCATTGCTCGGATAGTGGAAAGACTTGGGACCGTTGCATCCTGTTAAACGTGATCGATTCAAAACCAAGTGGCACCAGATGCAGACCATTGAGGAGCGCGTGCGTGAGTCACATGAGTCATGGGTTCAGTTCACAAACAGAAACTCGTTGCTGTTGATGAGCACGCGGCAGAGTGCGGCGAGGCCGTTTTTCTGCGCGTAGGCGGTGAAGCCGGGGAGTTCATCCGCCGTGGGTTCGCGCAGCAGGATGCGGCGGATGGCTTCGGCGGGCGTGGTGATTTGTTTCCCCAACTCACTGCTGAAGTGCAGGACGAAACTGTTGTTGTAGAGCGCGAGGGATTGCAGCGAGGAAGCGGAGAAACTGCGGCTCGGGGCGAGCAGTCCGAGGTCGGGGAAGTCGAGCGTGTCCATGAAAGGATCAGGCACGCCGCGCCAGACGAAGCGGTAGATGCTGCGGCGATGTTTTGGCAGCGCGGACCAGTCATAGGCCCCATAGTCGAGCGTGGGCGTGAGCTGAACGGGCGGTCCGGTGATGAATTGCCGCTCGCTGGGACCGCCGACGGTGAGGTCGAGTCTGTCCGCAGCGGCAAGAACGAAGTCGCGGAAACTGTCGGCGTCGAGGCGCAGGCGATTCATGCGCCAGAGCAGACGGTTGTCGCCGTCGAGCTTCGCCGCGTCGTCGCGGTGCTCGCTGCTCTGGCGATACGCGGCGCTGGTGACGATGAGGCGATGGAGATGCTTCAAAGAGCCGCCGCTGTCACGCAATTCACACGCCAGCCAGTCGAGCAGTTCGGGATGCGAAGGTGCGCCGCCCATGCGTCCGAAATCGCTCGGCGTATCGCAGATGCCGCGACCGAAATGATAGTGCCACACGCGGTTCGCGATGCTGCGCCAGGTGAGCGGGTTCTTGTCATCGGCAATCCAATCCGCGAGCGCGGCGCGGCGTTCGGATTCATCGCCGGCATGCGCCTTCGTGAATCGCGCGGGCAGCACCTTCACGGCACTCAACGCGCCGCTCTCGGCGTCACCGATGGGCTTATCGAACTCGCCACGTTTCAAGATGTTCACGACCTTGGGCTTGGCCACGGTGGTCGGCGTGCCTTTGCTGACGGCCAGCAGCACATCGGCCTTTTTGCCTGCGGCATAGACCAGCGCGGGCGCGGGCAGCTTTTGCATTTCATCGGCAGCACGAATGCGCAGTGCATGAGCGGCGAGCACGAGACGTTGCGGCTCGGTGCGTTTGTCGGCAGGAATGGCGAGTGCGGCGGCCGCGAGCGCTGGCATTGCTGAAACGCGCGCGGCGGGTTCATCGGTCGCGGAGAGTTTGAAGCGGCCCACGAGATGCGACTGCGGCGCGAGCTGCTTCAGCGAGAGGGTGAGCTTCGCACCAGGCTTCAAGGTTAGCGGAGCAGCTAGCTCAAACACCGCATTGTGCGACTGACCCACCGCCGGATGAATGCCCCAGCCTGTGCCTGGTTTGCCATCAATGGCTTCCATTGCCCCGTAGCTCGCTTGATTGAAGTCCGCCGTCGCGCGCGAAAATTTCAGCTTCGCCGGCGACGATGCTCCAGCCTCGAAGACCTGCGCCTCAAACTCGCTCACTGTGAGATTGCCGTTGTCCTGCCTGCCCGGACCGTCCTTGGGTAATGACTTGTCTGCGATGACATCCAGGCGCAGCGCGTTGACGCTCGCGAGCGACGACGTCGCGGTGATGACATACGTGTCCTTCTCCGGCTTCGCGCCGCCGGAGATGATGACCTCGCCGCTGCGCGAAAGCGTCGCGCCCTCGATGCTGATGAAGCTCTCGTATCCGAGCGTCGTCCATTTCACCGCCGGCCCCTGCTGCTTCGCCCAATCGGCGACGAGCGCCTCATTATCCGCCGTGAGCAGCACGGTCTTGTCCTGCGACTCAGCCGCCGAGAGCAGCGACTGCCAGCGCTTCCGCTGCTGCGCGACCTTCGTGTCTTCATCAAAAGGAATGTCGCCCTCGATGAGGCCCGCGAATACCGATTGCAGCGCGTAGTAGTCCTCCTGCGTGATCGGATCGAACTTGTGCGCGTGGCAGCGTGCGCAGTTCGCCGTGGTGCTGGTAAAGGCCGCCATCGTCTGCGTCACCAGGTCATCACGGTCGAGGTAATCGAAGTTCGTCGGTGCTGTCTGATACGCGCTGTGATCAAAGACACCCGCGCCGAGGAATCCAAGCGCTGCAGTGAGGCGCGGCTCATCAGGGAACAGACGGTCGGCAGCGAGCTGCTCGCGCACGAATCGCGGCCACGGCTTGTCGTTGTTCAATGATTCGATGACATAGTCGCGATAACGCCACGCGTGATCCCGTGGCAAATCGTGCCCACACCCATGCGTCTCCGCGAAATGAATCGTATCCAGCCAGTGCCGCGCCCAGCGCTCGCCATAGCGCGGTGAAGCGAGCAGCCGCTCCACCAGATGCTCGTAAGCCTTCGGATCACTGTCCTTTTCAAACGCCTCCACCTCGGCCAACGACGGCGGCAGCCCGTGCAGATCGAAATACACACGCCGGATTAACGTGCGCCGGTCCGCTTCCGGCGAAGCTGTCAGCTTCCGCTCCGCGAGCCGTGCCCGGATGAATCGGTCCACCGGATGCTCGACCGTCGCGCCCGCGATGACTGGCAATGCAGGTTTCACCAGCGGCTTCAGCGACCACCAGTCCGTGGCACTGGGCCGCGTCTTCACGAGCACGCGCGGGTCCGGCGCTCCACGTTTGACCCATTCTTCCAGCAGCGCGATCTCCGCCGCCGGCAGCTTTTCCTTCGGCGGCATCTGATGATCCTCATCCGACCACCGCACCATCTTGATGAGCAGGCTCTCCTCCGGCTTTCCCACCACGATGGCCGGCCCCGAGTCGCCTCCTTCCTCCCAGCCCGATTTGGAATCGAGCGTCAGCCCGGCCTTCATTTTCTTCTCATGCGAATGACACTCGTAGCAGCGCTGTTTCAGCAGCGGCTCGATTTTGGAAGTGAAGAAGGTGTCAGCGCTGGCAGATGAAACGGTGAGGAGAAGGCAGAGGAATGTGCGGCAGGGGAATGATCGGAAAAACAATTCCTTTGCCACCCATTCCCTTGCCTTTGAGAACAACGACTTCATGCCCGCAGCCTCCTTTCGATTTCACCCGCTGCTTTCATCACTTCGCCTGCCACGGATGCGAACGTGCTCTTCGGCATCCGCCCCGCGATGCCTGAAACCCAAAGCGTCGCTACCAGCACATTGAGCCGATCCCGAATGGGAGCCGCCACGCAATGAATGCCCTCATCCGCCTCACCCCAGTCCGTCGCGTAACCTTGCTTCATCACACGCTCACATTCCGCACGCAGCGTCGCCTTGTCCGTAATCGTGCGAGCCGTGCAGCGCGTCAGCTTGATCCGGTTGATCGTGCGCTCGCGCTCCTTCGTATGGCGAAATGCCAGCAGCACCTTCCCCGGCGCATTGTTGTGCAGCGGGAAGCGCAACCCGATGTTCACACCGATACGCACTGCCTGCGTGCTTTCGATCTTCTCGATGATGACACCCTCGTCCCCAATCGGAATGCCGATCTGCACCGTCTCGCCCACCGCATCGCGCAACGCGCGCATCGCATCCAATGAGCACTCCACCAGACTCGCATCCGACACCCGTGGCTGTCCAAGGCGCAGCAGTTTCCCCGTGAGCAGAAAGCGCATCGTCGCATCCTCCCGCACCACATAATCGCGTGCGATCAGCGTCTGAATCAGACGTGAAGTGGAGTTCTTCGGCCCGCCGATGACCGTGCTGATCTCTGTCAGCGTCATACCCGCAGGTTGTGCATCCAGCGCTTCCAAAACCGCCAGCCCACGATCCAGCGCCGGTGCCTCGACAGTCGGTTCAGGAAATGTTTTGGAATGATGTTGTGCCATATATGGAACTTGTTCCGTGTGCTTCACGGAAGCAATACCACAGAGAGAGGGTTTTCTTGCAACATCTTCAAACCGCCCCCGAATTCGTGAAGCAGAAGCGCCTCGGTTGCAATAGGCCCAATCACCTGTCGCCGATCACCGAAATTGTCTGTGAGTTGCGCTCACTTGTTTGCGTCCAGCGCTTCAATGCCCACGTTGGCCTACGTGGGCTCTCCCATGAAGAGGTGATGGCGAAAGCTTACAACTATTGCCATGCTCTCCATGGCAGCGGGCTTCAGTCGCAATCACCTGAGGACGTTCGGCTAAAGCCGAAGCTACTTTGTTTCTTTGGTCGCCTTCGGTGGAGGTGCGAGGCGTGGAGTGAGGAAGGAGTCCACCATTGCCTTGTCGGCTTCGCTTTTCGCACCACCGGCGGGGATCTCGACACCGGCGCTCCAGAGGATGCCGTTGATGACCAGTTTCCTCATGCCGTCGAGTTCCCAGGCATGGTGAGCATCCAGCCCGCTGAAGTTGAACGAGCGTCCGCCGCTCGCGCGATCAAAAGTCCAGGACACGATGTCCTTGTCGCCACCTTCAGGTGATCCGAGCGCTTCTTTGCCCGACCAGACGAGCGGCGTGATGCCTTTCATCTCGGCGGGGAATTTGAAGTGGTTCAACCAGCCATCGTTGATCTTCCAAGGGGTCACGCCGCGCGTGATCGGATGTTCGGGGAACTTGTCATGCACGCTGTCCCAGTGGCCGCGGCTGGAGAGCGCGTTGTAAACGCCGCCTGTCCAATCCGCCGACTGCTTGGCGAACGCAGGCGTAAACTCGACGGCCTGATGAATGTTCACGAGACCCGTTTTGCCATCCGCCAGCTTTTGAACCAGCGCAACATGCTCCGGCGTCGCCAGATAGGCCTGCTTGCCACCGCCGTCCGTGTAAAACACCACCGAAGCCGCGCCATCGAAGACCGAGTCATTTTCCGGCCATTCCTTTTTCACCAGCACGACTTCCACTCCCGGCGTCTGCTTCAATAGCGCCTCCATGATCCGGCAGCCGCCGAGGTAGTCATGGTGCCCCATTTTATCGACTTCTTTGACCTGTCCGGCGACGAGGACGATTTTGACTCTCTCAGCCGCCTGTGAAGTGGCGATGGAGAAAGCGATGGCGACAAGTGACAGCAGGGTGCGGGCGTGTGGAATCATTTAGGGCGGGTCGGTGAGGGGGATTAAACGCGGGCAGACGAGGAGAAATGTCGCATGATGTGACAAGATCCTCCATGATTGCGGGAAAGAAGTGATTCAGAAGAATATGCCTCAACCGATTCGACCTTGGTATTGGCCTGAAAAGGGACAACCCGAAAGAACCGAGCCTTTCACATGGATTGTGGAAGGTGTCATCGCTGCATCATGGTGGCCCGATCCCTACGTCTTTGACCTCTACGAGAAGAACAAAATCCGGGCCGTCGTCAATTGTTGTGAGTTTGACAATCGCCAAGATGTCCCGCGTCAGTTGTCATACTATCACATCAATGTGCCCGACTACGGCGTGCCGACGGATGAGCAGGTCCAGCAGTTTTTGGACATCATGGATCAGCATCATCAAGCAAATGAAGCGGTTGTGATTCATTGCGTTGCCGGCTGCGGGAGGACCGGTCAGTTCATCGTCGCCTGGTGTGCCATGGCTGGGTTCATTCCCGCCCATACAGATCCAGTGCAATGGATTCGATCCAAGCGGAAGTGTTGTTTGGAAACCCGTGAGCAGACCAGCAGCGCTCAACGATTGATGAACAAGTATCGCTAACTCCGAACCCGGATGCACAATCATCATTGGCGTTGTCATCCTGTGTCCTTGGCGAGCAACGGAAGCACCGTCTGAGGCTCAGACGCTTCGGCGCATTTCACGCCAAAAGTGACCGGTTCATTTAAAAAGACACCGCTTCAGGCCTCCGTGCTACTCGACAAGACTCTCGAAATCCTCAGCAAGTATCCGCTTCAGGAAAGTGCGGACAGCAAAGTCGAAGACGCGCGCGGCGGACTTTTCACCGCCGAACTCTCCCCCGCCATCATCCTCTCCGAGTCCTTTGCAGGGCGTTGACGGCTTTCGATGCATCCCTTACCATCAACCGCATGAGCACACGACAATTAAGCATTGGTGACTTTGCCGCGCACTGTCTGGAGGAGATCAAATCCATCCAGTCTGGAGATACTGTGATCGAAATCCTGAGTGCCGGTAAAATTGTTGCCATTGTCAATCCAGCGCCACAAAGCAGGAAGCAAACCCAACAGGCATCTCCCGGCTTCTGGCAACCCACGACGGCACAACAGCATGCTCGTCAGCAAGGCATCCATGCTGTTGCACGTGTGGAAGATCTTCTCGGTCCAGGAAACGCAGCAGACTGGGAGGGTTTCGATGAAGCACTGGAGACCTGGCGTGCCGAGCCTCTGCCAGAGCCACTCCCCGCCGACGGTACTTCTTATGCTGCTTGATACCAACATCGTTTCCTACATCTACCGCAGTGACACTCGTGCCGGACTTTACACTCCGCACCTCACAGGGCAGACCTTGTATCTTTCCTTCATGACGCTGGCTGAATTGCTGCGCTGGCCGCTCGCGCGCAACTGGTCGGCAGCCAATGCTCAGCAGTTGGAGGAATGGATCGACCGCCGCTTTGTTCTCCTTCCTTCTGATCGTGAACTTGCTCGCACTTGGGCCAGACTCGTCGGCATCACCTGCCGCGCCCGTCCCGTCAGCTCGTCTGACTCGTGGATAGCCGCCACAGCACTGCACTACGGTCTGCCTCTGGTTACTCACAATCGTCGTCACTTTGAAGGCATCCCTGGATTGAATCTTATCTCCGAAGCCTGATCATGCCGATCCCCATGTCCCTCCAGCCGCTCCTGCGGCAGCCATACGCCAGGGACACCTACCGCACCATCCTCGAAGACATCCTTCCACACGGCCCCTGGTGCATTCCACGCTAGGTTAGAATTCCATGTCAACGGTTGCGGCATGGAAATGGTTTTCACCGGAAACGCCCCCATTTTGGAAATGTTTTTTCGGGGGATGGCTTACGAAGGGGAAAAATTGTGACAGCGGCTCAGAAGTGCTTCACGTTGTGCTTATGAGTCATCTGGACATCAGACACTCAACGCACCACAATTAGACCCATGAGCTTTTTTCCCTCGAACTTTGCGCCGGAGGCGGCGGCCAAGCATTAGGCTTGGAGGGTGCCGGATTTCATCATGTCGGGGTGGTGGAGTATGAGCCCCAATATTGCACTACACTGAGGTCGAACCGCCCTCAGTGGAACGTCATCCAGCAGGACATCCGTGACTTTCAACCGGCAGCAATTGGAGACGTTGATCTGATCGCAGGCGGCGTTCCGTGCCCACCGTTTAGCGTCGCTGGCAAGCAGCTTGGAGCTGACGATGACCGAGATATGTTTCCAACGACCATGAGCATCATATCAAAGATCAGGCCACGCGCCGTGATGCTTGAGAACGTTCAAGGTCTGGCATCGGCCAAGTTCAACTAAGGCTATTCCAAGGCGGCAAAATCGAAGGTCAATTCAGAGGTCAATTTCTCGATTTCGTTCGTAGCAAACGCCTGACACGCGCGATAGAGACCTTCTACCCTCGACTGAATTGCTGAGCGAGCATGATCGGACCAAGCGATGTATTTAGCAAATGGTTGCCTAAACTCCTGGATTCGAGCTTGCGCGCCAAGAAGCATCTCTTTTCGCTGTGAACCGTCAGGCCAAACCGAGGCCCAGTAGTTGCAGGTCTTGCACCCAACATCGCAACGATTCGTGTCGTGTGCTAGAAACGATCCCCAGCCGTTCGGCGCGAGATGAAGAACCGGTTTTTGGTCATCCCTGCGCTTTTCACTGTTACACCTCCGACACGCCACTGCGACATTGCCAGGCACATGCAATCCAACGCGAAATCGGTTCATGCTATCGAGATGCTCAACCGCAGCTCTGTCATGTTCAAGATCACGATTGCAATACAGGCAACGATGGCCAAAGGCACCAAGCACAGAGGCGAGATAGTCGGGGCTGGCTACACTGGCACCGCCTGCTTCACATGCACGGCGACTGACTTCGTGCAGAAACATGCTAACCAACTTGTTCGCCACATCGGACTTAGCCCGACCTGTAGCTTTTCGAAGAGCCTGGCTGGAATCAAACTTCATCTGTGGCCCTCCCCTTTTGCGATGGCCCACCGCTGGCCTGCATCCCGAGCAACCATCGCACGTCGACCTTTAGGGCTTCTGCCATTCCCTTCAGCTCAAAGTCGAAAACGCAACGCTGCCCGTTCTCCACTTTTGTAATAGCGACCCGGTCAAGAAAGACCTGCCGTTGCGCCAGGCGTCCGCTGAGTTCATCCTGAGTGACATCAAGCGCGAGCCTCGCTCGGCGCACTTGATGCGCGACCACATTGCGCGGGCTACCTTCAGCGGATCTAGGATTTCTCATTCGCTACTGTTTAGCAAGCACCCTTGCGTTCTTTGTTCTTATGGAGAACATTCTGTTCGCGTGAAGAACTCACTCCCTCCATTTCCGCTTCCAGCCAGACCCTACGGGCGAGAATGTCTTGATCACATCATTCTTGATGTCCTGCACCGTGATCGCCGCACATGCCAGATGTGTGGAGCGGACGAATCATGCAGATGTCCCTATAGTCACAAGCAAATCACACTCTTTATCCGATTCATCAAGCCGGAGGCTGAAAGTGGTGCGCTGGAGCCGAACAATTTGCGAACGATCTGTTCGACTTGTGCTGATGGACTAAAGTCCGCAGAACGCGCCAAAAATGGCCTGCAGAACGCAGCACCAATCAAGCCTGACAGATTGCAGCTCATCGCCCAAATCAGGAGAGCCACACTAAGTGACCAGAAGGAGGTGCTGGATTGGCTGCTCATGAAATTCAAGCTCAAGAGCCAGCCCATCTAGTTCAAGTGCTCAGCGTGGCACTCTGCGCTATCAATGGGAGAGACTGGTTCACAACGACTCATTGCCCCCTTTAGAGCTTCTTTGATCCTGCCGATGGAATCCCGGCTGATGCCACGCTCATGAGCCAGGGTGGACGTTGATCAAACCCATCGTTTCCAAGGGATTTTGCGGTCAACAAAGTAATGAAGAACGACTCCGTCCGCTTCTTTGTGATACCTTGACGCATTTCACACCAAAATCTCCCGCACCACCTCGCCATAGACATCGGTGAGGCGGTAGTCGCGGCCGAGGTGAGGCCAAGTGAGGCGCTCGTGGTCGAGGCCGAGGAGGTGGAGGATGGTGGCGTGGAGGTCGTGCAGGTGGACCTTGCCGGACACGGGGCGGTAGCCGAACTCGTCGGTCTCGCCGTGCATGTGGCCGCCTTTCACGCCGCCGCCAGCCATCCAAGTGCAGAAGCTATCGGGCTGGTGCTCGCGGCCGTGCTTCTCGATGGGTGCGGTGCCGCTGAGGTCCTGGCTCCAAGGGGTGCGGCCAAACTCACCGCTCCAAACGACGAGCGTATCATCGAGGAGACCGCGTGATTTCAGATCGCGGATCAATCCGGCGCAGGGCAGGTCGGTGGCGGCGCAGCTCTTGGGCAGAGCGCCCCGGATGTCGCCATGGTGATCCCAGCCGTCCATGGTGACCTGCACAAAGCGCACGCCCGCCTCGCTGAGACGGCGGGCGAGCAGGCAGGCGCGGCCATTTTTGTCCGTGGTCTTTCTGCCGATGCCATAGAGCTTCTTGGTGGCCTCGGTTTCTTTGGAGAGATCGACGAGGTCCGGCGTGGCAGTCTGCATGCGGTAGGCGGTCTCGAGGCTGTGGATCATGCCCTCCATGCGGACATCCGTTTCATTTTGCGCGAGCAGACGGCTGTTCATGCGCTGGATGAAGTCAAAGCGCCGCCGCTGGGTGGCGCTGTCGGTGGCGGCATCGGTGAGGAAATCGATGGCGGGATCGCTTTCCTTGGCCGGGAGAATGATCGGTGTGCCCTGATGTGCTGCGGGCAGAAAGGAGGAGCTGTAGTTGCGGGTATCGATGCCGGGATGAATGGTGAGAAAGGCCGGAAGGTTCTGGTTTTCCGTGCCGAGGCCGTAGCTGACCCACGAGCCCATGGAGGGCCGCGCTTCGGCGACGACTCCGGTGTGGAACTGCAGGACGGCGGGACCGTGTTGGTTGTTATCCGCATGCACGGCGCGCATCAGGCACAGCTCATCCGTGATGGCGGCGGTGTGCGGCATTAAATCGGAGATCGTGACACCCGATTGCCCGCGAGGCCGCACCGGAATGTCCGTGCCGAGTGCGAGAAGTTTTGCCGTGCTCTCGTGCTTGTCCTTTTCTGGCAGGGGCGCGGAGACGCTTTGTCCGTGCTTCTGCTGGATCAGCGGCTTTGGATCAAAGAGGTCCATCTGCGAGGGGCCACCGGACATGAAGAGGAAGATGACGCGCTTGGCCCGCGGCTGGACCATGGGTGAGCGCTGGGCGAGCGGATTGGCCGCAGCGTGCAGCAGTCCATGCAGCGCCATGGCGCCAAAGCCCGCGCTCGATTGACGCAGCCAGGCGCGGCGGGTGGAGGCAAAGGTTTGGCGTGGAGTGTTCATGAGTGGATCAGAAGCGGAGGAGAAACTCATTCGTGCCGAAGAGAGTGCGGGCCAGTTCGGTCCATGCGTGTTCTTCTCCGGCGGCGCGGGAGGCTTGCAGGAAGGCGAGCGCGTCCTCCCGCTCAGCAGTGGTGACGGGGCGATTCAAGACACGCAGCCAGAGCCGCCCGATACGGTCCGAATCGCTGCCGCTGGTGGCGAGCAGGGCCTTTGCCAGATCCTCGCCGCGCTGGCGGATGAGATCGGCATTGAGCAAATACAGCGACTGCGTGGGCACGGTGGTTTCATTGCGCTTACCGGTGAGCTGCGCGGGCTGCGGGAAGTCGAAGACATCGCGCAACCTTGCCGTGCCGGGCTGCGTGCCGGTGCGCACGACGGGTAGATACAGGGTGCGCTCGAAGGCCTGGGACTCGCGCTCCTTTTTGATGGCGAACTGTGGGTGACCGCCCTTCTCCGTGAGGGGCAGGCCGGAGATGTTCTCGGTGAACTCCAAAGGCAGTCCCGGACCACCGACAGGCGCTGCGAGACGTCCGCTGGCCACCAGCATGGCATCGCGAATGGACTCCGCGTCGAGGCGCTGCTGATTCATGTGTGAGAGGAGTTTGTTCTCGGGGTCCGACGCTGCCTCGGCTCCGCTGCCTGACGACAAGCAATACGTCCGCGAGAGAGCGAGCGTGCGGATGAGCCGCTTTTGCGACCAGCCATCGCGCATGAAGCGATGCGCAAGATGATCGAGCAGCTCGGGATGGCTTGGCGTGTCGCCGCGTATGCCGAAGTAGTCCACGCTGCGCACCAGCCCCTCGCCGAAGAGCTTCTGCCAGATGCGGTTCACCGCCACGCGTGCGGTGAGCGGATGGCGCGCATCCGCGATCCACTCGGCCAACTCACGGCGCCCGCTTTGTCCGGCGGGGATCTTCGGCTGCGGTGCCCACATCGCCACACGCACGAGACCGCGCGGCATCGTATCGCCCAGCGCATACGGATTGCCGCGAAGGGTCAGCCGCATATCGGCAGGTTGCGCCACGTCCTCCACCGCGAGTGCCTGCGGCTTGCCCGGATGAAAATACTCGCCGTGGGCGATGCGGAGTTCGAGCGTTTTGATCTTCGCAGTCAGCTCCTCGCGGCGCTTCTTGCCCTCAGTGTCCGCCTTGTCACCGAGGGCTTTCAAATCGGTCTCCAGCGTCGCTTTTTCCTTCCGCCAATCCGAAAGCTTCTGCTCGTGTTTGGCTGCGACTACGCGGTCCTCCTCCAGCTCCGGCAGGGCGATACGATTGACATTGCTCCAGATACCGTGGCGCGTTTTGAAAGTAGTCTTGGTGCTGCGGAACATGCCCGCGAGCGCGTAGTAGTCCTTCTGGCCGATGGCGTCGAACTTGTGGTCATGACAGCGCACGCAGCCCAGCGTCATGCCGAGGAAGGCGGTGCCCACCTTGCTCACCTGGCTGTCCACGAAATCATATTCCATCTTCAGCTTGTCGATGGCGTTGATGTCCACATCGCCGAGCACGATGAAACCCGTCGCGATGAGATTCGCGCGGCGCTCCTGCGGCGATGCTGCAGGCAGCAGATCCCCCGCGATCTGCTCGCGGATGAAGAGATCGAAGGGCTTGTCGGTCTGGAAGGCATCCACCAAGTAGTCGCGATACCGCCACGCATGCTCTGCAAAGATTTTTCCCTCCGTGCCGATCTGCTCCGCATAGCCCACGAGATCGAGCCAGTGCCGCGCCCAGCGTTCGGCGTAAGCCCGCGACTCCAGCAAGCGATCCACCACGCGCTCATGCGCCTGCGGCGAACGATCAGTTACAAAAGCCGCGATCTCCTCCTCCGACGGAGGCAGTCCGGTTAGGTCAAAGGTCACTCGCCGCAGCCAGGTGTGCGCATCGGCTTCAGCGTTGGGCTTGATACTCGCCGCCTCCAGCTTCGCGAGGATGAAAACATCCACATCGTTCAGCGGCCAGGCCTTGTCACGCACCGCAGGTGGCGCGGCATCCCTCACTGGCTGGTAGGCCCAGTGCTTGCGGCCCGCTTCGATATCAATGCCTGTATTCTTTGCCACTACCGCCACAGCGTCGCGCGGATCATGGGCACCGGCGGCGACCCATTGCTCCAAGATGGCGATCTCGCTCTCCGGCAGCTTCGCCTTCGGCGGCATCTCCAGGTCGGGTGTCCCATAGCGCACCGCCTTGATGATGCGGCTCTTCTCCACGGACCCAGGCACCAGCGCCGGACCGCTTTCACCACCCGCCTGCCAGCCCGAGCGCGAATCCAGCACTAGCCCACCCTTGATTTTGCCTGCGTGCGAATGGCACTCGTAGCAGCGCGCTTTCAGCACTGGAAGCACCTTCGCTTCAAAGAACGCCACATCCTGTGCGACCGCACTTGTCACCAAGGCGATGGCGCAGGCGAGCGATACTGAGAAAACGTTGCGTGCAATCATGCGAAGAAACAAACGCTGCCAGATGCATCTCTTTCACCGGCCTCAATCCTGCCAGAACAACGAATCCTTCGGCACGGTGTAGCGCACATCCATCTCCGGCGTCTCGATGAGAGCGCCATCGCGATGGAGCGATTCAACGGCGGCGATCAACATGCCCGAGGTGAGCAGCGTACGCTCGACGGGATACGGCGCACGGTTGTGGATGATCGTGTCCTCGATGTGGTGGATGAGCGGGTTGAAGAAGTCGGCGGTCGTGGCACTGCTGCCGGGCATCGGAAGGAACATTTGGCAGGAGGTAATCTCGCCGGTTTCGCTGTTGAGGCCGGCGTAATTGAAGTCACGCACGCCGAGCATGAAGAGCGTGGTGCGGAAGCCGTCGCGGTGCTCGATGAAGTAGGCGTAGGCGTCTTGGAAGTTTTTCCGTGCCCAGTCGAAGCTAATGGACTCCGATGGATAGCCCTCTTTGACGGGGAGAGTGTGGCTGCGGCTCAGCGCGGCGAGGAGGATGCGTTTTGTTTGCTTCAAACCGGCGGTGTGTGACCAAATCTTGTCACCGCGCAGCGCCAGCACGCTCTTGATGCCGACTTCGCCGCCCTTGCGACGTTCGGACATGCACTGGGCGGTTTCGAGGCCGTGGAAGTCGTATTTCTCGACGCCACCATAGCCGACGCAGACGCTTTCGCTCAGCGGCGTGCCCCATGGTAGGTCGATGGCGGGCAAACGACGCGTCACAGGAAGTGAGGAGCCGGCGAGGAAGGGAAAGTTCAGCCGCTTTGAGTCAGAGACCATCTCGACGCATTTTTTCCAGTCGGTGGAGAGATGCTTGTCGTTGAAGACGGGCACGCTGCGTCCGCTGGACTCGAAGACCTTGATCACTTCTTTGAGGAACTCGTAGCGCGGGTAGAGCGTCTGGCCTTTTTCGTTCTCGGGATAGTCGCCGTGTTCTCCAATGATGACGACACCATCGACGGCGAGCTTGCCGGTGCCCAAGGTGAGTGCCTCGGCGATGGTCTTGTGAATCGGGATGCCGTAGCGCTTCGAGCGGCCATGGGCGAGATCCTTCTCCGGGAATTGATCGACGTAGAGCGAGACGAGATCGACCTCCGGCTTCCGCCATTCACCACCCCATGCATAGCCAAGCGCAAAGCGGTCGATGAAATGCTGTGCGTGTGATTTCTCGAACACGGCCGTGGCGATGAGGGCGATTTTTTTTCGCGCTGGAGCTGGCGCGGCGCTGGCGGCTGCGGCCATGCTTGTGATGAGAAAGGTGCGTCGGTTCATGGTTTTGAAATCGGAGTGAGTTCAGCGGGTTCTTTCCAAAACAACCACAGCGGCACCACCGCGATCAGCGGCAGGAAGGAGGCGAGCAGCAGGCCTTGATCGAACGAGTGCGTGCGATCGGCGAGCGCCCCGAAAAGCTTCTGCGCCTGCGCGGGCAGCACCCATGCGACGACGCCCGCGATGCCGGTGATCTTGCCCTGATGTCGCGCCGAGAGATCCTGCGTGAAGGCGTGGTAGAGCGGAAACACGCCGAGCGCACCCGCACCCGCGAGCAGCAGCACGAGAAGCAAGACCCAGCCTTTGTCGAGCATCGGCGTGAGCGCGCAGGTGGCGCACAACGCACCACACGCGGCGAAGACGATCACGCGAGCGGCATGAACCGAGAGCTTTCGCCTGCCGAGCCACACCGCAAGCGCACCCGCGCCGAGGCAGCCGACATCCGTCGCCACATACCAAACAGAAGTGAAGTAAAGCGTCTGCGATTCCGTGTAGCCGATCCCTTCTTGCAGGATCTTCGGCAGCCAGGCGCGCAGGATTTGCCAGGTCGTGTTGATGCAGGCGATGACGAAGAACACGACGAGCATGCGACGGCTAAAGATGATGCTCCACAGGCTCTCCGAGGCTGGCTCCACCTCGTTCGTGCTCAATCTCACCGGCGCTGGCAGATCAGACTTTTTCACCAGCGCGAACCACAGCACGAGCCACGCGAAACCGACCGCTCCGACGGCTTGAAAGGCGATGCGCCAACTGCCGAGTTCCGCCGTCATGAGTCCGGTCATGATGAGCGGCGTGATGATCGCGCCGATGGAGGTGCCGCTTTGCAGCACGCTGTTGCCGAGCGAGCGCTCACGCGCATCGAGCAATGCCCGCGTGGTGCGTATGGCACAAGGCCAGTGCCCGGCCTCGAAGAAGCCCAGCGCCATGCGGCACCACAGCAGCTCTTGTTCGTTATGCACGAAGCCTGTCGCCAGTCCGGCGAGCGACCACATTGTCAGCACGCCTGCGTAAAGCCAGCGCACGGAGAACCGGTCCGCCAACCAACCAAACACAATCGAACCCGCCGCAAAGGCATAAGCGAAGACAGCCTCGATGTTGCCATACTGCGCCTGTGTGAGCTGAAACTCTTTCGTGATACGCACCGACGCATTCGCCAGCGTCTGGCGGTCCATGTAGTTGATCGCCGAGGCGAGCAACAGCAGGCCGCAGATGGTCCACTTCCAGGTGGCGGAGCGGTTTGGCGCGCTCGAATCAACGTCGGGATTCATGTCGGATTCGAGCGGCGATGTGACTGCGATTTATGCGATGAGTTGATCCACCACTTTCGCGCCCTGGTTGTCCGTGAGCGACGCAGCGAGGCCGTTGCGCTTGTAGGTGAGCTTGGTGTGGTCGAGGCCGAAGAGTTTTAGCAGCGTGGCGTGGTAATCGAAGTGCTTCACTTCGTCGATGACGGCCTTGTGGCCGAATTCGTCGGTTTCGCCGTGAACGTAGCCTTTCTTGAAGCCACCACCGGCCACCCACATGCTGAAGCCGTAGGTGTTGTGGTCGCGGCCCCATTTCTCGCGGCCAGCGTCGTTTTGCAGCACGGGCAGACGGCCCATCTCGCCGCCCCAATGTACGACGGTGGTGTCGAGCAGACCGCGCTGCTTGAGATCGCTGATGAGCGCCGCACTAGGCTGATCGGTAGCCTCGCAATTTTTCGGCAGCGCCGTGATGAGCGAACCGTGCTGATCCCACGACTGGCCCGCATTCAGCACCTGCACATAGCGCACACCGCGCTCGACGAGACGCCGCGCGATGAGGCAGCGCGTGGCGTAGTCCTTCGTGATCGGATTATCGACGCCGTAGAGTTTTTTGACGTGATCCGGCTCCTTCGAAATGTCGAGCGCCTCTTTCGCAGCGGTCTGCATCTTCGCGGCGAGTTCGTAGCTGGAAATGCGCGCCTGGAGATCGAGTTCGCCCCGATGCTGCGAGAGGTGATTTTCATTGAAGGCCTTCAGCAACGCGAGCTGCCGTTCCTGCGGCGCACCGGCGAGCGAAGCGGGCGGATCGAGATTCAAAATACGCGGCTCGGTGGGTCGCACGAGCGTGCCTTGGAACAACGCGGGCAGCCAGCCATTGGTGAAGTGCTCGCCCTGGAAAGTCGGCAGTCCGCCGGGATGCGAGAGCACCATGTAGGCGGGCAGTTCGTCCGTCTCGCTGCCGAGTCCATACGTCAGCCACGAGCCGAGTGCGGGGCGACCGGCGGTGATGCGTCCGCCGTTCATCGCGTAGAGACCTTGTGCGTGATTGCTCACGCCGGAGGTCATCGAGCGGATCAGCGTGATCTCATCGACCACCTTGCTCAGGTTTGGCAGCAGCTCACTGATTTCCATGCCGCACTGGCCCTGTTTTTCGAATTTCCATGGCGAGCCAAAACACTTCGCCGACGCCTGCGCGAGGTTGTCGTATTTGATGTCGCCAGGGAATTTTTTGCCATCGTATTTCGTCAGCATCGGCTTCGGATCGAAGAGGTCCATCTGCGACGGCCCGCCCATCATGAAGAGCGAGATCATCGCCTTCGCCCGCGGCTCAAAATGCGGCTTCTTCGGTGTCAGATCGTAGCGAATCTCGCCAAAGCTTTCCGGCTTCACCGGCGCGGCGAGCAAGCCATCGCGCTCCAGCAGCGAGGCAAGCGCCACGGTGCCAAGACCAAAGCCGTTGGCGTGAAGGAAATGACGACGTGAGCAGAGTTGGGGGCGGTTCATTCGACGTAGAGGAAACGGTTCGAGCTGCAAAGGATCTGGCATAGGCTCGCCATGGCTTCTTGCGGTGGATTCGGGACGACGCCTTTCGCGTGCTGGATGTCGTGGTGATATTGCGTGAGAGCTTTGGTTTGCTCGTCGAGATAGCTGAGGCACTTCGTGATGTCGGCATCAGTCGCGGACTTGCTGTAAAGCAGGCTCCAGACGCGCTGGAGCTGCTTCGCACGGTCGTTCGGGGCTTCGGCGGTGACGCGATCGGCAAGACGGCGCGAGCTGTCGAGCACGAAGGTGTCGTTCATGAGCAGGAGCGACTGCGGCGCGACGGTGGTCTGGCTGCGCATCTCGCAGTTCGGGCTCATGGTGGGCGCGTCGAAGGTGTCGAGCACGGTGACGGGTTTGCTACGGCGCACCTGCACGTAGATCGAGCGGCGGAAATCATCCGCACCGGCAGGATCGACCTTGTGCGTGGTGATGGTGCCTTTGTCGATGCCGGTGATCACACGGCCCTGTGGATCGCGACCGATGCCGCTGGGAGGGCCGTAGCTGGCCTGCACGAGCGTGCCAGTGGAAGCGAGCATGGAATCACGCAGCGTCTCGGCATCAAGGCGGCGCATTTTGAAGCGGGCATAGAATCGGTTTTCGGGATCGGCACGCAGCGAGGCATCATTCACCGATGACTGCCGATAGGCGCTGCTGAGCATGATGAGACGATGGAGCGACTTCAGCTTCCAGCCGCTCTTCACGAACTCATCGGCGAGGTAGTCGAGCAGTTCGGGATGCGTGGGCAGCTCGCCTTGGCGGCCGAAATCGCCGGGCGTGTTCACGATGCCGCGACCCATATGGTTTAACCAGAATCGATTCACCAAAACTCGTGCCACGAGCGGATGTTTGCCGCTCGTGAGCCACTGCGCATAGGCGAGACGACGGCCCGACGAACCGCTGCTGACTGGCACAGGTTTGAAGGGCTCGATCTGTGGGCTGGCGAGAATGCCCAATTCACCGGGTTGCACCACCTGCTTCGGCTGATCGTGATCGCCACGGTTGAAGAGCTTCGACACTGGCATCTGGCCTTTCACCCCGGTGAGCGCCATCACAAAACCTTCGGCAGGCTTTGTGGCGCGGAGCTTTGTGGCATCGGCCATCTTTGAATCGACGATATCCTGCTTCTTCTTGTCGTAGAGATCCAGCGAGTAGGTGGCGAGCGCGGAAGGATACTTCTTGATGAGCGCCTTCTGCTCCGGTGTCTGCTTGGCCACCGCCGTGTCACGGGCGACGCGGAACGCGGCCTGCTCGGCCTCCGGCACCTTCTTGATCTCGACCTCGAAGATTTCGTCGAGGAATTTCTTCGACATCGCGCGGGCCTCGACCTCGACCTCCTTGGCTTTCGCCTCGATCTCGGCGGCTTTAGTGCGCTCTTGCGGTGTGTAAAGCGAGTAGAGGCGGCTGTTGGGCGCACGCCACGCTTCCCAATGATACGCCGGGTCAAAGACAGCCCGCAGGCGGTAGTAATCGGCCTGCGTGATCGGATCGTAGCGATGATCGTGGCACTGCGCACACGCCACCGTCATTCCCATGAGCGACGAGGTCGTGATCTTGATCTGCTCGGCAATGACCTGGTTTTTCGCGAGCTTCGCATCATCCACCGTATCGCCCGTGCCATCGGGAGCCATGCGCAGAAACGCGGTGGCGATGAGCTGGTCGGTTCGCTTCGGATCAAGCACTGCCTGTTGATAGTCGCCATGCGTTGCGCTGGCGAGTTCATCGCCCGCAATCTGCTCCTGGATGAACTCACTCCACGGCTTGTCCTCGTTCATTGAGCGAATCACATAGTCGCGATAACGCCACGCATGAGGGCGGACGCTGTCAGCTTCGGTGTAACCGTTTGAATCGGCATAGCCCACCACATCCAGCCAATGCCGCGCCCAGCGCTCCCCGTAGTTTTTCGAGGCCAGCAGTCGCTCCACGAGCTGCTCGTAAGCCAGCGTCGATTTGTCAGCCACGAAGGCCTCCACTTCCTCTGGTGTCGGTAGCAAACCGGTGAGATCCAGTGTCACGCGGCGGATCAAGGTCCGGCGATCTGCCTCCGGGGCCATTGGCAGGCCTTTTTCGCCCAGCTTGGCCAAAACGAAGGCATCCACGGGCGTGTGCATTCTCTGCGCCTCCACATTCTTCGGCACCGCAGGCTTGTTGATCGGCTGGAAGGCCCAATAGCCACGATCATCATCCGAGATCATCGGCCCCGGTGCCAGCGCGAGCGGTTCCGCCTTCGCCGTCTTCGCTCCCTGAGCGATCCATTTTTCAAGAATCGCCAGTTCGGCCTCAGGCATCTTCTTGCCCTTTTCTGGCATCTCACCGCTGCGGATCATCTCAATGAGCTTGCTCTTCGCCGGATCCCCCGCGACGACGACCTTGTCCATGAAGCGCCGCAGTCGCAGATCCAGCTTGCCCTTCGGCTTCTCTTCCTCGCCATGGCAATGCGTGCAATGCGCCTTCACGATGGGCCGCACGTCTTTTTCAAACGTGAGCATGGCATCCGCGCCGTGAGCAGTCACGGCGAGGGAACAGAGGAGAAAAGCAGGCGTCAGCTTCATCAGGGGGCTGACAACTACGGGAGTAGCATGGGCTTTCTAGCCCGCGGTGCTCTGAAAGGGGCATCACAGGCTAGAAAGCCTATGCTACTCCACCGCGACTTTGACCACGACCTTGAAGACCTGCTCGGGCTTCTCCCACTCGATGCATGGCGCATGGGCATCCTGCGGATACAAGATGGCGAAATGACCACCGCTCATATGCAGTGGCGTCACATCTGGAATCAGTTTCCACAGCGCGGCTTCTTTGGCTTCGTCATAAGCCAAGGTCTCTTCCTTCATCGCGGTGAGCGGTGCCCAGAGGATGGTTTCGCGACCGCTGTAAATGAACTGCACGTCGATGTATTTTCGATGCGCTTCAAACTTGGCCTTTTCCATCGGCTTCGTTTCATAGGTCTGCACTAGAGCGAAACAATGATCACCATCGATGTCGTGACGCCCCAGCTCCTGTGTGCCATCAAAGTTGCGCAGCCATGCGAAGGTTTTCGCAAAGCGTGAGTTCAGCGTGTCGTATCGGGCGGCGTTGTCGAGAGTGTCGAGGATCATGAGTTTAGACTTAACGGTGTTCGATCACATCTTTGGCCTCGAAGCGAACTTTGGGTAGGCCAGCATAACGGTCATCGGCGCTGCGATAGCCGACGGGGCAAAGCACAGCAGTGGTGAGTCCGTCTTTTTCGAGTCCTAATATCTCGTCGAATTTGGCGGCGACAAAGCCTTCCATCGGGCAGGTGTCGAGGCCGAGCTGTGAGGCAGCAAACATGAACTGACCTAGCGCGATGTAGCTCTGCAATTTGGCCCACTGCTCCAGACCACCTTTGGCTTCTAAGCCAAGGCGGAAGCCAAGCACCATGTCGCGGAAGCTGTGGAGGCTGTCAGCCGAGCCACCGCGCACCTCGACCATGCGAGCAATATTCGCATCGACATACTCGACGCTGAGTACTTTGGGGACGGTCATCACCACGAGGTGTGAGCAGTCGGCGACTTGGCGCTGGTTCCAGGCATTGGGCACGAGTTTCTCACGCAATTCTTGGTCCTGAATGATGATGAACTTCCACGGCTGAAGACCAAAGCTGGATGGGGTCAGTATCAGCGACTGCTCAAGCTGTGCCCAAATGTCAGCCGGGATTTTTTTAGCTGGATCAAAGACTTTGCAGGCATAGCGCCAGTTGAGAGCGGAGAGAATATCAGTCATAGGAGTGGGCGCAGTTCTTCGCGCAGAGAGTTGTTTCGTCAACACACAGCTTTGTGTCTTGCCATTCACGCGCGTCTCCGCTGGTATGCGCCTACCATGAAAATCACTTTCTGCGGAGCTGCCGGAACGACCACGGGATCGAAACACCTCATCGAGGTCAACAACACACGCATCCTGCTGGACTGCGGCTTGTATCAAGGCCGCCGCACCGAGGCGATGGAGCGGAACCGTGACTTCCCTTTTGATCCGGCGAAGATCGACTGCGTGGTGCTCTCTCATGCGCACATCGATCATGCCGGGAACTTGCCGCATCTGTGCAAGCGCGGCTTTACGGGGAACATTTTTTCCACACCAGCGACGCGAGATTTATGCAGCATCATGCTGCCAGATGCGGCGCACATTCATGAAAGCGACATCGCCTGGCTGAACAAACATCGCAAGCGTGATGGACAGACTGAGTTAGAGCCGAGTTACCGACAAGTCGATGCGGAGAAGTGCCTGCGTCAATTCGTGACGCTGGGCTATGAGCGGCACATGCACATCGCTGAAGGAGTGCGGCTAACATTCATTGATGCGGGCCATGTGCTCGGCTCAGCGCAGGTCATTTTGGACATTGATGACAAGGCGGCAAAGAGGCAGTCACGCCTGCTTTTCAGCGGCGACATCGGCCGACCGAACAATGATCTGCTGAATGACCCAGCACCGAGTGAGAAGGTGGATTACGTCATCATGGAGAGTACTTATGGCGGCAGGAAACACGACCTGGAAGCGCAGACTTCAGAGCACATTTGCCGAATCATCCGTGAGGTGCAGCAACGGCGCGCGCACCTGATCATTCCGGCATTTGCGGTGGAGCGCACCCAGCAACTCCTCTACACGCTGGATAAGCTGCGCCATGAGAACTGCTTGGGGCCCATCCCGACTTACGTGGACAGCCCATTGGCGGTGAAGGCGACTGAGATTTTCCGGCTGCATGTGGATGAACTGAAGCCTGAAGTGGGTAAGGCGCTGTTCATGCGCAATGATCCCTTTGGCTTCGAGGGACTGCACCTCGTTCACAGTGTCGATGAGTCAAAGTCGCTCAATAAAATCAAGGGAGCTGCCATCATCATCTCTGCCTCAGGCATGGCGGAGAGTGGGCGCATCCTGCATCACCTGCGGAACAATGTGGGCAACCCAAACAACATCCTACTCTTTGTCGGCTACTGCGCGGAGAACACGCTGGGCTGGAAGCTGCGCAGTGGTCACAAGCACGTGAACATCCTCGGTGAAGAGTTTGCAGTGCGGGCAGAGATCGAGACGCTCGACTCCTTCTCGGGTCATGCGGACCATGATGAATTACTCGGCTGGTTTGACCGCGTGGGTGGTGCAAAAAAGCGCGTGTTCCTCGTCCACGGCGAGCCTGAGCGATCTGAGAAACTGTGTGCAGCGCTGGCGGAGAAACATCCGACGAGCCAAGTCGAAGTGGCGAAGCTGATGCAGACCGTGGAGTTGTGAACTAGCTTACTGCTCCACGGCCGCCTTACGGTTCTGGTAGTAGGCGCTGCGAACAGCCAAATAGGGATCGACAGCGTCGGAGCGGGCGTCGTCATACTTTTTGAGCTGTTCTGGCAACTGCCGGACGGTGTTCGCAGCTTGCGGTATCCATGCGTATTTCCTGACATCACCTTTCATGGCAAAGCCCCAGTTGATTGGGTTGAGCGCATAGTCACCAGCGAGTCCGACCGTTTCCCGCACGGAGCTGGGGCCATAGACTGGCAGCACAATGTAGGGTCCGTGGCCGATGCCCCACGTGCCGAGGGTCTGGCCCGTGTCTTCAGTAGGCACATCCGTCAGTGATGGTATCCTGTCTGATTGTTTGATGAGTCCACCGAAGCCTGCGATGGTGTTCACGCCGAACTTCTGCACTTCTTTTCCTGCGCGACCGAACTTGCCCTGAAGGCCGCTGTTCACAAAGCGCACTGGGAATTTGATGTTTTCAAAGACGTTGTCGATTCCCTGACGCACCGGTTTGGGTGTGACTGTCTCGTAGCCTTTGGAAATCGGGCGAAGGAGAAATTTGTAGATGCCATCATTGAGACTGAAAGTGGCGCGGTTCAGCCCCTCCAGCGGATCGGACGCCTCGACCACATCATAGTCATCACGCGCATCGGTGCCGACCGCCGAAGGCTTTGAGGCAGCAGTCGATGTTTTTGTTTTCGTGGTGGCGCACTGACTCAGCAGCACAACGGCGGCTGGTATGAGCAAGCGGAGGAGGTGGTGGTGTGCAGGTTTCATTGAGGGCGGGCGACGGATTGTTCGAGTGAGCTAATGACGGCAGGAGCGCCGGCTTTTTTAAACTGAGCATCTAACTGGCTACGATAATTGGCGATCATGCTGACACCCTCGATCACGACATCGGCGATACGCCAGCCGCCTTCTTGCTCCATGCGGTAGGTGACGCTGTAGTGACTGCCTTTATAGACAAGCGTGGTGGGCACATCCACACGCCCAGCGGCGGGTGCAACGGCGGTTTTGTAGGTGATCACAGGGCGCTCACCAGGAGTAAATTTGTTGCTGTAAGTGCGGATCACGAGCGTGGTGAAAAGCTGTGTGGCCTTCCGCTGCTGATCTGGGGTGAACTGCCGCCAGCCGGGTCCGACAGCGCGGCGGGTCATAGTTTCAAAGCTGACATGACGCTGCAAAACGGGCCGCAATTTGTCCGCCAAGGCACGACGATCGGCGACTCGATCTGCCACCGCCAACACTTCATCCACCGCACCGCGCAGACGCTGCTGGGCTTCTTCTGTCGAGGCACTGGCCTGCCCTACCAGCAGGGGCAAGAACAAGATCAGAGCAAGAAGGGTACGGCGATTCATGGCTGAGGAGTGGGGGGTGTTGGAGGAGTTTCTTTGTCAACGTTACCGAAAGCCATTTTCCCGATCAAGCCCTCTAGGTCAACCGCTGACTCTGTCATCGTGATGCGCGTGCCAGGAGCCAAATAGGTCTCGTCCGCGCCGGGCGCGAGTGAGATGAATTTGTCACCGATCAAGCCGGTGGTCTTAATCGAGGCCATGGAGTCTGTCGGCAGATGCAGACCCGACATCACGCGCAGAGTCACGATGGCGCTGTAGTCGGTGGGTTCGACTCGGATGCCCTCGACACGGCCCACGGGCACACCTGCGACGACGACATTACTGCCCGTATTGAGGCCGCTGGTATTCGTGAAGCGCGCTTCGAGCATGTAGGTATCACCGCCGAGCAATGAACCCGCACCGAGCTTCAAGGTGAGGTAGGCGACAGCGGTGAGACCGAGGACGACAAAGACACCGACGAGGAGTTCCAGCTTGGTCTGTTTCATGAGGTTTGTGATCAGTCTTCGGAGTGAATGTCAGCGCCACTACGGAGAGCAGCAAGAGTTGTACCCAGAGCGGCGGCACTGTCACGGAAACTTGTCACCACTTGATCCTTCGAAGCGATAAACTCCGCCGGTGTGCCCTGAAAATGCATGACGCCTTGATCCAGTAGCGCCACGCGGTCGCTCGCTACCAGTGCCTCAGTGACATCATGGGTGACGATCACCGCCGTGAAACCAAACTGCCGCTGATACTTAGCGATCATCATGAACACCGCATTTCGCCGCAGCGGATCGAGGCCCGCCGTGGGTTCATCAAACAGCACCAACTCTGGCTGTGTGACGATGGCCCGCGCTAAAGCCAGTCGCTTTTGCATTCCACCTGAAAGCTGACTCGGGTAGCGATCTGCGTGCTGATCCAGCTCGATCTGGCGCAGCGCTTCGAGACTGCGCTTGCGGATCTCGCTGTCGGAAAGATTCGTCGTCTGCTCCAGCGGCAGGCCCACATTTTCCAGCACTGTCAGCGAATCAAAGAGCGCGTTGCTTTGAAATAAAAACCCACAGCGCCGGCGAAACTCCGCGCGTGCCTGAGGCATGTCAGCATCTAGCGGCTGGCCATCAAAACGAATGCTACCTGCATCAGGCCGCTCGATGCCAGCGAGGCATTTGAGGAAGACCGATTTACCCGTGCCACTGCGACCCAGTACCGTGACCACACTGCCGCGTGCCACGACCAAATCCACGCCAGCAAGCACGACGTTTTCACCGAAGCGTTTATGCACGCCCTGAACCTGGAGCAGCGGAGTCTGTGGATCGTCTGGCATCACACGAGGAAGGAGGTGATCACGTAATCTGCCGTCAGCACCAGGATGCTGGACTGCACCACGGCGCGTGTGGTCGAGGCACTGACGCCGCGCGCGCCTGAAGCCGCACGGTTACGATGTGAGTTAAAGCCATGGTAGCAACACAGTGCGATCGTCAGCAGGCCAAAGGTAGCCGCTTTAATAAAGCACTCTCGCACATCTGCGGAACCTACTGCTCTTTCCACCGCTGACCAATAAACGCCGGGCTGCAATCCTAGCAGCAGTGATCCAGATAAACTACCGCCCCAGAGTCCGACGGTAACAAACAGTGCTGTCTGCATCGGATAGATAAGCAGAGACGCCAGCAGACGCGGAGTCACCAGATAGCCGAGGCTATTCACACCCATCGTATCTAGCGCCGCAATCTGCTCTGAGTTCCGCTGAATCCCCAGCTCCGCCGCCAGTGCCGAACCCGCCTGACCGACGAGCATCAGCGCTGCTAAAACGGGCCCAAGCTCGCGCACCAGACTGAGTGAAACCAGCGCGCCGAGCAGACTCTCCGAACCAAAACGGCTTAGCACATAGTAGCCCTGCAAGCCAAGCACCAGTCCCGTAAACATCCCCACGATCACGATCACAGGCAGACAGCGCACCCCCTGCTCAAAGGCCGCACGAATGACACGCCGCAGCAGTCGGCGTGATCCCAGCACCGCCTGAAACGACCGCGCCGTGAACACAGCAAAATCACCCAATCCGTGGACGAGAGAGAGTGTGTGGCTTCCGAGGGCGCGCAGCATAGGTGAAAACGAAATGGGTTTAATGCAGAACCTAGCATCATACAATGCCACAATTGAACCTGGATACAGGGTTGAGAGTTGTTGGTTGAGAGCCTGGAACTGTAGCCTTTGAGTGAATTGTAGCCGAACCCCTTTTGAATGAATGATCACCGACGGCTTATTCGGCTTAGATTCTCAAGCCCTCAATTTTCTTGGCAGCCAAGGTGACGGTGACAAGTGCGCTGTGGAGTTGCGTATGGATCGAGAGCGCATCCTCGGCCCCATCCAGCCTCTCGAATGAAATTCTTCCTTATCCTCATCGCCTTCAGCCCGCTACTTAATGCCCGTGACATCCATGTCGGCAAAGATGTGCCTACGATCCATCACGCCATCAAAGCGGCGATGCCTGGCGACACGATTCATCTGGAGTCGAAGGTGTATCGCGACTACGCCGGCTTCTACGACAAGAAGGGCGAGGCTGGGAAACCCATCACGTTCGATGGTCATGGTGCAACATTGGAAGGCAGTGACCCGATTGATGTAACGAAATGGAGTGAAGTCTCACCCGGTCTTTTCAAGAACGAGGCACTCCTGCCGCGACTCGATGATGCCATCACAGGCCGCTGGTTCTTCCTCTTCAATGGCAAGATGCAGCTCATGAACCGGACCTCGAAAGGCAAGAGCGCGCCTTTCAAGAAGCCGGAAGTACTCCAGCCGAACGAATGGACCTTCATCAAAGGCCCGCCGCGTGCGGATGCGAAGCCGCAGCAAACGTTCGGCGTTTTCTACATTAAGCTGCCGCCAAATCAGAAGCTCGCTGAGGCGAATATCTTCATGCCTGTCCGCAGTGCGGGCGTGCAGTTCAGTGGCGACAACGCGCACCTCGTGATCAAGAACCTCACGGCCACGCATCCCTACAACGACGGCTTCAACATCCACGGCGACTGCCGTGACGTGGTGTTTGAAAACATCCGCGCCATCGAGTGTGGTGACGACGGTATCAGTGCGCACGAATCCGCTCAGTATCGCGTGGATGGCTTTGTCAGCATCGGCAACAGCACGGGCATCTGCGACACCGGCACTGCGCAGACGAGCTACACAAACATCTTCCTCGCTCACAATGTCGGCTTTGATCTCTACTTCCTTGATGACGGTCGCTACTCGATCACGAACGCGATTGTGCTTTCCTCCGCGCAGAATCCTTTCACGACGACGGGCCGCGAAAACGGAGGCTGTCATCTCACTCTTGATAACGTGCTGCTGCGTCGCCTCGTGGAGCCGCGAATGGGCACCATCGCGCTGAAATCGACCGTCACCGGCAGGCGCTGCACCTTTGAAAATATTGACTTCAAAGTCACTGGCTCGGCGCACTGGGAAAACTGCCGCATCAACGGCAAAGCCATTCCCGAAGGCTCAGCAGTCACCGGAGCGGATGTGAATAAATTGCTCAAACTCATGCCTCACGTCAATGCCCCGCCCGCTAGTTTTGTCGATGTGGCCTATGGGCCGCATTTTCGCCAGACAATGGACGTTTGGTTGGTGAAGTCGGAGAAGCCGACGCCGGTCGTGTTTTACATCCACGGCGGCGGCTGGGGAGCGCAGGACAAGACGGACATTCACCAGCATCTCGACGTGAGTGCGTTTGTCGATGTTGGCATCGCGGTGGTGTCGATCAACTACCGCTTCCTCGCCGATGCGAACGCCGCGAAGGTCACTCCGCCGCTGCAATGGCCTCTGCAGGATGCCGCGCGTGCCTTGCAGCACCTGCGCTCGAAAGCTGGCGAGTGGAACCTCGACAAAATTCGCATCGCCGCCTGCGGCGTTAGCGCGGGCGGCTGCTCCAGCCTCTGGCTCGCCATGCACGACGACATGTCCGATTCGAAGAACGCCGATCCCATCGCTCGCGAGTCCACACGCGTGCTTTTCACTGTCACTAAAGCCCCGCAGCCCTCGCTCGATCCGAAGCAGCTCGTCGAGTGGATACCCAACAGCGAATACGGCGGCCATGCGTTCGGCTACATTGGCAAGACGCGCAAAGAAACCTTCGCCCCCTTCCTCGCCAACCGAGAAAAGCACCTTACTAGCCTTCGCGAGTGGTCGCCGATGGCTCACGCCAGCGTCGATGATCCGCCCGCTATCATCCTCACCTCCAAAGAAGACAAACCACCCGTTAAAGGTGAGCCTCAAAAAGACCCCACACACAGCGCCGTGCTTGGCTTGATGCTTCAAGAGATGTTGAAACCTTTCGGCGTGAAGTGCGAGGTGCGGCATCACTTCGATGGCCAGCCGACGACAACGATGCAGGAGATGCTGATGAGGGACTTAGGGCGATAAATGTGTTTTGGGTGAAGAGCGGGAATTCGGCCAGCCTTATCAAGAAGTCAGGCAGAGTGAGGTGTGAGGTGCAATGAGGTGCAACGGATTATTGGACCAAGGAGTCGCTTAATTTAGGGGTTGGTTAT
>CAZOVY010000059.1:0-39451 GCA_964583255.1 uncultured Prosthecobacter sp.
CCGCACCGGTAAGCTTATCCAAGCCACTAAAGGCGAGCGTCCGAATGGTGGAGAGATGGCGCAGCTTTTCCATCGTCGCATCGGTTGCGGGCACGCTTTCGAGGTGAATTTCTTGGACGTCAACGAGCTGCTCGACGATGTCGAGATCGCCTTCGGTGAGTCCGTCACGCTTGTGGAGTTCGACCTTAATGATGGCGAATTTATCACCCGGAAGATCCGCCATCTTCGTCACTAGCGTGACGGCTCCTGGGTAGCCGAAATAGACTGTCGCGCCCAGCGCGAGCAGGCGCTCGACGATCTCTCGGGGCTTGAGCTTCGGCGTTTTGGAAGGCTGTGGGGGCACCGTCTGCCCGAGCACGAGCTTCGGCGGCGGAGCTGTCGTCGCTTCGGGAGCGTCACCAGTCGGCGGCTTCAGCCAAGCGGTGGCAAGGGATTCGCGCTTGGCCTTGAGTTCGAGAGCTTCATCGAGCCTCTGGCGCTGAGTAAGGATGGCGAGATTTTGCGCGAGGAGCACGTCGTAGCGGGCATGGACGGTCTTCGCTTTGGCGAAGCGTTCGGTGTCGAGCTTGGCAAAGGTGGTGCGGTAGATGGCGCGCAGGCTCTTGAGCGATGCGGTCGCCAGGGCTTCATCCTCGGTGGGCATGTCGATGCCGCCGGTCACGCGCTCCCGCTCGGCGCGGAAGGTCACGGCGTCTTCGAGCTTGGCAGCCTTCGTGGCCGCCGCGAGCTGCGTGTCGAGCGCACCGAGATACTGTTTCTTCAAGTCAGTCACGCCTTTCTCAAATGGCGCGGTGACTTCCTTCGCAAACGCCGCCTGCCAAAGCGGCTCCTGCTCCGCGATCCACTTCCCCGTGACGCTCGGCGCTGCGGGAGCGGGCGTGGCCGGAGTCGGCGTTGGCATTGGCGGCGCAGGAGCGGGGGTGGGCGGGGCGGACTTCGGAATGGCCGCTATCGGCGTCGGTGGTGCCTTTTCCACGGAAGCCGCTGGGGGATCGAGGCTAAGGTATTCCATCTTCCGGATCGCGGAATCCTTCGCGGCGAAGAAGCCGAAGCCGCCAGATTGCAGCGCGCCGTCGTGCGCCGTCCCGAGCAGCTTCCCATTCAGGCTCACGCTGAGGAGGTCGCCGACTGCCCGCAGCTCCAGCGTGTGCTCCTGGGTGCGGTCGTAGCCGATGGGCAGCGGCCATTTGGTGATATCGCGCCACCGGTGCTTGTCCGTCTCCATGTAGTGGTGCTTGAGGCTGATATCCTTCGCCCCAATCTGCGCGATATAGGAGCCGTTATTGAAACCACGCTGGTCTGTGCGGCGGAGGTAGAGTTGCGGCTCCTTGTCCTGGCTTGGAAGCTCCGATGAAAGCTTCCAAGCTGCGCGAATCGCCCCGTCACGTTCCGTCGAGTCACGGGAACAAACGGCACCTTGCGGCGCGCGCGTCCGGACGTACGCACCGTCATCGTCAAATCCGAATTGAGTGAAGAACTCGGCTGTTGCCCGTTTCCCCGCGACCCAATCCCGCCACTTCTCGCCCACCCCTGTCGCCGGGGCTGAAGCAGTCGCTGACCCGATCGTTTGCACTTCTACGGAATCATACCAGCCGTCGTTGGCGTTGATGCCCCACCAACCGGAACGGTTATTCCGCGCGTCCTGTGCTTCGATGACGACGATGCCGTTGAAAAGGCCCGTCAGGCGGCTGCCTTCAATCCGCAATTCGAGCACTATCGTATCGCCGGGTTGTGGTGGCTTTAGCAGCTTGTGCCGGCCTAGCTCGGGCGACTCGCCATTTGGCACAACGTAATTGAGCACGACGATCGATGTATCTCCTCCGGACAGGTTGAGTTTATATGTGACTTTGTCCTCGGACTCACGCGCAGTGACACTCACGTTGCGTGTGTCCTCGCGATACTGAATCCGCGCACGGATGGCACCGTCCGGAGAAGACATGGCCTTTCTCATGCCCCATGTCTGCATGTGCCGCAGCCCGTTCTTGAATTCGCTTTTCGTGCCGCCCTTCCGCCACTCGGTATCGGTGAAGAGCGGCTTCCATCCACCGGCAGGTAGCGGCGTTGCGGGCGTGAGTATCGATGGAGTTTGTACCACCTTTGTTGGCTCGGACTTCGGTGCGGCGGCGGGTGTTGTCGCTGAACTTGCCGGGGCGGCGGGCTTGGAAGGTGTTGCAGCCGTCCCGGCTGCTTGTTTGGGCAGGCCAGAGGCCTGTACCACACTGGGGGCGGGCTTTTTGCTGCCGCTAAACATGATGAAGGCTCCAATGGCGAGCGCGGCGGCGATGCCGAGGCCGATGAAGAGCGGAGCTTTGGATTTGGCAGGAGCGCGGGTGCCCTCACCTGCTTTGATGGAGGCGGGCTGGCGGACGGGGGCGTCCGCACTCCTTGGCTGCGGCGGCTTGCCCTGCGGTTTCTGTGCGGCGCTGCGTTGCGCGGGCATCTGCGCGACTTGGGAAACAGGGATGGCGGCGGAAGCTGGCTCGTCGTGATGAATTAAGGGCACGGTGAGGATGACATCGAGGTCACGCCGCAGCTCGGCGCTGCTTTGGTAGCGCTCCTCGCGGTCGCTCTGCATGGCCTTCATGATGATGGGGTCGTAGCGGCGGTCGAGACTGGAGACGAGTGCGGAGGCGGGCTTGAAGGCACCGCGCGGCACATTGCCGGTGAGCATTTGATAAAGCATGACGCCGACGGCATACAGGTCGGCACGGCCATCAATGCTGGAGCCGAGCATGAGCACCTCTGGCGCGACGAAGTCCGGCGTGCCCATGGCGTAACCGGTCTTGGTGAGGCCGTGGCTGCCAGGCTCTTCGACCTTGGCGAGTCCGAAGTCGGCCACCTTGACCTGGCCCTTCATGTTGAGGAGCACGTTGGCAGGCTTGATGTCGCGGTGGACGATGCCCAGCTCGTGCGCGGCGGCGAGCGCATCACACACATGCGCGGTGATGGCGAGGGCGTACTCCGGCGGCAGTCTGCCCTGCGAGCGGATCATCTGCGAGACATCGCTACCATCCACATACTCCATGGCAAAGTAGAGCTGCCCGCCAAGGGTGGTGCCAAAGTCATACACGGCGACGACGGCGGGATGATTGAGCTTGGCCATGAGCCGCGCCTCGCTCTTGAAGCGCTCGGCAAAGCTCGGGTCTTCTTTTTCCACGCCGGGTGGCAGCACCTTGATGGCGACGGTGCGGTCGAGGTTTTGCTGCACGCCTTTATACACCGCGCCCATGCCGCCACGGCCAAGGAGCTTTTCAATGGTGTAGCCGGGCATCAAGGCCTGGAGTTCCTCCGCCGTCGGTGGCTCCCAGCGGAAGTTGCCGCCCGTAGTGCGCTGCGGGGTTTCGGAGGTCGGTGAAGCGGGAGAGGATTCGTCGGACATCGGGGAGTCGCGTAATAACAAAGCGAGAAGCCTTTCTATCAGTAATGACGATGCCGGGGCAAGAGTGAAGTTTTTTGATCCTGGCGCTGAGACGGTAGAGAGGCTGGTCCGCCAGCCGCCTTCAAAGAACGGCGCTTGGAGGACCAAGCGCCCCACCTGCTTCACCCCCGGAAGACCATGGCTGGCTCGAGCCTAGCGACGCGCCAGATGCCGAGGAGGGCGGAGAGGGCGCAGATGAAGAGGATGACGCCGAGGACAGCAGGTGGGACGATCTCGGGCATGTAAAAGGGGGGCTCATCATGCGCTAGGGCTGGGAAGGCAAAGCGGGCGGTGAAAAACATGCCGATACCAAAGCCGATCAGCCCGACGGTGAAGGCCTGCGTGAGGAGCATGAGGCAGAGCGTCCATGTCGAGGCACCCATGGCTTTGAGGGCACCGAGATGCTTCATGTGATCCAGGACGAAGCTGTAAAACGTCTGACAAGAAATGGCGATGCCGACGATGAAGCCTATGAGCACGGTGATACCGAATGAAAAGGGAATGCCGGTGTTCTTCACAAACCACCAAACCGTGGAGTAATTAAAATCCCCTTCCCCACTGGCAAAGCCGTGATTGAGGTAGGCTTTCAATCCGGTCTCTTTTTGAATGTCTGCCACGCACTGCTTTTCGGTGACGCCTGCACGCGGTGCAGCGATGACGGCACTGAGCATCTTACGCTGTGCGGGTGAGTATTGAAGTGCGCGCTCATAGGTTGTCCAGATGTAGGGGCCACCGGTGAAGTTCTTCATGGTGTCAGCGATGGCGACGACGCGCGCTTCCTGATCATTGATTTCAAACATGTCGCCGATCTTCACCGGCTGGCCCCTGATCTCTGCCAGACGTGTGACGGCGAGGTCGTCGATCACGACGGCATGAGGCAGGCGTAGATCAGCGAGGTTGCCTTCTTTGATCTTCACCGGAGCACCGGCCAGCGTGGTGGCGTCGATACCGATGAGCTGGACGATTTTAAAGCTACCATTGGCCAAGCGTACGCGCTGAATGCCGGAGTAAAGCGGGGCGGCCCAGGCGACGCTGTCCACACTGCGCACACGAGCGAGGTCGGTGTCGAGAAGAGGGTTGGTTTCGTTCACCTGATCCACCTTGGCCTCGACGACCCAGATGGGTGCGGGGACGTTTTTGAGAGTGGCCGTGGTCCAGCTCATGAGTCCACAAAACACGGCGATCTGCTGCGCCATGAGAAAGGTGGCAAAGATGATGCCAGCCACCAGCATGAGAAACTTGCCAGTGTCACCAAAGAGCATCTTGAGGGCGAGTCGAAGCATGGGCGCGGAGAGGGACGGATGTTATACGCGGCTCGGGGCGGGGTGCGAGGTGTGAGTTGTGGAGTGTTTCGTTTTTAGTTCATGACCGAGAACCGATGCTCCCGCCCGAAGCCACCACGCAAGAAGCCGCCCAGCGTGCTCGTAGTTTCAGGCGTGATCCTCCCGCGCTCCAGATTTCTGCTCGGTCAGGCCGCTCTCATGGGCGTGCTGGCTGTTCCCTGCATGACCGATGCGGCTCCGACAGCTACGCAGCTCGATTTCTTTGAAAAGAAGGTCCGGCCGATCCTGGTCGAGCGCTGCTACGAGTGCCACTCGGCGGAGTCGGGTAAGACGAAAGGTGGGCTGCGGGTGGACGCCCGTGAAACACTCCTGAGCGGTGGTGACACGGGTCCAGCACTGATCGCTGGGAATCCCGACAAGAGCCTCATCATCGAGGCGGTCCGCTACCAGAACCGTGACATGCAGATGCCGCCCAAGAGTGCTCTGCCTGCCGCTGAAAAGAAGATCCTGGAAGACTGGGTGAAGATGGGCGCACCTGATCCGCGTGAAGTCGTGGCCATGAAAACGAAAGGTCCGCGCGTGATCGATGTCGAGGCTGGTCGCCAGCACTGGGCCTTCCGACCTATAGCCCCCTCACAGAAACCGAAGTCCGATGCAGCTAATCCTATCGACGCCTTCATCACCGTGAAGCTCGCCGAGAAGAACCTGAGGCTCGCTGCGCCTGCTGATCCAGCCACGCTCATTCGACGCGCGACGTTTGACCTCACCGGCCTGCCACCGGCACCTGAAGAAGTGGCGGCTTTTGTGCGTGATTCACAGACTGCGCAAGGGCACAACCAAGCCTACCGGGCACTGATCGAGCGACTACTCGCCTCACCTCGCTATGGTGAAAAGTGGGGACGTCACTGGCTTGATGTGGCCCGCTACGCTGACTCGAATGGGCTGGATGAAAACATCGCTCTCGGCACCGCCTGGAGATACCGCGACTATGTGGTGAAGGCGTTTAACACGGACAAACCCTTCGATCAATTTCTCACCGAGCAGATCGCCGGTGATCTACTGCCTGCGGCAGATTTGGAAACTCGGCGTGAGCACGCCACGGCCACTGCCTTCCTGAATCTCGGGGCCAAGGTACTGGCTGAGCCGGACAAAGAGAAGCTGGTCATGGATACTGTCGATGAACAGATCGAGACGATGGGCCGTGCCTTTCTCGGAATGACTTTGGGCTGCGTGCGCTGCCATGATCACAAGTTTGATCCGATCCGCCAGGACGACTACTACGCGCTCGCCGCCATTTTTAAAAGCACCCGTGCCTACAGCAGCGACCGCATCGGCGCTCTCTCCACAGCCTTTGAAACACCGCTCGCTGGGCTTGATGAATTTGCTGCGGTGAAATCTGCTGAACGCGCATTGGAAACCAAAACTAAAGAAGTCGCCGCTGCCACGGCTGCGCTGAAAAAGAAGAAAACACCCGAGACGATGGCCGCAGTGGATCGGCTCATGCATGAGCAGGAGCGCATCGAAAAAAATCTGCCCGACCTGCCCACGGTGATCGGAGTCAGTGATGAAGAAAAAGTACTGCCTGAGCTAGCCATCCACATTCGCGGCAGCCACCTCGCGCTGGGTAAGCCGATCTCACGCGGCTTTCCCGTGGTCATGCAGACCAGCAAGTCGGAGAAACCCAGCTTCCAAAAGGATCGCAGTGGTCGCCTTGAACTGGCTCGCTGGCTGGCCAATCCAGAGCACCCGCTGACTTCCCGCGTGTTCGTGAATCGTGTTTGGAGCTGGCATTTCGGCCAGGGCATTGTCTCCACGACGGATAACTTCGGTCTGCTCGGCCAAGCACCGACTCAGCCTGAGCTACTCGACTGGTTGGCGCGCTGGTTCACTCAAGAGGGCTGGGGCATCAAAGACCTGCACAGGCTGATCATGACCAGTGCCGTGTATCAGCAAAGCAGCAGCAATACGGCCAGTGCTGCTGCCGCGATTTCTGATCCTGAGAACCGTCTGCTGAATCACTTTCCTGTTCAGCGTTTGCAGGCAGAGGAGATCCGAGATGCGCTACTCGCCGTGGCTGGTCAGCTCGATGGGCGCATCGGCGGTAAGACCGTACCGCTGCGCAATCGGCAGTTCGTTTTCAATCACACCTCCAAAGATGCCACGACCTATGTGAGTACTCGCCGTGCACTGTACATGCCGATCATCCGCAACAATTTGTACGATCTCTTCCAGCAGTTCGACTATCCCGATCCATCCACCTCCACGGGTCTGCGCAACAGCACCATCGTTTCCCCACAGGCGCTGCTGCTGATGAACAGTGATCTGGTGATGCAAGCTGCGGATGCCCTAGCGGCTAAGCTGAAGCCGATGGACGGTGCCGAGAAGCGCCTCCAGCTTGCCTATCATCTGGCCTTTGGTCGTGAGGTTCAGCCCAGTGAAATCCAGCGCGCGCGCAATTTCCTCACCGTCACCGACGCCGCGCTCGCCTCTGACATCAGTGATGCAAGCGAGCGTGAAACCCGCGCCTGGAGCCTCTATTGCCAGACGCTCTTTATGGCGAACGAGTTCATCTATCTGCGCTAGAGCCGAACGGGCACTCCGTGTCCGTCGAGGAAGCGCTTCACATCACCGACGGTGTATTCGCCAAAGTGGAAAACGCTGGCTGCCAGCACGGCATCTGCTTTGCCCTGACTGAGCACATCTGCCATGTGCTGGAGATTCCCCGCACCACCACTGGCGATGACGGGAATCGTCACCGCCTCACTCACCGCCCGCGTCAGAGCGATGTCGTAGCCAGCCTTGGTGCCATCAGCATCCATGCTCGTGAGGAGGATCTCCCCTGCCCCACGACGGCATACTTCGATGGCCCACTCGATGGCATCCAGCTCGGTGGGATTTCTCCCGCCATGAGTGTAAACCGTCCACGAACCGCGAGCATTGCGCTTTGCATCAATGGCCACCACGAGGCACTGGCAACCAAAGGCCTCAGCGGCTGCGTCGATCACTTCAGGTGTTTTCACGGCGGCGGTGTTGATGCCGACTTTATCTGCACCAGCCATGAGCATCTCACGCATGTCTGCCACCGTGCGGATGCCACCACCGACGGTGAGCGGCATGAAGCAACTCTCCGCCGTGCGCGCCACCACTTCAGCCATGGTTTTGCGCTCTTCGTGACTGGCGGTGATGTCTAAAAAAACCAGCTCATCTGCGCCCTGAGCATTGTACAATTTAGCGCACTCCACGGGATCACCTGCGTCACGCAGTTGCAGAAACTGTGTGCCTTTGACGACACGGCCTTCTTTGACGTCGAGACAGGGAATGATGCGCTTGGTGAGCATCATTCCGCCATACAGAGGCAAGCCGAGCGAAGCAAGCGCGTGTGATGATCACTTGGTTTCTTCTACCGAGGGGAGGCCGATGTTTGGCACCCAGCGAACCTCCATCAGAGTGTCCACATAAGCCGAGTTTTCCTGTTCTTTAAAAATGCCAGCAGCGCGAGTCATCCAGTCCTTAGCAGCAGCTTCGTCCTTCTTTTGGAAAGCCATGGCCGCATGGCCGTAATAGTAAGCAGGTGTGTCATCCATGAAGGTGAAACTGTCCTTCAGCGTCTTCTCAGCGACCAGCACTTGATCTTGTTTCACCTCACAAACGAGGCGCTTATAGATCACCAGATGGCGCACCTGCATGGGGATCTTTGGGAAGTCCGCCAGCAGCTTTTGAAAGGCAGCACCTGCACCTGCCCAGTCATGCTTCACGAAGAGCAGTTCCGCTTTATTGAAGCGTGGAGCCAGCGCATCTGGCTGCAAGGCTTCCGCCTTGTCAAACATCTCGGACGCTTTGGCAAAGTCACGAAGCGAGGGTGATAAATAAATGGAGCCGCGCATGTTGTAGAGATCTGGCAGCTCGGGAGCAATCGCCTCCAACTCGTCGAGCTTCGCCATGGCATCGACAAAGCGCTGCCGCTGCTGCAACTCCTGAGCTTCCTGGAGCTTTTTCATCACCTCAGGAGACATGGGCTTCGATGCCTGCTGCGCGGGTGCGAGTCCGAATAATATCGAAATGATAGCTAAACAGAAGAGTGAACGAGTATTCATTTTTCTATGATAGCGGCCCGATTTACCCCAAGCAAAAGAAAAGAAGTACTCCGCCAACATGGATCAAAAACGTCACGCTTTCACGACTCGATTCATGCGATACCATCACGCCAATGAGGAAACGCCTGCGCTGGATACTGATCACCGCCCTGCCTGTTCTGTGCGCCGCACTGGGCTGGTGGATTCTGCCGTGGTGTGTGTCTTTACCAGACTCTTTGCTTCAGTCGCGCGTGCCTTCCGTGACCTACACTGCGCGTGATGGCACTCCTCTGCGCCAACTCCTCACTGCTGAGGGAGATCGTGTGGGTGAAATCATCACTTTAAATTCTCTGCCAGAACCGCTGATCAAAGCCACGCTCGCTGCGGAGGATCAGCGTTTCTGGTCACACGGCGGCGTGGACTTGCTAGCTGTGGCTCGCGCGGTGCGGGACAATGCTAGCGCGGGTCGCATCGTCTCTGGAGCTTCGACCATTCATCAGCAACTGATCAAAGTCAGCGCTCAGCGTGCAGGCAAACGCACTCTCGGCGCGAAGCTCGTCGAGGCACTGCAAGCGCGGCGACTGAGCATGACCTGGCCGCGCGAGCGGGTGCTTACGGAGTATCTTAGCCGCATCAGCTATGGCAATCTGCTCACCGGCTGCACCACCGCTGCGTCTGGCTATTTCAATAAGCCGCTGAGTGATCTCACCGTGGCTGAGTGCGCGCTGCTCGCCGCCATCCCGCAGTCGCCGACGCGCTACAATCCCTTTCGCCAACTCGAAAACATCCGCCCGCGTCAGCAGCGTATTCTTGAAGCCATGCATGAGCATGGCTGGCTCACTGCTGAAGGCTTGCAAGTCGCTTTGGCAGAGAAGCTGAGCCTCCAGCGTTTCACGGGTGGATTTGCTGCGCCTCATGCAGTCGAGCTGATCAAAGCCCGGCATTTAGCGATGACTGGCACGATCCAGACCACGATTGATTCAGCACTCCAGCAGCAGGTCGAAGAAATCATCCGTGCTCGGCTTGCAGCACTCAAAGACCGCCACGTCACGCAGGCGGCCGCCGTCGTGATCGACAATGCAACGGGGCACATCCTCGCGCTCGCAGGCTCACGCGACTTCTTTGCAAGCGACGGCGGGCAGATCAATGGAGCCTGGGCACCGCACTCACCAGGCTCTGCCATCAAGCCCTTCACCTATCAGCTCGCCTTTGAGCGCGGAGCCACGGCGGCCAGCATCGCCGCCGATCTACCCATCGAGTATCCCACACCCACAGGCATCTACCGGCCTGAAAACTACGCGCACCGCCTCTACGGTCCCATGACTTATCGTGACGCGCTGGGCAACAGCCTGAACATCTCCGCCGTCAAAGTGCTCACCAGCATCGGTGGTGCAGACACACTGTTAGCTAGACTCCAAGCACTTGGCCTCACCACGCTGATCGAGCCAGCCGAGCACTACGGCCTTGGCCTTACCATCGGCAACGCGCCCGTCCGACTCATCGAACTCACCAACGCCTACGCGGCTCTTGCTCGCCTCGGACAATGGAAACCGTGGACGCTCACCGCAGAAGAAGACGTGAGTCTTCCTTCCCAAAAAGAACCAGCACTCCAGTCCGCCGCTTGCTACCTCATCGCCGACATCCTCAGCGACAACCAAGCACGCACGCTCACCTTCGGCACGCATTCACCACTGCGACTACCGTTTCGTGTTGCCGTGAAAACAGGCACCAGTCAGTCTTACCGCGACAACTGGACGCTCGGCTACACTCCTGAATTCACCGTCGGTGTCTGGGCAGGCAATTTCGATAACACACCCATGCAGGAGGTCTCCGGCGTCACGGGTGCCGCACCTATTTGGCGTGACATTTTTCTACATCTGCACGCGCACCACACGCAGACTTGGTATCTCGAACCGAGCGAATTCACACGAGCACGAATCGACCCACGCACTGGCAAGCTTCTCACGGCCCAGTCCCCGCCTGCCCGCGTCAGCCGTGAGGAACTCTTCATCAAAGACACCCTGCCACCACAAGCCAGCGCACAGGATTACGATAGTCGTGGGCGCGCGCTCCTAACGGATGATTATGCTCAGTGGCTTCGCAGCACAGATAACTGGATGGGAGATGTCGTCACCCTTGCTACGAAGCACGGGCCGATGCCTTGGCGCATCACCAGCCCCATCCCAGGCACGGTCATTCACCTCGATCCCGATCTCCCTGACCACGGGCAACGCCTTTTTTTAGAAGCGGGTCCGCTGCGTGAAATCGACTGGCAGAGTGACACGCTCAAGATTCAGCAAGACGGCACAGCAGCCTACGTCCTACTCAATCCAGGACGCCATAACATCACTGCACGCGATCCACGCACTGGCGAGATACAGCGCACCTTTGTCATCGTGCTACCTGAGTGATTGAGTCCGCCACCTCTTTAGGGTGTGACAAGAAGTCGGAAATCGCTGCCGAGTGTCTCGATGCGGCGGTAGTCGCAGTCATACGCATGGAAAAGTGTGATCCGCCCAGAGTCCGCCGCAGGAAAGAGTACCTTGTGTGCCCCCTCAGCATCGAGCCATTGGACGATGTCAGGCTTGTCTCCCCCACCGCGAATGACTGTTCCGCGCAGGCCATAAGGCAGAAGAGCTACATCTCCCTGAACAATGATTTCAAAACTACTGCGCTTGATAAAAGCGGGCGGGAGCTGACCGAGAAAATGCATGGCTGGAATCTGGCCAAGATTAAACTTATCTGGCCTGACTTGACCCGTGAGTTCAAGGCTTACCATGTGAGCGACCAGCAGCACACGCCGCGCATCTTTGACGAGCGGCGGCTGACGCGAGTCCACCCAGCGATTGATGGCTGCATAGCGCAGGGCAAAGGCTGACTGGGGCATGTCCAGTTCCGGGTAAAGACGCTGCGCTTCTTCGCACATTTGTTGAGCCACTTCAGGACTGCTCGTGAAACTGTCATTGGCATTGCGCAGGTTTGGGTCCTCGTAGTGTTTGAAATGCCGCGCGGTCTCCATGACGCGATTGTACACGGCGGCGGCTGGTGGCCCCTGATTGACCGCTTTGCCCTTTTCAGACGGCCCGTTTCGTTCCATCTTGCCGATGCTTTCACGCTCCTCCGCTGCTGGTAAAGCCGTGCGCTGACCGCGATCAAAGGCGCGCTGAAGGGCGGCAGCGCGCGCGTACTCGCCTTTCACCAGCGGGTTGCCTTCTTGTATCGGACGTAAAGTCGGCTTCTTGGTGCGATCAAGTGCACGCTGAACAGCAGCAGCGCGATCACGCTCAGCTTTCGCAAAGGGACTCTCATCCTGCGCAGTCGCAGTCGAGAGTAAGCCTAGAATGAGTAGCCAGCGCGGTAACATGATTGAGGACTATCACAAACGAGCACAGGTGGGAAGCTTTGTGTTTCACCCAGCCGCACCACCGTTCGGAGCCCCGCTTTTAAGCGGTCTGGGAAAGGCCGAATCCACAATAAAATCAAAGCTCAGGGAGCCGCCTCAAGGCGGGACTCCGAACTGGGCGGAAAAAAACCGCCGCTGGATGACTCCGGCGGCGGTTGATGAATGGTCGGCTAGTGGCCGAGAGACTTATTTGCCGGGAACGCCGAAGACCTGCACTTCGCAGTAATGGTTCATCTCGTTGGAGGTGTTGCCATTGCTGGTGAGGCGGACGAACTGGGCCTTGGTGTTCTTGCCGTCCACGACGCGGCCGTGGTTGGTTTCGATGTAGGCTGGGTCAGCGCCTGCACCGAGCTTGAGGGTGTCGTCATGATCAGAATTAAAGACGGTGGTGACACCGGCCTTGAAGTCTTTGTCATCTGACACCTGAACGACCACATCGACGTAGGCCTGGGCCTGTTTGTGGTAGTGCCACATGGCGATCTTGTTGATGCTCACAGGAGCGCCGAGGTCGATCTGCACCCACTGAGGTCCAGGAGCGAGTTCGACAAAGCAGCCATCAGAGCCGTCGGCATCACCATCCGTGACGAGTGGCAGATCGCCGATGATCGGAGCCGGATCACTGGAAGTGACGGCCTTATCTTTGGCGAGATTCACGGTGCCTTTCGGTGCCATGAAGGTCTTCACGATCTTGGATGGATCAGGTGTTTCAAGATTCGGCAGCTTAGCTGGAACCGGCGTACCGATGAACATCGGCTTCGGGAATTCGAGTTTAATTTCTTCCATCTCCTGAGCGGAGATGGCGGTGCTGAAAGCTGCGATAGCAGCGATGGCGAGGGTAGTGTGTTTCATGTTGGGGGATTTTTGGGTAGCAAATCAAGTGGACGTGATTAGACGGTGAAGTCTTCAGGCGTGAACGTGTATTTCTGGTTGGTCTTCAAGCATTCGTAGGCTTTTAGGACGGTGACACAGGACTTGAAGGCATCCATGACATTGCAGGTGAGATGCTCAGGCTTCTTCGTCTGCACAGACTCGATGAAGTTCGCGACGTGCGGTGTGTGAGGATAGACGCTGAGGGTGACTGGGATTTCCCACGGATCGAGCGCCTTGGACTCACGAGCATCAGCCACGGCCTTGGCCACGCCAGAGACGGCGTAGGATTTAGGGGCGGGTTTGGCCCAGTTGCGGGTGTGCTCCCAGAACTTGTTTTTGATGTTGTCCGGGGCTTTGACCAGCACGGGATTGTCACCCGTGGTCCACTGACTCCAGTCTTGGCCAGGCTCGGCATAGACTTGGTTCGAGGTGGGGCTTTCGGAGATGATGGCTGAGCCATTCACGCCCATGTGCTTCTCATAGTAGCCCTGGCTGCCAGTGGTGGTGAGCACCTGATAATAGGCGCGCATCGTGCCAGTCGGCAGCTTGTATTCATAGAGGCACATGACGTTGTCAGGCAGCTCAAACTTGGCTTTGGGAGCGCCGTCTGCTCCAGGAGTGCCATCATAGTAATCGACTCCGCCAGAGGCAAAGAGAGACACCGGAGTGGTCTCGTACATCCAGTTAAACATGTCGATCTGATGAGCACCGAGATCGGAGATCGGACCGCCGCCGTATTTAGCAAACCAGCGCCAGTTGAGGAACTCCTCCATGCTGCCGTAGCCGTACTGGGCGAGCAATTCAGGGGAGACAGGGTTCTTCTTTGGCGCACCTAATGGCGTGCTGGCGGAGACACCGCGATTCCACTGACCGTAGCAATGTGTGACGCGACCCAGGAGTCCTGCCTTTTTGATGACTTGCTCACGCAAGTGGATGTAACGCGGGTTCGAGTGACGCTGATGACCGATCTGGAAGATGCCGTTGAACTCACGACCTGCTTTCACCATGTCACGGGCACCGTCGATGGTGTTGGACATCATCTTCTCGCAATACACCGACTTGCCCTTTGAGAGAGCGAGGCGGGAAAATGGCGCGTGCAGGAAGTCAGGCGTGGCGATGAAGACGGCTTCGATGTCGGTCTGCTTGTCGAGCATCTCCTCGATGGTTTCAAACTGAGTCACCGGGCCTGTGACCTGATGCTTGTTTTGAAGCTCCATGTAGCGGGCCATGACGCGGCGCTTGTCTTCACGGATGTCTGAAACGGCCACCCACTGGATGCCTGAAGAGATCTGGGAAGCCGCCGCGCGCAGGCGGTCACCTTGAGCTCCGCAACCGACGAGGGCACACTTGATGGTGCGGCCTGCCTGTTCACCCTGAGCGATGGCGCTCTTGCTGGTGGCAAGGTAAACACCGGCTCCGCTGACGGCGCTGGTGCGGAGGAAAGAGCGGCGGTCCATGAACTTGGACAAGCCGGTAGGCTGGGAAGAAGAGATCTCGGTGCTCATAGGATGGATGCGAAGTTTACGTCCTGTCTCAGATCAGGCGTCTGCACTTTTCTTTTTACCACGAAGAATGCCATCAAGGGAAAGGAAGCCGTGCTTCGCTGTCGTCAGTGCAAGGTAAGTGATGACAATGCCGATGCCGATGTTCACACCGAGCTCCGTGTCATCTGGCAGTGCCGCGAGACCAAAGCCAAGGGAAAGGAAAGTCAGACCAGCAGCGAGAAGCGAGAGTTCGCTGAACAAACCGAGCACCACCCAGACGCCGACGAATAGAAGCGCGTAGCCGATGCCGTGAGCATAAGCATCAATAGCGGACGGTGGCAGGAAGGTTGGCAGAAAACTATTATCTGTCATGAGTTTGGCAATCACGCCTGTTTTGTCTTCGTAATTGGCCTCATTGAACGTGGCGGCAGCGCCATCTCCTTTGCGGAATTTATCAACGCCTGCCATGAAGAGGCGCATGCCGACCCAGAGGCGTGTGATCAGATTGGCGAAGGCAAGATCAAGGCGGGGGCAGCATGGAGTGGAGCAGGATTTGTCAGACATGGTGTTGTTGGGTTGGTCGGTGAATGAAGGGCCGCGAAGGTGAACGACTCAAAAGCGAAATCCAGCGAAATTTAGAAGGCTGTGGAAGTATGCGGGCTGTCTATTTGACCAAAGTTAGCTTTCTGGTTTCACTTCAATTCGGCGAGCCTGATTTGCTTTTCGATCTGCGTCTGGCCATCGACATCCAAAATACGTAAAGTGAGCGGCACATCAGGCTGCGACCAGTCGATGTCTAGGGTGCCGACATTTGGCTGATGATAGGTTTTTTCGCTGACTCGGTTTTTATTGGGTGTCGGTGTGCCGCGCTGGTGAATCTGAGTCATCGAGCTGGCCGTGAGGTCGTAGAGTGGGTAAGCCGCGCCTGCTTTGAGGCAGGACATCTCACACCAGTGGCGATCTCCGCTGAGAAAGACGACACCTTTGGCCTGGGTGCTCTGGATCAGATCAACAAGGCGCTTTTGCTCGTGAGGGAAATTAGCCCAGCTTTCACTGCCAGAAGCCTCGGCAGCGAACTGAATGCTGCTGACGATGAGGCGGAGATCAGCGGGTTGCTGGAGTGCCTTTTCCAGCCATGCCCACTGCGCTGCACCGAGCATGGTGGTAGAGATGTCATCAGTAGGCACAGCGCGGCCACCATCCCCAGCCTGCTCTTTGGGCACGCGCTTCAGAGGACTGCGGAAATAGCGGGTGTCGAGCATGACGACCTGTGTACTCTTTCCAGCCGGGCCAAAAACTCGGGACTGATAAACGCCTTCCTGCTGGCGGAGTTTTGAACCCGTGGGTTCACCGAGCCAATCCCAAAATTCCTTCTCAGCCTGCGGGCGCATGGTGTAGTCGGCTCCGCCATCATTGAGGCCCATGTCGTGATCGTCCCAGGTCGCGAGGATGGGCGCTTTAGGGCGCAATCCTTGGAAAAAAGTGCTCTGGCTCAGCGCGTGATATTTCTCCCGCATGATGACCATGTCAGTGGTATCGGCGTAAATGTTGTCCCCCATGAATAGGAAGAGATCCATCGGCAGCGTGAGCGTGCGGTTCAGCATGGGGTGGTCGGTGACATTCAGGCAGGAGCCAAAGACGATGTGCTGAAGCGGCTCAGCAGGTTTATTTATCTGAAAGGGGAAACTCGTCTCACCAGGAAACAGAACAGAGAACTTGGGGTTCTCGATGCCTTCGATGTAGTTACGAAAGACGACGGCAAGAGGCGTTTCCTTGGTCGCCCGAATACGCCAAGACACTGCTCCAGTCGGCACTCGTGTCTCCCATGAACCCGTAAGAACCACAACGTCCTCATCCGTAGCCAGTGGCGCGCGGTCATGCCCCGTGAACTCGAAGCTGAAGTCTGGCGAAAGTGCCCCAGTAGGCTCAAAGAGGAACTCGATGTAGCGCTTCACCAGCTCGGCGGCCTTCGTCCGCAGCTCAGCTTTCCGCGCTTCACTCAATGTCGGCAGGATCGGCTTGAGCAGTGATGGGGCCGTATTCGGATCGGGTGAAAAGCAGCGCGGATCGACCTCCACCATGACCGTGCATTTTCCATCCTGAGTGAAATACGTCCGCACAGGAATATCCGGCACGGCATGGGCGCGGATCATCAGAGGAAAAGCCAGGGCAGTCAGAAAAAGGGCAATACGCATGAGAAAATAAGTCTTGTGTGCAACGAACGTTTATGAACAATCGTTTAATGAAGAGCAACGGCATTCGTTGCCCAAGTCCATCAAACACATACCAAACTATGAAGAAAGTACTCACCATCCTCGCTATCACCACCATCGCCCTCGGCTCCGCTTACGCTGGCTGCGGTAAGGTAGTCACCAATGAAGGCAAGTTGAAGGAATTCGACGCAGCCACCAAGAAAGTTGTCGTAGAAGGCGCTGACGGCAAGTCCGCCACCCTGACTCTGACACCCACATCAAAGGGTGCTGACGGCGCTGACAAGCTCGTCGGCAAAAACGTCAAAGTGGACAGCGAACACGGCAAGATCACCAGCATTGCTAAAGCCTAATTCGCTTTTCCAGTTCTGAATCTCGGAGAGTCCGGCAGCAATGTCGGACTCTTTTTTTTGACACTCGGCAGGATTTGACCTTTGAAACTCCTACGTTGACCATCCCACGCCCAGTCACCCGCCCAAACCATGCGTTTCTTCCGCCTGCTATTCTTTTCCCTGATCCTGCCAATCGTTGGGAGCGCCCAAAAGCCGGAGGAAATGACCGAGCACGATAGCGGTCTAGGCATAAAATTTCTGGCCGTGCCGGGTTCCAGCGTCCTCTTCGCCACTCATGAAACGACCGTGGCTGAGTGGCAGACTTTCATAGATGAAACAAAGACTGAGTGGACCTATAAGCCACACTTCAAGCAAGGCCCCGACCACCCCGTTGTCGGCATCACGCTTCAAGATGCCAAACTTTTCTGTGCTTGGCTCACGGACAAAGAGCGCCTGACCGGCAAGCTCAACGCAGCCCAATCCTACCGGCTGCCGACGCAACAAGAGTGGGATGCCGCCATCGGACTGCTCAGGACACGCAAACCAGATCTTACCGTGGATGAGCAAGTCTCGGATCAACGCACCTTCCCCTGGGGCACGCGCTGGCCACCGCCGTCAAAGGCTGGCAACTTCGCTGAGGGCGAAATTCCAGGCTACGAGGATGGCTTTCCATTCACCTCACCAGTCGGTCAATTCACACCGAGCGGCGAAGGCCTCTATGATTTATCAGGAAACGTCTGGGAGTGGTGCTGGGAGCCGGAAATTCGTGTCGAGCAGGAAGGCGTGCTGCGCGGTGGCTCCTGGGCTTACTTTCGTGCCGAGTGCCTCATCTCCGCCTATATCTACCGAGTACCTGCTGAGCTGCGCATGCCGACCATCGGCTTCCGTTGTGTTTTTGAAGACAAGCAACGCAGCGCTGTACTGCTAGCCATGGTCGAAACTAAGAAGGAAAAAATACGCGCTGAAAGGCGGCAGCAAATCATGGGCGGCTCTGTGGACAAAGCTGAATTAGAGGCCATGAAAAAGAAACTCCAGGGCGGCGATCAAAGTTCATCCGTTCCTGATATAGCAAAGCTAAAACCAGCTCTAGCTGGAACCCCTTTCCAAAACTCTCTTGGTATGGAGTTTACACCCCTTGGAGATAAGCTTTTAGCGGGTCGCACTGAGGTGCGCGTGCAGGACTTCGAGACATGGCTCAAGAGTGCCGATCGCACTTGGGAAAAGAAACCCACCTTCCTACTCGGTGGCACACACCCGGCATCTGGATTGACCTGGACAGATGCGCATGACTTTTGCGAATGGCTCACCAAGCGTGACCGCGCCAATAAGCTCATTCCAGCGAGCGCCACCTACCGTCTGCCAGCAGACACCGAATGGAGCCTCATGGCAGGATTGAAGGACGAAGTAGGGGCAGACCCAGCCGCCAGAAATGGTATAAACATCAAACACTATCCTTGGTCCGCGACCGGTACTTTCCCGCCCACCTCAATGGTGACGAATCTGGACGCAGCCAATCTACCCGGCTTCAGTGACAGCTACTCTTACACCGCACCGGTCACGGCTGAGGCGGCTAACGAAATCGGCATCGCCGGACTCGGTGGCAACGTTTCTGAGTGGTGCGCTGATACCTGGCCTGGAGCTGATACAGAGCATGTCATCAGAGGTGGCTCCTGGCTTGGTTTTGACAAAACTCAGCTACTGACTTCAAGCCGCCGTCACGCCGCGAGTGTGAGCGCCGCACCTGACGTCGGATTCCGTGTCGTGCTGGATCTGAAAGCCCCTTGATCAATCACTCATGAGCGATCGTAATCTCCCTCAGGAACTACTCGCCAAGCCGGGACAACATTGGATCACTTGGTGCCTCATCAACTTTTTCATCATCGTACTTGCCGCCTGGACGATCGGACCCAGGAGCTTGTCGAAAGCACGCTCATTAGCCGCACAATATTACGCCGATAAAGCAGAGAACCACATAAAAAGCTCAGAGTGGCCAGAGGCAAGTGCTGCCCTCACTTTAGCCCAGCAGTGGAGCAGTCAAAACCCTCGGACACGGCGCGTCACAGCGGACTTTTTGATCGCTATTGATGGAGAACCCGCCTCTATATTACACACGCTCCGAATCCTCGATGCCAATGGTCAGGCGATCGAGGCTGATTATCTGAAGATGGGTCAGATCTACATTCAGCAGCAGGACATTTTGAACACACTGAAAAGCCTAGATAAGCTCACACCAGCCACACGTGCGCAGCGCCCAGCACTCGAGTTGCAGGCAAATATTCTACGCCTACAAGGTCGAGTCAAAGAGGCTGAGGACACGCTGCGTCGCGCCCTCACGCTCGACAAAGACGACCCCATTTGCAGACTCCGCCTTGCCAGCATGGACCAGAAGGCCGCCTTTATCGAAATGCGCCAGCAGGGCCGTAAAGTCATCGTTCAACTCTCCTCCGGGAAAGACCAAGCCGCCCTCCTCGCCATCGATTTCATGGCTAATGATTCAAGTCTAAGCAGTCTCGAAGCCGATAGCCTACTACAGAGCATCGAGGCGCACCCTGACAAGACGATTGAAGCCAGACTACATGTGCTGTCTGCACTCATTCGCGTGCGCCCACAACAGAGGGAGGAAATTCTATCTGCGGAGGTTGAGCGCTACGCCAAAAAAGGCCCTGAAAAACTCGCTCCATTACTCACTTGGCTATTGCGCGAGCATGAACCAACGAAGGTGCTGAGCATATACCCAAGCGATCTATTCACCAAATCCCCCCTGCTGATCATGCCCTATCTCCAAGCACTAGCCGATCTTGATCAGTGGGAAGAGATAGATAAGACCCTTTCCAAGCCTGCCGGAATACCCATCTCCAACGCCTTTTCTTCCCTCTGGCGTGCCCGAGCCAGCCAGCACATCAATCAGGGAAACATCACACGCACTCGCCAGCACCTACTCATCGTTTATGAAGCCTCTCGACAAGGAAGAGACGCCGCCGCCGCCACTGCGGCAGCCAATATTGCTGAAGAGGCCGGCATCTATGATTTAGCGGCGAAGTTTTATGAAGACCTCTCCGAGCATCAGCCCAAATTAAAACTGCCCATGTTGGAAAAGGTCTATGAAATGGACATGCGCGGGCACAATACTGAGCGCGTTTTGGAAATTGCTAAGCGACTGGTTTCTCTGCGTCCTGAGAATGTGCAATACGTTGACCGCGTCACCTATCTGCAACTCGTCGCGGGCTATGATCTGGAGCTGAATCTACAAAAGGTGAAACAAAGGACCGACACAAATTCAGTGAGCATCGAGCACCGACTATTTCAGGCACTAGCAGCTTATCGCATGGGTGATCTGGCTAGCTTGCGCATCAATCTCAGCCACCTCCAAGACATCAGTTCCTTATCACTTGGTCAGCGCGCCGTTCATGCTGGACTGCTTTCCATCAGCGGCCAAGTAGGGCCAGCTTTTCAGATGGCTGAAGGGATTCCATCAGTGTTACTGCTCGAAGAAGAAAAGCGCTTTCTGGACCGCGCTCTCTGAGCGGCATCACTGATCATCAGACTGATCCACCAAACCAGGAACTGGCCGAGCTTTATCAGCATATCGATCAAACCGATTGGAAAGGATCAGAAGCGTTGGAGCCCACAGCCCGACGAAAATTCCAAAGCGTTCCGCGTGGGCTTTTTGTTCGACATCATCACCATTCAGGAACCACCAAATCCAGATAGATAGCATGATGGAAAAAATGCCTGCTTGGAAACAAACAGTGCTCAGCGTTCTGCAAATTTGAGGGTTCATGCACTCAGGCTAACGCGCCAGCCCACGCCACCACAAGCCACAAACAACATCGGCAGCATCATCGCCAATAGACGCAGGATTTAGTCAACAAAAGCGGAGCACCTTGTGAGTGCTCCGCTTATCGAGTGGATGAGAATCCTTACTTGGCTGCTAGCGGTGCTGTGGCGGTGCCTTTGGCCACCTTGCTGGTCGGGACGATCTTCCACACGGCTCCGCGCTCGCTGGTGTAAGGATCGACCGGGCCGCCGTAGTTTGCTGTGGCATGGGTCAGATAGATTGCGCCATCAGGGCCGATACCAGAACCTGTGGGGCGGATTCCGTCAGCGAGATCGAGCATCTCCTGCATGGCCCATTTGCCATCGGTCTGCTTCATGCCCCAGACCTTGCCGCTGCCCCAGTCGGCGGCGAAGTACACGCCATCGAGTTCAGGATATTCTTTGCCACGATAGACGCCCAGATTGATGACGCAGATGCCCTGATCGACATGGCTGTATTCACCGATCGGCGGCACGCCGACATTCGGGAAATTTGCCGGATCAGAAGATGCTTCCGTGCCATCTGCATTCTTCTTCAGAATCATCGGGAACGGATGACTGCCGCACATGAACTTCCAGCCGTAGTTCTCGCCGCCCTTGCTGCTGGCGGGCTGCATGTTGATTTCTTCCCAGTGATTCTGGCCGATGTCGGCGATGTACATGTCGCCCGTCTTGGAGTCGAAGCTGAAGGTCCATGGATTACGCAGACCGAAAGCCCAGATCTCAGGCTTGGCCTTCGGATGCACCTTTGAAAATGCCTCCTCACTCACGCCAAACAATGTCATCTGCTGCAACGGCGTGATGAAAGGATTGTCCTTCGGGATGTCGTAGGCGCGATCACCCGACGACTTGTTCACGTCGATACGCAGCATCTTGCCCAGCAGCGTGTGCAGATCCTGGCCGGCATTGATCACATCGCCTTCCCAGCCGCCGTCACCGACGCCGATGTAAAGGTAGCCATCAGGTCCAAAGGCGATCTGGCCGCCGTGATGATTGCAGTACGGAAAATCAATCTGCATCAGGATCTTCACGCTTTCAGGATCAAGCTTGTCGGGATTGCTCTTCGACACTTGGTACTCGGCGATCATCGTCGCGCCATTGAACCACAGGTCCGCATAGGCAATGTAAACCTTGCCGTTGCTCTTAAAATCCGGGTGGAAGGCCATGCTGTACATGCCCAACTCCAGGAAAGACGAGATGGTTTTGTCCTTTAGATCCAGAAACGGCTTCTTCGTTTTCTTGCCATCTTTGATGATCTGGATCACACCAGGGCGCTCGATCACGAACACACGACCAGTGCCATCATTCGGCGCAGCCACGCTTACGGGATCGACAAGGTCATCTGCCACTTTCACGAGGCTGACGGCCACATCACCAGGCAGCTTGCCGCCGGGTTGGGCTGGTTTGGTATCAGCGGCACGCACACTCGTCAAAAGTGCGGTGAGAGTCAGGAATGTAAGGATGGGTTTCATGAGGTTGGGGTCAGATTGACGCGCTTCAATACGCAAATGCTAGACTAGCGATTTCATCGCATCTCTGACAAGCCTGAAATACCCCCTGCCCTGAAAGCGCAAGATCCTCCATGAATGCTTCTCGGAAGCTCCATGGAGGATCTTGAATGAAAGGTGCTGTCGGGAAAATTAGTTCCCCAGGTTCTTCACCCCGTTGACGCGTGAATTCACTCTCAAGCGCAGACCGTTGAGCTGGATGAAGCCTGTCGCATCATCCTGATTGTAAGCCTTCGTTGGGTCGGCTTCCATCGTGGCGATGTGTGGATTGTACAAGCTGAACTGAGACTGGCGGCCAGCCGCATGGATGCCGCCCTTGTAGAGTTTCACACGCACTGTTCCAGACACATTCCTTTGGCTCTCGGTCACCAGAGACTGAAGCAGGAGACGCTCTGGCGCATACCAGAAACCATTGTACACCAGCTTGGCATATTCAGGGATCAGGCCGTCACGAATATGCATCACTTCGCGGTCCATGGTCAGCGACTCGATCTGGCGATGCGCAAAGTGTAAGATCGCGCCGCCCGGTGTTTCATAGACACCACGGCTCTTCATACCGACGAAACGATTCTCCACCATGTCCACACGACCCACGCCATGCTTGCCGCCGAGTTTGTTCAGCGCCTTCATGACCTGAAGCGGATTCATCGGCTTGCTATTCACGGCCACGCAGTTGCCCTTGTCGAAGTCGAGCACGACATACTCCGCCTTGTCCGGCGCATCTTCAGGAAACACGGACAGCGTGGTGAAGTAGTCGCGGTACTTCACATCACCCGCATTGAACCAGGGGTCTTCCAAGATGCCCGCCTCATAGCTGATGTGCAGAAGATTGCGGTCCATGGAGAACGGCTTCTTCGTGCTGGCGTGAACGGGAATTTTCTTCTCATCGCAATACGCGATCATCTCCGCACGGCCTGGGAACTGGGTACGGAAACGCTCATCACGCCATGGAGCGATGATTTCCAAATCAGGAGCCAGCGCCGCTGTAGTCAGCTCAAAACGCACTTGGTCATTCCCCTTCCCTGTCGCTCCGTGAGCGATCGCGGTAGCACCTTCAGCCTTGGCAATTTCCACCATTCGCTTCGCTATCAAAGGACGAGCAATGCTGGTGCCCAGGAAATATTGGCCTTCATAAATGGCCCCGGCCTGCATCATCGGAAAGATAAAATCCTTGGCAAACTCCTCTTGGAGATCGTCCACATAGATCTTGGAAGCGCCGGTCTTCTTAGCCTTAGCATTCAGGCCTTTCAGTTCATCGTCTTGGCCGATGTTGGCACAAAAGGCGATCACCTCAGCATCATAGGTTTCTTTGATCCAGGAAAGGAGGACGGAGGTGTCGAGGCCGCCGGAATAGGCGAGGACGATTTTCTTATTCATAGGTGGTTCGGTAAAGGGAGGGCCGAGAATAAACAGAACAGGCCTCTTGTCGAATGAAGAGGTTATCCGCCGCCGAGTCACATTTTATACTTCCCTAACTGTCACTGATCCCGGTAAACTCCGCTCATGTCCCACACCACTTGGCATTTAATCAAAGCGGCAACCAACGAGGAATACGGCCCACTCTCAAACGATGGCCTCTTGGGACTAGCCTCGGAGGCAAAGATTTCGTCCATGGACAAGCTCTCCAATGATGGACGCCAAACCTGGAGACGTGCCCCGATGGTTCGCGAATTGAAGATGGATTGGCTCATTCAGATGCCTGATCTCTATCTCTATGGCCCCACCAATGTCTCCACCATCCAGGAATTCCTAGCTACCGGAGAGATCGACGAAAGTGTCACGCTAATTAACTGTGTGGACGGCACCGAGTCCCGCCTGCGCGACCTGCCCTTCTTCCAAGTCAGTCCCCATCAAGTCCGCAGCGCCAGTTCCACCCACGTCGGCACTCAATGGCCCGATCAGCACAAAGGCAGTGGTGACGCCCTGCTCCAGCAGCGCGTGAAGCTTCTCGAAAAGCAAGTCATGGAATACCAGCACAGCCTCGATGAATGGAAACGCGCTCACGGCATCCTCCGCCAACAGTTCATCGAAGCCACGGGAAGAGAGCCGCTTTAGTTTGAGCCATACACAGCAGCCAACTGCCGCAGCAATGCTTCAAGCTCGCTGTAATAGATATCTTCCTTCATCTCAGCTCGCTTAGTTTTCAGCGTCTCAAGTTTTCGCTCCAGCTCATCTCGCTTCTGCCGCTGGGCATCACTGAGTTTCATCTCCTCCTCACTCAGCACCAGAGAGATCTGGCTCGCACGTTTGCCATCTTTGATTTCTTTAGTTTCACCGCTGAAAAGCTCCGCGCGCGTGCCCACGCCGTCACCATTGTCCTCAATGAGTGCGTGCTCGGTGGAGATGCGCTCTTCCTTCTCGTAAAACTCGGCTGCTAGTTTGGTGGCATGGCGAAAGGCTTCCAACAAGGACACCTGCTTATCTTGATCCAAGTCCGCCGTCAGATCCCCGGCAATGGCAGGCGCGAAGAACTCACCAAAGCGTGTGTAGTAGATCTCATCGGCGCTCTTCGTGCCCGTGACGATGACTCTATTTTTCCCAGCCAACGGCTGGAGGAAGCCTGCGCTCGACGAACCGCCATCAATGATGATCATCTCACGCTGAATCGGCTGACACCATGAGGCGAGCTGTTTCGCTGAGACATCTGGGCCACGAAGATTGAACTTCACTTCTCGGTTGTCAAAAGTCCCATGCCCGATGAGCACAAGCCACATCTGGCCGGTTGGCTTGGTTGTAGCCTTTTTCAAAGCATCCTCCAGCGCCTCCGCATCATGCTCATCCTTGCCAATCACCTGGACCGCGATGCCCGACTTCTCACAAGCTGCTTTCCACGTTGTCACCTGCTTCTCGAACTTCTCGGCATATTCGTCATCACCTGGGGCACCGCTGACGATCAATACCTCGACATCCCTCTGCGCTGCATTGGCCAGACCGAGGGGCATCATGAAGACAATCACCAGCCAGCACAGACCCACGAGCTTCCACATACCTTCGTCATTCGTCATTAGGGTTTCGTCATTCCTCATCATGCCATCCCTCCTTTACGTCTTAAATACCACTCGGCACCCAGCAGCCCGAGCACCGCGGTGAACACCCATGGGGCGTGCCAGAAAGGCGTCGTGATCGTCTCTTCCACAGGCACGCGGATGTCCTTCAAAATCTCCGGCAGATTCGGTAAGTCGGCCAAGCTCAGCACCCGCCCTCCCGACTCTTTCGCGACTCGATCAGCCCATTCACGCCCTGGCTTCAACGAAGCAAACTCCGCCGCTAACGGATCATGAACCCAGCCCGTCGCCTTCGTCTCAACCTTTGCGATCTCTGCGGCTAAACTAACCGTCGCCACAGCCCGATATGCACCCGTCTCGCGCGAGTAGAACTCTGCTTCAAACAACCCAGCTTCCTTCAAGCTCGGCTCGGCAAACAACTCGCTCTTCTTTCCACCTGGTCCGGTGACCTCGATCTTCACCACAGCATCATCCTTGGCTCGGAAGGACTCATCGCGCACCCGCACCTCGAGCTTCATCCGCTCGGCATCCGGCACCGCCGTGAACTGAATCTTGTCCGGCACATCCACCACAAGCCAGCGCATGAGCTGACGCCAGGCCTTGTCGAGATCCTTGCGGGCGTCTTCATCGCGCATCCCCCAGCGCCAGAGGTCGCCGATCATCACGGAAGCCACGCGACCTTCGCCAAAACGCTGCGCAGCGAGAGCTGGATACGTGGTAGCCTCTTCGCCTGCCTTGATCGTCGCCAACACACTCGCGCCTGGTTTGATGGAGAAGGTCTGATTCACGGAAAAGAAGCCCGGCATCTCGGCTAGCCGCTTTTCATCATCCTCACGTCCCGCACGCACTCGCGTCCATGGCTCCAGCCAACCCTCGCGCGTTAGATCGAATCGCCCATTCTCGATGGCTGGTGACTGCGAAATGCGATCCAGATATACCGGCAACATCCGCCCCACAGTCGTGTGATCATAGCCGCCCTGCTGATAGCTCTCCTGCCCGCCGAGCATAAGCAAAGCACCGCCGCGTTCGCTGACGAAACGCTCCATGAGATTCATCTGCTCCTGCGTGAAGAACGCCGCCTCGATGTCATCCAGAATGATCGCGCGATACTCGCCCATGAGCTCCTCCGCCGTCTTCGGAAAGCCTGCGCTGAGTTCCTTCGCATCCTTCGTGCCGAGTCGCGTGAGCACCGGCTGATCGTAGCGTTGCGCCACACCTTGATCGCCAAAGCCACGGAACAGAGGATTGCTCGTTTCCCCTGTGCGCCCACGCCATTCAAACTTCGGCTCCCTCTTTGCAATGCGGATCAGCGAAGGAATCTGCACCTCCGTATCACCCGCGAGCGCACGACGCATGAATTTGTATTCCCAGTTCGGCCTGCCCGAGACATACAGCACCCGATACGGCCCCGCGCCGCGATCCACGGCGATGTGGCGCTCGTTGTTGGCGAGCGTGGCTTCTTTGGAAAGTGCCTTCCATGCATCCTTCTCGATCTGCTTTAGCAGCGTCGCATCCAGTGCAACCAATCGGAAGAACGAGATGCCCGGCTTCACCGCAGGCACCTTCAGCCGCAGCGTCTGCGCCTCGCCGTCCTTCTCGAGTTTGAGCTTCTCGGTCATGACCACCTTGCCCGCTTCATCGAGCACCGCGACTGCCACCTCTTTGCCAACGAAGCCCGTGCCTGCAATGCGCGCGGTGATCGTCACCGGCGTGTCTTCAAACGAAGTCTGCGTTACCGAGTGCTCCACAATGCGCAGGTCGGGCGCGGGTTCGTCTTTGCCGACGAGGACGGGAAACATGGGTACTCTGCTCGTCTTTAGATCCGTCGGATCGGTCTTATCAGTCGGATTGCCATCCGTGATCATCACCACCGCTGCCGTGCGACTCTCGGCACCACCACGCAAGGTGTGCAGCGCCCTCTCCAACTCCGACTTCGTGCCGCTGAAGTCCAGCTTCGTGAAGTCTGGCACGTTTTGCAGACGCTCATCCACGATCTGAGTCTTCACGCGGAACATGCGCCCGAGTTCATCCAGCCATGATGGCGGCGACTTGGCATCCTTGCCGAGTGCCTCACGCATGGATTCACCACGCGTCGTGCCACCGGAAGCTTCTGCCACCTGCAATGACGCACTGTTGTCCGCGACGATCACGACTTCGTTTTCGCCCGTCTTCGGCTGCTTGCGCGACCACACCGGGTCCGTGAGACAGAAGACCAGCAATCCCCAGGCACCGAGCTTGCAAGTCATCGCCACCCATTTCGTGACACCATGCAGCGGCGATTTCCGATACCCCCACAGCAAGACCACCACCGCCACCGCGATGATCGCGCCGACGAGCCAGAGTCGTTCAGGATGTTGGAGGGTAAGGGTCATGAACGATCAATTCCCATTCCCAAGCTCCTGATAGTAGCGTTTCACCAACTCGCGGAAGGCGGGTGGCACGGGGTCGCGATCCACGGGGACCATGGGGTTCTTCGTGTCGCGTTTGGCGAGTTCTTCCGCCACGCGATCACGAAGCTCGACGAGAGGATTCAGGATGCGCATCTGGAGATGATCGACCTGCGGAGCTGCATCATTGCGCTCGTGGTCGATGCGCATCGCGCGGGCATTGTCGAGCACCTTGGCGGCTTCGTTGCGCAGCTCGGGCTGGTTCAAAAGCTCCTCCACATTGCGCAGGCGATCCGTCCATTGATCGTAGCCACCTCCCGTGAAGGGCTTGTCATTCGCGACTTCCGCGCCTTGGTCGAAGAAGAAGGCTCCGCCTTCATTGCCACCACCTCCGCCGCCTCCAGCATTGTTGCGTTCACGGCCACCGGACTGCTGGGGCGAACGATTGGCTGAGAGCTGCTGTGATCCCTCTTTCGATGGCTCAGATGAGGGTTGTCCGCCTTGCCCACCCTGCCCAGCTTCACCGGGTTGTCCGCCAGTGCCTTTCTTGCCTTCACCTTGAGCCATCTGACCAGGTTTCTCGCCCGGCTGAGTGCCTTCTCCAGGTTGACCACCTTGCCCTTGCTGCTGGCCTCCGCCTTTGGCTGTCTGGCCGGGCTTGTCTCCAGGCTTACCGCCTTGACCTTGTGCATTCGCTTGCTGCTCACCGGGCTCTTTTCCCTGACCTGGAGATTGCCCAGGCTGTTCGCCGCCCTTGGATTGTCCGGGTTCATTGCCTGCCATCTGCCCAGGCTCTTTGCCCTCGCCTTTAGCATCACCTTTCTGGCCTTGTTCTGAAGGCTGCCCAGAAGGTGCACCTTTCTCTCCGGGTTCCTTCCCAGTCGTTTCAGCAGGCTTTTCTCCACGCTGCTTGCCAGCGCCTTTTGCTTCACCTTTGGGATCATCGGAAGGTTCCTTCGCAGATGCTTGAGTACGTCGCGTCTCCGCGTCTGGCTTGGACTCCCCGCCTTCTTCCCCCGCCTCCTTGATGAGCTTGTCCAATTCCGTCCGCGCCATCCTCAGCGCTTCCGTCTCGCTGCCGAGCACACTTTCTGCGGCCTTCTCCACGCCTTGCTGGAGCTGATCCACGAGCGTGTTGGCCTTGCGTTCGGCGTCTTGGGCTTCGGCTCGTTGGCCGTAACGGGACTGCATCCGCGCTTCATCGAGATGCTCTTCGAGTCCGCCCGTCTTGGCTTCACGCACGGCTTCGTAGAGGCGACGATGCAGAAGTGGATTGTTCCCCTCGGCCTGCTCGCTCACGCGCTTCATGTCATCGAGCAGCTTCGTCACCTTTTCCTGCTGATCTTGGATCTGGCGTGAGGCCTCGCCGCCCTTGAGCATCTTGTCGAGATCGGCGCTGGTATCTCCACTGGGCTCGCCGGTTTTCTGGTTCTCCAGGGACTCGCTGATCTGCTTCTGCTTCTCAGCCACTTCACGTGCCTGCTGGCGCATCTGCTTCATCTCATCGCCGAAGCGCTTGGCAGTCTTCTCTTTAAAGTCCTCCTGCATTTTCTCCAGTTCACGTTGAGCACGGGTGGCGGAGTTCGCGGCTTCGGCGAGCTGTTTATCCTTCAGTTTTTCGGCGGCTTCATTCACCTGCTCGCGGGTTTGTTCGAGCTGCTCCTTGGCCTCGGCCATGTTGGCGGCGTTCTCGGGCTTCTCCATGCGCTCCTTGAGATCATCGAGATCGTTCACGAGCTGCTTCTGCTCTTCTTCGAGACGCTTGAGCTGGTTTTGAAGCTCCTCCTTCTCCTGCTCGGTCTTGGCTTTATCGAGCTGCTTTTGCAGTTCCTTCATCTTCTCGGCCAAGGCTTCCTGACGACGTGCGAGTTCCTTCAGCCGGTTCAGCACTTGCAAATTCTCCTGCTGCTCGGCGGTTTGTTCTTCGGTGGCCTGCTTCTCTTCTTCGTAACGCTGCTCGTCCTGCTTCATCTCCAGCTCCATGAGCTGATTCTGCATCTGCTTTTGTTTGCCGCTGGCGCTCTTCGATGTCTTCGAGCGCATGATCATGTGTTCGCGACTCTGCGCCTGATGCAGCCACTCCAGCGCGCTTTGCTCAAAGGTCAGCGCTTGATTTAAAGAGGCGCGCTTCTTCTCCTCTACAGCCATGCCGAGCGGATCGAGCGCGTCCTTCATGCTCTTCCAGGCTTCTGTGAGTGCGGTCTTGATCTGGGCGTCTTCGGCTTTTTCCATCGCCTCTTTGGTTTGCTCCAAAGCCATCGCCTGCGACTCCTGCACGACACCTGCATCGGGTGCAGCGGCTTCCATGGTCTTGCCTGCATTCGTATCACGCACGAGCCGCCAGGTGGCATTCACGATCTGCTTCTCCAGCTCGACGAGCTTGTCCGTGTCGCCTTTAGGTTCCTTGCCGGGCGGTCCTGGAGGCGACTCGCCCTCGCGGAAGATGTCTTCAAAATGTCGTACCTCGGCGAAGAACATGTCGCTCATCGCGCGGCGCACTTCGCCCTGCGGGCCAGTGTCCTCAGCCCAGAAGTGATAGCTCACGAGCTGGCGTGGTGAGGTGTTCTCACTTTCCAGAGCGAGCAATTCCTTCACGTCCTGTTTCTTCGAGGGCTCGGTGACGCCATGCTTGAAAATGACGTCCTTCGTCTTGCCTGCGATGCTGAAGCTCGCGCCACTCTTCGTCACGCCGAGATCATCCCAGACCTTCGCCTCGACTGGCAGCTCCTGGATCTGTGACACCTGCACATCACGCTTTGGGAAGACGACCTCGATCTTTGCGAGTTGATTCGACTGCACCGTCACGCTGATCCACGGAGGGTTCTTGTTCGCACGCTCCTTGTCATCGACGAGATGCACGCGCCACTTCTGCGTTTTCTCCGCCTTCATCGTCGCCACAAGGATCGTCGGATCTTTGGCCGATGGCTTTAGGGGCAGCGATGTTTTGTCTTCGCCGAAAAGCTCCGCGTCTTTGACCGGCTTGTTCACCTTCAAGCTGTAGTCGATTGAGCTGCCTTCCATTGCCGTGATCTTCATCGAGTTCTTGATCTCCTTGGGCGGCAGCTTCGTGTAAGCTGGCGGCGTGATCTTCACATCCACCTGTTCCAACTTCGGATAAACAAAGGTTGTGATCGTGTGCTGCTTCGATTTGCCATCGCCGAACTCGACATGATAGCGCGCGTCCTTGTCCACCTTCGCGATCATGCCGCCGAAGACTTTTTCATCCACAGTCAGCCGCATGGGGATGCGATCGCGCTCCTTGCCATCGAGTTCGGAGATGATGAGCGTTGCATCAGCGGGCACCTCTTTGGCAAAAGTGGCCTCGACGACGAGTCGTGAGCCTCGCTCGATCTCGGTGTCTCCTGGGGTGATGGTGGCGGAGAGTTCGGGGGCTGATTGCCCCTCGGGCTTTGCCTCCACTGTTACCTTCGCCCTAGCATAGAATTGCTCCACACGGTTCATCCAAAGCACGGCAACATTGGCACAGATCAGCGCTGCTAGGATGATCAAAGGCGTGGTCCATACTTTCCGCTGCCAGCCCAGCAGCATTTTCTCCCAGTCCTGCGTGGCGGCACGGTCAGTGAATTCTGAAATGACGCGGTGATCTAGAAAATTAGGCTCTGGCTTACTCAAAAGCTCTGTCGCCGTGATGGCCAAGCCATTGAGAGTCGGGTCTGCCTGCTCCAGCCGCCGGGCTAGGCAGCTCTGGCGATCCCGCGTCTGCCAGCAGTAAAGCGCCCCGCCAATGCCCACCAGTATCATCACGGTGAAGAAAGCTGGAAACATCAGGTGTTGCTTGGACTCAGGAACCCATGCCGGACGCAGGGATAGGCCATAAAAGCTCGCACTCAGCACACCGAGGCAAAAGATGCCAAGGCGGTTGCTGCGTCTCTGGAGCAATGTTTTGGAGAGTGCCCTAAACTTCTCTTTGAGGATTTCAGCTTCGATCATGGGATGCTCCTTTCGCGGTGAGGTGGCGGGCCAAGGATGCCGCTGGGTTTGAGAGTGGTCCGCACAGTCCTCTGTGCGGCGCGAAGGCTGTGTGACCTCCATTCACGGGAAGATCTAAGAAGTCCTTTCGAGATAGGTTGGGTGTGGCTTAGATGCATCTCCGCGCCCGTTCCGCACAGAGGACTGTGCGGACCACTTTGCTGTTCTGGAGGCTTCATGCGGGAGTAAACGCGGGTTGAGGCTGAGACTGTCTGATTCTTCCAGCCAGCCAAGTTTCCCAAGCGAGGATAGCGAGCAGGCTAACGAGCAGCCAGATCCATGCACGTTGCTGGGCTTCCTGCTCGGTGATAGCGAGACGTTCTTTGTCCTGGGCTTTAGTGCTGACCGTGGGATCGAGATCACCTTCTTCGACTCGCACGCCGAGTTCACGCAGCTTGGCGAGATCCATCGGGGTGATGCGACCTTCTTCGGGCGCGATGTTGACGGCGATGAGGCGATCTTTGGCCAAGGTGTAAATGCCCGGCACCTCAGCACGAATCGTGTCGTCGGGGTTGAGAGTGAGCGTCTGGCCGTCGGGAGTCATGATCGAGGTGGCTGCCTCAAGTGGAAGCACATCGCCAACCAACAACGACACAGCTTGTTCGTTGCGGAATCCTGCGGCTTCCAGCCAGCCGTAGAGCAGCGGGACGAACTTGGTGCTGAGAGCGAGCTGGCTATCTGCCGGATGCCAGCCGCTGGTGAGCAAGACAAGACGGCCTTTGCCAAGCGACCGCGATAGGATGGCAGGATCTCCCTGATCAAAGCGCGCGAGCACTTCAAGTGGCGCATCTCTTGGGAGCGTGAGCTTGCAGTGTTTCCAAAAGCGAAGCTTCGTGAAGTCACGCAAGCGCTCATCAGCGAAGGGGCGGAGGAGTGGGTGGGTGGTCTGCACCTCAGCGAGCATCTGGTATTCGTCAGTCGAGTCAGACTTATCCGAAACGTCTGACTGAATGCCGCTAATGCCGGTGAGTGCTTCTAGATCCTGCGCCTTCATCTCAGGCGTGATCACGGTGATGACCAATGCACCACTCTCTGCCAAAGCGCGCACGCTTTGCATGAGAGGCGCACTGAGTCGTGCGCCTGAAATGAAGACAAGCTCCGTGCTCGCGGGAATGTTCGCAGCGCTCTCCGGCACGACAGTGAGTTCAGGGCGCAGGCTTGGTGTCTGCTGCAAGGCACGGCTCAAGTAGAAGAGCGGCGAGGCTGCCTCGCTGCGCGTCTTCTCATCGCCGATGAAGACGATCTTCACGGCCTTCGGTTGCGAGGGAGCGATGTAGATGCGGTTGTCGAAGTCCCAAGCATCGCCGGTGAGATTGAGTATGCCAGCAGTGCCTGGAAGGCTGAGCACGCGACTCGCTCCAGGCGGCAGATAGCCGGTGGTCGGTGCTTCGGTTCCCTTGTCCCAGGCGAGCTTGAAGTCGCTGGCTTTCGAATCGCGGGTGTTGCTGAGGCGGACACGAGTCGTGGGCGCATCGCTTTGGCCAGGCAGGCTTTCCTCAGTGCTCGCCGCGAGGCTAAGCGTGAAGTTATCGGAGTTCGGCGCATCCACACGCACCACCTCCACGGCGATGTTTTCCGGCCAGACCATGCCGCGCAAGGCATCGAGACGAGCGCCTTCCTGGAAGTCGGTGATGACGACGAGACGCTTCTTCAATCCGCTTAAACCTTGCGCGCTGCCAAACCAACCTGCGGCATCGACAAGAGCCTGACCGAGATCGGTCGAAGCCCAGCCGGGCTTCAGGGCCGCGAGTTGTGACTTCAAAGCGGCGCTGCGAGTGCTGGCGGAGGTCTTGTCTTGATCGAAGGACCAAAGCAGCTTCGTCTCACGATCCAACGTCGCCACGGCGAGACGATCTGTGATGGCGATCTTCTCCAGTCGTTGGGATACGGCAGAGATGGCTTGTTTCCAAAGATCACCCCGTTGCATGGACGCGCTGCGATCCAGCAGCAGCACGGTGGCTTGATTCTGCGAGACAGCGTCTTCATTCTCCGAGCGCCAAAGAGGCCGCGCAAACATGAGTGCGAGCAGCAGCAGGGCTAGACAGCGCAACAAAAGCAGCAGCCAGTTTTCGAGGCGACGCTTGCTCACGGGCATCGGCGTCTGGGCATCGAGAAACAAGAGCGAGCTGAACTCCACCCGATCCTGCGGCGGACGCCGACGCAAATGCATCAGGATCGGCCCGATGATCGCGGCTCCGCCGAGGAGATAGAGTGGGAAGAGCCAGGTCATCGCCTTGCCACGCCTCCTTTCTTTCTCAGGCGGGCGGAGAGGAAATCGAAGAGGACGTGCTCGATGGGAGTGTCGGTTGGGGTCCAGTGATACTCGATGCCTTGGCGCTCGCAGGCGCGGCGGATGAAGTCGCGGTGGACGTTCAGGCGGTTCAAATAGACCTCGCGGGCGGAGGCGGGATCGATGAAGCGCTCGGTGCCGGTTTCGGCATCGCGGAAGTGCGCGGCTTTGTCGAAGCTGAAGTCGATCTCGGCGCGATCCATGACGTGGAAGAGCACGACATCGTGGCCCATGGCACCGAGCAGACCGAGCTGGCGCTCCAGCTTCTCGACAGGTGCGAGCAGATCCGACACGAGACAAATCAGGCCGCGTTTGCGGACGAGATCGGCGAGCTGGCTGACGCTGAGATCGAGCGATGTGGCACCCGCTGGCGCGGGCTTTTCCAGCTCCAGCATCAGCCGCCGCAGATGACCGGGGCGATTCCTCGCAGGGATGTGTTCCTGCAAGGTCTGGCCAAAAGTCGTCACGCCCACAGCATCGCCCTGCTGCATGAGAAAGAGGGCCATGGTGGCGGCGAGCGTGGCCGCGTAATCTGCCTTCGTCATCGGCCCCGAGCCGAAGCTCATGGAGCGGCTGTGATCCACGACGAGCTGGCAACGCAGGTTCGTCTCATCCTCGAACTTCTTGATGAAGGTGCGGTCACTGCGCGCCAAGACCTTCCAGTCGATGTAGCGTGGATCATCGCCCTGGACGTAGGCCCGGTATTCGGAGAACTCGACCGAGAAACCGTGGTAAGGACTGCGGTGCATGCCTTTCCAGAGACCCTCGACGATGACCTTCGCACGCAGTTCGAGAGAGCGAATGCGCGCGAGGGCGGAGGTATCGAGGTGGGAGGGCATGAATGATGAATGAGAAAATTGAGATCTTACCTTCTAAGCTAGCGGCTCTTTTCCTTACCTTGAGCCGACAAGGAACGCCATGATCGGAACTGCTTGATGGCTAGGCTGAAAACATAAAGGCAAGCCGAGGACCAAAAAATGATCCAAAACCAAAAGAAGATTGGGTGCGTCTCCGCAGTCACCAAAGTGGAAACTCGAGTCCTTCGGGCCACGAAGTTAAAACCACCATCATCCATCAAAGATGCGACAAGCATCCAGGTCGCAAAGCTTGACCAGAAAAGACAGAACAGTCCTGATTTGAGATGTGCTCTTGCTGATTTCATTTTTGCTTATCAAAGGCAAACTTCCGCAACTGGCGGGCTTACTTCCCCAAACTCTCAATCAGCCTCCCAATCACCTTCGCTACAGTCACGCCTTCTGCCTCAGCGCGGTAATTGATGAGAATACGGTGTCTCAGCACCGGTAGGGCCATCGCTCGGATGTCATCAAGAGTGACGTGGGCGCGGCCTTGGATGAGGGCTCGCGTCTTCGCGCCGAGGACGAGGTTTTGGCTGGCTCTTGTTCCGGCTCCCCAACTGACCCATTCGTTGACGAAGTCCGGGGTGCCGGGGCGGTTGGGGCGGGAGCTGGCGGCGAGCTTGACAGCGTAGCGGGCGACGTCTTCGGCGATGGGCACCTTCTTCACGACCTGCTGGAAGGCCTGGAGCTGCTCACCAGTGAAGAGGCGATGCACGGCTTCTTTTTTCCCACTCGTGGTGCGGGTGACGACGGCGACTTCTTCATCCTCGCTGAGGTAGTCGATGACGATGTTCAGCATGAAGCGGTCGAGCTGCGCCTCGGGCAGCGGGTAGGTGCCTTCCATCTCGATGGGGTTCTGCGTGGCGAGCACGAAGAAGGGCTCGGGGAGATGCATGGTGTTTCCGGCGACGGTGACCTGATGCTCCTGCATGGCTTCGAGCAGCGAGGCCTGGGTCTTCGGCGGCGTGCGGTTGATTTCATCCGCGAGGATCATATGGGCAAAGACGGGGCCTTTATTAAACACCATGCGGCGGCCTTGATCGGTATCTTCGAGGATCTCCGTGCCGGTGATGTCGGAGGGCATGAGGTCGGGCGTGAACTGGATGCGGTTGAAGCTGAGATCAAAGACATCGGCCACGGTTTTCACCAGAAGTGTCTTTGCTAAACCGGGTGCGCCGGTGATGAGGCAATGTCCACCGGCGAGCAAAGCGATGAGCATTTGATCAATGACCTCAATCTGTCCGACGATGACCTTGCCAACTTCAGTGGTCATTTTCTCTCGTATCCCAGCGACCATCTCGACGATCTCTTTTTCTGACAATGCTACGGCGGTGGAGGAGGAGTCGTTGGAGTCGGACATAGGCGCTGTGTATCAAACAGCGCGAAGGATGCCAAGCTATCACGTGAGTCACTTCGATTGCCAATCGGATCTACTCGGATGCCCGCAGCTCAGTAGTTGAGCATAGTCTTCAGATCCTGAGGCAACTCCTGAGGCGGCACTTTGAGAACACCTGAGGTCATCGCTACCGTCAGGCCCGTGTCATCCGACTTCACGATACGCACCGAGCCGAGATTGCGTCCAGTGGTGAGTGTTAGAGGCATTGTCTTACCCACAAAGGTCTGACGAATCGCGACAAGCATCTGCTGCCGCTTACGCATCACTACGGCCTGAGCCTCTTGCACGGTGGTCAGCTTGCCGCGCAGTTCTTTGAGTTCCGCCTGCTTTCCAGCGATTTTTTGACTGACTGCCATGGCTCCGTTCATGACTTGAGTCTCGGCACGCCGAGTGCCGGCCACCTTTTCAAGTTCGGCTAACTGCCGCTGTGCAGCTTCCAAACTTTCAGTGACCTCCTGCTTCTGATGATACAGATACCAGCCAGCGATTCCGCCAGCGAAGACAAGAAGTGCGAGGAAGTTTTTCATAAAAAGAGATGAGTGAAAAGTTAGTGTGGAGCTTTAACACGGAGAGCCTCAAGACTTTTTTTGACACTTTCCAATGCCGTCTCAGCCTCCTGAATCGATGCCTGAGTCTGAGTGATCTCACCTTCGATGGCCACCACGCCAGCGGCCAGCTTCAGCGTTTGCTGTTTAGCGATCTGCTCATTCGCGAGAGCAGATGGGAACTGCGCGCGAAAGCTCGCCACCTGCACCTCGATCTGAGCCAACTCCGCCTGAAGCGCGGCCACTTTTGTCGTGGTCTCTGTGAGTTGCTTCTGTATCTGCTGCGATTCTTTGCACGAACTGAGAGTCAGACACACAAGAGACAACAGCAGGCGAGGCAGGACCGAGAGGGGTGTTTTCATAGGCAAAGTGAATTATTTGCCGAGGCTATCAATTCGCACTCCAAGTGTCAACGCTGCCGAACGCTCTCGTGAACAGATTGGAAAAGAGGTTGCTCATCACTGTCAAATTTGTAACAATCCCCGTCCCCCCCCGACTTAAACATGGAAATCACAGGCGAAGGTCAGCAGCGAACACTCCCACTCGACCGTAATCGGGAGCTTCTCAAGACGGCACGTGAGGAGATCTACAAGTCTGTGGGCGACACTCATCTCCCTGTTTATATTTGGGAGCCACCAGCAGACAAAGCACCCGAGTATCCAAAGTCAGTCGCTGCATTCTTCTTTAGCAGTGGCTGGGACAATGGACAGGTCGCTCAATTTGCTCCGCACTGTGTTTACCTTGCCTCACGCGGCATGATGACGATGGCCTTTGACTACCGTGTCGCGAATCGTCAAAAGGGCGGCCCGCTAGAAGCCATGGCAGATGCCAAATCAGCCATCCGCTGGATTCGCCTGAATGCATCTGAATTGGGTATCAATCCTGGAAAAATTGTCGGTATCGGTGGCAGTGGTGGTGCTCATGCCATGGCCTCAGCAGCCATGCTTCAGGGCTTCGATGACCCATGCGAAATGACCAGCATCAGCCCGGCTCCGAATGCACTTGTGCTTTTCAGTCCGGTGCTGGACACCTCAAAGAAAGGCTTTGGTCTAGAGCGCTTCCCAGACGCCGGAGTCGCCAAAGAAGCCAATCTCATCCGCGCCATTAACAAAGGTCTGCCGCCCACACTGATCATGCACGGCACGACCGACCGCGTCGTCCCATCCGGCGGTTCATACGAGTTTGCCCGTAAGTCCTCGAAGAAGAAGAATTTTTGCCGCTGCCTTGAATTCGAAGGTCAGGGGCACGGCTTCTTCAATTTCAATCTCTCGTTCGACATGTATGAGGCCACCCTCATGGCCATCGACGAATTCCTCGTCGAGCTAGGCTTCATCGAGCCTGATCCTGAAGCAGGCCTGGGCAGGGCACTTTAGTTGACTCATTAACTGGCGTCCCATGCCTCCTGAACACTTTGGGACTTTTCGACCTGGGAGCAGCTCACAAGATTCAAATCATCCACTTGCGTTCAGCAGCCAACTGCTACTCGAGAGCCGGATGAGGGGAAACTGCCAGTCCGGCTCGGAGGCAGGAGCGGCGTAACTCAATGCGCCGTTCCTAAACCTATCTTTTCAAATCACTCAACACTCCTTCATCTTTATCCAAGCCCACCTGAAACTTTACCCCAGCACCACGACAAGAAAGGATGAAACCTGCACGAGCCTTCGTTATGATCGCACCATTATGACGACCGAGTCTCCAGTCAACATCCGCCATTACCGCATCGAGGATCTCTCCATACTGCGCCAGATCACAGTGGATTCCTTTGGCAGCGTCGCTTTGGATGAAATGCTGGAAGATCGACTCGGGGTCTGGAATGGCCGCACTTGGCAGGAGCGCAAGGCGGATAACATCGACGAGGACTGCACGCTCAATCCTGCGGGCTGCTTTGTGGCTGAGCGTGACGGGCTGATCCTCGGCTATATCACGACGCGTGTTGATCTCGTCAATTCCATCGGCCTCATCCCAAATCTCGCCGTCGTCGAGCAGGCACGCGGGCTGGGACTCGGCAGGCGGCTCATTCATCACGCGCTGGATTACTTTCGTGAAAGCGGCCTCAAGGTGGCCAAGATCGAAACCATGACATCCAACGTCGTCGGGCAGAATCTCTACCCCTCCTGCGGCTTTGCAGAGATCGGGCGTAAAGTCCACTTCGCCCAGCGGCTATGACAACGGCAGCTTGAACAAAAAGTCTGGGCACGAGTCTCAACGCACTGCCTAAACACCCCCCATTCGATATGAAAACCACCCACCTTCGCCTTTCATTGTGTGCCCTCGCTGCACTCGCCATCAGTAGTTGTGTGCATCCACTAGAAAAGCGCATCGCCAGCAACCCGAAGATCTACCAGTCCCTTTCTGCCAGTGACCAGTTACTCATTCAGCAGGGCCGGATTCGAGAAGGCATGACGAAAGAGGGCGTCTTCCTGGCCATGGGCCGTGCCGATCAAGTCGCCTCCGGCGTGCAAAAAGGTACACGTGTCGAGAAATGGACTTATGTGGGTAGCCAGCCAGTCTATACCAATAATTTTGGCATGGGCTGGGGGGGTGGTTGGGGGAATGGCGGCTGGGGCGGTGGACCTTTCGGCCC
>CAZOVY010000060.1:0-38312 GCA_964583255.1 uncultured Prosthecobacter sp.
ACCTTGCCATTGGGGTCGGAGACGCCCGACTTGGCTGGGATGTTGGCCACTGGCACGTCCACTTCATAGAGTGCATCTGCCACCTGCACCTTGCCATTCTCCTGGGAGGCAAAGGCCATGAGTGATTTGTTTTCGGCACTGGTTACTGGTAGAGCAAAACTGTTGCCCATCTTTGCCGCGATGTTTTGCAGGGCTTCACGCTGCTGTGCCTGATCGAGTTCGGCGACTTTCTTGCGCGCTTGTTCGGGTGGCAGGCTGCGGCGGGCGGCTTGTTTTAAGGGTTCATACTTTGGCTCCAAGCGCTGGATTTCCAAAGCCACGAGTCCACTGAACTGCAACTGTGCGGAGCGGCGGATGAGTTCCTTTTCCGCAGCAGCTAAGGTGCGATACTTGCGCAGCACACGCGCCACGACGGCGATGTCTCGAAGGCGCAGATCACCCTTCTCAGGCATCATGTAAAACTGCGTTTCCTTGCGCCCGCCAAAGATGGGTCCATCCAAGTCAGTCGGGTCGCCAGTGGGTGAAGTTTGGCAGCCTGCCAGAACGATGAGTGTGGCAGGGATGAGCAGTTGGTTGAAGCGTGGCATGTGAAGAGGTGAGTTCAGTTGGCGTAGCGATTTGTATCAAATGAATGAGCGCTTGTTACAGCGTGAGTGCATTTTTTCAGAAGTTTCTAGTTCATGGCAATGTGCCTGTGCGCGTGCCGCTCACTTTAAGCTCATGAAGTGGGAAATTGGGGGCTTTGCTTTGGGTGAACAGGCGCAGCCAGTCCAGCGCTCCACTGACAGCTACAGAATTAGGTGAGATCTGCAGCCAGCCCTGAAGACTGCTGCGCGTGGTGGCCGCGAAGTGATGCAGCGGCACGGCCCTCAGACGGCCCAGGGAACTGCTACCGGTGATGGTCGCGCCATCGGCCAGTCGCCCTGTCCACGATGGCACGCCGGTGCGGCTGATGCTGAGACGCAGTGTGCTTGTCGTCTGCGGATAAGTGGAGTCTCCCACAGCGGCTCCAGCGGGAGTGAGTGCGACTTCAAATCTGCCGACATGAGCCGCTGCATCTTCTGCCTGACGCCAGGCTTTGAAAGTGGCGACTGTGTCTGCTTGCTCCCAGACTTGTCCGGTCAGCTCACCGGTGAGGCGCTGGATGGTGAAGGCGAGGTTCAGTGCGGTGAGGGGTTTGGCGCGAGTGATCCGAATCTCCACCGTCACGTCCTGACCGATCTGTGTCGTGGCGAGCTGACCGGTGAAGCTGCTGCTTGTCGCTCCAAGGGTGAGTTTGCCCGTGATACTGCCTGTCGCCGCCACGGTGAGCGAGATGCGGCCACCATGTCCGGCATTGAGTGCGGCCTGACGTTCGATGAGGCCGTGGAATGAACCCACGGTATATCCAGGCAACGGCTGGACAATGACATCGGTCTTCAAGGCAGCGCTGCTGCCTGCGGTATTGCTGGCGGTGATGGCGAGCGGGTAGCGCGTCGGCATTTGGATTGCGACGGTGGGGCGTCCGCTGATCTCGCCGGTGAGCGCATTGAGTTTCACACCCGCTGGCAGGCCACTCACGGTGAAACGAGTGGGAGCATTCATGGCAGAAATCACGGCCCGCACGCTTCCACCGACGATCCACGTACCAGGAGCGAATGGTGTTAGCACAGGTTTTGCTCGCATTAACTGGCCGAAAGCCCCGCTGGCTCCAGCGCCGATATGGACGGTGACGGCGCCGCTTTGCAGGACGAAGGGAGTGCCTGGATTTTGTGGGTCAGGCATCGTCACCTGGCAGGTGTAGGCACCGGCTAGATCACTCTGGATTCCCAGAATGGTGAGCTGCGTTTCAGGATTGATGCCGCGCGGGATCGCTACGCCGCCACGCATCCAGCGGTAGCTGCCGCCCGGTGCGCCAGCGGCGACAAAGAGATTCAGCGTGTCGCCCTCGGCAAGGTTCAGACTGCGCGTGGAGAGATCTACCACCCCTAGATTCACGACTTGGCTGGTGACGGTGCCGACACCATTGCTGACGCGCACACTCCATTCACCGACGAGGCCGAGTGAGGCGCTGGGAATCGAGAAAGTGGCGGCTGTAGCTCCTGGGACGCTTCTGCCATTGCGTAACCATTGATACTGCAACGCGCTGCCCGTGGCGGACACGCTCAGGCTGCTGGCGGTGCCCAGTCCGATCAGTCGTGAGACTGGTTGTGTGGTGATCGAAGGTGGGAGTTGGCCTTCGCCAGTGATCTGAATTTCAAAGGGGTTTTCATCCGCATCATTGCTGGCGATCAGGACGGTGCGTGACTGCACGCCTTCCATCGTCGGTGAGAAGGTGACGGTGAAAGTCGTGCTGGCTCCGGCAGTCAGGCTGCTGGCTCCTGAAGGACTAAAATTAAACTGTCCTGTCCCGCCCAGACTGACGCCGATGCCGTTTAGTGTGGATGTTCCGACGCTCTGAATGGTGAAGGTGCGTGATACATTGGAACCGAGCAGTTGGGCACCAAAATTGAAGACTGTGTTATCGGTGCGCGTGTCGGCTGGTGCCGTGCTATTTCCATCGAAGACGGCGATCTCAGGTACTGGCAGGCCACTGTAGATGTAGGTCGTTTCAACAAGTCCTGTTGATCCGTTGTTGATGCCGCCGGTAACCCTGGCTCGCCCGCGAATCCGCCCGCTTGAAGGCAACGTCAGACTGGTGAGTTCCCAGCCACCACCGATACGCGCACCAGTGCCGAGCGGAGTCCATGTGCTGCCGCCATTAACGGATAATTCAAAGCTAACCTGCTGTGTCTCTGGTGCACTGGCTCCACGTAGCCATTCCACTCGATCCGTGCCCGTGGCGCTGAGGGCCTGTGTAGCTGACTCATTGTTTAATCGTGCGATTCGATTGCGTGTGACACCGCCGATGGAGGTGAAATCGCCGCCCACGATGAGTGCGCCATCAGCCTCAAGCATGGCAGAAAAAAGCGGGGCGTTCGTGCTCTGATCAAACCCGTCGTCAAGGCTGCCATCGGCATTCAATCGCGCCATGCGCGAGCGTGTGGTGGCACCAACGGAAGTAAAATCACCAACCACGATCATTGTGCCATCCGACTGCATCGCCAGACTGTTCACTGACAGGCCGGTGATGTTTGGGTTGAAGGTCATATCCAGCGTTCCGTCGTCATTCAGTCGGGCGATTCGGTTGCGGATGCTGCCGTTGATTGCGCTGAAATTACCACCGATGACGAGCTTGCCATCGGCCTGAACTGAAATGGCACGGATGTAGTCGGTCGGACCCGTCGCGCCTGTGGCTGCATCAAAAGCAGGATCGAGAGTGCCATCAGGCAGCAGTCGTGCGATGCGGTTCCGCGTAATGCCACCGATGGTTGTGAATTGACCTGCCATGATGATCTTTCCATCTGACTGGAGGGCGACCGTATTGACGATGCCGTTGGAGTTTGGGTCCGGATTAAAGCTCAGGTCGAGATCACCATTCGAATGCAAGCGGGCGATGTTGCTCCTGGGGACTCCGTCCACTTGGGTGAACCAGCCTGCGATGAGGATTTTGCCGTCAGTCTGCAAAGCCAAACTGAAAACATCACCCACAATATTTGGATCAAACGTGAGGTCTGCCGTGCCGTTGGCATTCAGTCGTGCGCATGAAACTCGTGCAGCAGCACCGATGTTGTTGAAGGTGCCAGCGACCAGAATCTTGCCGTCATCCTGCACGGCGACACTAAAGACGCTGTCATCAGCATTTGGATTGAAGCCTGTATCAAGCGAGCTATCCGCATTAAGCCGGGTGATGTAGTTTCGTGTGGTGACACCCATCGTGGTAAAGGCACCGCCGATGATCATTTTACCATCAGGCTGCATTGCAGTAGCGAGTACTCCCGAGGTAGGTCCACCGCCTGCATTCGGATTGAAGCTCGCATTCACTTCACCAAGAAGCACCAGCGGCACAGTGAAGCTGCGATCCTCGCCGAGGGTCGTGTCCACGGTGTTCGTGGCGCGCACGCGGTAGTGCCAGGTCGAGCCAGGCGCCAGACCGGTGAGCGTGGCGTGCACGGGAGTGTCGAGACCGCTGGAAACCGAAGAAGAAGTCGTGGAGACCGTCTGACCGTAGTTCGTGTCGGGGCCGAAATCGAAGCTCACGGCGGTGTTTGCTCCGTTGCTATTGACCAGACCATTGAGCGTGGCTGTGGTGCGTGTGATCCCTGTGGCTGGCAGGGTGAGGGCCGTGGGTGCCATGGATCCACCGGTGCCCGTCAGGCTGATGTCGAAGGGGTTCTCATCGGCATCATTGCTGAGGAGGTGCAGCGTCGCATTGCGTGCTCCTGCCCCTCTTGGAGCAAAGGAGACGCTGAAGGTCGTGCTCTGACCCGTCATGAGATAGGTCGTGCTGAGATCACTCAGCGTGAAGTCGGCGTCGTTGAGTCCATCTTTGGTTAGCTGCAAACCATACAGATTGCCCACGCCAGTGTTGGTGATGGTGAAGGTCTGCTCTGCTGTCGGTGAAGTGATGGCCGCGTGGAAATCATCGATAGTGATCGGCGTGAGTTCAGGGATGGAGCAGCCGCTGTTGCTGAAACTGGTGGCGATGGCGAAGGTGTCACTGTTCGTCATGCCCCAGCCTGCGGTCGTGAGATCCAGGCGGAAGAGCGTGTGCGTGTCAGTCTCCGCCGTCAGCATCTTGGTGGCTGCATCAAACCTGAGGCGCACCACGCCTGATTCATCGGCGGTGGCGATATCGGTGCCATTGTTGATTTCATAGGTGCTACCATCGGTGTCCCTCACTGAATAAAAGCACAGGTATTTGCGCTCAGGTTCCAGCGACAAAGAAACGGTCACATGGAAGACGCGCCCGTCTGTATCGGTGAATCCGACCGTCAACCCGTTGTCGATCCAGGTATCGCTGCCGGACAATGTTCCATCGAGACTCAAGGGTATCTTGACCTTGGCTTCAGCGCTCCACGACTGGGCGTAAGTGGGCTGAAAATCACGATGCAGGAACAGCGTGTCCGACTCACCCACACTGGCTGCTGCGTGGTATTTGAGCACACCGCCGCTTTGCACGACCGTGCCGCTGCCTTCATTGAGATACTGGCTGAATGCGCCGGTGAAGTTGCCGCTGAAATCATAGCTGGCAGCGGTCGCCGCCACTTCTGACACATCGAAATCCACGGTCGTGACTCCATCAATGGCGCTGTCACCTGTGGGTGGCTCCACTTCGATCTCGGGTTCCACCCCGATGACCTGGAAGGTTAGGGCCGTGCCCAACGGTGGAATGCGCTCGCCATAGGAATCAGTGCGGTCCGTGTAGTACCGCCAATTCAGCGCGGCATCATTGAGGGTGATTTCTGGGTAGTACGTCCCAGATGTCGTGCTACTAGAGATGGTGATCGTTAGTCGGAACACACCGCTGAATTCATCGCCTGAAATGATCGAGCCAAAGCTGCTGTATTCCAGGCGGTCGTCGAAGTAGCCGTTCGACATGCCAAAATAGGCATTTGTGAAACCCGACTGGCCATCGGTAAACGTGATGTCCACATCGAAGGGCACACCGACATCCACCACAGGTGGAAAGCCAGTGACGCTGACCAGTGTCGGTGCCGTATTGTCCACCGCCCCTGTATTGGTCACGACCAGCGGTGCCGTGGCCGGAGCAGGGATGAGATAAAAATCCTCCATCAAATCATCTCCCTGAGTGGACCATTCATAGCCACCGTCACCGAGCGCAGACCAGGTCCAGACTCTGACCGGCCAGGCACCACCTGGCACATAGCGCGGGATTTCCAGCGACTGCTCGTAGATGCCACTCGTGTCCGTCCCTGCCACACGATCCGTGTCTTGGAGGTAAGTGTATTGACCGCTTCCGTATTGACCGCTGTCCGGGCGGATGAGCGTGGCATCCAAACTACTGCCAGGAAACAACGCCACGTCAGAATCCACCGAGAGCTGCATCGTCGTGGTCTGCGCGGCAGTCGTCACATTCACGGAACTCGGTGTGAGAGTCACCCCCATCACCCGAACCGGCGGCGCTGACTCGGGGGCGATGTGCAGTTCAAAAGATCCCGTCTCCTGGCTGCCATGATTTTGACCACCGACTGAGATGAAGTAGGTCGTGCCCGCTTGAGCCATGAAGACGAGCCGTGAGACATTGTCGGAGTTGCCAAAATAATCCAAGTCCGTGAAGCGCCTGCTCTCATCATTGAAGCCCATCAGGCTCATGCCCGTCACCGTTTCAGTGTAGAGTCCGATCTGAGTATCCAGCGGACTGTCCACCGTGTTGATCGTCACCCAGCCCGTCGTCGGAGCCGTCCACTGTGCCCAGACGGAAGCCCCCGTGATGCCGCCAAACGTGTTCTCGCCTAGTTCAAGGGTCGCATTCCGGTTTGAACCGATCACATCCACCACCGCTGCATTGCCGAGATTGAGACGGCTGGCGTAGTTGTCAGCGGTCAGTGTCGGTAGGCCAACACCGATCAATGGGATGTCGAAAGGACTCTCTCCGCTGTCATTGTTGGCGATACGCAGGATCGCAGATTTTGTCCCGAAGCTGGTCGGGGTGAAGCGCACATGGAAGGCCGTGTTGCCATCGACACCCAGGGGTGAAAGGGGCTGCGTGATCACGCTGAACTGCGCGGCATCTGCGCCACTCACTGCCACCTTCGGCGTGCCACTCAGGATCAAGTTTGCGTCACCGAAATTGACGATTTGGAAGAGCCGATCCGACGAACTGCCGACAGTCGCCACACCGATGTTTTGTGTGTCGCCATCGTTGATGATTTCACCCGACAACCTCACCTGAATTTCAGGGCCGAGATCCGTGCCGAGGGTGAAACTGCCCATGATGTCTGCGGGCAGCGGGTTGCCGCCCTGATCGCGAAAATTCGCTGTCTGAGCAGATGGGTTCAGCACCCAATTCACGGTCACACCAGCAGGCAGATCGCTGTCGTAAAGGCAGGTGAGCGTGAGCCGGTCGGTGCTCCAGTTGAAAGAAAACTGGTTCGCGTTCACGGTCGGACCCCAGTTGATCGAATAGCCCTGATCCATCGGCTCACTGAATGTGAATGAAATCGCGGCGTTGAGTTTCACACCCGTGGCGGCATTGGCTGGCGAACTCGAAACCAGTGACGGCAGTGTGCTCGGTGATGCGATGAAGTGGGCCACGCCATTGCTACCCGAGATGGTCACGATCTGAGGAGACACGGCATTGAAACCGCGCGCCTCCAGATCGTCGGCACGCACGGACACTTCCCAGTCGCCATGCAGCACCTTGAGGGTGTAGTTGCCACTGGCATCCGTGGAGATGCAGCCGGGAAAGTAGCGGATGCCGCCGATTTCAAAGTTGGCATCCAGTTCGACACCTGCGATGGGGATGTTCAGATTGTCTTTCACCGAGCCAGTGATGACATAAGTCGAGCGCGGGAAGGTCAGCACGATGCCGTTTTGATCCACGCCATTGATGACGATGAAATCGAGATCAGCGACATTCACCAAACCCTTCTCCTGCGATTCCGTGCATTCCAGAGCGATGTTCCAATCACCCGAGAACACACCGAGATCGAAGTTGCCATTGGCATCCGTCATCGGGTAGCTGGAACCATTGCCACCGTGACTGAAGGGATATTTTTGCAGCACGAGGGCTAGGTTCGGAATCGGCGCACCCGTGTCATCACGGACCTGTCCGCGCAGGTGCGCCGTCACGGTGTTGAGTACCAGATCCGACTGCACCGCCTGACCTGCGCTGATCGTGACATCCGTGCTGGTGCCGACAGAGGAGTAGCCCGCAGGGACACTCCACGACTCCACGTCCACCGACCAATCACCTGCCCGCACGCCCAATGAATAACTGGCGTCGGGTGCCGCACTCAGGCCGTTGGCATGATAGTTGACATTTCCCTGATTTTCAGCCCGCGTCAGCACACCAGCAATGGGGGCGTTCGAGTTGTTCTTCACCGTGCCATAAATCAAAGCGGTGGCCTTGGGCATGCTGAGGTTCACACCGGTCGCCGCCGCGCTGGTGGTGTCTGCTGTGGCATCCGCTTCACCCGGCAGGCTCAAGTAGCCCAGATGGCTCAGTGAAACCCAAGCTGCATGGATTTCCCACTGGCCTGCTGTGACCGGTGCGGAGAAAGTGCCATTCGCATTCGAGCTGAGAATGGTCGCCAGACCACTCTGTGTCTGCACAAAGAGCTGCACGCCGCCGAGTCCGGCGCTGTTGCCAGCATCGGTGACACTGCCGGAGATGGATGTGGTGGCCGCGACCAACAAAAGATTCTGCGTCAGCGCGGCCCCAGCCCCGAGCGCGATGGGAGGACCTGAATTAAAATTCGCGACGTAGCCCGGCTTCACCGCAAACAACGTGTACGAACCGACCGGCGCATTGACCGTGAACTGCCCGCTGGCATTGGCGAATGCACCGAGCGCAAATTCGCCATCGCTCGTGGCATCAAGCACAACGACCGCTGCATACGGCACCGGATTAACACCATCAGTGACACTGCCGCTGATGGTTTGCGACTGCGCGGGCTGCGTCAGTGTCAGCGTGCGATTCAAAGCCGTGAACGCAGAGGTCGGGCTCGATACCCGGATGATTTGAGCGCCCGCCAAGCGGCCAAGTTCCGGGCCGAGCGCAGGCATCAGATTGATGCTGATCTGGCCATTCACCGCGCCATCCTCATCGCCAGGGATGTTGGTGTTACGCACACCGCCGATCATGGTCACCGCCCCATCCGTGATCGTGAAAATCTCCGCGAGAAACTCCCCGGCATCGATCACACCGTCAGCATCCGCATCAACGATGCGCTCGACGGTGACAGCCCCGCCCGTGGTGATTCCCGTCACCTGCAAAATCACCGGCGTCAGTGAATTAGAACTCTGTGAGGAACTGGAGAGAGAAGCATCCGCGATGACGCCCGTGCCGCTCAGATTGATGATAAAAGGATTCTCATCCGCATCGTCATTGGCGATGGAAAGCGCCGCTGTCTTTGCCCCGATACTCGTGGGTGCGAACCGCACCGTAAACGTCGTGCTCCCACTCGGAGCCACCGGTGAAGTCGGCTGGGATGTCACCGTGAAGAGGGAGGCATGAGTGCCGCTGACGACCACCTTTGGCGTGCCGCTCAGGATGAGGTTGGTGCCACCCGAATTCTTGATCGTGAAAACTACGTCCCCCGTGCTACCCACATTCAGCGCGCCTAAGTTCCTGCTGCTGCCATCGGCGATGTTGGTCAGTGCTGGCTGCTCGATGGCGATTTCTGGGGTGGGTGCCTGAGCTGAGCCAGTGACCAAACTCAATCCGAAACCAAGCAGACAAACACCCCAACCAAAACGGCGGAGCAGTGGGGAGAGCAGAACTGGATGGGAGCGGGACATCACGTCAGAGAGAGGGGATGTGGAGAGGTATCGGAAGCGGGCGGGGGAGTTACTGGGAAATCAGAAAATTGATTGGCCGCAAAGAACACAGAGATCGCAAAGATGGGGAGGGGAGTTGGGGTGGACTTAGCAAAGAAGGGGGATGAACCGGCTTTCTTCCTTTTGCGCTCTTTGCGTTCTCTGCGGCTATTCTTCCCCGCTCGCTGTTCTTGACTCGTGTGAAGATTCTGACAGAAAAGGGCATGTCCGTGACTTCTCAGACCACCACTCATAGCGTCTTCCCTTCCACGCGCTGGACGCTGATCAGCCAGATGCAGGAAGGCAGTCCGACAGCGGAACATCGCGCGGCGCTGGCGATCATTTGCCAGACATACTGGTACCCACTCTATGTTTATGCGCGCCGGTTTGGGAAGAATGAAGACGATGCGCGGGATGCGGTGCAGAACTGTTTCGCGCACTTGATCGCGGGCAATCACCTGAAGGATGCGGACCCGGTGCGGGGTAGGCTGCGGAGTTTTTTGCTGACGGTGCTGAAGAACACGATCCTGCAGGAGAATGAGCGGCAGCGGGCGCAAAAACGCGGGGGTGGTTTGACGGCTCTCTCCCTCGATCTGCGTGATGCCGAAGGGCGCTATTTGCTGGAACCGATGTCGCCGGATGTTTCCCCGGACCAAGCTTACGAACGGAAATGGGCGCTGACGCTGTTGGACGCGACGCGGGAGAAGTTGAGGGACAGCTATGTCGCCATCGGCAAGGAGAGGCTTTATGATGAGCTTTCTGACGCGCTGACGGATGGTGAGCGCTGGTCGGGTCACGAGGCGGCGGCGAAAAGTCTGGGCATGGAGCCGGGCGCTGTACGTGTGGCTCTGCACCGGATGCGTAAACGATTCAGAGATCTGCTGCTCGAAGAGGTGGCGACGACGGTCTCCAATGACGGAGATGTCCGTATCGAGCTGGCTTACCTGATGGGCCTGTTTGCGTGATGCAGGAATGACGAATGACGAATGACGAATGACGAAGCGATGACCTGCTCCTGCCAGCGGACTGGAGCTTTCGTTATTCGTGACTGGGATTTCTTTCGTCATTCGGATTTCGTCATTCGTCATTAGGGAGCGATGAGGCCGATGTCTGGCGGCTGCGTGCTACCTGCGCCGGTGGTGCTGGCAGCGGCTGGCGCGAGGATGAACCAACTGGAAATCTTGGCCGTGGACGTTGGTTTGGCGGCGCTGGGTAGATTGTCTAAAATGAAGAAGCCGTGCCCGCGCAGGTCACCATCAGGCTCACGCACGATCATGCCTTCAAAGGCGGGGGAGGCGGAGGTGCGGGCGATCTTGCCGGTGGCAATGGGGTTGTTATCACTCAAAGTGAGGCCGCCTTTAAGAAGACCCGTCTTGGGTGTGATTGTGATCGTGGTCTTACGTGGATTATTCGCGACTAAGGGAAGTTTGACGACACCTTTGGCCTGCACTTCCAGCATGATGTCTGGCTTCACTGATGGTGTGCCAAAATCACCAGCACCAAAGATCATCCGTGCATTTTCAGCACCGCCCGTCAGTCCCATGATGAGGGCAGTCGTGATGGGCAGCGGCTCATTGTAGCGGGCACCAAAGCAGACAACTGGCAGTGCGCTAAATCCTGGCTGGTAAAGGCGCTCGGTGGTCTTTTGCAAAGCTCGTGACCAAGTGAGCGCGCCGGTCAGGGTGCTGTCGGTAAAGCCGACGGCGGTGCCGGGCGTGATGGTGAGACTGCCGAGTATGGTATCCGTCGCCGCTAGAGACTGATGCACGAGCACCTGTGACTGGGCACCAACGAAGCTGCCTGTGGTGAAGCCGATGCCATCGGCGAGTTTGCCGGTGACGGTGAGTAGTCCGGTCTTCGGATCGACCGTGAAGGAGGCATAGCCTGTGCCGAGGGGGTGCTGCGGAGAAACGGCTGAGGGCACATTGAGCGCGAGGGTGTAGTAGCCAGGGAAGGGGTTCGTGGGGAGTCCGGTGTGTTTACGCCATGCGGTGATACTGGCGCTTTGTCCACCCGTGGTTACGGTCGAATTGATCAATCGTTGGTTGGCCGAGTCGATGGTGAAGTTCAGCGCGATGGCGGGCAGACTTTTGGGGACTGGGTTCACGCTGCCGGTCGAAAGCAGACTGCCCACAGCGGTGTCCAGAAATCCAGTGATGGGATAGACCGTGCTGCCATGGGTGAGCTTTCCTGTGAAGCCTCCAAGTGGCGTAACCGTTAATTCAAGGCGTCCGCCGAGTTGGTTATTCGCGGCATGACGCTCCACATAGCCGTCATACAAGCCAGCGGTATTCTGAGGTAGCGCGCGAACAAAAAGGCTGGTGGTGGTGGTGCCAGTCTGGAAGAGATTCTTAGCACTGAAAGTGACGGTGTTGGCCACAGCTTGCAGCGCTGTGGGTCGGCCTGTGATGATGCCCGTCAGTGGGTCTTGCTTCAGCCCAGCAGGCAGACCTTTCTGGGTGTAGCTGCCGACGCTGCGATTGAGCGCCTGATTCATATTCAATGAGACTGGCCCATAGTTGCTGCCGATGACGACTTCGTTTGGCGTGAGCAAGGGGAGCAAAAATTCCGGCGCAGCATCCATGACACGAAGAGTGTAGATGCCGCTGTCCCTCGTCAGTGCGCCCATCGTGACGACGCACTTAAAGCGGCCCGAATCTCCGCCTGCCATTCCAGTGATTTTTAAGGATGAAGTGCCCGTGCCCGTGAAGTGACCGCCATCCGTCATCATCGGTGCGCCGTCCCGATGCCAGCGATGACTCAAACCCGGCCCTGCGGTGGCGACGGTGATGGTCGTGGTGGCTCCGGTTTTGAAGTCGAGCGTCTTTGAAATCGTGTCCACAATGCCGACGGCGGCGGACTCGCTGAAGACAGTGCCGAGGGAGTTCACGGCTCGCAGACTGTAGCTGCCGCCATTGATGATGTCGGTCTTGATCACCGCATACGTGCTTTTCGTTGCACCACCGACGAGCACGCCATTCTTGAGCCATTGCAGCGTCGGTGGCGGTGAGGCTGTGAAGTTGGAGATGAGTGTTAACGGTGCGCCGCGTGCGAGTAATTGTGGCTGCGGCTGCTGCTGCACGCGCGGCTTGGTTTCATCATCGAGCAGTGTGATGACATGCACAGTCGGCAGACCGAGGGCGACGGAGATGGCCGTGGTGGGTCTGCGGAGCGTGAGTGAGATGCTCTTCACTGGCTCGGCGATGATGTCCTGAAGAAGGTTGATCGAGAATGAAGCCTCTCCAACACCAGCCGCGAAGGTGACGCTGGCCAAGCCTGTGGTGTAGTCTTTACCCACGCCATTGCCTGCCGTGCCGCCGAGCGTGATGGGAATGGTGATGGCGGTGGTCGGCTTGGGATCCATGGTGATCTTCACCTGAAGAGTGCCATCTCCCTCGACGGCAATCGAAGAGCCAAGCGCGAAAGAGACTTGCTTCACGGGCTGCAAGTCGGAGCCAAAGGCTGGACTCGTCACTGAGACACCACCAGCACCGACTCGCTGTATTCTCAGACGGATATATTGAACCGGCCGGTCATCCGTTGAGGTCGCTGAAAAGACTTTCAGTAACTCTGCCGTGTTGGCCACCGTGACCGTGTGGGGATCGCCGCTATTCCAGGTCACGAGATCGGTGGAGACTTCGACGATGTACTGTACGTCCCGACGGATGCCGTTGCGCGGCACGGAGAAACCGAGGTAGTTTTTGTTTTGCACCAAATCACTGGTTGAGGTGGCAAATAGCCCGATCTGACTACCAGACGATTCGATGCCTGCTTCGGCAGAGATTAACTCGATCAAAGGTGCCGGGATGTTGTCTGTCGAGGCAATTGTCGGATCGAGATCGAGCGCGTATTCGAGCAAGTTGGCGAGGCGGTCATTGTCTGAATCAGCGGTGTCATCTGTCTTCGCTGGATCACGCAAATCGTCGGGGTTGGTGAAGTACTTGATCAGCCAGGAGTCTTCTGAATTACCCGATCCGAGTCTAGCGAGCGGGTCATCAGTGGTGGCACCGAATCCGAAAACAAACTGCGGCGTGATGGACCACGCGCTGCCGTCTCCGAGGAAGCCGCTTTCACCATTGCCCCAGGCCCATAGGGTGCCATCTGCACGCACAGCGAGGATGCCACCGACTCCGATGGAGAGATCGGTGATCTGCGAGATGCCTTCCACTCGAGCCGGGGTTGAGGCACTCAGCGCGCTGTTTGAAAAACGTCCGAGCAAACCTGAGTAAAGGCTCCAGCCCCACACGTCGCCATTGGCATCGAGACCCATGACGACATCACCATTGACCTCGATCCGGCGCAGTGCTGGAAGGCCTGGAACAAGGGTGGGTGTGAGCACGATGGGTCCGGTCGCGACGGGGCTGGTGATACCGCCGCCGAGTCCCCAGACCCACACGCTGCCATCGGTTTTCAGCGCGGCATTGGCTTCACCTCTTGAGCGGATTTGAATGATCTCGGAAAGTCCAGTGACCTGCACTGGCGCGATCCGATTGGCCGTGGAGCCATCACCAAGCTGTGCGAAATGATTGGCACCCCAGGCCCAGACCGTGCCGTCATTGCGCAGCGCGAGGCTGTGAGCGCCACCGGCTGCGACCATGACGACTCCGGTTAATCCTGGCACGGCGACGGGTTTTGAGCGCGTGATCACCGAACCATCACCGAGCTGACCGCGATGATTTCGACCCCAGGTGCGCACGGTGCCATCCGCATTCACGGCAAGACAATGCAGCGTGTCTTCATATGCTGCACCGAGTGGTGGCGCGTGCGCTCCAGGGCTGACGGAGAAAGAAAGCACGCCAGCGACATTCTGTACTGCGATTGCTGTGGCAGGTCCAGGTGGAGTTGTGCCAACGATGCCGAAAGTCCCATTACCAAACTCACCCCATTCATTGTCATCACCCCATGAGACGAGGGTGCCGGTGGTCTTGAGTGCAAGCACGAAATTCCGATTCCACGAGGACTGCAAATCAGCGAAACCATTCGCTGCGGTGAAAGCGGCTGGTAGTTGAGAGAGCGGTCCGCCACCTGTGAATCCCCAGGCCATCCATGTCCCTGCCTGCTGTTTGATAGCGGCGGATGGTGAGCGGCCAGCACGAGCGAGTGTCACATCGAAAACGTTGGGGACTTGCACCGGTAAAAGTGATTCATCGAGGCGACCACCACCGAGTTCACCTCGCTGATTTCTGCCCCAAGTGAGGACTTCGCCAGAGCTGAGTAGCACGATGCAGGATTCACGTCCGGTCGAGATAGCGCCGACACCGTCTTCACCCAAGCCAGTAACTTCCTGCGGACGATTGGAAGGGTAGGGAACTCCGGTGCCGAGTTGGCCGATGTCGTTACGCCCCCAACTAAAGAGACGTCCGATGACATCCACACCGATGGCAAATCCATTGCCGGCTGAAATGGCCGTCATTTCAGTCAGCTCATTGTAGGGCAGTGGTGTCTCGGTCGTGGACGGATAGCCCGTCTGCGTTTCATCTCCATCAAAGTCACCCCACCACCTGACAGTCCCGTTTGCTAGCACCACATACGCGGTTTGATAGCCAGCGGCGATGTAACTGCCATTAGTTAGGCCAGTCACCTCAACAGGAGTGAGATTGGGTGCGACTGTTTCAGCAAGACCGATGCGGTGGCCCCACCGCCAAACTTTACCATCACTCTTCAGAGCCACGGTGTAACGGCTGCCTGCGGCGGTCATCACGACATCGTTGAAGTCCGTAACCTGCACTGGAGTGAAGCGATCTATCTGCGTGCCATCGCCGAGTTGGCCACGTTCATTACGACCCCAGGTCCAGACGGTTCCATCGACATTGACGACCGTGACATGCGAGCTGCCGGGGACACCGCCTGCAGAGATCCAAGAGGCTTGAGGGCCGGGCAGAGCGGCGGTCCAAAGCCCCATCACTTGCACAGGCGTGGGATGCGCCAGCAGATCTGTGCTGCCAGTCGCTAGCAGGCCGTCCGTGTTACCGCCCCAGGCCCACACGGTGCCATCATTCTTGAGCATGAAAGCGGTGTTGCCGGTGGCTGCGACCATGACGGCGTCCTCCGAGTCTGGCATGGTCACAGGTGTGGAGCTGGCGTAGCCCTGCGCGGCGTCATTCTCAGCACCTGGCACCTGTCCATAATAGCCCCAACCCCAGGCTTTAACTTGCCCCTTTTCGATGGCCAACGTGAATGCATCTCCTTTGGCTACCTGACCAGAAAGACTTAGTCCGATACTTAGCGCGTTAGTCGTCGTGCCTGTGCCACCAGTACTGCCGCCAGAGTCCACGAGCAGTGGTTGGTAAAGTTTATCGAGCATGCGTGCTACATTCAGCCGACCACCGCTCGCGCACTGGTTTTTGAGTGCAGGCACAGGCTCTACATTGTCGAGAATGATCTGGCGGATATGACGCGGGTCTTTGACATCCGGTTGCCACATGGTCAGCAGTGCGGCGGCAGCTGAGACGAGCGGTGCTGCCATGCTGGTGCCGTTGCGGCTTTCGTAATCATAAACTGAGTCGGCTGGTAGCTTCAGCTTCGTGCTCAAAATGCCGGTGCCGGGTGCAAACAAGTCCACCGTTTGCGCGCCGACATTTGATCCTAAAGTCAACGACCAAGATGACGCTGCGTCAGCCTGATCACTCGCGCCGACACTGATGATGAATCCGCTCGGCGTGTTTGCTGGGTAGGTGGGGATGAGGTCGTTGTTTTGTTTTTTGTTACCTGCCGCAGCCACATGAATGACCCCGTAGGGCTTTGGCCGCTGAGGATTGCTAAAGGTGATTGTCGTTTTGCTCAGAGCCTTGCTTGGGAAGGTGCTCATAAAAATCCGATCACCACGCACGATGGTCACGAGTGTGCCGATGGGAATCCCTGCGCCAATGACCGTCATGCCTGATCGGACCTTTTGAAGTTCTGCTCCAGTTCCTGTGAGCACAATTTCGTTGGATTTGAGTGGCACAGTGCCCTTCAAGGCTACTGGCAGAGGATCACTTGTTCCCACGGGATTGTTAATCGCGTCCAGCATCAATTTACTATAGCCTGCGCCACCCCAGGAATGGTTTGCTACGGCCACTTGGCGCTCATTTTTGTTCAGCGCCTTCAGGTAATTCATCGCGGATACTGCCGCACTGTAAGTCCCAAAGGTGCCTGCTGGTGTTTTCCGAATGATGCGTAATGGCAGGAGTCTCACGTTCCAGCAGAGGCCTGTGCCGCCGATGCCATTGTTTCCCACCGCGCCAATGATCCCTGCCACATGGGTCCCGTGGCCCACATCGTCCATTGGATTGGCATCGTTATCGATGAAATCCCAGCCGCGAACGTCGTCTTTGAGAGTGTTACCATCCTCATCCTGATTATTGCCAGGGATCTCGTTTGGATTGGTCCAGATTGCTGGTGCTAGATCTGGGTGAGTGGCGTCCACTCCCGTATCGAGAACTGCCACCACAATATGCTCTAAATCATTCGCGTTACGCGGTTCTTTGACCACATCCCAAGCCACCGGTGCCTGGATCTTTGGTAGGTGCCATTGTGGGCCTGGCGTCGTCCCCGCATAGTTCGGATCATTTGGAGTAGTCGCTGCCCCAGTGGTGATGAAATCGGGCTCAGCAAATTTAATGACACGGCTTTGACGATTCAGTGAGAGTAGAGCTCGCTCGATGGCTTTCTCCCCTGTCATCGGGACGTCCACCAAATAAATATCACTCGCCGTGAGTCTTTGCCGAACTTGGTAATCGGCTGGCAAAGCCTTCTGCAAAATGGCTGCGGTTACGCCCTCCTGCACCTGCACCATCACATGACTGGCAATCATCGCATTCTGCCACAGTGCGGCAGTCTCGCCAGTCGCGGTGTGATCCCTAGTCTTTGAGGCTCCCGCCCGCTGCACCGTATCCACCCGCACCATGCCAAAAGGGAAGCCATCGACGCGATAGACTGCCGAGTGTCTAACCAGGGATTCGCCAATCCGAACATCAAATGCCTTCTCCAGATTTGGTTCCCAACTCTGCACTTTAAATGTGTGCGCCTCACGACTGATCAGTTTTCCCACCCGAGCGATGCCATCAAACTGCATGTCATTCGCCGGTGATGGCTCAAAAATGGGTTCCGTCTGTGTTGATGAAGACACCGCCTTTGAAGTGTTCGTTGGAGCCGATGCAGGCATTTTACTTGGTAAGCTGCCGCACTCTGCCAGGTCGATGCTGACTCCATGCGGATGACTCGCAAACCACCAAGCCAAAGAAGCTAGGATGAGACCTATAACCGTCTGAAATTTTCGGGAAGGATGCATGAGTAAGGCAATACAACTCTATCTACCAAATCGGATCTCTGTAGTTACACACTTTTATCGGGTGTTTGTCCTGAATAATTTTGGCAAAATTGCCACTTCCCATTGCTCCTAAGATGTTGGCATTAGGGGGTGTTTTTTTGGAATTCAAGCTCACCATGGGTGCATCCAATTGATACCGTGGGGGCAGCACAAAAAAACTAGCTCGCGAATTTCAGGGCCATAACCGCAGCCGCCTCACCCGTCGCCATGCAGGTCCCCATGACACGAATAGAAGCGAGCGCTTCATGATCAGCGGATAAGCAGCGCCCGGCAAAGAACAAGCCGGGCGTGCCTGCATTACGCAGACAACCAGACGGGATGCCGGCTGGCTCTGGCCGATCAAAGAAACGGAACTTTGGGCCGCGCGCATTCTCGCGCATTTCCATCGGCCAGCCAGCCAGAGCGACATCGTCTTCATAGCGCTGACAGGTCGCGAGAGATTCCCCCGTGAGAGTGAAGTCACCGATGTAGCGTGAGGATTCCCGAATGCCTGCCTGTGCGGGTAAGATTGGTGGCGGGCAGTTTTTAAAGTCGCTGTGTTGCTCGCGCAGATAAGTCCACAAGCGCATTGCTGTGCGGCGGCCAGTGCTCTCCACCTCCGCACGCTTCGCTGGGTCTAAAGGGTCCCATTGCGCTTCACCTGCCTCTAGGTCGATGGTCATGAACATCTCTTCCGCGAAGGGCGAATCACGAAACGCTGCGCCGATGGCGGACTCCGGCAGTGTCTTCTCTCTGATGCCCCGCACGATCAGTGCGCCGAGCGCGAAACGCCAGCTTTCATCATGTGTGCCAATGACTCGTGGCAGACCGCAAACATAGGCTGGGCGGTAGAGCCGCGCGGGTTCAGCCTGCACCCAGAGATCGCGGCTTAGCCAGCGTGCGCCTGTGGCATCTCCCGTGGTGTCGATCAGTGCCTTCGTCTGATGCGTCTGCCTGATGCCAGATGAAACAACATCTACATGCCAGCCACTTTCATGTTGCTGCAAGCCACACCACTCCGCACCGCTGAGGCGTGTGAGATTGGCTTCAGCATCACACAATTCATCGGCGATGCTGGCGAAGAGGCTCGGATGTTGGCGCAGGACATAGACACGGCCCATGAGGTCGGGTGATGCTTGGTGCGTGCGCTCCATCATGTGTTCGCCGATCTCCTGCGGCACGCCTGGATTTAGCCAGGTCCATGGGCGCGATGTATCCGGGTGATAGAGACCGCAAAAAGTATGCACGAGAGCATTCGTGCCCATGCCGCCGAGCTTTGATTGGCGCTCGATCAGCAGCGTCCGCGCACCACCGCGCGCCGCCGTCAGCGCGGCTGCCAGGCCCGCGCTTCCTCCACCGGCGATGATCACGTCCCAAGTTTGCATGTTTTGTTTGAGTGTCATTAGGCCGCGTTCGTGAGCTGGCAAGCTGGGATGAATGTTTGCGCTTTTCAGCGCGACTGATCGCGACATCATCTGTGCCGATGCCCACGCCCTTTCATGCTTTCGGTCCAAGTCATCAGACTGTGTTTCTGATCTGCGGAGTTGTATTCATCGTTCTGGCTTTTGCGCGTTGGAGACATGCCGGACTTGCCCAGATGCTTGAGCGACTTTTGGCCATAGGGTTACTCCTGAGTTGGCCTTTCGCCGCGTTCGCCCATTGGCGTGCAGAGACCCTGGAGCTGAGTAATGCACTGCCGATGCATTTCTGTGATGTTGCAGGTATCGCCGCTGTCGTAGCTCTCTGGACGCATCAAAGACTGGCTTGTGAAATTGTCTATTTCTTTGGCCTCGCGGGGACGATTCAGGGACTCATCACACCTAACCTGAAACTAGATTTTCCTGATCCACGATTCTTCGTGTTCTTTCTTCTGCATGGCGGCGTGGTGGTCGCGGCCCTGCATATAGTGACCTCCATGCGTTGCCCACCACGAGTCGGAGCTATCCGCCGCATGTTCGGCGTGACCATGGTTTATGCGGTAGGAGCTGCCACGGTGAATCAAATACTGGGCACTAATTTCGGCTTCCTTTGCAACAAGCCAGAGCAGGCTAGCCTGATGGACAGCCTCGGTCCATGGCCCTGGTATGTCGGCAGCATGGTGCTGCTGTGCACGGTATTTTACACCCTGCTCAATGCACCCTTTGTGCTAGCCCGGCGTTGGCGTGTGCAGTGACTACTCCACGAGATAAAGAATACGACCGCAGCTCTCACACTGCGTGACCACTTCTTCACTGCGCAGTTGCTGGATGGTGCCGCTGACCACTTTCATGTGGCAGCCCCCACAGATGCCGTGAGCAAGCGGGACCACGGCTGCATCAGGCTTCTTGGTGAAGAGGCGCGTGTAGAGATCCATGGTTTGCTGCTCAATCGGGGCGGCGAGTTCAGTGCGCTCGGCTTCGAGATCGGCGAGGCGCTTTTTTAAGCCCTCAGCACGCTCGACTAGCGCTTTGAGTTCGACGTTCACATGGGCCTGCGTCACGGCCAGCTTGGCCTGCGCGTCCTTCAGCAAGGACTTGGCGGTTTCGAGTTCCTCCATGAGGTCGAGTTGCTTGTCTTCGATCTTATTGATCTCGCCCTCGTAGCGTTTGATCTCGATTCCCATGGCCTGGAATTCGTCATTCTTGCGCGTCTCAAACTGCTGATCGTGCAGACGCTTGATGCTGTTTTGGCGTGTCTGAATGTCGAGTTCAACGCTCTTGATTTTCACCTCAGTCTCCTTGGCCTTCATCGATCCCGCCTCGACGGCAGCGGTGTCACCCGCGAGCTGGGATTTCGCCAGAGCCTCATGCTTCGGCACGTCCTTGAGTTCCTTTTGAAGAGTGCGGATGCGTTGGTCGCGTTCCTGAAGTTGGAGGAGTTTCGTGATTTCTGGGAGCATTGTTATGATGATGGCGCAGGTCAGGGGATGCCGTCAATAGAGGTTGCTGGGTCGATGGTAATTCCGCTTTGTCTCGAATCCGCTGAGGTCCTGATCAAAATATCTGGTCAAGATGGAAGGTTGTCCTTTAGCCTGCGTTGCCAGACACGCTTTTCCTGTTTTTCCATGTATCTCCTGCTCTCACTGCTGAGTCTTCTCAGTGCCTTCCTGCTTTTCCAAGTTCAGCCCGTTATCAGTAAGTTCATCCTGCCGTGGTTCGGTGGTAGTCCGGGGGTGTGGACGACTTGCATGTTGTTCTTCCAGATCGTGCTCTTTGCCGGTTATGCCTATGCCCATGCACTGACGAGGTTGCGCCCGCGCACCCAGTTCATCATTCATGGCGTGCTGATGCTCGGGGCGCTGATTTGCCTGCCTATTGCGCCGGGGAATTCGTGGAAGCCGGCGGGAAATGAAGATCCAGTAGGGCGCATCTTGCTGCTGCTGCTCGGCACGGTGGGGCTGCCCTATTTTGTACTCTCTAGCACGAGTCCGCTGACTCAGGTTTGGTTTACTCGGGTTCTGCCGAAGCACTCGCCGTGGCGTTTGTATGCTTTGTCGAATCTTGGCTCCTTGGCGGCACTGCTGAGCTATCCGTTCATCTTCGAGCCGCGCTTGGATGTGCTTCAGCAGACGCATTACTGGTCCGTCGGTTTTGGGTTGTTTGCGGCTCTTTCTTTATGGATGGCTCACCGCACTTCAGCCAAGACCACGCCGATCGAAGAAAAGGCTGCTGTGGTAAACGATCAGCCGCCCATTTGGTGGCATCGAGTGCTTTGGGTCGTGCTGCCTGCACTGGCCAGTGTGATGCTGCTAGCTACAACGAATCATGTCTGTCAGGACGTGGCAGTGGTGCCTTTCATGTGGGTCGCCCCATTGAGCCTTTATCTCATCACCTTCATCATCTGCTTTGAGCATGAGCGCTGGTATGTGCGCGGTGTCTGGGCCGTGTTGGCTCTAGGGGTGATTTTCGTCACCATTGCTGAGAAAAAAATCACACTCGATGTTACGCCAAACTACCTTGCTGAGATCGCTTGGAGTTTTGGTGCCATGTTTCTGGCTTGCATGATCTGTCATGGTGAACTGGCACGGTTGAAACCTGCGGCATCTCGACTGACAGAGTTTTATCTTCTCATGTCTGCGGGGGGAGCTGTTGGTGGACTGCTTGTTAGCCTTGTGGCTCCGCGTGTTTTCGTAACCTATCTCGAATGGCCATTGGGACTAATCATCGTCTTTGCGGTGGCAGTTCTCACTCTCGTGGCCTCTATAATGCGAGGATCATGGCGGCAATTGGGCTTCCGGTTACTTTTGTTCATTGGAGTGGTCGTGCTACTCAACTTTGCCCTTGGATTCATCCCTGAAAAGCTATCTCCAAAATGGCTTTCCTGGCTCCCCATTTTTAGTCACGGACTGCTGGATCTTCGCGACGAGCTTTTTCAAGCTCTCAAGGTTGAGTTGAATCGACTACCTGAACTTGTCAGTTCGGCGTATCAAGTTAGCGCGTTCAAAACGATAGGCTCTCTGGCATCTCTTTCGGGCGTATTTGCAGCGCTTTTTTGGAGGCTGCCACGCAAGCGGCTTCATCTAGTTTGCTGCATCCCTATGGTATGGATGGGGGGACTGGGTGTCTGGCACGCCAATCGGTGGAGCCTCAAAGTGGACGAACGTATCGAGCGCGTGCGCAACTTCTATGGCGCTGTGAATGTCGATGAAGATTGGGACTCGGGTCTGGAGAATACCTACCGCACGCTCACCCATGGCGGAATCATTCATGGCATGCAAAACCTCGGGGCTGAGTTTCGGGATATTCCGGTGACCTATTACGGTCATGAGTCAGGCATTGGGCGCTCTCTGGATTCGCTGATGAATAATCCCGACGCGCGGGTTGGCATCGTCGGTATGGGAGCAGGCACCACAGCCAGCTATGCGCGCCGTGGTCAGCACTGGCGCTTCTATGAAATCAATCCTGAGATCTCACGACTGGCTCGGAAACACTTCACCTATTTAGCAGATGCCGAAAAGCGTGGCGCTGCCGTGGAGACGATCATTGGTGATGCACGTCTGATGCTGGAGCGTGAACCCGATCAAAAGCTCGATGTGATTTTACTCGATGCGTTCAGTGGCGATGCCATCCCTGTGCATCTGCTCACTCAAGAAGCTTTTGCCATCTATCGCCGCCACATGAAGCCAGATGGAATCATCGTGGTGCATGTGACAAACAGCTATCTTGCGCTCGCACCTGTCGTTGAGAAATTAGCAGCGGACATGGGTTGGAAAACAACACGCATCATCACCGAGGAGGACGGCGATTTAGACTCCACTGATTATGTGATGGTCACGCTGAATGAGGCCTTTCTCAAAGCCACACCCGCGGACGAACCCGAAGATCCTGAACCCAAAGACGTGCCGCTATGGACTGACAAGCGGCACGATTTGTTTCAGATCCTGATGATGGATTGAGCTGAGATTTTTCAACAGGAGGAAGCAGAGATTACATGCTCTGAATCTCCGCCTCTGTTCTCTCTGTTTCCTCCTGTTTAAAATCCCCGTCCAGTCTGTCCAGAGCCGGAAGACTCACAGGAGGAAACAGAGGTAACAGAGATTACATGCTCTGAATCTCCGCCTCTGTTTTCTCTGTTTCCTCCTGTTTAAAATCCCCGTCCAGTCTGTCCAGAGCCGGAAGACTCACAGGAAGAAACAGAGGTAACAGAGATTTGAAGTCATCAGGCTGCGCCTGGTAGAAAGAGTCGTGACACACCATTGCTGAGTCTAGCCACATTGAAGTTGATCAACAACCCAAGCGGTAAATCCAGCAGCTTCATGTAGCTCAAGGTTTGAGCACGATGCACCGGTAGAATATCCGCAACAGCTTTTAACTCGACGAGCAGACAACCATTCACTATGACATCGCAGCGCAAGACATCTTCAAAGATCAGATCTTTGTAACGAATCTGAACTTTACGTTGCTGTTCTACTGTGAATCCACGCAGTTTCAATTCATGGATGAAACAGCGCTCATAAATGCTTTCGATCAGTCCAGGCCCTTTGTCTCGATGCACTTCAATAGCTGCGCCGATCACACTTTCCGTGATCGCCGCAGCCCTATCCAACAAAGGATGTTTGGGAAGAATCATTCTCTGCTTCCTCTGCTACCTCCTGTAAAAAATCAATGAGACAGGAACTCATCCAGCGCTGCTTTGGTGATGCGGTATTGGCTGCCGATCTTTTTACCTTTAAGGTCACCGGCCTCGATACTGGCGATCACATCACCTTCAGTCACGCCGAGGGTTTGAGCGACTTGAGCAGGCGTGAGAATATCCAAGACTGGAGCTGCTGAAGGTGCCGCTGCGGCTGGTGTGGCCTGAGCTGGATTCATGGTGAAGGCTCCCTGTGCCATCATGCTATTGGCCATGCCAAAACCCATGGCGATTTCGGCGGCTGAGCCGGCCACTCCAGGGCCGCCTTTGGCCATGCCTTCCGCCATCTGGAACTTCACATAGTCGTTCAGATTGCCGATCGCGCCCATGCTGCTGCGCTTGTCGATCGCGGCTTCCACTTCAGGCGGCACGCTGGCGTTTTCCAAGAGGAAGCTGGTGATCTCGATGCCATACTTGCCTTGAGTTGCTGGATTGATCAGCGGTAGCAAAGCATCGCCCAATTCGCTGTAGCGGGTGGCGAGATCGAGCACGGGCACCTTGGCCGTAGCGAGAGCATCAGTGAACACACTCACAATGCGGCTGCGCATGGTGTCGGCGAATTCATCGAGACGGAAATGATGGTCCGAACCTGCTACTTCTTTGAGAAAGAGCTTCACGTCAGTGATGCGGAAATCAAAGGTGCCAAAGGCGCGGACACGGACGATGCCGAAGTCCAGGTCGCGCATCATGATCGGGTTGCTTGTGCCCCATTTGTTGCCCGTGAAGAGGCGTGTGTTGACGAAGTACACGTCGGCTTTAAAAGGCGACTCAAAGCCATACTTCCAGCCTTTGAGTGTGGACAGGATGGGGATGTTTTCGGTGACCAAGGTGTGCTTGCCTGGACCAAAGGTATCACCAAATTCGCCTAGATAGACGAACTGAACACTCTGTGATTCTCGCACGATGAGTTGGGCTCCGCGTTTGATCTCCTTGTCCTCATCAGGAAAACGCCATGACAGCGTGTCGCGTGAGTCATCTGTCCACTGGATGATTTCCAGAAACTGTCCTTTGAGGTAATCCATCAGGCCCATAGTCGTGTGTCGTTTGAGGTTTTAAGCGAGGTGCGGATTTAGGCTAGACTGAAGGCAATGCGAAGAAAAGGTTAAACTGAAATTGTAACATGGATTTCAGCTCCGGTCACAGTGTCGTCTTCACTATCTGCACACCGGCGACCATGTTGGCTAGCTTCTGCTTCGCGGCCCAGCGGGCGGTCTGGCTCAAGCCGCAATCCGGGGCGAAAACGAGCCGATTGGCTGGCGCATATTTCAAACATTCACGCACGGCATCGGCCACGTTTTGGGGTGTCTCGATGTAGTAACTCTTCACGTCGATGATGCCCACGGCCACGTCCGTGCGTTTGGCGATCTCGCCGATGAGTTCTAACTCGGCGTACTCGCGATTGGCCATCTCCACATGCACCTCATCACAATGCAGATCGAGAAAGGCTGGGAACAGCGGCGCGTATTTGCGATAGCCAACCGGATGGCCTTTGAAGTTCCCAAAGCAAAGATGGGTGCAGATGCGCGTCTTGCCGCGGCCGCTTTCCACCGTGCGATTGAAGAGGTCCACAAAGCGCCGTGTGTCCTCGCGGAATCCGTAGCAACTCATGCTCGGCTCATCCACGCAGATCTCTTCGGCACCTGCGGCGGCAAGGTCAGCTATCTCTTGTCTCACGATGGGCAAGAGCGCCTCAGTGATGGCATAACGATCTGAGTATTGCTGGTTCGGCGCGAGGCGACCACTCAAGGTGTAAGGCCCAGGCACGCTGACTTTCAAACGCTTGCCACTGCTGCCAGCGAGTCTTTTGAGTCGCAGATATTCCTCAACGACTCCCAGACCACGAGGCGCGCGCAGCTCGCCGACGATCTCATGCTTGCCACGCTGATCATGGGCCGGTGGTCCAAAGCGACGCGGGCTTGCGGGTTCGAGCGCGATGCCTTCGATGAAGCCGTAAAACGAGAGATTGAAATCAAAGCGCGTCTGCTCGCCATCGGTGATCACATCAAGACCAGAGGCGATCTGATCCTGGATCGCCACCATGGCCGCATCATCCTGCATCTCACTCAGGTCGGCGCTACCGAACTGATCCAGATGCCGTGCTGCAAACTCCAGCCAGCCAGGGAAGGGGTAGCTGCCGATGACTGAAGTGCGGAGTGGTTGTGTGTCCATGAGAGCACGCTAGTCGCCGCCAGCCGTCAGCGTCAAACCCATGCCGCAAAGTGCAATTCTTGTGCGGGGAAAGTCATAAGCCTAAATCCAGTGTTGAGAGTTTTGAGATGAGTGTTGAGAGCATGAAACTGAAGCCGTTAAAGTCACAATAAGCGCTCATCTTTTGGGTGAGTGAGCCAAGAGGACTCAAGAGGTTGATTTTCGCTTGGCGGCTGCGCAACAGTCACTCAATTCCCTTCGGGGCGTCGCAGCTCAACCATGATCTCGCAACTCCGGTTTTAGCCTGCGACGCCACTTGCAGCAGCGCCAGCGCTGGATAACGCAAAGGCCATGTCTGGCCACACCACCCGCTTTGCCCCTAGCCCTACTGGCTGGCTGCATCTGGGTCATGCTTATGCAGCGCTCTTTGCTGCTGAGCGGGCTGAGGGCGGGCGGTTTCTTGTGAGGCTTGAAGACATCGACACGACTCGTTCGCGACCTGAATATGAAGCGGCGTTGTTTGAAGATCTCGCTTGGCTTGGCCTGAGCTGCGAGCAGCCCGTGCGTCGGCAGTCAGAGCATTTTGCGGATTATCGCTCGGGTCTTGAATCGCTGGAGTCACTGGGTTTGCTCTACCCATGCTTCTGCACGCGAAAGGAAATCCAGGAGGAGATCGACCGCGCTGGGCAGGCTCCTCATGGACCTGATGGCGCGCTGTATCCTGGCACCTGCCGCCTGCGGAATGCTGATGAGCGAGCCGAACGCATGGCGAAGGGTGAGGCCTATGCATTGCGGCTGGATGTGATGAAAGCACGGTTACTCGTGGGGCAAGATCTACGCTGGGAGGATGCTGCACGCGGCTCATTCATCGCCACGCCAGACATCTTTGGAGATGTCGTGCTGGCTCGTAAAGACACACCCGCCAGTTACCACCTCGCGGTGGTGCTTGATGATGCGAAGCAAGGCGTCACACGGGTGACGCGCGGTGAGGATCTGCTGGAGGCCACGCATCTGCATCGGCTGCTGATCGAGCTGCTGAAATTGCCTGTGCCACAGTGGGAGCATCATCGGCTTATCCTTGATGAATCAGGCCGCCGATTAGCCAAGCGCGACAATGCACGCAGCCTCCGCACTCTGCGGGAGCTGGGCTGGACTCGGGAGCGCGTGCTTGCTGAACTTGGCTATTAAAAGCGAGTGCTATTTCTTGCCTTTGTCCTTGGATTCCTTGCCACGCACGCTCATACGGAAGGGCACACCAGGAGCGGGCCATTCTTTGCGGATCACGCTTTCGAGGAAGCGCAGGTAGCCATCCGTCATCTTGGCGGCGCGGTTGGCAAAGAAGACAAAGTGCGGCACGGGGACGTTGTGGTCTTCGGCCTCATTCACCTGAGTGACGTAGAGAAGTTTGAAGGCTTTCGGACTGCGACCGAGCGGTCCTGGCGTGTCTTCCAAGGCCTTTTGCATCATGCGATTGAGCACGCCTGTGCCGATGCGGCTTAGCGAGCCTTTGCGCACGGCTTCGACCTGTACAAAGAGCTTGCCGATGTTGTCCTTGTTCTTGGCTGAGGTCGCGATCAGCGGCGCATATTCGAGGAAGAAAAACTCACGGCGCATCTTCTCTGACAGCTCTTCCAGGCGGTCCTTTTGTTTCGCGCTCGGGTGATAGAGATCAAACTTGTTCATCACGAGGATGCACGGTTTGCGCTCCTCCAAAATGAGCTGAGCGATCTTGCGATCCTGCATCTTGGCACCTTCCGCGCAGTCGATGACGAGCAGGCAGATGTCAGCGCGTTTGATGGCTTGGTAGCTGCGCTGGACACTGAAGATTTCCACATCGTCGTCGAGCTTGGCCTGACGTCGAATACCGGCGGTGTCGATGAGTTGATAACGTTTGCCGTTGTAGGTGCAATTGATGTCCAGGCTATCACGAGTGGTGCCTGCGACTTCACTGACGATGGCGCGATCCTGGCCTAGGATGGCATTGACGAGCGAAGACTTGCCCGCGTTTGGACGGCCAACGATCGCGAGCTTCAGCGGACGCGCGGCGAACTTGGCTTCGCGCACGGCTTCTTCGGTAGCTTCATCCTGCTGAGTGAGTTCTAAGCGCTCGGCGACGATGTCCACGAGGTCCTTGATACCAAAGCCATGCACGGCGCTGACCTCTACTACATCAGAGAAGCCGAGCTTGGTGAACTCCGCGGAGCCAAGGCGGCGTTTTTCAGAGTCGGCTTTGTTACACACGAGAATCACGGGGCGCTTGGTGCGGCGCAGGAGATTGGCGAGCGTGAGGTCGATTGGGGTGATGCCTTCAAAGACATCGACCACAAAGAGAAGCAGGTCGGCGACCTCTAATGCGATGGCTGCTTCGATCTGCACCTGCTCGGTCAGAATGTCTTCGGTATTGGCTCCGATCCCGCCCGTGTCCATGATCGTGAAGGTCTGCGGACCACGCCGACACTCGGCGGTGATGCGATCCCGTGTCACTCCAGCGAGGTCATGCACGATGGAGATGTTCATGCCAGCGAGGCGATTGAAAAGAGCGGACTTACCCACATTTGGGCGGCCTACGATGGCGACGGTTTTAAGCATGATTCAGGAGCAGTAAGGTTCGGGGGCGGCGATCATAGAACAGGTTTAACAGGATTTCAGGATGTTTCTCAGACTTTGAAGAGTTAGCGCCGTCAGCCCTGCGCGGGATCGTCTAGCCGCATGAAATGAAACACTTCAGGCCTGACCTTCATGCTGCTGCACCTGACGCACAGCGGCGGCGAGATTGATGAAGCCTGAGATAGCGGTGAAAGCTCCAGCCAAAGCGGTGTGCCAGATGAGGTGCGGGAAATCCAGCATCAGCCAGAGCACGGCTGCGAACTGCGCAAAGGTGGAAACCTTGCCGGTCCAGTGCGGTTTGATCACGCATTTACCCGTGAGGTAGTCGATCAGGAAAGCGCCGCCGATACTCGCCACATCACGAAAGATCACGAGCGTGGGAAACCACAGCGGGAAGTGCTGCCGCCAGCCCGTGAAGCTCAGCGCGATGACGGCAGAGAGTAGCATCAGCTTGTCTGCCAGAGGATCGAGGATGGCACCCAGTCGAGTCGCTTGATTGAAGTGCCGTGCGATGTAGCCATCCACCGCATCACTAATCGCGGCTAGGGCAAAGCTGGCGATGGTCCAAAAGCGCAGCGTTTCATCTGCTGCACCCGCCTTCACGCTTTCTCCATAATAGATCGCCAGCCCGATGAAGACTGGGATGAGCAGGATGCGAAAGATTGTGATCTGAGTGGCAAGGTTCACGGGCAGTCCTGTAACCCAGAAAGGGGAAAGCAGAAATCTGAAATGCAATACCGGCTGCATTGAGGCGGACGTTGCACAACTCTGAGCTGAATGCTCCAGTGCTGAAATGCTTTTCTTCTGCCGACTTGTTTTATTGACCCTGTTGTTTGCCTTGCCAGCGATGACTCACGCTGCCTCGAAATCGAAGAAACGGAGCGCCAGTGTCTCAGGAAAGCCCAACGTGCTTTTCATCATCGCCGATGATTTGCGCGACTATGTTGGCTGGATGGGCGGGCATCCGCAGGCGCAGACGCCGAACATGGATCGCCTAGCAAAGCTGGGGATGCGCTTCACCAATGCGCACTGCAACTACGCGCTGTGCAATCCTTCGCGCACGAGTTTGCTGACCGGCATGTTGCCATCCTCAAGCGGTGTCTTTGGCAATGAACAGGACTGGCGGCGCAGTGTGCAGATTGCTGGCAAGCCGACGCTGCCGGAACATTTCAAGGCGATGGGCTACGCGACAGCGGCGGGTGGGAAAATCTTTCACGCGAATCACGGCGGTCCTGATGGCAGGCTCGCGGGCTGGCATGGTGTGCGACGTGGATTCGAGCAGGATGCGGCATGGGACACGCGCTTCCCTGAAGTCGGCGTGCAGATTCCTGATCTGCCAGTGCATACGGGTCAGAACTTCAATGGCCTGAACATCTGGCACTGGGACTGGGGCAAGATCGACGTGCCAGACGAGCTGACGGATGATGGTGCGGTGACTTCATGGGCCTCTGATTTTCTGAGTAAAAAGAGCAGCAAGCCATTCTTCCTCGCCGTCGGTTTGTATCGCCCTCATTCGCCTTGGTATGTGCCTCAGAAGTTCTTTGATTTATTCCCGCTGGCGAGCATTCAGCTTCCTTTGGTGAAGGCCGATGACCTAGCCGATGTGCCTGAGTTTGCCCTCAGTCATTTGAAGCCGGGGAACCATCATGATGAGATCGTGAAGCACCATAAATGGCAGGAAGCTGTGCAGGCTTATCTGGCGAGCGTGGCCTTTTGTGACGCGATGCTTGGGCGTGTCATCGAGTCTCTCGAAGCTGGCCCGAATGCGAAGAACACCATCGTCGTTTTCACCTCGGATCATGGCTGGTATCTCGGTGAAAAACAGATGTGGCACAAAGGCAAGCTCTGGGAAGAAACGACTCATGTGCCACTCACGATCTACGCGCCTGGCATCACGAAAGAAGACACAGTGAGTGCTCAGCCGGTCTCTCTTGTGGATCTGTATCCGACTCTTTGTGACCTGACCAAACTTGCCAAGCCAGAGCACCTCGATGGCTCAAGTTTTGAGGCGCTACTGAGAGATCCTTCGGTACTGATTGAGCGGCCTGCCATCACCGCCATGGGTGGCGGTGACAAAGTGAGCTATGCCGCCCGCACCGAGCAGTGGCGCTACATCCGCTATGCTGATGGCACTGAGGAACTCTACGATCATCACGCCGATCCGCACGAGTGGGAAAACCTCGCCAACAAGCCTGAGCACGCTGTTTTGAAGCAAGACATCGCCGCCTATTTCCCGAAGGAGTTCATGCGTGCTTCGCGCCCAGTCACAGAAATCGCAGCCGCCCCGAGTCCTGATGGCGGGGTGCATTTGAAGTTGGAGATGGGTGATGAATTGGAAGCTATCGAATCACCACCGCTTACGGGTCGCGGTTTTTTCATTGAGGCCTCGTTTGAATACAATCCGCTCGTGGATCAGGACAGCACACTCGTCTCACAGGGCGACAGCAAACTCGGCTATGTGCTGCACCTCGTCGCGGGTAAGCCTGCACTCACGATTTTTGCCGATGGCAAGCCTACCTCCATCACGGGCGATGGACTGATCGCCGGGCGCTGCCAAGTGCGAGCAGGCATGGATGTTGATGGCCTCATGTCACTCGCTGTGCCAGGTCGCAGTGAGGTGCTCGGCACGGCTCCCTTTGCCAGCGGTTTCTCGGGTGAACCCAAAGCCGGAATCGCTGCTGGCTTGAGCTTTGGTCCACTGAGCATCAAGGACTACCCCAATAGCACACCTTTCGATGGCACGGTTCATCGCTTGCGCATCACCTTCCTGCCGCCGAAAGAGCAAGTCGCTAAACCTGCAACCAACTGACCTATGCGCTGCCGCATCATCAAAGATTTCCGCTTCGAAGCCGCTCAAACGCTGCCCAATCTGCCTTCTGACCACAAGTGCACGAAGATGCATGGTCACAGTTTCAAGGTGGAAATCACGATCGAGGGTGAGGTGAATCCCGCCATCGGTTGGGTCTATGATCACGCTGAAATTAGTCGCGCCATGAAGCCACTGCTGGACCTCATGGATCATGGCTACCTCAACGAGATCGAAGGTTTAGAAAACCCCACCATCGAGAATATGGCTGGTTGGCTGTGGAAGAAATTGTTGCCGCAACTGCCAGGGCTAGCCGAAATCGTGATCCACGAGACGCCAAGCGCGCGCTGTGTTTTCAGAGGCGAGTTTTGAACTGAGCGGCGGCTTTTGTTCACAGTCAGCGTTCTTATTCACAGGCTGCACCCCCTCGAAAATCCCATATCTTGTTTAGGATGTCCTAAATAAGCCCAAGATATGGGAAAGTAAGTCTTCTCTCTTGCTGGCATAGCGCTGGGTCTGGTTGATTCCATCAGTTCAACCCTTTTCCTAGCCACCATGTATCTCAAGACTCTCACCCTTCACGGCTTCAAGTCCTTCGCGGACAAGACGCAGTTCGAGTTTCACAAAGGCGTCACCGGCATCGTCGGCCCGAACGGCTGCGGTAAATCAAACGTTGTCGATGCCATCCGCTGGGTGCTCGGTGAGACCTCCGCCAAAGCACTGCGCGGTGATGAAATGGCTGACGTTATTTTCAACGGCACCGACAAGCGCAAGCCTGTGGGTATGGCCGAAGTCATTCTAACCATGGCCGACTGCGAGCAGTCACTCGGCGTGGATTACAATGAGGTCGCCATTTGCCGCCGCGTCTTCCGTGATGGCCGCAGTGAGTATCGGCTCAATGGCACCGTCTGCCGATTGAAGGACATCAACGATCTCTTCTCCGGCACTGGCATCGGTCGCCAAGCCTACTCGATCATGGCGCAGGGCCAGATCGACATGCTTCTCAGTTCCAAGCCGGAAGACCGCCGCATGGTTTTCGAGGAAGCCGCCGGCATCACCAAATTCAAAGGCCAGAAAAAAGAGGCGCTGCGCAAACTCGAATACACCGAAGCTAATTTACTCCGCGTCGCTGACGTGATCGCCGAAGTGAAGCGCCAGATGGGCACGCTACAGCGTCAGGCCGCTAAAGCGCGGCGTTATCAGACATTGCTCGATGACGTGCGGATGCTCGACACGCATCTCGCTCACAAGCATTACACAGAATTCAGCGCCGAGAAGGCCGAGTCTGAAAACCATGTGCGCATGATGACCGAGCAGCTAGAGCAGCTCCAAGGCCGCCTGCAAACCGCCGAGGTCGAGGCAAGTGAGACACGCGAGGCCTATCACAGCATCGAATCACAGATCAATTCCGTGCGCCAACAAGCGCAGGAATTGCGCAGCCAAGTGCAGAGCGCTGAAGGACGGATCGGTTTTAACAACGAGCGCAACGAAGAACTCCAAGGCCGCATCCGCCAGAACGAAGAGCAGATCGAGCAAGGGCAGCAGCACCTCGATGAGCAGCGTCGTGAGATGATGAGTGCTGATGAGCAGGTGCACTCGATTCGTGAGAATCTCAGCATACGTCAACTCGCCCTGAATGAGCACGCAGCCGTGCATAACTCCATCACGCCTGATCGTAGTCGGCTCGACACGGATCGCCGTTCTGTTCGTGAAAGCATTCGCCAGTTTGAAGGCCAGATCGCAGCGGCAGATGCACGCGCAAACAGCCTGAATACTCAGATCTCAAACGACCGTCAGCGACACGAGACACTCGCCCATGATCGCCAGTCGTCAGCTCAGGTGAAAGCTGCGAGCCAGATCGAATTCGACAATCTGCAGACTGAGATCCATGACCTGGAAGCCACGCGCAATGAGCTTGATGAGAAGGCCAAGAACTGTGCGCGCGACATCATCGAAAAGCGCCGCCAGCGTGATGCGCTCAATGAAGAACTGCACGCTCTCCAGCGTAGTGTCACTCAGCGCCGCTCACGCATCGAGATCATCGAACAGCTTCTGCAAAAGGGCGAAGGACTTGCTGAAGGCACGCAGCAGGTTCTGCGCGGGCTGGATAACCCTGAAGTCTTCTCCGTCGGAGTCAGAGGTCTTCTCGCTTCATCCATTGAGGTGGAGCCGCAATTCATCGCTGCCATTGAGGCCGCGCTTCGTGATCATCTTCAGGCCATCTTGCTCGCCGATAGCGAGCTAGCTTCTCAGATTCTTGATCGCCTTGCTGATAAGCAACTCGGTAAGGCCGCGCTTCTACCACACGATTTCGCCACCATGCGTGCTGTGCCTGACCGCCAGCTCGTGCCAGAGGGCGGCATTGCTTGGGCTGTGGATAAAGTGCGTGCCAAAGCAGGCGTACAGGAGCTGACGGATCGTCTTTTGAACAACGTGCTCATCGTCGAAGATTTGCACACGGCCATGCGCCTGAAGCGCCAACTTCATGATGTGGCCATCGCCACCATGAAAGGCGAATTCATCGCGGCTGATGGGGTCATCCACGGCGGTGCGACCAAGGAGGAATCTTCCTCCATGTTGCGCCGTGAAGCTGAAGTGCGCACCCTTCGTGTGGAGCTGGAAGGCTTCGAAATGCAACTCATGGAAAAGGAGGATGCCGTGGATCAACTCCGCCAGCAGGTGGAAGAAATGCAGACGGAAGAAGTGACCTTGCGTGAGCAGAGTCAGCGGGTGCGCGAAGGTTTCTCCACACTTACTGGAAAGCTTTCCGTCGTGCAGCGTGCACTTCAGCAAGCCGCGACGAAGCTTGAAAGCGTCGAGTGGGATCAGACTCAAATCACCAATCGCATCCAAGCTGCTGAAGCGCAGATCGCTTGGCAGAGAGAAGAAGCTACCGTGGCTCAAGAGCAGGTCGAAGCGGCTCGTATTCATGAGGGTGAATTGGAATTGGAGATGGAGGCTTTCTTGCGCCGCGAACTCGAATCCAGTGAGCGACTCAATGAACTCCGCACTGCACTGGCCCTTGAGCAGAGTGCACTGCAATCCATCGAACGTCAGAAGGCCCCGATGGCCACTCGCTTGCATGAGTTGCAGGCAGCCATTCAGCGTTTCGATCTTGAGATCAATACATGGCGTAGTCGCATCGATCAAAGCACCGCAGAGAATGCACGCTACTCCGAGCAGGTCGAGTCTCAGCGCGGTGCCATCTCTGCCATCGAGGAGCACCTTCAAGGGAAGACTGAAGAGCGCGCGGCTGCCTTTGAGCGTGTCACTGAATTGGAAAACCAACTTGTCCAACTGCGCCTGCAAACCAACGGCTTGAGCGAGTCGCGCAACCGCATCGAGGTTCAGCTCACACGTGTGGATCTGCGCTTGGAAAACCTCATCAATCAGGTGCAGGAGCGCTACTCCTTCCCCATCAGCGCCTTTGAGCCTGACTACCACGCCCTCATGCTCAGCATTGATGAGCAGAAGAAAGGCCGTGGTCGTAGTGAGAAGCGCAAAGCCACCATGGCTGAGGCAGATCAGACTGATCCGTCAGATCAGACGGATCAGGCAGAAACCCCTGAGCCAATTGAAGCCGAGGTAGATGAAGAAGTCGTCGATCTCGATGACATCACCATCCCTGGTGAAGAAGGCCAACCCGATTGGGATTTCGTCACCTCAGTCGTCGGCGAGCTGCGGCAGAGGCTGGAAAGCGTCGGTCCAGTGAACCTTGATGCGATCCAGGAATTCGAGGAACTCGAAGAGCGACACAACTTCCTCGACACTCAGCACAACGATCTCGTCAGATCGAAAGAAGAGTTGCTCGAAGTCATCGCCAAGATCAACGAGACGACCAAGACCATGTTCTTGGAAACCTTTGAACTCGTGCGAAATTTCTTCCACAACAACTTCCGCGAACTCTTCGGTGCGACAGCGAAAGCCGACCTCATGCTCACGGACGACACCGATCCGCTGGAGACAGGCATCGAGATCATCGCCAAGCCGCCCGGCAAGAAGCTGCAAACCATCTCCCTTCTCTCCGGTGGTGAGCGCAGCATGACGGCCGTGGCACTCCTCTTCTCCATCTATCAAGTGAAGCCCAGCCCCTTCTGCGTGCTAGACGAGTTGGACGCCCCGCTTGATGAGTCGAACATCTCCCGATTCCTCAAGATGCTGGACAATTTCATCGACAACTCCCAGTTCATCATCGTCACGCACAACAAGCGCACCATGAGCCGTGCCGATGTCATCTATGGCGTGTCCATGCAAGAATTCGGCATCAGCAAGCCCGTCGGCGTGCGCATGACCGCTGAGGACAAGCGCCCCAGCAAGATGGAAGAACTCCGTCTCGAAGTGGAAGCCGCTGCCGATGAAGCCCATCAATACAAGCCCGAGCGAACCGTAGCGCCTGAGCTGGCGGACGAGCCTGAGCCAGAAGCCGAGTCCGTGGCTGACTCTGCGCCGGAGGCGGACACCGCTCTTGCTTACTGATTTTCTTCCAGCCAGATCCAATCCCTAGTTGTCATCCAGCCTTAGCCGTCCATTCGTAGGTTCCCCCATGGCCTGCAAAATTGACCCAGCTCTGCACACAGATAAGAAGCCCGATTGGATTCGCGTGAAGCTACCGCGTGATCCTGTATTCTGGAGCACGAAGGCGCTGATTTCAGATCTGAAACTGCACACCGTCTGCGAAGAGGCTCAGTGCCCGAATCGCTGGGAGTGCTGGAGCCAGGGTACGGCCACCTTCATGATCGCTGGTGATCGCTGCACTCGTGCTTGCGGCTTCTGCGCCGTGAAGACCGCCAAGCCTTTCGCTCTTGAAGCTGATGAACCTCAGCGCGTGGCAGAGGCCACGAAGCGCCTTGGATTGAACCACATCGTCATCACCGCCGTGGCTCGTGACGATGTGAAGGATGGCGGTGCCGAGCACTTTGCCCAGACCATCGAAGCGGTGCGTGCCGCCGTGCCTGGGATCACCATCGAGATCCTCGTGCCTGACTTCAATGATAAGGATGATGCGCTGGAAGTGGTGATGAAAGCCCGCCCTCACATCTTCAATCACAACCTCGAAACCGTGGAGCGACTCACACCGCTCGTGCGCAGCCGCGCCCAGTATCACCGCAGCCTGCATGTGCTGAAGCGTGCCAAAGAAATCGCCGCAGAGATCGGTAGCAAATGTGCGACGAAGAGCGGCCTCATGCTCGGACTCGGCGAGACAGAGGTGGAGCTTTTTCAGGCCATGGATGACCTGCTCGATAACGGTGTCACCGTCCTCACGCTCGGTCAGTATCTGCGCCCATCTGCGCAGCATCTGCCGGTGATCGAGTACATTCATCCCGATACCTTTGAGAACTACAAGCAAATCGCTCGCAAGAAAGGCTTCCGCCATGTCGCCAGCGCGCCGCTCGTTCGCAGTTCCTACCACGCCGCCGATTTCAAGCCGGAGTTGGATGTGGCGTGAGACCAAGGAGTGATGGCTAGAAGCCGTCACGTCTTGCCTGAAGCTCCTGCCAGAAAGTGTAATCCGGCTGCCCTTCAGCCGCCTTCATTCGCTCATTCGTCATACGAAACGGAAGCAGATGCACAGGCACCTCAGCCTGCCCAGCGGCGAGCGCGGCTTCGACGATGAGATAGATCTCTTCGATCACCGGATCAGTCATCGCCAAGCAGCCGATGCTAACATCTCGACCATGAATCATGATGAAGCTGCCCGTGCGCCCTTGCTGCAAATCGCGCGCGTTCGGATAACCAATGTTCATCGAAAGATGGTAGCTGCTGCCTGGATTCATGGCAGAGGCTTTCACGGAGTAAGGGCCCTCCGGCGTCTGTCCATCTCCCTCGCGTAGTTTGGGGCCGAGTTTGCCTGAAAGCGCGGCGATAGGATAGGTGCGGAAGCGCTCCCAGCCCTGCGCTGTTTTCAGCCACAGTTCTAGCTCACGAGACTCTTTAAAACCTCGCATGAATGCCTGCGAGCCGAGACTGAAGCCCTGCTTCTTCAGCTCTTCTGCCAGCAGTGGCAGCACTCGTGCATGAATGTCCGCGAGACGGTCTATAGGCGGCAGTTTCGTCCACACCTCAGGCGTGGGTGGCGCAGGGTAGGGGAGTGTGAAGTCGGGCTTGGACATCATGAATTCAGTGAGATCAGGCAAAGGCAGGCAGAACTCACCGCTGCCGGTTTTCGGGAGATTCGAGAACCAGAACGCAGACGCCAGCGCCATGAGGCCACCGAGCATGATCCGGGTGGTGCGTTTCATGGCTTAGTGGGCAAGCTGGGTAATGAAGCGCGTAAAAAAATCCGCGCCTTCTTCCAGATCAGTCGTGCTGATGAATTCATCCTTCGTATGCGCCTGCGCGATGCTGCCTGGGCCGATGGCGATGGCAGGCGTGCCTGCGGCGGAGAGGTAGGCCGCGTCACAAAACCAGGGCGCACCAGTGAGGTCAGCCCCGCAGCGGATCAGGCGTTTCACGAAAGGATTCTCCGCATCTGTATCCAGAGGAAAAGTCTCTGGCAGCGGCGCAATGGTCGCCGTGGGGTCGATCCGGCTAACAAACTCCGTCAGTACGGCTAGAGCGCCACCTGCGCGATTCAGGCCGGGTGTCGTGCGCATGTCCACACGCAGCGTGCAGTGATCCGCCACGATGTTGCTGCGCGTGCCACCTTTGATCATGCCCAGGTTGATTGTGTTGATCCCCAGCCACTCGTCCACGCTGCCCGCAGAGATCAGATGCTGGCGGAACTGCGTGTCCAGCGCCTGCACGATGGCCGCCATTTTAACGATGGCATTCACCCCGCGTTCTGGCGTGGCTCCATGCACCGCCACACCATGCGTGTGGATGTCTGCCCATAGACAGCCCTTGTGTTTAAACACCGTCTTCAGCGAGGTCGGCTCACCCACGATGGCAAAATCATACGGCCCATGGTTTTGTGCGAAATGCTGCGACCCTAGCTGCGCGCTTTCCTCTGACATGAAGCCCGCGAAGTGAATCTCCACCGGCAGAGTC
>CAZOVY010000061.1:0-38089 GCA_964583255.1 uncultured Prosthecobacter sp.
AACACCTCACTCGTTCACGCTTCCCCGGTGTCATTCTTTGTGAGGCAACTCGTGAGCCCGTGAGATGGTCAAGATGCGGCTTGATCTTTTAGTGCTGGTTTTGGATCATCTCATTAATCATTTAATGTTATGGAAATCGCCACCGCAGCCGGAACGCTTCTCAAGAACAAAGGACGGGACATGTGGACCATCGGGCCTGAGGCCATGGTCTATGATGCCATTCACCTGATGGATGAAAAAAATGTCGGGGCCTTGCCAGTCATGGATGGGACCAAACTGATCGGCATCGTCTCTGAACGTGACTACATGAGTAAAGTGATGCTGAAAGGGAAATCGTCCAAAGAGACGCCGGTGCGCGAGATCATGAATGAGCAGGTCGTGACCGTCACACCTCATCAGACCATTTCAGAGTGCATGAGAATCATCACCGAGCATCGCATTCGCCATCTGCCGGTGATCGAGGGCGGCGAATTACTCGGCATCGTTTCCATCGGTGACTTGGTGAAGTGGATCATCGCAACTCAGCGCACGACTATTGAGCAACTGGAGAAGTACATCGGCGGCGGCTATCCTGGGTAGGTTAGGCCTCCGGCCTGACAATGGACTGGGGTCTCCGACCTTCAGTTTCCCTGAAGCCCGTCACCCGCAGCCCGTAGCCTGAAGGTCAGAGACCTCAGGCCAATAACAGGCGTGGGACGCCTATCCTCCAAGCCAATGACAGGCGTGGGCCGCCTATCCTACAGGCCGATAGCAGGCGTAGTGGTCTATTCTCTTGCTTGTGAAAATTTTCACAAAGCCACTTGCCGCTCTCTTTCGTAGTTGGATACTGAAACCATGGCAGTCCAGTACCTCCCCGGCAAAGAGCCCCATTCTCGCGAAAAGCGTCTGATCTTCAAAAACATCGACCGCGTCGGTTATGATCCGTCCATCGAATGCTATTTGAATGACGGCGGCTACGAGCAACTGAAGGTCGCGCTGAAGATGGAGAAGAGTGCCATCACCAACGAGGTCAAGGCCAGCGGCCTGCGTGGTCGTGGGGGTGCAGGTTTCCCGACCGGTGTGAAGTGGGGGTTCATCCCGCCGACGAACACCAAGCCAGTGTATCTCATCTGCAATGCTGATGAATCCGAGCCAGGCACGTTCAAGGATCGCTACATCCTGCATCAAGATCCGCATCAACTCCTCGAAGGCATGGCCATCGCCTGCTTCGCCGTCGGAGCCAAGCTGGCTTACATTTACATCCGCGAGGAGTTCCCCCACGCCGCGAAGATCGTCGAGAAAGCCATCGCCGAGGCCAAGGCCAAAGGGTTCCTCGGCAAGGACATCCTCGGTTCAGGATTTGATTGCGAGATCTATGTGCATCGCGGTGCCGGCGCCTACATCTGCGGTGAAGAGACCGGCTTGATCGAGTCGCTCGAAGGCAAGCGCCCCTATCCGCGCATCAAGCCGCCGTATTTCCCCGCCGCGCTCGGCCTCTACATGAGCCCGACCATCGTGAACAACGTCGAGTCCCTTTGCCATGTGAAGCACATCATCCAGATGAGCGGTGCGGAGTATGCCAAGCTCGGCACGCCGAACAACACCGGCACCCGCATTCTCTGTGTGAGCGGCGACGTGCAAAAGCCCGGCTACTACGAAGTCGAAGTCGGCAAGGTGACGATGGGCGAGGTGATCAACGATCTTTGCGGTGGTCTTCTGCCTGGACGCAAACTCAAAGCCATCATCCCTGGCGGCAGTTCCTCGAAAGTCCTGCGTGCTGATGAGAAATTCAAACTCAAGGACGGTCGCGAGATCGGCATCATGGACATCCCCATGGACTTCGACACCATGGCCCAGTGCGGCACCATGGCCGGATCCGGTGGCGTCATCATCATGGACGACAGCCGCAGCATGACCTGGGTCATCAACAACCTGAACAACTTCTACGCCCACGAGAGCTGCGGCCAATGCACCCCATGCCGCGAAGGCAGCCTGTGGATGAAGAAGATCAGCGACCGCATCGTCGCTGGCAACGCCAGCCCCGATGACGTGGACACTCTGGAAACCGTCGCCAATCAGATTGAAGGCAAGACCATCTGCGCCTTCGGCGAAGCCGCCTCCTGGCCCACCCAGAGCTTCATCAAAAAGTTCCGCGACGAGTTGAAAGGCGACTGCAAACCCGAACTGGCTGGCGAGGTCGTCGCTGAGGAAGGTCTCGTGGCTGCTGCGGGCTTGAAGTAGCTCCGAAGGAGTGCGGCTGCCATCAGCCGCTTAAAGTTCACGGCACCAGACTCAGCACACTGAGTTTTGAATCGACTTCGTCAGTTCAGACATTGTAGGTTGTCTCCGTGAGCACGGACTCTGACTCGAAGGATCATCGCCTTGCGCGCATGGACGGGTGTGTCCGTATGGCAAAATGGATTCTCGGCCTCCTCCTCATTCTGTTGATCTGTGTTCTCGGTCCGCGTTGTGCCAAATCACTCGTCATTTATTACGTTACATCTGGGAACACGTATCAACTGCGCACGAAGGCCGTCATCCGAGACCTCGGTGAGGCTTCACTGCATTTTCACATGGAGTACCAGCGCTTTCCGATCCCATCGGGGCCTGATGTGATGATGCGTTCTGAGGGCGTGCTTCTCCTTGCCTTGCTCGGCCTTCATGAACCCACAAATCCCCGCAAGATTCCCTTCATCGACTTGCCTTACACCGAGGGAAGTTATAGCGGACTCATTGATCAGTCCGGTGGCTCGGCTGTTCGTCCGGAAGATTGGACTCTTCTAGATTTCTGGGGTGAGCGTTACCACATCATCCTCGACACCAATAACGACGGCCAAGTGCCAAACCCCGAAAGCAGTGCCGACTCCGCATGGCTCGCCAGGCATCCCCAGCCAGCCAAACTGAAAACACACTCAGCCATCTTCTCTTCCGGCCCTGACCGCGACCCGAAGACCTGGGAAGACAACATCTGTAGCTGGCGGTGATCCATCCAGAGGGGCTCTTCTGCTGCTCTGATGTTTTCCATCAGCGTTCGAGCTTTAGGATCGACTTCATGACTCCAGACAGGGTACATTGGAAGTCGTGAGCGCGGATACTGACTCGAATGATCGTCAAACTGCCCGGATGGCCGGGTGTGCCCAGCTTGTGGTGCGCTTGGGGCGCGGCATGTTCTGGATCATTGTTGTCTCCTTGTTCCTGATATTCGTCATAGCCTTGTTCCAGCCTGTAACATTCTGTGGTACGAGTTCTGAAGTAGTGCGCGTCAAAAGCACGATGAAAGACCTGCAAGTATCCACGGGGTACTTTAAAATGGAGTATGCATGCTATCCGGTGTCTTCATCAGAAACGCAGCTTCTCCGCACGGAGGGCGCACTGCTTTTGTCGCTGCTAGGACAGGACAAAGAATCCAATCCACGCGGCATCAAGTTCATCGATCTGCCGATTGCTCGCGGTGGGAAATACGGGCTGACGGGGGTGAAGGAGAAGGACAAAACAATTCCCTCAACCACCACTCTGACCGACCTATGGGGTGAGAAGTATTACCTCCTGATTGATGCCGATGGCGACAATCGCATCCCCAATCCTGAACTTCGTCCCGACGCTATCTTCAAAGGTCGAGGCAAAGATCGTGCTCCTGAGTTTCTAAACTCATCCACCATCATCTTCTCCTCCGGCCCTGACCGCGACCCGAAGACTTGGGACGACAACATCTGTAGCTGGCGATGATCCTTTGAAGTCGGGGCATGCTGGCACAGGTCTGGCGACATGACGGGTCAGTCCCGACCTCATGCCCAGCCCGAACCGCCGACCAAAGGCCAATTTGCTCTATGCCGCCGCTTTTGTGGGGGCGGTGATGGCGGTGTTTACACTGGGCTATCGCGTGGCGGGATGGTCGTGGGGAGATGCGTTTTACATGGTGGTCATCACGGCTTTCAGCGTGGGCTTTGGCGAGGTGTGGCCGATCGCGGAGCTGTGGTTACGGGCTTGGACGACGGCGCTGATCTTCCTGGGCTGCACGGGCATCATCTTTATCACGGCTATCCGGCGGGCACGTCGTCATTCAGTTTGAGATCAGCGGCAACGGTAAAACCATCCTCGTATTGAGCCGTCAGTTGAAGCCTAACCTCGTCAGATTCCGCAGGTCTCAGCAAAAGCGCCGCCACTATTAAGCCAGTGCTTCGACGATGATGCGTGCACCCTGGACCTCCCGGACGCGCACTTCGGTGCCGCTTTGGAGGTAGCCGCTTTCGACCATGGCCTCGATGCGGAGATCGCCGAACTGCACGGTGCCGTAGGGGCGCAGGGCGCTGATGGCGCGGCCCTTGTCACCGGCTTGAACGGAACGTGAGGCGGTCATGGCGGGAGTGGACTCCAGCGTACCACCGGCAGTGGCGGAGAGCATCATGTGACGGAATGGGGCTGTCTGCGGCAGGTAGCGCGCGGCGGCGAGGATGATGATGGCAGCACCGATGATGCCGATGGCGAAGTTACGCAAGCCGAGCGCATAGGTGGCGAGATTGAAATCAAAGCCAGCAGGTGCAGTGCCTTCAGAGGGCAGGGGAGACACGGGCATCTCCCAGCCTGACATGGTGTAAACGAGCGCGACCATCACGCAGACAAAGCCGATGAGGCCGGGCAAGATGGTGCCGGGAAAGACCATGATCTCCAGGATGATAAAGATGATTCCGATGATGAAGATGGCGGCTGCCACGGCGGTCTCTTGGCCTACAAGACTGCCTGCGACATAATGCCCGAAGAAGAACAGTGAGAAGGCAGCGACGGAGACGATTCCGGGCAATCCAAAGCCTGGAGCCTGCATTTCAAGATAACCGCCTGCGACGCCGATGAGGATCAGAATGGAAGCATACGCGGTGACCCAGATGGCGATTTTTTCAAACAAGGTGGGCTCGGCGGTGACGGTCGCACCTTTGAGTGATTCGGCTTTTTTGATCTCATCCAGGTTCTTGACGATGGCTTTAGCAAACAGCGGTTTACCATCCACGAGTTGCACGGCTTGATCGGCATCGAGGGTGAGGATTTCCTTTTTGGAGTCGATGATCTTGCCGTTCACTTTGAGTTCCTTGCCCATGTCGATCATGGCTTCGATCACGGCAGGGTTGTGGCCTTTCTGTTTGGCGACGGCGCGGGCCATGCCCATGGTGGCCGAGTTCATCTTCGCGCGCTCGGCATCGCCCATCTCGACGCCACCGCCATAGACGGGAGATGCGGCGCCGGCGCTGCTTGTGGGGGCCATGTAGATGCCATCGGTGGCTACAGCGATCATGGCTCCGGCGGAAAGCGCGCGCGGATTCACATAGGCAAAGCTGCGGGGCTTGAGCTTTTGTAGGTCGGTCATCATGAGTTCCACCGTGTCCCAAAGCAGGCCGCCGGGTGTGTCGAGATCAAAGATGACCGCCTCTGCACCCTCGACCGAGCAGCGCTCTAACGTGCGTGACATGAACTCGAACCGTGCGCGTGAGATGAGATCGTCTTCGCCCACAGGAATGACCACGACTTTACCGGAGTAACTGCCTGTGTCCGCGAGCAGCGGAAGGGCAGACGAGAAAAGGCAAAGCCAGAGCAGCAGGGATTTCATGCGCTGAGATTACAGTGCAGCGCATCCGCTGGCAATGACGCTCCTTGATTTAGCAGGCGAGCGTCAGTCCCAATCGACCGCCAGAAAGCTTCAGGCAAACAAGGCTGTGAGCTTTCAGCGGAAGGGCGCTTCCCCCGTTAAGTCCTGGAGTCACTTCGGTAGGAAAAGCAGGACTCTGCGCCGTGTCGTAAACAGTGCTCCAAAGAGTGCTATCATCTCCAGGTAGGATGAAAGCCTGCGGGAGATCTCCGCGATTGAAGAGATAGACGAGAGGTGGATCGGCGGAGATCATGGCTCCGAAAATGGTGCGCGATGGGTCGTGCCATTCATCATGACAGAGCAGTGTGCCCTGACCTTCAAGCCAGACGACATCGGGCATCCCTGAAACGGGATTGAAGGCACCGTCAAAGTATTGCGAGCGCTTTAACTCAGGCGTGTTTCGCCGCAGGGAGATGACACGGCGGGTGAAGTCGAGCATGTCTTCGTCACAGGTGGCCCAATCGATCCAACTGAGATCATTGTCCTGGCAGTAAGCGTTGTTGTTGCCCTTCTGGCTACGCCCGCGCTCATCGCCTGCATTGATGAAGGGCACGCCGATGGAGGTCATTAAAGTGGCCATCAGACTGCGGATTCTGCGGGCGCGCAGACGCAGCACTCGGGCGTCCGTGGTGGGGCCTTCGACGCCGCAACTCACACTGTGATTATGATTGTCTCCGTCACGATTGTCTTCGCCGTTCGCCTCGTTGTGTTTGCTGGCATAGCTGACGAGATCCAGCAGTGTGAAACCATCGTGTGAGGTGAGGAAATTCACGCTGCTGAGCGCGGGTCGCTGGGTGCTGCCATAGATGTCCTGACTGCCGCAGAAGCGCTTAGCAAACTCGGCTGTGCTGCCTTCATCACCTGCCCAGAAGCGGCGAACGGTGTCGCGGTATTTGCCATTGAGTTCACGCCAGGGTTCTGGGAAAGCGCCGACCTGATAGCTATCCATGCGCATGATGTCCCAGGGCTCGGCGATGAGCTTTACCTGTGAGAGAATCGGGTCCTGCGCCACGGCGGCGAGGAACTGGCAATTGGCGTCAAAATTGTCGTGGTGATCACGAGCGACAGTCACGGCGAGATCAAAGCGGAAGCCATCCACATGCATCTCGGTGACCCAGTAGCGCAGGCTGTCCATGACCATGCGCAAGGCGGGCGGACTGGCCGTATCTACCGCGTTGCCGCAGCCTGTGACATTGATGTAGTTGCTCCCGTGCTCGTCGAAGGTGTGGCGGTAATACAGACGGTCATCGAGTCCGCGCAGCATGACTGTCGGGCCGCGTTCATCACCTTCAGCCGTGTGATTGTAAACGACATCGAGGATGACTTCGATGCCTGCGACATGGAAGGCTTTCACCATGTCTTTAAACTCTCGAATCATGGCCTGCGGATCGCTGGCAGCAGCATACTCGGCGTGAGGTGCAAAGAAGCCGATGGTGTTATAGCCCCAGTAGTTCGTTAGTCCTTTCTCTAGCAGAAATTGATCATCGAGATGCTGGTGAACGGGCAGTAGTTGCAGGCTCGTGACACCGAGATCACGCAAGTAACCGATCACACTAGGGTGAGCGAGTCCTGCATAGGTGCCGCGCAGTTCAGTCGGCACTTCGGGGTGCTTTTGAGTGAAGCCTTTGACGTGCAGCTCATAGATGATCGTGTCCTGCCAAGAGACTCGGGGCAGTTGGTCGCCCTGCCAGTCGTAGTGGTCATCGATGACGACGGATTTGAGCGCTTCGGGTCCGTTGTCATGCGCCCCAGGAAAGGTGTGCGGCCCATTTGAACTCAGCATAGTGCCTTGGCCTTCTGGCATACCGACGATGGCACGCGCATAAGGGTCCAGGAGCAGTTTGTTGGGATTGTAACGTAGCGCATTCCTAGGCATCCATGGCCCATGCGCACGGTAGCCATAGAGCTGGCCTGCTTTTGCTCCGGCGACAAAGGCCTGCCAAAGATCTGCCTCACCTCGAACCATGCGCACTCGTGCCGTTTCCTGAGCAGGGTTAGCTGGATCGTAAAGGCACAAATCAACGGCTGTGGCGTGCCGGGAGAAGACCGTGAAATGCACGCCATTCTCGGTGAGAGAGGCTCCTGGCTGTGATGGGGGAATGGGTGCGGTGAACGACATGTTGCGCCTTTTCATAGAGCAAGGCGCGAGCCGATGCATGAGGATTTCTGAATTGAAGTCATCTCAATCCATACGACTGCCAGTCGAATCTATACAGCAATCGGTGCCTCAAACCAGCGGTCGTGTTCTTTGATGAGATCAACGAGACGCTCGACGGCTTCTTCCTCGGGGATGTTGAACTTCACGGCTGTCTTGCCGACGTAGAGATTGATCTTCCCAGGGGCACCGCCGACGTAGCCGAAGTCGGCGTCCGCCATCTCGCCGGGACCATTGACGATGCAGCCCATGACGGCGATGCGCACGCCTTTGAGATGGCCGGTGGAGGCGCGGATTTTCTGTGTGGTGTTTTGCAGATTGAAGAGAGTGCGCCCACAGCTCGGGCAGGCCACATAATCGGTCTTGAAGATGCGGACGCCGGCGGCTTGCAGGATGTTGTAACTGACACGCAGGCTCTGTCCGGGGGAGGATTCGCCCTGGACGATCACCGCATCGCCGATGCCATCGCAGAGCAGGGAGCCGATGTTAGTCGCGGCGCGGAGGAGGTTGTTGAGGAAGTCTTCGTTGCCTTTCGAATCGAAGGTGTCTTTGAGCAGGATGGGATGCTTCGGGTCAAGTCTGGCGGCTAGCAGACGGTAGGCGTGGATGGGATGCAGTGCGGTGCCATCGGCGATGGTGACGAGCCTAGCCTCGGCGGACGCATTGACTGACTGCACGGCGGCATCATCACGTGGGTCAAGGGCGATGACGGCGCTGTCTTCGATAACGATCTCGGGCTTGTAGTCGCCGAGCTTGTCCAGCTTGTGAGCCAGTGCATCCCATTTGGTGCGTGAGGTGAAGACGGCGGCGGTGGCACCACGGCCCACGTCGATACCGTTGATGGAGAGACGATCGGTCGCACGGCGGCTGTAGCTAAAAGGATCGTAGCTCACCGGCGGCGTCTGACTTAACACTAAGCACTGATCACTAAATACTTGGCTTTGGATCGATGCGACCAGCGCCCGAGCTACAGGAATTTCAAAAACGGCATCCTCAGTCAGAGAAACGCGCACGGTGTCACCGATGCCATCAGCGAGCAGTGAACCGATGCCGATGGCGCTCTTGATGCGGCCATCTTCACCATCGCCCGCTTCAGTGACACCGAGATGAATCGGGTAGTTCCAAAGCAATGAAGAATGACGAATGACGAATGACGAAGGGAAGCCGAATTCAGGATGCAGGACTTCGTCATTCGTCATTCTGCATTCGTCATTATTCAGCTTCGCCTGCTTCTCCAATTCTTCGATTGAGAGTTGTGTCAGCTTCGACACCAACAAGCGATAGGCTTCGATCATGACCTTGGGATTGCTGGCCTTCATTGAGAACAGGAAGTTGTGGTAGTCGTGGGCGCGGGCGATGCGGGCAAACTCCAGCGCGCTTTCCACCATGCCGTGAGGCGTGTCGCCATGACGGTTCATGATGCGGTCGCTGAGTGAGCCGTGATTGGTGCCGATGCGCATGGCGCGGCCCAGGCGTTTGCAGTCCTGCACGAGAGGCACGAACTGCTCCTCCATGTAGGCGACTTCTTCGGCGTATTGCTCGTCGGTGTATTCTTTGACCGCGAACTTCTTCTTGTCGGCATAGTTGCCGGGATTGACGCGTACCTTCTCCACCCACTTCACGGCTTCCAGCGCAGCATCCGGTTTGAAATGGATGTCGGCAACGAGCGGGACATCACAGCCGGCGGCGCGGATGCCATCGCGGATGTGCTGGAGGTTCTCCGCAATGACGCGTGTCTGTGCCGTGACGCGGACGATCTCACAGCCAACAGCGGCGAGTTCGAGGGCTTCCTTCACGCAAGCTTCGGCATCGCGTGTGTCACTGGTGAGCATGGACTGCACGCGGATCGGGTTGCTGCCGCCGATGCCGACATTGCCGACCATGCACACGCGAGTTTCACGGCGTTGATAGTGGTAGAGGTCGGGGCAGTAGCGAAGCAGGGCGGTCGAGGGCATGGGGACGCTATGAAACGCGAACGTGAGCATTCCGCAACGAGGAAGGCAGTTTTGCAGGCTTGTCAAAGTGACCAGAGGCCGTTAATCTCGCGCCATGATTGATCTGCTCACCAAGCCCGGTTTTCAAAAGCGCGCCCTGCCGCTTTCGGTGAAGGTGTGGCATGACATGATCGAAAAGGGCCTAGCTCCAAAGCGGGCTGAACTTATCCGGGGGGTGATTGTTGAAAAAATGTCCAAGTCTTCCATTCACGTCTTTGTCCTAGATTCGCTGATCGACTTTTTGAAAGCTAGACTCGCTGGAGTTTATTGGGTGAGGCAGGAGGCTCCGTTGACTCTGGCGGATTCAGAGCCTGAGCCTGACATCTCTGTCGTCGATCTGAATTTGCGTGGTCTAGCTTATCATCCATCGACTGCTCGATTGGTCGTGGAGGTGGCGGTGACGACTCTGGAAGAGGACCGCGAAATGGCGAGCATTTATGCCGAGGCGGGCGTGCAGGAGTTTTGGATCGTGAATGCCAAAGCGCAAAACATTGAGGTCTATCGCCAGCCTACCACGTCGGGTTATTTGGAAACAGAGATCCTTTCTCCGGGCCAAACTTTGAAGTGCTCTTCGTTAGCTGGCGTGGAAATCGAAGTCGGCCAGTTGTTTGACGGCCTGCCTCAATCGTGAGTTGTCGGGCTCTGTCCGCGTCCGCTTTACTTCACTGCTTCACGCTTGTCTTTGGGCAGCCAACCGAATTCATCTGTAGGATTCCCTTTCTTGCTGCCACCTATGAAGATATCTCCAGTGTCTTTTAGGGTGACAAAGATAAGGAAGCCAAAGAGGGTGAGCGCGCAGGCGGTCTGAACCCATTCAAGGACGCGGGACTGGATCGGGCGACGACGAATGGCCTCGGCGATGGCCATGGTGATGTGACCGCCATCCAGCACCGGGAAGGGCAGCATGTTCATGATGGCGAGGTTCACGTTGAGAATGACGCTGAACCACAGGATTTGCAGCAGGGCCGCAGGGTCCTGGAGGAGATTGTAATAAACGCGACCGATGCCAACGGGACCGCTCATGTGCGCCGGGCTGATGTCGGAGTTGGACCACACGAGCTTGCTGATCATGCTGACCATGCTGCGTGCTGCGTCTGAGATTTGCTCTGTGACGCCTGGGTAGGCCAGCTTGCGCTCGCCTGTGGCATGCCAGACGATGCCAGCCATGGGGCGGGTGAAGTCTGCGGGGTGTTTGTCCGGGATGCGTGGTGTCAGGCTGATCGGGATTTCTTTTCCAGCACGACGCACGGTGAGCGTGATGAGTTGGCCAGCTTTATTCTCCAGATAATCACCGAGTTGGATGCGTGTGAAGAGCGTTTGGCCATCCACTTTGAGGAGTTCGTCATTGGCCTGAAGGCCCGCATCAGCCGCAGGGCTGTCTGGCTGCACCTTACCGACCATGGGCGTTTCTTTGCCCGTGATGCCGACTTCACGGAGAGACGGGCGCTTGAAGATGGACTCCCACCAGGCTTGTTTTTCTTCCTTCAAATCAGGCCACTCTGACGAGACAGCGATCACTGGTAGCTTCTGGCCAGCGCGCTCGACTTCAAACTCGATGTTTTTGCCTTCACTCGAAACGATACCCCAGCGCACGCTGTCCACGAAGCCTTCGAAGCGGCGGATCGGCTCGCCGTCGATGCGCTTGATGTTGTCCCCGACCTTGAGGCCAGCTTTGTCTGCCGGACTGTCCTTGGCGACATAGCCGATGGTTGTGGTGACAAAAGATTCTGTTTGCGGCTTGCCCAAAACGCTCACGAGCAAGGCAAAGGTACAGGCAAGCATGAAGCTGAAAAGAGGACCTGCAAAGGCGACGATGATTTTATCCATCGGCGTGATCGGTGGCAGCGGCTCATCACTGGAGCTGCCACCTTCGATGGCGTCCATGGGAGCCATCTGCGGAAGTTTCACAAAGCCACCCGCAGGGATGCTGCCGAGGCCGTATTCGACGCCGTTGATGGTTTTCTTCCAGAGGGGTTTACCGAACCAGATGTAGAAGGCCTCTACCTTCAGTCCGCGCCAACGTGCGGCGAGGAAGTGACCCCACTCGTGGACGAGAATCATGAGATTGAAAACGAAGAGCACCTCAATGATGAGGATGATGACGCGTAGGACTGAGCCGATAGGGCCGAGAGAGGAGAGCCAGGACATGAAAAAAGGGTCGGGTAAAGAAGCACCGGGTGGCGCAAGGGCGGCGAAGCTACCACCCAGACTGCTAACGGCAATCGAGAGATTCAGGATGACAAAATTCTCACGAATCGCTCGTCACTAGTCGCAGCACCTCTGCCGCCAGTATGAAACCAAAGGTGCCCGTGAGGTGGGTGGCAGCACCGAAACCTTCGGCACAGTCGAGTCGCAGGCCGTTTTCGGTGCTCGCGTCTCGTTCGAGAGAGCAGGTGCCATCGGGCTGGGGATACATGGCTTTCTCGGTCGAATAGACGCAGCGCACGCCCCAGTTCATGGATTGGCCATCGGGGCTCTTTGGAAAGGCGTGCTCCTTGCGCAGGCGGCGGCGCAATTGCTTAATCAGTTCATCCGCACCTGCATGACCGAGGTCGGCGACTTTGATTTGAGTCGGATCACGGCGGCCGCCAGCGCTGCCGGAAACGATCACGGGAATGCTCAATGCGCGTGCCTTGGCGATGATGAGGGCTTTGATGCCCGTGCTATCCACGGCATCGACGATCACATCAAAGCCGGGCGCAAGCAGTCGGTCAGCACTGCTTTCCAGGAAGAACTCTGGCACGGAGGTGACAGCGCATTCGGGATTGATCTCGCGGGCGCGGCCAGCGAGCACCTCGGTCTTTGTCTTGCCGATCGTATTGGCTAGGGCAGGGAGTTGGCGGTTGGTGTTGGTGATGCACACATCGTCCATGTCGATGAGTGTCAGCGAGCCGATGCCGCTTCGGGCTAGGGCCTCGACCACCCAGGAGCCGACACCGCCGAGGCCGATCACGGCCACGCGGGCCTCATGCAATCGGGGTAGGGCGGCAGCGCCATAGAGTCGGGCGATGCCGCCAAAACGTTGAAGGTAGGATTCAGTCATCCGTCTCCTTAGCTGCAAAGAGTGCGATGAGCGCAAAGATTTTAGTGCTTTCAAAAACTCTTTGTGATCTTTGCGTTCTTTGCGCTTAAAACAGGCGGGCATGTCTGATTTCAAACTCACCTTTCTCGGCTCCGGCACGTCTGTCGGCATTCCGATGATTGGTTGTGATTGTGAGGTGTGCCGGAGCACGGACCCGCGTGACAAGCGCCTGCGCTCCAGCATCTGGATCACCACGCCAGAAATGAGCTGGGTGGTGGACACGGGGCCGGACTTCCGCACGCAATGTCTGCGCGCGGGGATCCGCCAACTCGATGCTGCGATCTACACGCACCCACACATGGATCACCTGACGGGCTTTGATGAACTGCGGCGCTTCACCATTCCAGCAGACACTTACATGCCCATCTATGCGCTGCCCTCTTGCCTAGCTGTCCTGGAGCGCATGTTTGAATACGCCTTCAATGGCGAGAACCGTTATCGCGGCTATTTGAAGCCTTTCCCAAAGCCTATCCACGGCCCGTTTCATTTGGGTGAAACGTTGGTGACACCGCTGCCCGTGCTGCATGGGAAAGTGGAGTGCATCGGCTACCTCTTCACTCGCCATGGCCGCAAACTATGCGCCTACATTCCCGATGCGAAGGTGCTGCTACCTGAGACGATGGCTGCCTTGCAGGGCGTGGATACGCTGATCATCGATGCCCTGCGCTACACGGAGCACCCGACGCACATGAACTTTGCTGAATCTCTGACCGTGCAGGCGCTGCTGAAACCACGGCGCACTTTTTTCACTCATCTACAATGTGAGGTCATGCACGCGCGTGATGAGCCAAAGCTACCGCCAGGTGTGTTGCTGGCTTATGACGGGCTGGAGTTGACGTGGGAGAATGACGAATGACGAATGACGAATGCCAGATTCTAAAGAGCCTGTGGCGGATGCTTCTGCCATTCGTCATTCTGCATTCGTCATTCGTCATTTCCCAGGAGCCTGCGCTCGATCTCGCGGGTGAAACCGTGGTGGCCTATAATCCCGAGTTCGCCCAGTCACGTGAGTTGGCTGAATATTATGCGAAGCAGCGCGGTATCCCGGCGGAGCGGCTGATTGGACTGGAGTGTCCGATTGATGATTCGATGTCGCGGCAGCAATATGATGAGTTGATCAAGAAGCCGTTGTTTGAGGCTTTCGTCCGTCGCGGCTGGTGGAAGCTAGTGCAGGGACAGGTCCGGGATACGGCGTCTGGCAAGGACGTGTCTGCCATGATCGTCGGCGAATCGAGTGTGCGCGTGGTGGTGCTCATGCGCGGCATTCCTTTTCAGATCCGGCGTGATCAGCAGAACCCGCAGAACACCAAAGAAGATGAGGCAAGTGTGGACAGCGAGCTGACGCATCTCGGCCTGTCGAGGCAGCTACTGCCGGGGGCTTTGAGAAACCCTTACTTTGATCAGGGCATGCATTTTCAAATGTTTCAGGGTGCGCCCGGCTTGCTGCTCGTGGGCCGTCTCGATGCGCCGGATGCAGACTCGGTGAAGCGCATGATTGATGATGCTATCAGTGCCGAGCAGACAGGCTTGCGCGGCCGTGCTGTGGTCGATCTCGCGCAGAAGACGGGTGCTTATCAGGAGGGGGAGGACTGGCTCACTCGCAGCGCCATTTTGTTCCGTGAGAAAGGCATTCCTGTTTATATCGACAAAGACGAAGCCATCATCCCAGATCACTGGCCACTGCCAGACACGGCTCTCTACTTCGGCTGGTACACGGCCACGGTGAGTGGAGCCGTGAGTAGCCCATCGTTTCGGTTCATGCCTGGAGCCATCGCTTGTCACCTGCACAGTTACAGTGCGGCTGCGATCCGGTCGAAAGATCGTCATTGGTTAGGGCCTCTGCTGCATCAGGGGGCGGCTGCAGCTCTCGGCAATGTCTTTGAACCCTACCTGAGTCTCACCGTCCACTTCGATGTCTTGAACAAGCGGCTGCTAGAAGGCTACACGCTCGCTGAAGCCGCCTGGAACGCCACACCTGTGATCTCCTGGATGAATGTCGTCTGTGGTGATCCTCTGTATCGGCCCTATGCTAAAGGGCCAGGTTCCGCCATGGGAGATGGCCGCTCTCGTGACTACGCACTCTATCAGGGCACGGCTTTGCGGTATCCCGGTGAAGATAGTCGCGCGCTAAAAAGAGCACTCACCGAGCTGGCTGAGAGTCGCAGTAAACCGCACCTGCTGGAACTGACGGCCTTGCTCTCAGCCAGTGAAGGCAAGATCAGTGAGGCGATCGAACTGCTGGAACATGCAGAGACGATCTATGTCATCGCCGCTGATAAAGCACGCGCGCTGCTCTACCTCGCTGACCTGCATCGTCGTGATGGGCGTATGGGTGAGGCGAAGAAGATCTTGAATCAATTGATCCAAGACAAGGCCTACAAGAACGTCCCTGCCGTGCAGGCGGCGAAGACCTTGCTGGAGCAGATGTGAATCACGGCGGAGGCTAATTTCTCTGGCGTGAAGCGCTAGAACTGCCCAAGGTCGAACTCTCATGAAACTGCCTGCCTTACTCACGTTCATCTGCTTCGCTTCTCTCTCCGTGATCCGTGCCGATCAAATCCTGCTCGTGGCGGGGGGCACGCAGGACGCGGTGGATATTCCAGCCACTGAAGCTCTTCTACGTGAGCCGTTCGGCACCGAGTTCGATTCAGGTGGGCACATGTGGATCATCGAGATGGCATCTGGTAATCGCTTGCTGCAAGTGGATGGCGGCGGTGAGATCACGCACTTCGCAGGCCAACTCAAACCTGGCTTTAGTGGTGATGGTGGCCCAGCGATACGTGCGCAGTTTAATGGTCCGCACAACTTCGCCATTCTGCCCAGTGGCAATATTTTGGTCGGTGATACCTGGAATGGCTGCATCCGTGAAGTCGATGTCAAAGCGCGCACGCTGAAGACGCGCGAAGGCTGGCAAGTTTCTGCGGAAAAAGCGCGTGGTAGCGGGCCTTACTGCATCACGCTGAACTTCGACGGCACGAAACTTTACATCGCCGATCTGCGCCAAGTACATGAACTCGACCTGACCACCAACAAGTCACGAGTCATCGCTGGCAATGGCAAAAAAGGTCTTCCGAAGGATGGTGAGGTCGCCACCGAAGCACCACTGGTGGACCCTCGCGCGGCGGCACCGGACCGTCAGGGCAACGTGTACATTTTGGAGCGTGGCGGCAATGCCCTGCGTGTGGTGGACAAGACCGGGCACATCCGCACGGTGGTGAATGCCAGCGGTAAAAAAGGCGGTGAAGGCGATGGCGGTCTAGCGCTGGAGGCGACGATGAATGGACCTAAACATCTGTGTGTGGACAAAGATGATAGCGTCATCATCGCCGATGCAGAGAGCCATCTCGTGCGGCGCTACATTCCCACCACCGGTAAGATCGAGCGCATCGCTGGTACGGGTAAACATGGCAGTGCAGGCGTCGGCGGTGATCCGCTCAATTGCCAGCTCGCACGGCCTCATGGCGTGACGGTGCATCCCGAGTCGGGTGAGCTTTACATCACGGACAGCTACAACAACCGCATCCTCAAGATCCAGCGCCATTGATGTCTTCACGACTGATCCAACTTCGCCAATCAGCGATGGCGGCGCATGTGTTGCCTTTGATGTTGTTCACGCTGTTCGTCGCCGTGCCGGGTTGGTTTCGGATCGAGAATCCCGAGCTGTCATGGTATCAGCAGGCACCCGAGCACTGGGTGTATCCCTTGCAGACATTGTTCTGCGGCGGCTTGCTGCTGTGGTTTCGTCAGCATTATCAGTTAGCGCCTTGGCGCGGAATCGGACTGGCATGTTTGCTGGCCGTGATTGGCATTGCGATCTGGATCACTCCAGCCTGGCTTCATGCCAAACTAGCCGCTGGTGGTGAAGATCCTGAGTGGTGGTCCTGGCTCGGACTCGTGAAGCGTGATGAGGGCTTTGATCCCACCATCCTCGCCAAATGGCCAGCTTGGGAGATGGCGGCAGTCATCATGCGCTTCGTGCGTATGGTCGTCATCGTGCCGCTGGTGGAGGAGCTAATGTGGCGCGGCTTTCTCATGCGCTACGTCAATGCAGGTGAGGCTGACTGGCGCAGCGTGCCTTTTGGCACACACACCTGGAAAGGCTTCTGGATTGTGACCACCATGGTCATGCTGATTCACACTCCGCAGGACTACTTGGCTGCTTTCCTGTGGGGCTCTCTCGTCTATGCACTGGCCGTGCGCACGCGCAGCCTCGGGGCTTGTGTGATCATGCACGCGGTTGGTAATTTACTGTTAGGCATTTACGCGCTGCGCACTCAGCAGTGGGGCTTTTGGTGAAAACAGGGGCAAATCGCAGTTGCACGGCGTCTCTGGGACTTCATAATCGCCCCCCTCTCAAATGGCTTCTCCCGTTAAAATTGCTGTCCTCGGCGCTAGTGGATACTCAGGCATCGAACTCCTGCGTCTCTTGCTGCGGCACCCTCATGCTGAGCTGGTGGCAGTGACCTCACGCACACTTGCAGGCAAAGCGTTGTCGGCTGAGTTCCCGCGCTTCCGTGGAGTCGGAGTGGCAGATACTTTGACCTTTTCAAATCCTGATGTGGCCGCACTCAAAGCCACAGGAGCTGAGATCGCATTCCTGGCTCTGCCTCATGGCGTGTCGGTCGAGTACGCCAAGCCTCTGCTCGAAGCGGGATTGAAAGTCATCGACCTCAGTGCCGACTTCCGGCTGCGCAGTGCCGCTTTGTACAAGGAGTTCTACTCGCAGGAACATCCCGCGCCAGAACTGCTCGATGAAGCTGTCTATGCTCTGCCAGAAGTGCGGGCAGATGACATCAAGAAGGCACGTCTGATCGCCTGCCCAGGCTGCTATCCGACGAGTATTCTCTTGCCTCTGATCCCTTTATTCAAAGCTGGCCTGCTTGCAGAAGATCCGCTCGCCGTGTCCAGCATGAGCGGTGCTAGCGGCGCTGGTCGGAAGGAAAGCGTGCCACTACTTTTCTGTGAAGTGCAGAACAGCGTGCGCAGCTACAGCGTGCCAGTGCATCGTCATTTGAGCGAGGTCGGCCAAGAACTCGAAATCGCCGCCGGTCGCGCTGTGAAGCTGACCTTCGTGCCGCATCTCATGCCCACGCACTCCGGCATTTGCACCACGATCTTTGCCACACCAAAGCCCGGCATCACGGCTGAGCAGGTCGGCGCGGTGCTTCACGCAGCCTATGACTCGCAACCCTTTGTGAGACTGCTGGGTGTGAATCAATCACCCGACACGAAGAACGTCGTTGGTACAAACTTTGTGGACATCGGTTGGTCCTACGATGCGCGTGCGGGTCGGCTCATCCTCATGAGCGCAGAAGACAATATTGGGAAAGGAGCGTCCGGTCAGGCCGTTCAAAATATGAACCTCGTCTGCGGCTTTGCGCCCACCGCTGGACTCATGAATATCTGATGAACAACGAAGAATTTGATCCCTGCCATTCCATCAAGGTGCCTTTCAAGGTTATTGAAGGTGGTGTCACGGCCGCCAAGGGTTTTAAAGCTGCGGCGATCTCCTGCGGCATCAAGAATCCAGACGTCACTCGTCTAGACCTCATGATGATCACGTCGGATGTGCCGACCGTCACAGATGCTGCATTCACGACCAATAAAGTGCGTGCAGCCTGTGTGCGTGTTTCTCAATTGCACATCAAGGATAGCGACACTCGTGCGATCATTGCCAACAGCGGAAATGCGAACGCATGCACTGGCCTTCAAGGCATCCAGGATGCTAAGGCCATGTGCAAGGCGACCGCCGAATCACTCGGAGTGCGCATGAGGCAGGTGCTCGTTTGTTCGACCGGCATCATCGGCATGAACATGCCCATCCAGCGTATCACTCCGCGTGTTCGTGAGCTTGCTGACATCCTTTCTCCGATTGGGAATGATGATGCCGCGCGCGCCATCATGACGAGTGATACGAAGCCTAAGATCTACGCGATCGAGGTGCCTGTTGGAAAAGGGCAGAGCTTCCGCGTGGGCGGTATCGCTAAAGGTGCGGGCATGATTTGTCCGAACATGGCGACCATGCTGTCCTTCATCACTACGGATGCAAAGGTCACCAAAGATGAACTCAGGCGCGCCATGCGTTTCGCTGTGGATCAATCCTTCAATCGAATCACCATCGATGGTGATACGAGCACGAATGACACTGTGATCGTCATGACCAATGGCCAGGCGAATGCGCCAGCCATCAAGAAGGGTTCACCCGAAGCCGAAATCTTCCGCTGTGCGCTGCAAAAAGTGATGATGGAGTTGGCTAAAATGATCGTCAGCGATGGTGAGCGTGTGACCAAATTCGTCGAGATCCGAGTCCGCAATGCCCGCACTCAGAGTGATGCCAAGAAGGCGGCGGAGGCTGTGGCCAAGAGCCTACTCGTGAAGTGTTCCTTCAATGGCAGTGATCCAAACTGGGGCCGCATCATTCACGCGGTTGGTTACTCCGGTGCTCGTATCCGAGAGGAGATGATCGACATCTATTTCAGCGGTATCCAGGCCTGCAAAGGAGGCCTCACGGCTAAGACGCCCGTCGCTGATCTGGAGAAGGTGGTCAAAGAACCGCGCTTCTCCGTGACCATCGATTTAAATTTGGGCAGCGCCAATCACATCGTCTATACCACCGACCTCTCGGAAGCTTATGTGGACTTCAATAGCAGTGAGTACTCCGCTGCTGTACATGCGAAACGCCAGAAGGGTTTGCTGTAGTTTGACTCAGTGCCTGGGGAGCCAAGGGATGAAGGCGCTTGTGGTGCGTTGATACTCGCGGTAGGCGTCACCACGCTTCTCGACAGAGAGCTTTTCCGTCAGCGGAATGCCAGTGACGTTGAGCAGGAAATGTAGCATCGCCACGGGAGCGATGATCGCCGTCCAGCCCCAGGGTGCAGGCAGCGCCATGAGAAAAAGTCCCCACCAGAGCAAGCTCTGAAAAAAGTAATTCGGGTGCCGACTGTAGTGCCAGAGACCCTGCTGGCAGATGCCTTGACCTGACTTTTTAAAACGAGCTAGCTGCGCATCTGCGACGCCTTCTCCGATGAGCGCCAACCCCCAAACGGCCAAGCCTAGCAACTCAAGAATGTGGAAGCCCGCCGCTGTCTGCTGAGTGATCAGATGCACTGGCTGCATGAGCAGCCAGACGAGTGCGGCCTGCATCATGAAGAACCAGAAGAAAGCGCGTGGCGGATTGGCCTGCCACTTCTCACGAAGCACCGCATAACGCACATCTTCCTTTGGATGATGACTGGCCACGCGCCGCCAGAGATGAATGCCAAGGCGCAGGCTCCAGATGGAAACCAGAGCGGCAATGGCGTAGCGCCGTGGTAGCCAACCTTCTCCAGAAAAGGCCAGCCAAACGGCAACGGGGGCAAAGGCGAGCGACCATGTGACATCCACAAACGAATAGTTGTCGAGACTGACACTGAGCCACCAAGTAAACAGAAAAAGGGCGAGTAGGATGAGGGCTGCTATGATCATGGAGCGATGCGTTGTTGCTGTGTGTTTTTCAGAGAAGCCAGTTTTTCGACCATGATCTTGGTGATGAAGTAAATAAGCCAACCAACTGCTGGCGCGAGTAGGCACCAAACAGCGATGCCGTAGAGTGCTGTCATGCCATAGTCTTTAAAGAACGGGCCTGGCTCAGAAAAAAAACGCTTCATCATCGTGGGAATGTGAATGCTGACATGCGGCGCATTTAAAAGCCATTCGCCTGCGCGATAGAATCCGAGAACTGTAACCCATTGAAAGGGGTAAGTAAGTGTTTTGAAGACCTGCAAGATGGGCTGATTTAGCCGCAATGGGACACCCACAGCCAGTGTGAGCATGGTGTTTGATCCAAGGATGGGAAACAGGCCGAGAGTGATGCCATAAGAGATGGCTTGGGCAATCTTTGGTGGTGAGACTCCTTGGGTGAGCTGTTGCAGGATAGGTTGAGTGATCCAGCGCTGCCACAGAGAAGCCTTTTGGCCAATCACCTCGCACTCCTCCGAATCAGCACGTCTTCGATCCGAGCATTTAGTGGCACTCTAAATAGCTGGATGAGCGCGTAAATGGCCATGGCGATGTTTCCGAGTAATAAGATGCTGAGTAACCAAGCGATGCGGGCCACCCATGACACCTCTTTATATACCAGCCAGCAGTAGAAAGTCAGGAAGCCCCAATACGCATCAAACAAAGTCGCGATGAACCACGGATGCGTCCAAGTCTCATAAGGTATTTTCCACACCGCGACATACGTGCTGGCCCATGTCGTGACGCAGAGCATGGATACGAGGACCACGATGAAGAAGATGCGGAGCGTGAGGATCATGACCGCGCGAGTGTGCTGTTATTCGGGCGGGTATAGACCGCTTGGACGACGCTGATGTTGCGGGTCGCAAACGCAGCTTCGCAGTATTGGAAATAGAAGTTCCATTTGCGAATGAACCGCTCATCAAAGCCAAGTTCCTTCACTTCATCGAGCTTTGAGTTCAGGCGCTCATGCCACATGCGCAGAGTTTTCACATAGCTGGCACCGAGGTCTTCGACGCCATGCAGGAACATGTCGCCAGTCTTGTTCATGGCTTGATTGATGCGCCCCAGACTGAGCAGGAGTGAACCGGGGAAGATGTGCTTTTGAATCCAATCCACGCTCTTCACCAGGCTTCGATAATTGCAGTCAGGCACCGTGATGACTTGGAAAGCGAGTAGTCCATTGGGTTTGAGCACCTCATGACATTTGGCAAAATAGGTGTCCACATAAGCTTCACCTACGGCCTCCAGCATTTCGATAGAAGCGATCTTATCGAACTGCCCGGTTACGTGGCGATAATCCTGAAGTCGGATTTCGACGAGGTGATCTAGACCTTCAAGCTTCACACGATCCGTCGCATATTTTAGCTGCTCTTCAGAGATCGTGAGGCAGGTGACTCGGCAGCCATACTCACGCGCAGCATAGGTGCAGAATCCTGCCCAGCCGCAACCGATCTCCAGCACATGATCAGTGGCTTTGAGCTGCAGCTTCTGGCAGAGCGCTTCATACTTGGCGTTCTGCGCGTCTTCGAGCGGCTGACCATCACGGGTGAAGCGCGCTGATGAGTAAGTCATGGTCTTGTCCAGCCAGAGGGAATAGAAGTCGTTCCCGAGATCATAGTGATCTGAAATATTGCGTCGGCTTGTCTTCACACTGTTTGGCCTGAGCAGATGCAGGACGCGATTGTAAGCCTTCAGCAGATTCGTGCCAGCGAGTTGGGTCGATGATGACTTAGTTCCCTGCGTTGCGACGATGTTTTGGATGAACCACGAGATCACACTGGAGATGTCATCGGTCTCCCAGTCACCCTCCACATAGGCTTCACCAAAGCCGACGTTTCCATACAAGGCGCACTGACGGAAGAACTCTGGATTGGTGACTCGGATCTCAGCCGTGACGGGACTTTTGGGATCTCCGAGTCGGTGCTCGCGCCCGTCTGGCAGTGTCATGCGCAGGCCGCCAAGTGGGAACTTGCGTAGCGTGCCCATGACGAGTCGCTCATAGAAGCCTGGGCCTTGGGCTATGGCTGGTGCGGCTTGTTCGTCGTTATGTTCGAGTGTGGTGGCGTTCATGGTTCTTGCGGGGTGATGGAGCGGTGCGGGCGATAGACGCCGCGTTGGAGGTCGGCGCGATCTCCTTTTCGATAAACGTGCAGGCCCTTCATCCAGAGGCGAAAAGCATGCCAGTGGATGAGAAAAATCACTTTCAGGGTCAATAACGGATACTTGAATGCACAGGCCAGCAGTCCTGAATCGGTGAGTGGGCGGCGCTTTCCCTGAAGGCTGGTGAGGATGACGCGCTCCTCGCCTTGGCGGTCATCGACATGGATTTCTAAATGCTCAGTAGGTAGCCGTAACTTGAAGTCGAAATTCAGTTCAAGGCCACAAAAAGGGGATACATAAAAATGCTTTGGCGTGATGAGCCTGAAGCGGTCGCCCTCCTGATGCGTGAGCACATACGGCTTCTGTTCGTGAAACGTATTCGTGACCTCTGCGACAGCGCACACGGGCTGCTCATCAGCGTCAAAGCAGTAGTAGAAGCAGACGGGATTGAAGATGTACCCAAAGATGCGCGGGAAGGTTAGTAAGCGCACTTTGGCAATGTTTGCGGTATCCACTCCAGACTCGCGAATCACCTTAAGCACGTTGGCTTTCGTCTCCTGCCCAGCCTTCATGATGTGATCAGCATCGAAGAAAGAAAACAGCGCCCAACGATTGCGCTTAAAGAGTCGTAGCTTGCTGGAAAGAGTGTCCAACTCATCCAGATCAAGCCAGAGATAAAACACATCATAGGCGAAGCGGTGCTGCTTCGGCGTCAGGCGGTGATGCATGACCGAACATTCGTAGATGGCTGATGCAGTATTCATCACCAGGGTTCTTCTCCGAGCAGGTCGCGGCAGAGATTGACGGCTGACATGAAGCCATCCTCATGGAAGCCGTAGCGCTGCCAAGCTCCGCAGAAGTAGGTCGTTTGATCGCGCGAGATTTGATGCAATTCGGGCAGGCGCTTTTGGGCTGCCGTGGCCTGCACATCAAAGAGCGGGTGCTCATAAGGAATGCGTTTGATGACCTTAGCGGGATCAATCGACTCAGCGCCGTTGATGCTGACGAAGTAGTTCGTTTTCTCTGACACGCCTTGGAGCAGATTCATCCAGTAGTGAGTGCTCGGCTGGATGACGCCGCCTTGATCATACTCGACATGGTAGTTCCATGAAGCCCAGCATTTGCGGGTCTTTGGCATGAAACGATCATCCGTATGCAGCGTGGCCATATTAGGCTGGTAGTTGAAGCAGGAAAGCAGCTCAGTTTCAAGCTCCGTTGGTGCAGCTAGCATTTTCAGTGAGATCGGAGCGTGCGTGGCCAGGATGACTTTATCGTAGATCTCAGGTGCGTGATCTTGAGTGTGGATGATGGCTTTACCGTCTCGACGCTCGATGCGCTGCACGGGTGTGTTCAGACGAATGCGGTCGCGAAATGGCGGCACAAGTTTTCTCACATATTGACGTGAGCCATCGACCACGGTCCACCATGGATGCCGCGTATTCATGCCGAGGAAGCCGTGGTTGAACCAAAAATGCATCAGGGTGAGAGCCGGGAAATCCAGCATCAACTCCGGCGGGGTGGACCACACGGCGCTGCCCATGGGAATGATGTAGAGATTTAAAAAATCCTCACCGTAGCCGCGCGCATCGACATACTGGCGGAGACTCATGCTCGCAAAGCGCGGATCGTTCATCGCCTCGACCGTCTCTTGATTGAAGCGTTTAATTTTCAGCAGGAAGCGCCAGAAGCGTGGGCTGAGCAGGTTGCTGCGCTGGCCAAAGATGGTGTCGAGGTTCTTGCCGTTGTATTCATAGCCTGTGGGCAGATGGCGCAGGCTGAAGGACATGTCCGTGCGCTTGGTTTCCACTCCCAATTCTTTGAAGAGACGGCAGAGCAGGGGATAGGTCTGGTGATTGAAAACCATGAACCCCGTGTCGATCGGCACCTCGCGCTCGTCCTCAGTGACAGTGACTGTGTTTGTATGCCCGCCGATGTAATCTGCCGCCTCATACAGCATCAGGTCAAAACGCCGGTGCAGGAAATGCGCGCAGCCTAGACCGGAGATTCCGGTCCCAATGATGGCGATGCGTGGCGGTGACATGAGTAAAGGTGAGGGCTGATGACCAGAGTTCTTCGCCTCAAAGGGCTGCCTGGATTCATCAGAATGCAGAGCGCTGAGACAAAACGTCTAACACAGTGCTTATTGAGAGACTGATTTCCCTGGGTTGCACGTCAGAAAACTCGTCGTATTCTCACTGCCCATGACCCCTGCCGAACGCCGCTCTACACCCATGCTTTGGGTTCCTTTCATTCTCATCGCCTGCGCTCTCGTTTTGCGCTGGTTAAAGCTGGAGTCATCAGGGATGACCTTGCTGCCAAATTTCTCACCCTGGTTGGCGCTAGCCTTCACCGGTACACTGGTGCTGCCCCGCGCGCTGCCTTGGTTTGTGTGGCCTTTGGCGATGCTGGGCATCAATCTCACCGTGCTCGGGCTTGCCTCTGCGCTGAATGTGGAGAGCCTGGCAATCTACGCGATGTATGCAGCGCTTGCCTTGGTCGCTTCACGCTTGAGAGGACGTTTGGGAATTTTGCAAACACTGCTCGGCGTCTTCATCGGTAGCGCAGTGTTTTATTTGGTCACCAATACCGCCTCATGGATGGCCGAGCCAGCCTATGCCAAGAGCCTCTCGGGTTGGGTGCAGGCTCTTACTACAGGTCTGCCAGGTTATGCGCCGACGTGGACTTTCTTTCGGGCTTCACTGCTCGGTGATCTGGGTTTCAGCGCCATGCTGATCTTGGCCTTCAATGCTGAAGCGCGTGTGCGGCAACTGAATCAGATGCCGTGGGGCAGACAGGCCGTTCTTGGTTAGTCTGGACTTTTCCGCAACAACAAATTCTGACCAAGTCTCTCCGCCATGAATGAAATGCAGAACGTCATTGAGGGTGGTCCTGTGAAGTGCGGTGCGCGCAGTCTCTTCCGCATCGTGGTGATTGTCGGAGTGGTTTTGGCATTACTGGCAGGATGTGTCCTGGCTGGCGCTTCATGGTGGGTGATGCGTAAGATGGGGCCAGAGATGTGGGTTAAGATGCTGGAGGAAAACTACAACTGCCGCTGCCAGATCGATGATGCCAATCTCAGTCTGCTGAGTCGTCCGGCGAAACTGGTTTTTGCAGGCGTGAAAATCGCGCCTCGTGATGCTGAAGTGGCGAAACCTCTGTCGGATCGCACACCTCTTGCGGATGGGATTGCCGCCATCGTGATCCCTGAGATCGTGTTGTCTGTGAAGCTGGATGATTTGCTGAATAAGCGGATCTTTACCGAGCAATTGAAAATAGATTCACCCGTCGTGACCGAGGTGCAAGATGAGCAGGGTCGCAGCAGCCTAGAGGCTCTTTTCCGCAAGCCAGGCGCGGAAAGTGAAGTGCCGCGTACTATCACAGTCAATGCCTCTACCGCAACTACTCGGCCTGTGGTGACGGATCGTAGTTCTGGTTTTGCCTTTGCTGTGAATAGCGCCTCCTTAGAGCGCGGGCAGTTGACGATCACCAACAAGAAGACCCTGATTCAAGTGAGTGACTTTTATTTCACTCTATCTGACATCGATATTCAGCATGCTGATCTCGCCCTTCACAACCGGATGCACTCCACGCTGGGTGCTAATATCAAGGTTCGTGGTGAGACGCGTATTGGCGGTGTGAAGCGCCCGGCTGAGCTGGCCAATTTGAAACTTAGTGGTGAGGGTGATGTGGTGCCAATTGATCTGGCCACGGGTGCTTGGATGCCGACGACGTCGCTGAAACTGACTTTGGCTCAGGGTTCTGTGCTGGCGGGTCATATCACGATCGGTGATGCTGCGGGCAAAGAGTTAAAAAAGCTCCAGGAATACGGTGTGGATCTAGCTCCGGTGCCGATTGGTGGCATGTTGTTAGAGCCTGCCATTGTCGAGGGCGTCTTTAAAAACAACCTCTTTGGTCTGCGCACCGACACACGTTTTGTCTTCCCTGAGTATGAGGTGCTGATCGAGCGGAATTCGTGGTTCAATGGCGCGCAGGACAAGCATCAAATGGACTTCCGCCTCTCCTGTGGGGCAGGGCTTCAGGCGCGACTTCAGGCTGGCGTGTCGAAAGCCAAGTTGGGTGAATCACTGACACGCGGAGTGATCAAAGCTCTGTCGGATGAGCGTGGGCGTATGACCTTCGACATCGAGTCAGAGGGCGCTCTTTCTGATCCCGAGGTTAAGCCCAAGCTGGATCGAATCCTCAAGAACTTGATCCGTGGTGAGGGTCTGGGTGACCTGCTTCAGGGATTGCTCAAGAAGCTGTAATTAATGCTCCTCGATCCAGCTCGGTGCGGGGTAGCTACCGAGTGGTTTCACGCTAGCTCCGAGGGCTGTTAGCTCCTGAATGGTGGCTTGCAAAAGAGCGTCCTCATGATGACCGCTGATCTCTAAAAAGAAGCGTGCCTGCGTGCCTGTCGCATCACCAGGAACAGGGCGGTTTTCAATCTGACGCACGTTCACATTCCTTGCGGCGAAGACTTGTAGCACCTCCAAAAGAGCACCCACTCGATCACGTGCATGGACCATGAGCATGGCGTTGTCATTCCCGCTCGGAGCTCCACTGCGGTGGCCGAGAATGATGAAGCGGGCGCGTGAAGCATACTCCCGTGGGGAGGTGGCGAGCACACGCAGTCCGTGCAACTCCGCGCTCAGTGGCGTGCCGACGGCTGCTGTGCCGACCTCGGTTTCCGCGTGTGTTGCGGCGAGACTTGAGGAGGCGCTTTCGATGAGCTTGGCGCCAGGGAATCGCTGATTAATCCAAGCTCGGCAAGGCGCGAGCATCTGTGGGTGACCATAGATCGTGGTGGGCAATGAATCGGAATCCTGCGCCATGACGACGGTCTCCAGCTTCCACAAAATTTCTGCATAGATCTGCAAGGGCGAGTCAACGAGGTGATCGAGCGTGTGATGCACGGCTCCCTCGGCTGAATGCTCGATGGGCAACACGCCGTAGTCGATCTGGCGCGAGGCGACACGGGCAAAGACGCCTTCTGTGCTGCACTCAGCCACATACTCAACACTATTGCCGAACTTATGCACGGCCACCTGATGCGTCCACGATCCGGCTGGGCCGAGGTAGGCGATCTTCAGGCTGTTCTCCAGAGCTAGTGCGGCGCTCATGATTTCACGAAAGATGGCGCGGATCGCCTTCTCGGTAAGCTTGCCATTCTGCGCGGCATTGAGCTGGCAGAGCTTCCTCAGCAGTGCCTCTTCACGACCGGGGACATAAATGTCGAGTCCGTCCTTTTTCTTGATTTCACCGATCTGCTGCACGCAGTCGGCGCGCTCATTGAGCAGGCGGATAAGCTGCTGGTCGATGGCGTCGATCTGGGCGCGTGTTTGATCCAGTGACATGACAGAGTGTGACTGATATTACTCGGCTGATTCAGGTGTCGGCAGAGAAACAGGTTCGAGTGAAAGCTGCGTCTCAGTGTTGGCGGAGCCGGGCTGTTCTGAATCAGGCGTCGGCAGTTTGACTCGACGCAGCTCGGTGGCGTTCGGCAGCTCATCCAGCGTGCGGACGGCGAAGTGCTCCAAGAAGGCCTCGGTGGTGCCGTACAGAATGGGCTTGCCAGGCAGATCGGCGCGACCTTCGATTTTAATCAGGCTACGATCCACGAGTTGCTGGACCATGGAGTCCACGCTGACTCCGCGCACAGCCTCGATCCCAGCGCGCGTGATTGGCTGGCGATAGGCGATGATGGCCAGAGTCTCCAAAGCGGGCTGACTGAGCCGCTGGATTTTTTTTCCAGGGAACAGAGCGCGACACCACTCAGAGTACTCGGCTTTGGCACAGAGCCGCCAGCCATGCGGACGCTCGACGATGGTGAAGGCTCGGCCATCCGCTTCATAGTGCGCCACAAGGGTGTCGATGGCACCACGCACATTGAGTTCATCGATGGTCAATAGCTCAGTGACCCACTCGGGAGCTAAGGCGCCTTCTTCCGCCGTATCTTTGATGTCCCTAGCCGTTTCTTTGACTGCCGTGACCATCTGCGTCAAAGGCAGGGGTTCCTGGGTGGCAAAAAGCAGAGATTCGACGATGGCGGTCAGTTCCATGAGATAAAAAACGGGCCGCATCCAAAGCCAGCCTCATGGGGGAGTCAAGCTGGGGTGTGACCTGTCAAAATCATGAGTCCTCGCGGGTGCTTTCCTGGGGCCGGATCATGAGCACCAGCAGGACTGAAAGTAGGCAGAGGCTGGCGAACACGCTGAAAATGACATTCAGCGGCACCTTACGGTCATTGAGCACGCCAAAGCCCCAGTCGGCTAGGCCACCGCAGCTCATGCTGACGAAATTCATGATGCCATAACCCGTGGCGCGAAGATGCGGTCGAGTGATCTGGGAAAGGATGGGCATGTTGTTGCCATCGAAAAACCCCCAGCCGATGCCAAAGAGAATGAGCGAGGCAATAGCGAGTCCAAAGGAATGCATGGCGGGTGCATTGCCAACGCCAAACAAGGCCGGGACGATGAGCGCCATGCCGATGGCGCTGACGTGAATGTGACCACGCTGCGTCTTGCGCATCCACCGATCAGCGAGCCAGCCACCGAGCATCGCGGAGACAAGAGCCGCTGCCTGCCAGTAGAGCGCTGCCGAGACGCCCGCCTTCCCCTGACTGATGTTGAATTCCTTTTGTAAAATGGCCGGCATCCAATCCCGCACGACCCAGGCAGCAAGCGCTGGCAGCGTGAAGTAGAGCACGAGCAAGATGAAGGAGCGGTTCGTCAGTAGCTCACGCGCAGCGGTGCCGACGGATGGTTTTAATAGGGGTGCTGATGCGACTGATCGAGGTGCGTCTTTGAGCAGAAATAAGAGCGGCAGCGCATACAACACACCGACGATCCCCGTGTAGTCGAAAGCGCCGCGCCAGCCGAAGTGAGGCCACTCATTCACATAACCTGCAAAGCCACCGAGCATGACACCGCAGTAGATGCCCGTCTGATGCACACCGACAGCGCGCGAGCGTGTGCCGCCTGTATGGAAATCTGCGATCAGGGCGAGCGCTGCGGGTATGTAAAAAGCCTCGCTGATGCCCATGGCTGTGCGCGCCCAGAGTAGCTCATGATAGTCGCTCACATGCCCCGTCAGATAAGTGATGAGTGACCAGATGAGCAGGCTGCCAACGATGGTGTGCTTTCGACTGAAGCGGTCAGCGATGTAACCGCCAATCGGACTAAAAAAAGCATAGACCCATTTAAACTGACCGAGCATGTAGCCCCAATTCGCTTCACTGCCGATGCTGGTGACATCAGCCATCACCGAGACCTTCATCGAAGCGATCATTTGGCGGTCTAGGTAGTTCAGTAGGGCCACAGGGAAGAGTAGCGCCACGATCATCCATGCGGTGCGTGAGGTTGAAGGGTGGGAGTCGGTCATGTGGGTTGATCTCTTTTAAATCACAGTCGCAGCATCAGGCAAAGCCTAAACCCATGCAGATGCTTGACTCCCGGATGACGGAAGCTGTCTCAGCCTGACGCGTGTGGGGAGGACTGCCGCCTGCCTCGGGTCCACCACAGCATCATCAAACTCACACACGCACCCGCTAGCAGCCAGTTCCTCCATGGAGTCGGTGGTTGCATCTTGATCGGGGGCGAGTGATCGCCTCCGAGGAGCATGGTGGACTTTACCTCCCCATTGGGTTGTTGCCGCCAGAGTAAGACGTCGTTGCGATTGCCTTTGGCGACGGTGAAGGAGATGTCCTCGGCATCGGCTTTCCAGCGCCAAGTGCCGATCAGGATCTGATGCGGCTGTCCATCGTCAGGCGGCTGAAGGGAGTCGGGCATGGTGTCCTCCCAACTGCTGCTGGAGTCCAGGGCGAGCGGCGCGAGGTCGGTGAAGCGTGTGGTCATTGCTCCATGCCGGACGTGCAGGGCCTCCTGCAAGGCAGCGCGTGCGGCGGCTTCGTCGGCAATCATCGGATTGCCGAGGTAGTCGATACCGAGGCGCAGCTCGATGAGGTTTTCATCCTCGATCACATTCAGCCGCGACATGATGAACTCGGTGCCGTGAGCGCTAACGAAAAGTGGAGCAAGAACGCAGGCGAAAAGAAGCAGGGGGAACATGCCTGTTCCCCCTGCGGTGATGTGATAAGGTGCTGACAAACAGCGGATCATTTCTTGTTCCAGCGGAGCACGCGGCCCCACTTGTTCCATTCGGTTTCGAGGATGTTGCCGTCGTTATCAAAGGTGATGCCATGCGGGCTGGTGACGATGCCTTTTTGCCAGTCCTTCGGAGCGATGCCGGGGGTGTTGGTGGTCTGGGGATTGGTGCCGCACTCGGCGACCATCTTGCCCGCTTTGTCCCAGACACTGACACGCCCAGCGATCTCCGCGATGCAGACGAGGTCGCCGTGGAAGGATGCGGAGCTTGGGTTGCGCAGGTCGGTGGCGATGACGCCTAGTATGTTACCAGCGAGGTCGGTGTGGAGGATGCGCTTGTTGCCACGGTCGCAGCAGAAGACGCGGGCGGGCTCGAAGCGGGTGTCGATGAAGATCTTGTGGGTGTTGGCGAAGTTGTAGGGTGCGCCGGGGCCACCGAAGACCTTTTTAAAGCTGCCATCACGGCCAAAGACGAAGATCCAGCTCTTGCCGTAACCATCGACGACATAGATGTCACCATTGGGTGCGACATCGCAGTTGGTGAGCTTCAGGCCACCACCGCCAGCGGCGACGCCGGGTTCTTTGGCGATGATCTTCTGGCTGCCATCAGCGAGCTTGAGGGTGATCTCGGTCTTGGTGTCAGCGATCTTCACTCCGGAGGCGATTGGGGTGCTTTTAGGGCGACCTTTGGCGTCTTTTTCGCCTGTGGCTTTGGCGACGGTGACAAAGTCGCGCTGCTCAGCAGGGAAAGCGCTGGTGGGGATCTCCATGACGACGCTGCCATCAAGCTTGCACTTGATAACGCGGGACTCGCCAAGCACGGCGGCGAAGATGTATTCCGCGCCATCGTCTTTTCGGATTACGAAGCCGTGAAGGGAGGCAGGAAGTGGCAGAGCTTTGATGAACTTACCGTCTTTGCCATAGACCTGGATGCCGGCATTGGCTTCCTGGACGCTGACATAGATGTTGCCAGCAGCGTCCACGGCGATCTCGCCATGTCCGTCGCCGATGGTTTCTTTGCCAGGAGGTGGTGTGATGAAGTCGGGGACTAGATCGTAAGCGACTTCAGCGGTGGCGCTGCCGATGAAAGCTAGGCTTGTCAGGAGTAGGAGTGCGGTTCTTTGCATAGGTTGGGCATTTCAAACGGAACCATTCGTCTGAGTCAATCACGCAGATATGATGATTCCCGTTTTCTTATGTGGTGGATAGCGCTGTGCGGTTCAGCGCGTTCAGATACTTGGTGGCGGGCATGAGGATTTCTGTGTGGCGTAGAAGAGATGAACCCGCTTGGGGGTAAATGAATTCGGGATGGATTCGTTTTATTGACAATCGAAGCCGCATCCATCGCCATTGACATCTCATGCACACGTCTTGATCTTCCGACCATGAAGACACTGCCCACCTTCCTTTGCCTCAGCGCTCTCATGCTCGCTTCCGCCAGTGCGGACTTGGTGACGGAGGTGCCAGTTATCGAACTGAAGCCGAAGCCGGAGGACGAGACTTTCCAGGTGACCTTTGCGTTTCAGAACAAAGGCACGAAGCCGGTGAAGGTGCTCAATATCGAAAGCGCTTGCAGTTGCTTGAGCGCCTCGCTCGACAAGGCGGTGTATCAGCCGGGTGAAAAAGGCACGGGAAAGGCTGACTTCAAAGTCTCGACCTTCAGTGGTCGTCATGAAAAAAGCGTGCATGTGCAGACTGATGATCCGGCGCAGGCGGAGTGGGTGATCACGTTTGCCATCGACGTGCCGGAGATCATCAAGATCGAGCCGAAGACGCTGCAATGGTGGCTCGGTGATCCGGCGGAGACCAAGACTACGCGCGTGACCATGATGGGCGCGGAGCCGATGAAGATCACCAACATCACCTCGACTCGTGAGCAGGTGGAGTTCTCCTTCAAAGAGATCACACCCGGCAAAGAATACGAAATCACCGTGAAGCCGAAGAGCACGGGTGAGGTCATGCTCGGCGCGCTGAAGATCGAGACCGATAGCAAGATCACCAAGTATCAGCGCCAGCTTGCTTTCTTCTCCGTGTATCGGAAGCCCGGTGCTGAGGCCACCAAGCCATGAAGCAGGCACTGATCCAAGCTTGCCTGATTGCCTTGCTCGCGGGAGTCGTGGCTGCGGGTGCGTTTCAGTTTCATCCACATGCTCCGGCGCTCTATCTTATCCAGGAGCCAATGCGAGCAGATGAGATCGGCTTAAAGGAAATCAATGAGCGCTGGAAAGGCGACGTCCTCTGGCTCGATGCGCGGCCACGCGATCAGTTCGACGCGGCGCACATCCCTGAGGCGCGGCTGCTCAATGAGCAGGATTTTGATAACCAACTGTTTGAAATTTTGGACACGCTACAAACCGTCACCAAGCCGGTCATCATCTACTGCGGTGGTCAGAAGTGCGAGGCCAGCCGTCATGTGCGCGAGAAGCTCATGACGAGGGTGCCACTAGAGCGCTGCTTTGTCCTCAAAGGCGGCTGGCCCGCATGGCTAGCAGGGCAGGGGAAGTAGGGACCTACAGCGGCTTGTCGTAGATCTTCTCAAACACGGCATCCGGGCCTTCGCTGATCCTGTTGGCATCGACGATCGTGATGCCGTCGGGACCGAAGCGGGCAGTGACAGTGGCACCTTTGCCTTCGCTCATGTATTTGAAGTTCAGATCGCGGACACGCGCAGCGGCATCGACGAGCGCGCAGGTGATGCGGGCATCTTCGGCGGTGGGATACAGATGCGCGACGGCCTCCAGCGTGGCTTTGGCAAACTTCACCTGGCAGATGGCGACGAGGCCGACGGTGAGGCTGTCCACGCCGTAGCCGATATAGCCTTTGCTGCCATCGGGGCGGGCAACTTCGCGGGTGAAATGGTTGTTGCTGGTGCGTGTGCCGCCGCCCTGATTCCACCAGCGAAAGCCGCGATACTGCTGGTCGCTCTCGACCTTGCCATCGGCACCGACGATTTCATGCCCCTGATTCACCGGGCCTTCGAAGTCGGCGGGCGTGACCCAGTTGTTGTGGAAGTTGATGCTCATGCCGTTCTCGAAATCGACGCGCACCTGCACGGCGTCGTAGGCATTGATGCCATCGCGAATGAGTCGCTTCTTTTGACCGACCGCTGTCAGTGAGACCGGCTTGCTGCGGTAGTAGCTCCAGATGAGATCGGTCCAGTGCGGGCCGACGTAGCTGAAGGGATCGCTCGACTCGACCCACTTGAAGGTGCTGGTGCTTACCTCCAGCGGCTCCTCAAGATAGGCGGTGCCATAAAGCGGCGCGCCGATGCGATTCTGGATGTCATCGCGGATACGCAGATGGTCGGGGTCGTAGCGCTTGTGCATGTCCACGGCGACCACGCAGTTCTTAGCGCGGGCGAGTTCGATGATCTGATCCGCCTCATGAATGGTGAGGCACATGGGTTTCTCCGTGAGCACATGCACGCCCTTTTCTAAAGCGGCGAGAATGGGCTGCGTGTGCAGATGATCCGGCGTGGCCACCGCCATGACATCGAGATCAGGAAACTCACGCAGGATGTCCGCCCAAGGCTCATCGCCATGAAAAGCGCGCGGCTCGTGACCGGTGAGTTCTTTGAAGGCTGCCGCTGCCTTTTGCGCTGACTTCTCCGAGCGCGTGGCCACGGCGACGAGATCAAACTTCACCGGCGCAAGCTCGCGTGAATGCTCATCAAGCCCGACACGCGCAAGCTGTCCGGCGATGCCGAAGCGTTGCAGGTCGGCATAGGCGCGGGCGTGGACATCTCCCCCAAACATGCCCGCTCCGACGAGGGCGATCTTGATACGACGTGGTTGTTCCATAAGTGGCGCGGAGTCAAAGCGGGCCAGCGACAGGAAGCAAGGCGCGAGGTGTGTATCCGAGTGATGAACTGTGGCATTCAGATGACACCAAGGAGTGTTGGCTTCTAGCCGTCACCATGAGGCCAAGATGCCCTCAATCCTTGCTCTAGCTCCTGGCGGCGAGCTTCAGCTTAAACTTCTCTACGGCGCTCTTGATGAGCGGATCGTTGTGGAATTCTTCACTGATGCTGTCGGTGGTCGGAGCCTCGGTGGGGGCTGGTTCTGCTGCGGCGGGCTTTGGTTCTGGTTTGGCAGGAGTTGAGTCGCCGAGATCGAAATGCATTTCGGTCACCGCCGGTGGCTTCAAAGAAGGATCGAGCACGAACTCAAACTTCATCTTCGTACCGAGCAGTTCTTCGGCGATGCCTTCGAGGAACGAGCGTTGGTTGTCGCGATTCAGGCTGTCCTTGGCATGAGCTTCGGTCGTGGGGAATCCAACCTTCACGATGCCGCGTGCGATGGACTGCACGGTACCCAACTGCACCCAACTCGCGATCAATGACCGCCGCTCCTGCACAAGCTGGGTCAGCGCCGGCCAGAACTCTTCGTGGGAGACGGCAGGTGCTGCTTCAATGGGAGCTGGCTCAGGTGCGGGTGGAGCTTTGGCGGGCTCAGGGGCCTTGGCTGGCTCTCTCTCTTCTGGCGCAGGTTCGCGCAAGACATTCGACGAGACTGGTGCAGGTCGGCTTTCCGGGAGTGGCGCAGGCTCTTCCATTTTCGGAACCACACGCTCCACCACGGCGGGCTTCACGGGGGCTGCGGCACGAGCGGTGGTGACTTGCGGACGCGGAGCCGGTTTGGGCAGAGAGGCGCTGTCGCCACCACTGCCCAGCGCTTCGATCACATCGCTCAGGCTGACTTCGTTGTAGTTCTGCACGGCCTGGATCACGCCCAGTTCGAAATGCAGACGCTTGTTCGTGGCCCAGCGCATCCGCGCATCGACCTCGGCGAGTCCATCGACGACGCGCAGCAACTGCTCGGTCGAGGCCATCTGGCTCTGCTCGGTGACTTGCGCGGCGATGTCGGGTTCGAGATCCTCCGCACCAGCTTCGGGATCAGCCTGGCTAACTAAAAGCGTGCGGAAGTGCTGGATGAGATCGGTCAGCAGCTTGCCCAGATCTTTCCCAGCCTCGCTGGTTTCATGGACGAGTTGCAGTGCGCCCACCGTGCTGCTTTCCAAGATGCGCTGCGCCATCGCGGAGACGGTCTGCACGGAGGTGAAGCCAAAGATCTCCAGCACATCCTCCTCACGGATCTTGTTGCCGCAGAAGGCCACGAGTTGATCGAGCATCGACTGCGCGTCACGCATCCCGCCGTCGGCTCCTTTGCCGATGGCAAACGCGGCCTTCTCATCAAGGTCCACGCCTTCGAGCTTGGCGATGTGCAGCAGGTGATTGGCGATGATCGTCAGCGGGATGCGGCGCAGGTCGAAGCGCTGGCAGCGGCTGATGATCGTGGGCAGGATCTTGTTCGCCTCGGTCGTGGCAAAGATGAATTTCACATGCGGCGGCGGCTCTTCCAGCGTCTTCAGCAGCGCGTTGAACGCGGCGGTGGAGAGCATGTGGACCTCATCGATGTAGTAGATTTTGTAGCGGCAGCGCGAGGGGGCGTATTTCACGCTCTCCCGCAGATCGCGGACCTGGTCCACGCCGTTGTTGCTGGCACCGTCGATCTCCAGCACGTCCAGGCTGTTGCCCTCGGCGATCTCTTTGCAGATCGGGTCCTCGTAATCAAACTCCACGCTGGGTCCGTTCGGGCAGTTCAGCGCCATGGCAAAGATGCGCGCCGTGGACGTCTTCCCCGTGCCACGCGGCCCGACGAAGAGATAAGCATGAGCCAGCCGGTTCTGCGCGATGGCATTCCTCAGCGTACGGACGACATGCTCCTGGCCGAGCACATCAGCGAAGGTTTTGGGGCGATACTTGCGGGCGAAGACCTGGTAACTCACGCGACGATGCTAGCGTGTCACCGTTCGGAGGCGAGGGGATTTTTGGTGTTCAGAGTTTTAGGTTTTGGCCTGGCGACAAAGAATAAACGGCCAGGCACTTCGACGGCAGGCGCAGGTAGACAGGGGGCGGGCTTATCTAAGTGCCGGCACCTTTGAAGTTGGACGACGACGCGCAAAAGCTCAGAAGGACTTCTCGACTTCAAATGCCAAGCTAGCTTGGGGGCGCTCGTTGCGAATCGAGTTATAGGCCGAGTAAATCCCAACGCTCCAAATACTCGTTGGTTCGGTCGTGGAAGTTGCGAACCGGGTTGTCAACGTGTGCCTGCCCGTGGCGACCCGGCGTAGACAGCCAGTTGCTGTGACTGTCTCGAACGTGTTTCGCTACGGTGGCACTGGGGACAATGTAGTAGCGCGGTCGCTCCAGTGGGCCGCCAAGTGCGACGAAGATGTAAAAATGGTTCTCCGAGTAGAACGATTCACACTTATCATTGAGTATCCAGATATTTCGGGACTGGCTTGTCTTGCACTGGATGGTCACAGAACGATTCGCAGTCGCATTTGTCGCGAGGATGTCGATGCCTCTGGTGTTTCGGAGGGAGATGGATGCAATGTGTCCGCGCCGGGAAAGCTCGCCAGCGACGAAATACTCACCAGCTACGCCCGCGAGCAACGGCGTAATCCTCGAGGCGCTTGCTTTGTCTTTCGTTTTCACGGGAACCTAGTAGAGGCTAACACTTCAAATAGTTAACAGATCACGAGGTTTGCCAGCAGCTTGATAAGCCATGGATGTGTTGCCTGCGTGCGGGAATTGAAATTCATGGCAGAGTTTTAGCCGCCTTTGCCGCACTCGGGCAAGAACAATGGGGGGATGGCAGTCAAATGCTTGGCGACCGTTCATCTTCACCTGCCAGAGCGCCGAAGGTGCGGGCACCGACTCAAGCAGAGACACGAGCGCCGCGCGCACGACGCTTCCGAGTCACGGGAGGCACCGGTGCGCCGCCTGTCTCCAGCGTTTTGTTCGGGCTTGTCGGCAGCCAGTGCTTGGCCTTGCGTTCGGCGGCGGTGTGCTTCTTCGCCCAAGCGAAGAACTTGTGAAGATCGAAATCAAAATCTGCGGCGACAGCCGCTCTGGCATCGCGGACTTCTTGGACAATGGGGTCTTTCATAGTTGGGGCTTGGTGAGGAGTTCAGGCGTGCAAATCACGGGCATGTGAAGGTGATGGTAGGTGCAATACTCAAACAGAGTCTTCTGGAGAGTGGCGTTCGCAAGATGCGTGCAGTTCCACGTCAGCAAATAATCCATCCGGTGGACAATCGAAAAGGCAACATGCGTCGCATCCATCGCGGCCTTCGGGGGCAGTTGCAGAAGCTGGACGATGGAATCTGCCAGAGGCTGAACCTCAGGTGTGACATCAAGCTCCGGTATGCCCACCATCATCTTCAATCGTCTTGCGGCAGCCAAAGCGTCTCCTTTGGAAATCTCGGCACGAACTGCAATCGAAGAATAGAGACGAAACCGCATCCTCTCATGATCCCACCAGTCCTTCGTGATCTGCTGGTGAGACGCCATAGGCTTTTGATGGCTGCGGTGTGCAGACAGGTAGCTGGGAATCGTCGTCTCAATGTAAACCGTCTCCATGTCATGTGATCATACCCGACGAATCATCGTCGTAAAGCGCCCTCCTCGGCGAGGGACTGCGCCGAGTTGCCTCACAAAGAATGACACCGGGGAAGCGTGAACGAGTGAGGTGTTGG
>CAZOVY010000062.1:0-37916 GCA_964583255.1 uncultured Prosthecobacter sp.
CGCAGAATCCGAAGTGGAACGAGATCCAAGGTGGCATCGGCGAGGTCTCCGAGTGGGATCGCAAGTCCACCTACATCCAGCATCCGCCGTTCTTCGCTGACTTCAGCATGACCCCCGGTGATATCACTGAGATCATCGGAGCACGACCACTCGGCATCTTCGGCGACAGCGTCACCACCGACCACATCAGCCCTGCTGGTGCCATCAAGAAGAACAGCCCCGCAGGCCGCTTCCTCCTCGAAAACGGCGTTACGCAGGCCGACTTCAACAGCTTCGGCAGTCGCCGTGGTAACGACCTCGTCATGACTCGCGGAACGTTTGCCAACGTCCGCATCAAGAACCTCATGCTCGGCGGCAAAGAAGGCGGTGACACACTCCTGCAACCCGCAGGCACCGAGATGAGCATCTACGATGCCGCTGAAGCCTACAAAGCCGCAGGCACCCCGAGCATCATCCTCGGCGGTGAAGACTACGGCATGGGCAGCAGTCGTGACTGGGCCGCCAAAGGCACTCGTCTTCTCGGCGTCAAAGCCGTGATCACGAAGTCCTTCGAGCGCATCCATCGCAGCAACCTCGTCGGCATGGGCGTCCTGCCCTGCAACTTCAAGTACAAGGCCGACTACGACCAAGTGAAGGATCTCAGTGACGCTACCTTCGACCTCCTCGGCCTCAGCAACGACTTCAAGCCCATGAGCGAAGCCACCCTCCGCGTCCACAAGGCCGATGGCAGCAGCTTCGACCTCCCCGTCATCGTCCGTATCGACACCCCCGTCGAAATCGACTACTACCGCGCCGGCGGCATCCTGCCGTATGTGCTCGCGCAGATTCTGCGGGCGAATGGCTAAGCAGTAGAACGAGTTTCCCAACTCGTTCCTATACGCTCCTTCAAAGTACCGATCATTCAAGCCGTGTCAGCGGAACCCTTATTTCTCGACGATTTGAGGGCTTCGTGTGATGCGAGCCAGTTTGGAGCTTCGCTGCGCAAAGGTAAAATCACCATCTGGAACGCGAACACGCTGGAAGCAGTGGCGACAGTTCGTCCCGGGTTTTCGGGAAGTAGTTCGCGCTATGCGATCGATTCCTATGACCATCTGATCTACTTCGGGATTTGGGAGAAGGGACTTACCTGTTTTGACTTCGGGAATGGTCGGATGAAGTGGAAGCGCAAGGATATCCTCGGAATCCAGGCTGTGAATTTGAGCGCTGGTTTTCCAAATTCGCTTTTTGTCACCTTGGAGCTCCCCGAGCGCACTCAAGGCAAGCTGGAGCCTATTTTTGGCATCGCCGAACTTGATCGGAATACGGGTGAAACTCGATGGATCGAGCCAAGTGGTCACCAATGCTTCGTTCACCCAATCGACCCAACGCTGATCATCCGTGAAGGTAGAACGATTCGAGTGCTCGGCTCCGACAAACAGCCAATCGGGCAGGCAGATATCACGAACTTCGCCATTCTAGATGCGGCATTCCTCGGTAGTCGAATCGCACTCGCAGAAGGTGGTAGAGGCGTGCGTGTGATTGACTCCGCTGGAGCTGTCATTTGCAGCTATTCACCAGAAACTCGTAAGCCCAACTGCCTAAGCGTGGCTTTTGATGGAGACAACTTGTGCATTCACGACTCCTGGGAATGTGCTTTTGTGACGATCATCGACCCGATATCGGGCCGAGTAATTGCAGAGCACCAGCGGCTTAGGTGTGGTGACATCTGCTTTATTGGCAACGGTTCACGCTATATGGACCAAACCGGAGGTGTTTACAAAACATTGGACGGCACCCAAGTTGGGCAGGTTGCTCCTTCGACGATCTCAAAAAATGGTCTCCGCAGTAGATTGAGGAAGTGGCTTAGAATCTGAATCCTACTTTCACAATCTGCAAACTATCATCATGTCCCCGTCCACCGTCTTTCCCATGATCCCCGCCGCGAGCAAGTCGCTGTGGTTCTTTGCCATCATCGGCCTCATTCTCATGGGCGTGTTGCTCATGATGGGCTGGTTGGCCTGGTCCATGCAGCATGCTGCGTTTACCGTCTCACGCGAAGGCCTGCATCTCCGAGGAGATCTCTATGGTCGCCTGATCCCGCTCAAATTGCTTAAACTCGACGAGGCGGTGGTCACCAATCTCAACACCGACAAAGATCACCAGCCCAAATGGTGCACCATGGGCACTGGCCTGCCCGGTTACTCCGCTGGCTGGTTCAAGCTACGCAACGGAACGAAAGCACTGATCTACGTCACCGACCGCACACGCATCGTGCGCATCCCGACGACCGAAGGCTACACGCTCATGCTCAGCGTCGCCGATCCGGCTGCGTTGATCGCGGAGTTGCGGATACAAAATTCCAAGGCCTGAGCGGGGATTATTCGCTACTTTTTCGTCATCTGACAAACGCCTTACAACTCACTTACCGGAGGCTGACACATCGTTTCTGGGATGTGTCACATTGCTCGCAGGTAAGGGAAGCGCCCACGGGGCACCTGACCGAGACTTTCAGGTAGTGGGTTGACCTTCTTGGCTGTTGGCATCCTTCGAAAACTTCAGGGCGGACCGAGTGGACCGCCCTGTTTGTTTTAGTGCGATGAGCAGACTTGTCGAAGGGCTCGGTTTTGAGTATCTGACTCTCATGTCCACCGAGCCTTCCTTTCCCCAGCAGATGTTCCGACAGACAGCCGAGGTCGTGGTGATCGTTGTGGTGGCGCTCGGCATTCAGGCCATCTGGAGTCAGCAGTGGATGAGCAGCCACTCGGTCTGCCTGCTGGTGATGATGCTGGCGCTGGCCAAGACGGCCTTCTTTTTCGTGGAGAACCTCCAGCACATCCTGCTCGCTACTTCGCACAATATTCCTTACCACCGTTTCCTCGGCCTGATGGGCGTGAACATGGCGCAGATCACGCTCTCCTTTGCGCTCGATTTCTGGTGCCTGGAGACGGCGGACAAAGGCAGCTTCAGCTCATTTCAGGAGTCCTGGAGTCAGGCGGAGATCCTTTTCGAGTGCTTTTTCTTCAGCGTGCTGAACTTCTCCTTCTTCGGCTTTGGCGATGTGACACCACAGACCATCCCGGCGAAGATCGTGACGATGATGGAGGTGATCCTGGCCTTCTTCACGGTGATCTTCCTGCTGTCCGATTTCATCAGTCTCAAAGACTCGCTGCGGGGTGAAAAGAAGCGCGGTGAGTAATCAGCATACCACCTCGACACCGCCGATGATGGTGCGCTTCACTTCCAACCGCTTACTGAGCACCAGCACGTCCGCTCGTTTGCCAATCTCCAAACTGCCTGTCTGACTGGCAATGCCGGTGCGCTCCGCCGGAGTGAGGCTGGCCATGCGGACAGCTTCGGGCAACGCGGCTGAGGTGCTACGGTGCATGTGTCTCATCATGTGATCCATACCAACGATGGCACTAGCGAGGCTACCACCTGTGCGGCCAACCAGACCATCGCTCTCAAACCATGAGCCATCTTTGGCCGAGCCAAAACGATAGCGACCGGGCGGCATGTCGAGCGCGCGATTGCTATCGGTCACGAGACAAAGTCGTGCCGCTCCTTTCATGCGAAAGGCGAAGTCGAGAAGCTCTGGCGAGAGGTGATGCCCATCAGCGATGACTTCCGTGCTCATATCTGCCGTGGCGAGTACGAACTGCTCCATGCTGGCCTGCATGGGCGTGCCAAAGCGATTGCGCAATGAAACGACGCTGCTCATCGCGCACCAGAAGTGATCGACATGCCGCATCCCTGCGCGAAAGGCCTGCGCCATCTCTGCCCAGTTTGCATTCGAGTGTCCGCAAGTGATGAGGCAGCGTTTCTTCTTTGCAGCACGATAGAAATCGAGTGCTCCCGGCAACTCCGCAGCACATGTGGCGATGCGTACGAGGTCATCGCGGAACCAAGCGGCATATTCCTCCGCACTCGGCTCGCGGCGGCCTGACTGGGAATGACAGCCGACTTTGTCCTCGGCGAAGTAGGGGCCATAGACATGCACACCTGCGATGCGCGCACCTTGCTCGGGCTCCCATGAATCACGCACCTCGCGGCAGGTGGAGAGCATCGCGGTGATCTGTTCCGGGCTGCCTGTGGTCGTGGTGGGAAAGATGCTCGTGGTGCCATGCCGGGCATGGGCTTTCAAAGCTGTGCGCACCGCTTCGGCACTGCCATCCATGAAGTCCGCTCCCGCTCCGCCGTGAACATGAATGTCGATGAATCCGGGGCTGATGTAGCTGCCACGCGCGTCGATGATCTGCGCGTCCAGAGGGCGTTTCACGCGTTTACCAAGTGCGGTGATTCGACCGCCTTCGCAGATAAGACTGGCCTTCTCGATGAGTCGATCCGGCAGAATGATCGTGCCGTTCTCGATGATAAGGGCGGGTGGGGTCATAGCAGAGAGAGCGGATTCACGCGCGTCTTCATCGGGAAGGTAACACGTTGCCCGTTGAGACGATGAGATTCAAAGATGGCGCTAATCAACTCGATGGTCTGACGGCCCTGCTCGGCATCGCAAAGCGGGGCGCGGTTCCCTTGCATGGCGGCGATGAGATCGCGTCCGGCGACTTCGTGACTGGAAACCAGTTTGCCGAGATCTTTGATGGGCTCTGGCTTGCCGACACCTCCGGTGGTGATCGGCACCCAGGTGCGTGGCTCGGCGGTTGGACGAAAAGGACTGCCCGGCAGTAGATGGGCGAGAGGTTCAGCATCGGCACGGAAGTCGATGATGCCTTTGGTGCCGATGATTTGCAGGCCGAACGCGGCTTCTTTAACACCGGCATTCTGAATCGAATCAAAGAACAACGGCATGCCCTTGCTCAACTCAAAGCGGGCATGGACTTCGTTACCTGCCAGCGGGCCGATGCCTTCGTCGCCTTCCTTCACATGCTCCTTGGTCACGAGTTTGCCTTCTTGCAGTACGCTGGCGCTGCAAGAAACGGGATCGCCACCGAAGTAGCAGGCCAGATTCATCACATGGCCGCCGAGCACCCAGAGATCCAGCGAGCCGCCACGGGGATCTTCTTTGCCGCGCCCGCGCATCTCAAGCACACGACCGATCAGGCCTTCCTCGATCAGTTTGGCGATGACTGGCAGCACGGGATGCTGACGATTGCGATGCGCGACTGCTAGCTTCGTGCCCGCCTTGTCACAGGCGGCGATGATTTCATTCGCCTCCTCCAGGCTGCGGCAGAAAGGTTTCTCCACATAGATGCCACGCGCTCCGGCCTGCACCGCTGCCATGATCATGTCGCGATGCTGATCAAGATGACGCGGGCCGACAGCGACGATCTCGGGCTTCATTTCCGTGAGCATCTGATGGTAGTCGGCAAAGCCACGGCTCACGGACAGTTTCTTTTGCGCGCCCTCGAGTCCTTTGGCATCCGCATCGGCGACAGCTACGATCTCGGTCTCAGGAATCCGCAGCCACATGGTGTCCAGGCCATGACCGTAGTTGCCGCGTCCAGTGTGACCGATGACAACCACGCGCAGCTTGGATGATTTATCAGCGGCTTGCAGAGAGGCAAAGGCAAGTGGCAGGGCGGCGAGGAAGGGGCGGCGTTTCATAGTCGCCAAAGAACGTCAGATTTGACGAAAACACACATCAAGCACCTCAATAGACGCGCAGGCAAAGGCAAGTTCAGGACAGCATCTCAGAGCTGCATTGATCATGCTCTCCACAGAAACCAACCCCATGAAAATCTGTCACACACTCCTCCTCGGCATTCTGAGTTTCCACACTGTCCACGCCGCTCCAGAAGAGGCCAAAGTGGACTTCGTCTCGCAAGTGAAGCCACTGCTCACCTCGAAGTGCGTGAACTGCCACCACGCTGGCGCGCTCTTCGGTGAATTGAATTTGGAGAACCGGGCGATGGCCTTCAAGAAGCGTGTCAATGGTCCTGTGATCCTGCCCGGCAAGCCGGACAGCAGCGCGCTCTACATGGTGCTCAAGATGCCGCCGAAAAACCCGAAGGCCATGCCGCCGAACGGACATCGCATTACCGACAAGGAAGTGAACCTGATCTATGACTGGATCAAGCAGGGCGCAGCTTGGCCGAAAGGCGCTGACGGCGTGATCACGCCATCCAAGGCAGTGAAGGAATAGCGCTGAGCATTGACAAGCCATGGTGCGGACCTCACCCTCCGCGCCATGTCAGCTTGGATCACGCGCGCCTTCATTCTTTGCCTCTTATTTGGCGGACTCACTTGGTTTCATCAGTCGCGTTCGATGCGTCCGACACGGATCGAGTTGGCTCGTGAAAAAGGCATTTTGATCATGGGCAATGGCGCGGAGCCTGCCACGATGGACCTGCAAATCGCGACGGGTGTTCCGGAGCATCATCTCTTTGATGCGCTCAATGAAGGACTCGTGGCGACGACGGTGGAAAACCCCGATGCCAACGGCCCCGGAGTCGCCACGCACTGGGACACGAGCGACTTCACGACCTGGACATTTCATCTGCGTAAAGAGGCGCGCTGGAGTGATGGCGTGCCGCTCACGGCGCATGATTTCGTCTGGTCGTATCAGCGCATCCTTTCGCCTCTGTTGCTCGCTGAGTATGCGCAGATGCTTTACCCCATGGTGAAGGCGCGCGAGTTCAATGAAGGCACGCTCACCGACTTCAGCCAAGTCGGAGTAAAGGCTCTGGATGACCACACGCTTCGCATCACTCTCAATGGACCTGCGCCGTATTTCCCGTCGATGCTGAAGCACTACTCGTGGTATCCCGTGCCGCGCCATGTGATCGAGCGTTTCGGCAAGATGACGGATCGTGACACCAAGTGGACTCGCGTGGGAAACACCGTCGGCAACGGCCCCTTCAAGCTCAAGGAGTGGCGCTACACGCACTCCATCACCGTTGAGCGTAATCCTGAGTACTGGGACGCTGCCACAGTGAAGCTTAATGGGATCGTCTTCCTGCCCATTGTCAGTGATGCCACGGAGGAGCGCGCTTTTCGCGATGGCCAGATCCATGTGTCGGAGCAGGTGCCGCTTTCCCAGATACCGGAGTATCGGGAAAAGCATCCCGAAGTGTTTCATGAGAACGCCCTGCTCAGCACTTACTTCTATCGCATCAATACCACGAGGCCACCGATGAATAACAAACTTGTGCGTCAGGCTCTAGCGATGGCGATTGATCGTGCTGGGCTGATCCGAAACGTCCTGCGTGCCGGGCAGAAGCCCACGACCGGCTTTACACCGCCGGGTGCTGGCGAGGGCTATGAGGCACCGAACATCCTGCGCTTTGATCCTGAGGGAGCGCGCAAGCTGCTGGCCGAGGCCGGCTTTCCCGATGGCAAAGGTTTTCCTAAATTCGAGATCCTCATCAACACGCTCGAATCCCATCGCACCATTGCTGAGGCGATTCAGGAGATGTGGAAGAAGTATCTGCATATCGAAGTCGGCGTGCTCAATCAGGACTGGAGCGTGTATCTCGACTCCCAAAAGCGTCTCGACTATCAGGTCAGTCGCGCAGGCTGGGTCGGTGACTTCCTGGACCCATTTACTTTCCTCAGCCTCTGGCAGAGTGGCGATGGCAATAACCAAACGGGTTGGAGCAACCCACGCTACGATTCACTGCTGCAAGGCTCTCTCCGAGAGGGCGACACCAAGAAACGCCTGGCTCTCCTCACCGAGGCAGAGACGCTGCTGCTCGACGAACTGCCCGTGCTCCCCATCTACTGGTATGTGCGCCCGACACTTGTTCGGCCTGAAGTGCTCGGCCTGAAATCGTCTCTGCTAGAGCATCGCTGTTACAAGGCGATCCACTTTGCGAAGTGAAGAAGACGTGAGTCTTTTTTCTGGGGTGTAGCAGAAGATGTGCTCGACGCTCGTAGGCCGTGTGTGTTTGGCGCGCAGAGGATCGTCAGCATCTCGTTCCATTTCGCCGAACCGCCCGGCTTCTTTGAAGGTTGATTACGCGAGTTGTCCACGCTTCCCACACCAGCCGGGCGGTTTGGCGAAGCACCCTCCATGTGTTTACAAACTCGTCCCAGCCAAACACACACGGCCTACATCATTCCGGTGAAGTCCCAGTCTTCTTGGTTGAGTGTAGCAGAAGACGTGAGTCTTCTTTCTGGAACGACGGAATGCTCACGCCTTCCGCTACGCGAGCAGCCCGTGCATGACCTTTCCATGCACATCCGTCAGGCGGAAATCACGGCCTTGAAAACGGAAGGTCAGCTTCTCGTGCTCCAGTCCCATCAGATGCAGGATCGTGGCGTGGATGTCATGCACATGGGCTTTGTCCTCGACACCATCAAAGCCAAGCTCGTCGGTTTTGCCATACGTCTGCCCGGCTTTCACCCCACCACCGGCGAACCACATGGTGAAGGCGTCGATGTGGTGATTGCGACCTGTCTTGTCACGGCTTTCGCCCATCGGCGTGCGGCCAAACTCGCCGCCCCAGACCACCAGCGTCTCTTCCAGCAGACCGCGTGATTTCAGGTCTTGGATCAGTGCAGCACAGGCCTGATCGACCTCATGTACAACCTTCGGGAAGTCATCTTCCAGCGTCTCTCCTTTACCACCGTGGCTGTCCCAGCTCGAATGATAGAGCTGCACAAAGCGCACGCCGCGCTCCACGAGCCGGCGTGCTAACAAACAATTGCGGGCAAAGCTAGGTTTCGCCGGGTCCACGCCATAGAGATCGAGCGTGGATTTCGATTCGCCCTGGATGTCGATCAGCTCAGGTGCGCTGCTTTGCATCCGATAAGCCATCTCATAGGCATTGATGCGTGTCTGGATTTCATCGTCGCCGGTCTCGACGAGACGTTTCAAATTCAAATCACGCACCGCGTCGATCACGCGCCGCTGGCTGCGCGGGTCCACGCTCGCCGGTGTGCTAAGATTCAGGATCGGTTCACCCTGGCTGCGCAGTGGCACACCTTGATAAGTGGTGGGCAGGAAACCGCTGCCCCAGTTCACCGCGCCGCCACGCGGACCGCGCGGACCGCTTTGCAGTACGACAAAGCCAGGCAGATCGCTCGACTCACTGCCGATGCCGTAGGTTGCCCAGGCACCCATGGACGGACGCCCAAACTGCCCGCTGCCGGTGTTCATGAACAGCTTCGCCGGAGCATGATTAAACAGGCTCGTCTGGCACGTGGTGACGATGCTGATGTCATCCACAATGCCCGCTGTGTGCGGCAGCAGATCACTGACCCACGCACCGCTTTGACCGTGCTGCTTGAACTCACGCCGCGCGCCCAGCAGCTTCACGCTGTGGCTCGTGCCCATGAAGGCAAAGCGCTTCCCTTCGATGTAACTCTGGGGGATCGGCTGACCGTTCAGCACCTGCAGCTTCGGCTTGTAATCAAACAACTCCAACTGCGACGGCCCGCCCGCCATGAACAAGAAGATCACGTTCTTCGCCTTCGCCGGGTGATGACCTTTCAGCGTCACGCCCGGTGCCCCTGCCGCTGCGCTCGCCGCATTCAGTCCACGCTCAGCCATCATCGACGCCAGCGCCACCCCGCCGATCCCCATGCCGCATTGGCTGAAGAAATGGCGTCGTGTGTTTTGAAGCAGAGAAGAGTGCATGGGGGAATGACGAGTGACCTTGTCCGCAGTAACTACGCTCTACATCTTCCAGTTTTCGCTCGTCATTTGTGAGGCGGATTTTAGCCTGTCAAATGTGTGGTGGACTTCAGTCCGCCGCTTCTGTGTAACGTGGCTTCCGAGAAAGTTAACAGAAGTGCACTCCACATGATCTGAGCGTCCTCCACTTGGTCAGGAGAATCATTCTAGACATGTGGGTCATGCCTGAGTCGTGAGTGAAGTGAAGTCTGACGGAGAGCATGGTTGACTCGGTGCGTGTCAGCCGTCACTCATGGTCCTCTTCGTTTTTTACCATGCCGACCATTCCGATCCTCATGCCCCAGCTTGGCGAGTCCATCGCCGAGGCGACTCTAGTGCGTATCCTAGTGGAGCCTGGGGCACAGATCGAAGCTGGGGCGGACCTCTTTGAGGTGGAGACAAATAAGGCGACGATGGCGGTGAGTTCCCCCTGTGCGGGTCGCTTGATCCAAATCGTAGGCAAGGTGCAAACGAGCTATGCGGTGGGATCAAATTTGGCCAGCTTTGAAATTACAGATGAGGATGCTCTCCAACTCGGCTTCAACGAACCGCTAAAAACTGCGCTTGCCGCCACAGAGTCGAAGGCAAGCTCAGACTCCCTGCATTTTCATTTCAGTGAGGAGGATAACATCAGCTCGTATCAGCCCAAGGTTGAGCCTGTGGTCGGCGGACTGCCGGTCCCTGCGGGAGCTACGGGTGCGAGCTACATCTCCCCACGGATGCGGGCGCGCATGACGGAACTCGGGCTGAATACCTCTGACCTTGCAGGTATCGCTGGCACGGGTGCAGGTGGCCGTGTGACGGTGGAGGATTTTGAAAACTTCCTGCGCAGTCTGGAGCAGCACCGCATGACACCTGCTTCGCCAATGCGGATCGCTGTGGCTGACTCCATGCGTCGTAGTTGGAGCCGCCCACTGGCGACGGTTGGAAGCCCTGTGATGCTTGACGCGCTGCTGGCGCACCGCCGCCGTACGGACCCAAAACCAGGACCTGCACTCTACATCATCCGCGCACTGGCTCTCGCTTTGGCTGAGAACACGGCTGTAGCGGGTAGACTCATTGGTAATCGTATCGTGCATCCACTAGCCATCGACATCGGTTTCGCGGTGGAGGTGGATGATGGAGTGATCGTGCCAGTGCTGCGTGAGGTAGATAAGACGCCGTTAATGAAGATGGTACCCATTTATAACAAGCTCGTCGAGCAGGCGCGCTCACGCCGACTGCCGCATGACTCGAAGCGCCCAGGCATCGCCACGGTGACGAATTTTGGCACCTTTGGCATCGTTTGGGCCACGCCGATTCCGCTGCCTGAGCAGAACCTTGTGCTCGGACTCGGCGCTGGCAGCAAGGTGCCGCATTGGAGTGAAGAGGTGAACCAATTCATCCCCGTGACGGAGGCCGAGCTTACGCTCAGCTTCGACCACCGCATCCTCGATGGCGGCGGTGCCGGACGGCTGCTCGCCCGTGTGGCTAAGCTTTTGCAGGAGCCTGAGAAGCTCTGAGAAAGGATGAAGGATCAAGGCTGAAGGATGAAGTCCTGAGCCTCCTTCCTTCAGCCTTGATCCTTCACCTTTCATCCTTTCTGACATGTCTTTTCGTCTCGAAATGCTCCAAGTCGCGCGCCTCGCGCCGAAGATGCTGGGCGACTCGACCAGTCTCGTGGCCGACTTTTTGAAGACGCGCCTGCACCCTGATGGCGGCTTCATGGATCGGGCAGACAAGCCTGATCTTTACTACAGCGTCTTTGGTATCGAGGGACTCATGGCTTTACAGCAGCCTTTGCCACAGGAAGTCATGCGATCATGGCTAACTAAGTTTGGTGATGGCGATGGGCTGGATTTTGTTCACCTCTGCTGCCTAGCGCGCTGCTGGGCTGGGCTGGGTGGCGGACTGACAGCGGAGCAGGGCAGTGCTCTGGCGGCACGCATTGAAAACTACCGCACGCCTGATGGCGGTTATCACCAGGCACCGGGCAGGAAGAGCGGCAGCGCGTATGGCTGCCTGATCGCTTGGGGTGCTTATCAGGATCTTAGCATGTTGCCACCAGATGCATTGGCGATCGCTCGCTGTATGGACAGTTTAGAGACGCCAGACGGCGCTTGGTCAAATGAGCCTGGACTGACACTCGGCTCCACCACGGCCACCTCGGCCATGCTTTCTCTCTACCGCCACATGCAGATGCCGCCGCCGCTTGCGAGTGTTGAGTGGCTCGTTCGTCAATGCCTGCCAGTCGGCGGCTTTTTAGCCATTCCTGGAGCGCCGATTCCCGATTTGCTTTCCACCGCCGTGGCACTGCACGCCCTGTCGAATAACACTACCGCCATTGCCCGAGTGAAAGAGCCCTGCCTCGACTTCATCGACTCGCTCTGGAGTGCCGCAGGCGGCTTTCATGGGAACTGGACGGACGACACTCTCGATCCCGAGTACACCTACTACGGCCTGCTCGCGCTCGGCCATTTAGCTTTGTGAGATAGAAGTCAAAACCATCACTGTTGTATCCGCCCTCATGCGTTCACTTATCGCCCTTTTCCTTGCGACCTTTCTGTCCTTCACCGCTCAGGCGAGGGATGTTTCCATCGTCGATGCAGCGGCTTTAACCACAGCAATCAGTGCCGCGCAGCCCGGTGATAATCTCATCCTCCGCGAAGGCGAATGGCGTGATGCTGAAATCCTCTTCACGGGGAAGGGCACGAAGGACGCGCCGATCACCCTGAAGGCGGCGGTTCCTGGCAAGACTGTGATCACTGGCAAGAGTACGCTGCGCATCGGCGGTGAGTATCTCGTGGTTGAAGGACTGCTTTTTAAAGATCCTGACACGAGCGTGAGTGATCTGATCCTGTTTCGGAAGGACTCAAAAAATCTCGCCCAACACTGCCGCATGACCCACTGCGCCGTGATCAGCGCTCTGCCGCCAGCAGGCGCGCAGGACTGCCGCTGGCTCGGGCTTTATGGCGTTGGGCATCGCGTGGATCATTGCAGCTTCCAGGGCAAGACAGGGAAGGGAACCACCTTTGTCGTCTGGCTCGGTCTGGAGGGAGACGGGCACCATCAGATCGATCACAACTACTTCGGTCCGCGTGAAAAACTCGGCAAAAACGGCGGTGAAACCATCCGTGTCGGAGACAGCAAGACCTCCATGCTCAAGGCTGAGTGCCTCGTCGAGCACAACCTCTTTGAGAAGTGCAATGGCGAAGCCGAATGCATCTCCAATAAATCCTGCGGTAACATCTACCGCGAGAACACCTTCCTTGAAGTCGGCGGCACGCTCACCCTGCGCCATGGCAACGGCTGCACCGTCGAAAAGAACGTCTTCATCGGTAATGAAGTGAACGGCACAGGCGGCATCCGCATCATCGGTGAGGATCACATCGTGCGTGGCAACTATCTCGAAAACCTCACCGGTGATGAAGCCCGCTCCGGCATCTGCTTCATGATGGGCATCCCGAACTCACCCGCCAACCGCTACTTCCAAGTGAAGCGCGCGCTCGTGGCAGATAACACCTTCGTGAACTGCGAACACTCCCTTTTCATAGGCCTCAACGATGACCCGAACGGCATCCTGCCGCCCGTGGAAACCGTGATCAGTGGCAATCACATTTCAGCGCCCAATCACACCCTCATCGAAGCTAAGTGCGCGCTCGATGGTATCACCTGGAAAGGCAATATCTTCTCCGGCAAAGCGCTGGGTATTCCCACCATCGCAGGCATCGAAACAAGCGTTCCCAAGATTACTGCACTAAAGCCAATCAAGCGCAGTGAAGTGGGCGCAGCGTGGTGAGCTAAAGGCTAAACTCGTGTCACCGCGATTTAGCATTTTGTCGCTAGTGGCTCAAATAGATCACGATTTGGTGCGGGTTCTGTCTGCTCGGCTTCTTCAATGCTCAATCCCATATATACTTCTCATCCCACTCAATGCGGTGGACCTTGAGGAAGCGGCGGTATTCGTCTTGGAACGTGACCTTAGCATGATGCACTTCTTGGTTGGCGATGTAGGCGCGCACCTCGTCCGTCTTCGATTCGCTGACGGAGAAGACGCCGTAGCCAGACTGCCAGTGGAACTTGGCCAGCATTGGATCGCGCCGCACCTGCTCGATGAGCCAGACGGTGGAGGCGCGCTTCATTTCCTTCACCCAGTCCGCCAGCGTGATCGTGCGGGTCAGTCGCATCAGGATGTGAACGTGATCGGCCACCCCGCCGACGATCAGCGTCGGACAATCCAGCCGAGCCGAAATGCCGCCGAGGTAGCGATGCAGTTCAACGCGCAACGATTTGTCGGTCAGGAAAGGAAACCGTCCCTTCGTGGACCACACCGCATGGATCAAAACGTTGGCGAGCGATTGAGGCATGGACCCGAGCGTAGGGGAAACGGCGGAGCGGCGTCAATGGTCAAGTTGGTCAGGGATAGTCAAAACATTAGCCCGTCGAATGACGAATGACGAATTGAACCGCAACGCGGTTCCGCCATGCAGCCCAGGAGTGACCGCGCAGCGGCCTCTCCTGGGAAATGCGGACACCACGCCACCTACGATCCTGGACCGCAACGCGGTCCCGTCAGAGGGCTTGGGTGGAGGTGATCATCGTGGGCCATTCGGGCCGTGACGGAACCCCGTTGAGGTTCGGCGGCGAATGGGGGCGCGGGGCGTTTGGAACCCAGGGGAGCGCTCGCCAAAGGCTCGGCACCCCTGGGCTGCATGATGAAAGCCCGCTGGGCTTAATAAGCCTCGCCAGTGATCCAATGAACGATTTCTTCGATCTCGCCAGGGTTAGTGACGAACCATTCAGTTCCTGGCGAAGCAGCACCTTTTCCCCGCAAGACCAGGATATAGTGTAATGCCTTCTCTAGAGGATATGCCCGATCTGTCTTGACGATCAAAGCCACCTTTGGCGCTTCCGGCATTGCTGTGGTTCCCTGCGACAATATCCGAACGATAGGGTCGCGTTCGCTCATTCCAACCTTGCAGGGCCAGACCTTTTCACCTTTTGTTTCCGCAGAAGATCGGTAGGTCGGGTAGTAGTAAACATAAACACTGTCCTTGCCGATTCCGATCACCTTGTCAGCGGCAGGTTGCGGTGCGGGGTCTTGCAATTCATCGTCCTCATCTACCACTGATTCAGAAATCGAGTCTGCGGCAGATGCCACAGCATCCAATTCGCCGGGTTCGCCAGTTAAGCTCCAATACCCGAGTTGAGGATTCGATGCTGAGCCTGCTTCTTTGAGGCGTGACAATGCCTTTTTGATCGTGGCAGTCGGGTTGCTCGAAGCTTCGGCATTTCCGCCACGGCTGCGATGCAATTGAACGACCTGATCGACAATATCTTGTCGATGAGCCGTCTTTCCACTGAACAGTTCCAAAATCAAACGTATGGCCGTTGCCCGTGTAAGCGGCAGACCTTGGTATCCAGAGTCGTTCATAATATTGCGAAGCTCAGTTAATCACTTCCCAAGCCTCACCAGCAGATCCTTGCTCTCGACGTTGTCGCCGATCTTGATGCAGATTTCCTGGACGGTGCCGGAGGCGGGGGCGCTGATGGCGGCGAACATTTTCATGGCTTCCAGAGTGACGAGGGTTTCGCCTTCTTTGACCTTTTGGCCGACGGTTACGGCGATGCTGGCGACCATGCCGGGCATGGGGGCTCCGACTTGCGTTGGATCAGCAGGGTCGGCTTTGACTTTGCTGACGGCGTTCACGGCGAGTGACTTGTTGGTCACGGTGGTGTGACGTGGGAAGCCATTGAGTTCGAAGATGGCGGTTTGCTGGCCGGCGGCATCGGGCTCGGTCATGTTGAGCAGGCGGATGAAGAGGGTCTTGCCTTCCTCAAGCGTGACGTTGATCTCTTCCTTGTCACGCAGGCCGTAGTAATAGGCGGGCGTGGGCAGGGCGGCGATGTCGCCATAGCTTTTGCGGAAGTCGGCGAACTTCAGGAAGACATCGGGATACATGAGGTAGCTCCAGACATCGTCTTCGGTGGGCTTCTTCTTGAGCTTCTGCTCCAGCTCGGCGCGGACGTCGGCTAGGTTGATCTTGGCAGCGTGGGTGCCGGGGCGGCCTTTGATGCGCTTGCCACCTTTGCCGACGATGGCATCAGCGAGGGCGTTCCACTTCCTGCGGCTGTCGGCGGCCTTTTCAGGTTCCATGCCGTAGAAGGGTTCGCCCAGCCAGCCTTCAAACATGCTAGTCACATCCTTGCTCCATTTGGTGCCGGTGAGCTGGAAGATGTCGCCAGGCTTCACACCACGAGCGACGCATTCGATGGCGAGGTCGCCGACGACTTTGCTGGATGGCGTGACTTTGACGATGTCACCACAGAGTTGGTTCACTTCGGCATACGCGTGGGCGATCTCGGGCCAGCGTGGGCCGAGGCCCATGCCGATGGCCTGCTCTTTGAGATTGGTGTACTGACCGCCGGGCATCTCGTGGAGATAGACCTCGGCGGTGCCGTAGGGTTCGCTGGTGTCGAAGGGTTTGTAAAAGCTGCGGACGGCAGCCCAGTAGTCGCTGAACTCCTGCAACGCTTCGACATCGAGTCCGGTGTCGCGCGGCGTGTTCTGCATGGCAGCGACGATGGAGTTCAAGTTCGGCTGACTGGTGCCGCCCGACATCGACGCGATGGCGGCATCGGCGACATCGACTCCAGCGATGGCGGCTTCGATGATGCTGGCGGCGTTCAGGCCGCTGGTGTCATGCGTGTGAAAGTGGATCGGGATACCGACTTCGTCTTTGAGCGCTTTGACCAGTTTCTTGGCGGCAAAGGGGCGCACGAGGCCGGCCATGTCTTTGATGCAGAGCATGTGCGCGCCCATCTTCTCCAGTTCTTTGGCGAGGCGGACGTAGTACTTGAGGTCATACTTGTCGCGCTTCGGATCGAGGATGTCGCCGGTGTAGCAGAGAGTGCCTTCGCAGATGGACTTCGTATCTTCACGCACAGCCTGCATGGCGGCGGTGAGGTTCGGCAGATAATTGAGCGAGTCAAAGATGCGGAAGATGTCCATGCCGTTCTCGGCTGCATGTTTGATGAAGCCCTTCACCACGTTGTCCGGGTAGTTCGTGTAACCGACGGCATTGCTGCCACGGAAGAGCATCTGCAAAAGAATGTTCGGCACTCGGGCACGGATGTCGCGCAGACGCGCCCATGGGTCTTCACGGAGGAAGCGCATGGTGACATCGAAGGTGGCACCGCCCCACATTTCCAAAGAGAACAGGTCCGGCGTGCGACGCGCCACGGCATCGGCCACGGTAGTCATGTCAAAGGTTCTCATGCGTGTGGCCAGCAGTGACTGATGCGCGTCACGCATGGTGGTGTCGGTGATCAGAAGCTTTTTCTGTTTGGCGACCCAGTCTTTGCAGAACTTCTCAGGCCCCATCTCGGTGAGTAGCTGCTTGGTGCCATTCGCGGGTGCGATGCGGTGATCCCATTTCGGAATCGGAGGTGCGGTGAATGCCTTGCTGATCTGGTGGCCTTTGGCGAAGGGGTTGCCGTTGACGATGGTGTCGGCCAGGTAGTTCAGCAGCTTGGTGGCGCGGTCCTTACGGGCGACAAATTTAAGCAAGTCTGGGTTGTTGTCGATGAAGCGCGTGGTGGCCTGACCGGCTTTGAATTCTTCGTGATGCACCACGTTCATGAGGAACGGGATGTTGGTCTTCACACCGCGAATACGGAACTCACGCAGACCACGGTCCATGCGGTCGAGCGCCTGTTGATAGGTGCGGGCAAAGACGGTCATCTTCACCAGCATGGAGTCGTAATAAGGTGTGATGACCGAGTTGGTCGCACCCATCGCTCCGTCGAGGCGAACACCGAAACCGCCGGGGCTGCGGTAGTTGAGGATTTTGCCAAAGTCGGGCGTGAAGCCGTTCTCGGGATCTTCCGTGGTGATGCGGCACTGGATGGCAAAACCACTCTTCTCGATCTTCTCCTGTGGTGGCAGTCCGAGCGGCTCTTCATGCATTTGATAACCCTGCGCGATGAGGATCTGGCTGCGCACGATGTCGATGCCGGTGATCTCTTCCGTCACGGTATGCTCGACTTGGATACGTGGATTCATCTCGATGAAGAACCACTCGCCAGTCTCATGATCGACGAGGAACTCAACGGTCCCGGCGTGCGTGTAGTTCACCTCACGCGCCAGCTTCACCGCCGCATCACACAGGCCGTCGATGACGCTCTGCTTCACGCCATAGCTTGGTGCCTGCTCGATGACCTTTTGATGGCGGCGCTGCACGGAGCAGTCGCGCTCATGCAAATGCAGCACAGTGCCGTGTTTGTCGGCGAGGATTTGCACTTCGATGTGCTTCGCCTTGCCGACGAATTTCTCCAAAAACACCGCGCCATTGCCAAAGGAGCGCAGCGCTTCTGTCTGCGCTTCATCGAGCAGCTTCTCCAAATCCTTCGCTTCACGCACGACGCGCATCCCACGACCGCCGCCGCCGAACGCTGCTTTGATGATCAGCGGGAAGCCGATCTTCTTGGCCGCAGCGATGGCTTCTTTGCGATCACTGACCGGCTCGTCCGTGCCTTCGAGGATGGAGACCTTGAGCTTGCGGGCGATGTTTCGCGCGGCGGTCTTGTCGCCCATCATGTCGAGAATTTTAGCTTCGGGTCCGATGAAGATGATGCCAGCGTCTGCGCAAGCTTGAGCGAAAGCTGGGTTCTCGCTGAGAAAGCCGTAACCCGGATGGATGGCGTCCACGCCTTTCTCTTTCGCGATGGCGACGATGCCCTCAATGTCGAGATAGGCACCGAGAGGCCCTTTGGCTTTGTTTAACTCATAAGCTTCATCTGCCTTGAAGCGATGCGGGCAAAAGCGGTCCTCTGCCGCGTAGATTCCCACCGTTTTCAAACCCAGCTCAGTGGCCGCACGCATGACGCGAATGGCGATTTCAGAGCGGTTCGCGACCATCAGTTTTTTGATGGGGCGGATCGTGGAGGCGGCTGCGGGTTTCTTGGGCATGGCAGTGGATTGGGGGAAGAGAAATGGAGGCGGCTGAAGTAAGCGGGCGATTTTCCACGGCAAGCAGGGCTTTGCAAGGACGCCCGGTGTGGAACCACACGTTTCGATGGATTTTAAAACAGCTCAGGGCTGCACAACCGAAGGCAAATGGGTTTTTCTGATACGCGGATCAAAGATCCTCAGCTTAAAGCACGGCCCTTGGTTTCAGGTGCAAACCAGATGAGCACCATCCCCACGAGGTAGATGCAGGACAGGACGGAGTAGGCGTTCGATTCCATTTGGAATTGCGTGAGGTTATCGCCAGCGAATAGCCGGGTCAGGTTGGCCAGTTGTAGCGCGCCAATGGCTGCAACGAGGCGACCGAAGTTGAAGCAGAAACCCTGGCCTGTGGCGCGGACACTTGTCGGGAAGAGTTCAGGGAAGTAGAGCGGGAAGAAGCCATAGAAAGACGCTGTGAGTCCGCCGAGCAGGAACGCACTGATATAGAACCAAGTGGAAATGGTGCCGTCGGCAAAGGGTTGATTCGTCTGGAAGAAGGCGATTGCTCCGCCGAGGCTGAGCGCGCAGAGCAAAGTGTAGGTGAAGCGGCGGCCAAGTTTGTCGGCAATGAGTGGCGTGATGAGTGAGATCAGGATCGCACCCAGAGCGGTGGCGATGACGGTGTATTCGATGATCGGGATCGTACTGCCTTTTGGCAGAAGACCGCTTGACCACTTCGCCGCTTGCTGCACGGAACCCCAGGTGCCGAGCAGAGCCACGGAGGCCAGTCCTGCGCCGATGATCAGGTTCCGAAGCACCGCCTTGTGCTCGCCCGAGTCCGTCTTTTGCGTAGCCGCAAAACGACTCATGTATCGACGCACGGGATGCAGGTAACCCCACATGGCGATGACGAGACCGACGATGGTGATCACGCCTGCGACAGGCGCGCTGATTGTCGCCATCGGTGACCAAACATAGATGAGAGCGATGGTGATCACGCCTGCGCCAGGCTCGCTGATCGTCGCCATCGGTGACCAAACATAGATGATGACCAGCGCCACTGTGGCAGCGAGCAGCACGCCCAGCAGATCCCATGTGGCCCAGTGCGAGGTCTTGCCAGAAGCCTTCTCTTCCTCCCACTTATGGGATTCGGGCACGAAGATGAGGATGAAGAAATTGATCAGCGCGGGCAGCGCGCCGCTGACCGCGATGAAGCGCCACGCACGATTGTGCAGCAGGAAGTCAGCCGTGCTTTGGCTCAAGCCCAGACTGCCCAGCATCCCCGTCACGGATTCGATGGAGGCATTCAGCTTGAGGCTGAGAATACCCGTGAGCAGGAAGCCAATGTTTGACGCTGCACCGATCATGCCAGCGATCCAGGCGCGGTTGCGACCCGCCCATAGTTCATTGACCAAAGCCACACCGAGTGACCACTCACCACCCATGCCGAGTGAGGCCACGAAGCGCAGTCCAGCGAACTGCCAAGCTTCTGTGACAAAGGCACACAGCCCAGTGAAAATGGCAAAGGTGAAGATGGCTAATGCCATGGCTTTCACGCGCCCGATCTTATCTCCTAGCCAACCAAAGAGCACACCGCCCGTGGCTGCACCGACGAGGAAGACGGCGATGATGACCGTGAACCATTGCCCCTGCACGAGAGGTGTCGCGTCCGGCAGCAGATCCTGCAAAGCCGGCTTGCCGATCAGCGGGAAGAGCCCCATTTCAAATCCATCAAAGAGCCAGCCAAGAAAGGCGGCGACGAGGGCGGCGATGTAACCGCGACGTGCGGCAGGGGATGGAGGAGTGGCTGGTGTGGACATGAGCGGGAAAGAACGCAGAGCGCGGCGCGGATTATTCAGAGGCTCGCGAAGAAGGGAAGGGGAAATAGCGAATGGCTGAACTTGATTGCTACAGGATTAACATGATTGGCAGGATTAACAGGTCTGAAAAAATCCTGCTCATCCTGTGAATCGTGTAATCCTGTAACTCTGGCCATGATCTACCATCATGTGCCGAGCATCGTGTCCGCACACTGAAGACGCAGTGGACGCCCTCGGCTTTTGCCTCTACCACTCACGCCCGTTTCAACCCTTCTTTTCTACTCTTATGCTCACCGGACATCATCTCATCGCAGGTCGCGAAGCCGCCGCCGATCACGCGCCATTTCAGGCCATGAATCCGACGACGAATCAAAAGCTGGAACCCTTCTTTGGTGAAGCCACGGCTGATCTGGCAGATGAAGCTCTCCAAGCCGCTGACGGTGCCTTTGACTCGCTGCGCATGGCCTCGGCTGAAACTCGCGCAGCATTGCTTGATCATCTGGCGGATGAAATCATGGCGTTGGGTGATGCCTTGCTTGAGCGTGCCCATCAGGAAACGGCACTGCCCATGGCTCGTCTCACTGGCGAACGCGGTCGCGCTATCGGCCAGTGCAAGATGTTCGCCGCGCTGATCCGTGAAGGATCGTGGGCACAGATGAGCATCGACCTGCCTCTGCCTGATCGCGTGCCCGCGCCGAAGCCAGATGTGCGCCGCGTCTTGCAGCCCATCGGTCCGGTGGTCGTCTTTGGTGCGAGTAATTTTCCCTTCGCCATCGGCGTGGTCGGCACTGACACGGTTAGCGCGCTGGCTTCGGGCTGCCCAGTCGTGGTGAAGGCGCATCAGGCACACCCCGGCACTTGTGAAATGCTTTCCCGAGCCGTCTTCAATGCTCTGCGAAAAGCGGGTCTGCCAGATGGTTGCTTCTCCATGCTGCATGGCCGCTGTCATGACATCGGCACTGAGCTGGTGAAGCATCCGCTGACTCAGGCCGTGGCCTTCACAGGCTCGCTCAAAGGCGGTCGTGCCATGATGGATGTCGCTGCCGCGCGTCCGCATCCGATCCCGTTCTATGGCGAGATGGGCTCCATCAATCCGGTCTTCCTTCTGCCCGGCGCACTGAAGGAGCGCGCCGCTAAAATTGCCGAAGGCTACATCGGTGCCGTGACCATGGGCGTGGGTCAGTTTTGCACAAACCCAGCCGTCGTGCTTGGCATCAAAGGCGCGGACCTTAACACCTTCATCCATAGCGCAGGTGAGGGTGCTCAAAAGGTCGCGCCACAGACCATGCTGCACCGTGGCATCTGCGAAACATTTGAAGCCGGCACCGCCGTATGGAGCACGATTGAAGGTCTGAAGCTTGCCGGGCAATCTGCTGCTGAGCCTAACAATGAAGCCTCTCAAGCTGCCTGCCGCATCTTCACCACCACGCTCGATGTCCTGGAGTCGAATGAAGAACTCCAGCGCGAGGTCTTCGGCCCCTGTTCCATTGTCGCCGCTGCGGATTCGTTGGAGGAAATGCTCACCTTCGCTCGCGGTCTCGAAGGCCAGCTCACCGCCGCCATTCACGGCACACCCGAAGATCTGCGCGAATACGCAGCACTCGTCCGTGTGCTGGAGCGCAAGGCAGGTCGCATCATCTTCAACGGCTTCGGCACAGGCATTGAGCCATGCCCGTCCATGCATCATGGCGGCCCTTATCCAGCGGCCAGCCACAGCTTCTTCACCAGCATCGGCACGGGCAGCATCTACCGTTTTGTTCGTCCGGTTTGCTACCAGGGCTTCCCAGATGATTGCCTGCCCGCTCCGCTACAAAATGCCAACACCGCTGGTGCCATGCGCCTCGTCGATAGCACGCTGACGCGCGCTGCCGTGTGAGTTGCGCCCTTTGTTTGCCCAGCGCATGACGCCGCTCAGCCTGCCTCTCGACTACCCGCGCATCAGGCGGGTGGCCAGCTTCCATGAACTCATCACGACACCTTTCGCAGACGGCGTGAATGCCCTCTGCTGGCCGCGCACGCTGGCGGCTGATTTTGCTGAAGTGGTGGAGCTTCTGGCAGCAGGGCAGGGGATCACCACTCTGGATGATGAGCGACTTCAAGCCCTTCCCGTGAGCGCAGCGGGTCGAGTCGCCATCGAGATACTTTTAGCCGACCAGCGCCTGCTCCGTGAGCACGATCTCGATCCTGTGCTGAACTGCATCAACGGTTATCCGCGCGATGAAGAACCAGGTCCAGTGGCCACAGATGTCTTATCCTTCCATGTCGATAGCGCCACCGTGCAGGCTGACACTTGGCTTTGTACTTATCACGGTGCTGTGAGTGAAGGCCTGCGCAATGATCAAGCACAGCGGCGTGTGGACATCTCTGAAACTCGTGCCGAACTCCTGAAGCTCTACGGCGGCGAAGATGACGCTGACTTCCAGGAGTACATGAATGAAAACTGCTACGACCTGCACTACGCCGCCCTGCCACAGGCGCAGCCATTCACCTTTGGTCTAGGCAATCTCTGGCGCATCGCCACCGAGTACCCCGGTAGCCCCGTGCCCCCCTGCATCCACCGCGCACCAGAGACTGTGGCTGGCGATCCAGTGCGGCTGTTGTTGATCAGTTGAAGGAATATAGCGAAGCGTCAGTGAGCCATTCCTGAGCCACATGGGCTAGGTCTGGGTTTGCGCGTCGATCAAGGGCTCTGTGTCGAATGACTAAATTATGGGTAGGGCGGAGAAGCGGGACAGGCCGGACAATAGAAAACTCGTTGGTGAAAATCTTTGGTCAGCTACGTTCAGTGCCACCCTATATGATGAAGTCTCTTTTCTATTCTTTGCTGCTTGTTTCCACGCTCTCTGCTGCCCCTGTGCAGATGTTTGATGGCAAGACTTTTAACGGTTGGGAAGGGGAGACGACAAAGGTCTGGCGCATCGTTGAAGGGGTGATCATGGGTGGTTCGCTGGAGGGGAATCCGCAGAATGAATTCCTGGCGACGAAGAAGCCGTATCGAAACTTCCGCCTGAAGCTGGAATACAAACTAGTAGGTACGGAAGGTTTCGTGAATGGTGGGGTGCAGTTTCGTAGTGTGCGGATCAAGGAACCGCCGAACGAAATGTTTGGCTACCAGGCGGACATCGGTGCGGGCTACAGCGGCTGTTTGTATGATGAGTCACGACGCAAGACGATGCTGGCGGAGCCTGTGGAGGAACTGATCAAGAGCGTGGAAAAGCCCGGTGAGTGGAACACGCATGAGATCCTGGTGGAGGATCAGCGTATCCAGATCAAAGTGAATGGCGTGCGCACGGTGGACTACACGGAGCGCGAGCCGGGCATCGCGATGAAGGGCAACATCGCTCTGCAAATCCATGGCAAGTGCAAGGCTGAGATCGCCTTCCGAAATATCGTGATCGAGGAACTGCCGGACGCACTCGTGCCAGGGCCGAAGGAGATCCAAAGCCGCTTTGGTGAGCCTGATGCGGCGACGACTGTGATGGTGCCTTTCAAGGATGGAAAATTCGAGGTGTCAGCGAATGAGGTGATCGTGATGACGGGGCAGACGAATCTGGTGCGTGAACAAAAATCGGGCGAGCTTGAGGCGGTGCTGACTCATGCACTCGCTGACAAACTGCCGCGCTTTCGCAGCATGGCCTGGGAAGGTGACACGGTGTATGAGCAGTGGCGTGACCTGAACTTTGGTGACTGGAAATCGCAGCTCGATGCGACGGGTGCGGGCATGGTGATAGCGCAGTTTGGTCAGGTGGAGGCCTTTGATGGTAAGGCGCGGCTGGCTGAGTTCGCATCGGCTTACCATCGTCTGCTGGATCAGTTTCGTGGACGCACGCCAAGGCTTGTGCTGATTTCGCCGATGCCGTTTGAAAAGCCTGTGGCATCTCATGCGCCGGATTTGACGAAGCGGAATGAAGATGTGGCGGCATATGCGAATGCGGTGCGTGAGGTGGCGAAGCAGCGCGGTGCTATTTTTGTCGATCTCTTCACGCCGCTGTCGAGGCGCGGCAAGGATGAGCCACGCCTCACGGACAACGGGCTGCATTTGAATGAGGAAGGCCTGCGCGTGGTGGCGCGGCTGATCGCGGCACAGCTTGGTGTGTCAGCTAGCGAGGCGGATGATCTCACGGCGATGAAGGAAGCCATCGTGGAAAAGAACCGTCTGTGGTTCGACTGCTGGCGCCCGGCGAACTGGTCTTTTGTGTACGGGGACCGTGTGACGCAGATGTTTGGCAAGCCGAGTGTGGATGCGCCGTCGCTGCGTGAGAGTTTTGAAAGCCATAAGCCGCTGATCGCAAAGATGGATGCGCGCATTCATGCGCTGGCGAAGGGCAGGGTAGAGCCTGTCATCGCTTCAGCGGCCGCATCTGTCGCGTCACTCCCATCAGTCCTTTCTCCCGAGCAGCAGATGGCGGCTTTTACCGTGGCAGAGGGTTATGAGATAAATCTTTTCGCCTCAGAAGAGCAAGGTGTGGCCAAGCCAACGCAGTTCTCCTGGGATGAACGTGGGCGCTTGTATGTGGCCTGCTCACCGACTTATCCGCAAGCATTGCCGGGCGTGAAACCGAGTGATTTCATCCTTATTCTCGAAGACACGGATGGTGATGGAAAGGCCGATAAGAGTACACGCTTTGCAGAAGGTCTGACGATGGTGCAGGGCGTAGAGCCGGGTGATGGCGGCGTGTATGTTTGTGATTTTGATCAGCTCCTGCATCTGAAGGACACGAACGGCGACGGCAAGGCAGACGTGAAGCGCGTGCTGTTTTCTGGATTTGGAATCGGTGACACGCATCAGCTCGTGAACTCGATCTGTCATGGTCCTGATGGCACGCTTTGGTTCACGCAGGGACTGCATGCTTTCTCGCGAGTGGAGACGGCCCATGGTCTGGCGGTGCTGGAAAAAGCGGGGGTGTGGCGCTTTAACACGCGCACTCAGAAGATGTATGGTTTCTTCAATGGCGGCAAGGCGGGGCACAACTGTTGGGGTGTGGCCTTTGATGACTACAATCAAGTCTTCCACAAGAGCGGAGATCGGCCTGTGGGTTACTTCAGCACGCCGGGTCTGATCGCGATGAAGGAGCCGGATGAGTATCACCCTACAGGCGCGTTGTTTGACTCGAACCCGAAGACGAACTCGCTGGAAATCATCGGCACGAAGGCGCTACCAGATAATGTTCAGGGTTGTGCGCTGATTGGTGGTTACTTTGGCAGCGTGGTGGAGTTGCATCGTTTTGAAGATGATGGCTCGGGCTTCAAGACGACGCAGTTGCCTAAGTTGGTGACTTCCAGTGACACCTCGTTTCGCCCGGTGGATGTGAGTGTGGGGCCGGACGGCGCGATGTATCTGTGCGACTGGTTTAATCCTGTGATCGGTCACTATCAGGCGAGCTATGCGGACCCGCGCCGTGATCGCAGTCATGGCCGTATCTGGCGTATCACGGCGAAAGGCCGTGCCAGCGTGAAGCAGCCGAAGCTCGCTGACATGCAGCCTGCCGAGTTACTGGAGCAGCTCCGCTCCCCAGAGCGCTGGACACGCTACCAGGTCAAGCGTCTGCTGTTTGGTGGCCCAACAAACGATGTGACCAGTGCCTGTGACGCCTTCATTGCCAAGAACGATGATGAGCGACTGCTCATGGAGGTGTGCGGTGTCTATGAATCTCATCAGATCGTGAACTCGAGGCTGCTGAAGCGTCTGCTCGCTGCGAAAGATGGGCGTGTGCGCGCTTATGGTGCGCGTGTCGTCGGAGCCTGGGCGGATCGCTTGCCAGACACACTCACGCTTTTGGCCAAGGCTGCCCAAGACGATCAGCCGCGTGTGCGACTCGAAGCGGTGGTCGCTAGCGCTCGTGTGCCGAAACCTGAAGCGGTCGAGATTGCTGTGCAGGTGCTCGATCATCCGATGGATAAATTCATCGACTACTCACTACGTCAGGCTGTGCGCGCTTTGCAGCCCCAATGGCAGCCAGTTTTGGCAAAGCTCAGCTTTGGCGGCAAAACGGCGCAGGCCGACTATGTGAAGAAGATCGCCAGCGCAGCGCCGGTGGTCGCGCATCCGGGTAAGATTGTCTATGATGCGCTGTGTCTGAACTGCCACCAACCAGAAGGGAAGGGACTGCCTGGCATTTACCCGAGTATTGCCGAGAGCGACTGGGTGAAAGGTGATTCTGAGCGGTTGATCAAAATCGTGCTTCACGGTCTCCAGGGGCCGGTCACGGTGAATGGCGTGGAATTTAAACAACTCGCAGCGATCCCGATGCCTCCGATGGGTCTGAATGACGAGCAGATGGCTGACGTACTCAGTTATGTGCGTGCCAACTTTGGCAATCAATCAAGCGCGGTGAAGACGGATGATGTGAAACGAGTTCGTAACGCAGTAGCAGACCGGGCAGTTTTCTGGACCGAGTCCGAATTGAAACGGTAAAGCGTTACCGAAAAACCGGAGACAGTAGAAACGGACCCGTTTCACGAGCACGCATCGCTGCTTTTCTACCGCGCACGTTTTGTGAACTTGGTCGTGGCAGATTCATGAACATTGGATACTGGCGACGCGGGCCACGGCTGACTTTGCTATCCAGAGCGCGCAGGCCATAGACAAGACCGACAATCAGCGCCGAGTTCAAAACGCTTGCGAGGAAGAGCAGACCGTAATTGGCGATGCCATGCATCAAAGAGGGGATCACACTGCCGATCTTAGTCAACATCTGCATCATCGGAGACTCCTGGCCAGAACTGTGGGCCGAAGCAAGGTCCATGACAAAGAGGCAACCACCGCAAATGACGATGAGAGACAGGGTTAAAAAGGCGTAGTCAAAAAAATGAATGCGGACCTGCGGGCGCCGCTGAGTGGTGGCTGACTGAGCCAGGAAAAGCACGGGAGAATGGGAGCGTGTCATGGTTAATATGGAGAATAGTAGAATAAACGCCATCTTCCAAGTTAATTATCAACAAAACCGTAACATTTTTAATATACTGTTCATAGGAGTATATAATATGGAGGCAGCAATCCGCTCAGATGCTCTCGCGGACACCTCGAGCTTATTTCGCCAGGCGGCGAGCCAGGAACTCCTCAGCTAAGGCTCGGTAAGCCGTGGCCCCACGTCCATTCGGTTCATACTCGATGATGGATTTCCCAAAACTCGGAGCTTCGCCCAAGCGGACAGTGCGCGGGATAATCGTGTTGTAGATGATCTCGGCGAAGTAATTTTTCACATCGCTCACGACCTGCTGGGAAAGATTAGCGCGTGAATCATACATCGTCATGACGATGCCTTCGAGGAGCAGGTTGGGATTGGCTCCGCAATCGCGGATCTGCTGCACAACTTGGACGATTTTAGATAGGCCTTCGAGGCCAAAGTACTCACACTGAAGAGGCACCAGAAGTTCGTCTGCGGCAGCCAGGGCCGAGGTCATGAGAACGCCAAGTGACGGCGGGCAATCGAGAAGGATATAGTCGAAGTGACCTGACTCACGAAGCGGGTGAAGCACTTCACGCAGGCGGGCCAGATGATTGCCGCTCTGGGCGAGTTCGATCTCGCAGCCAGCCAGTTCCTGGTGAGATCGGATGATGGATAAATTGGGCAGGCGCGTGCTGCGGATGGCCGTGTGAGGGTCAGTGCCGAGAACAAGAGCCGGATAGAGGCTGCCTCCATCTTCCTGCGCTAAACCAAGGCCGCTCGTGGCATTGGCCTGTGGGTCGAGGTCGATGAGCAGCACGCGCATACCGCGCTGTGCTAGGCACGCAGCCAGATTTATTGCCGTGGTGGTTTTTCCAACACCGCCTTTTTGATTGGTGATCGCAACTATCCGCATAAATGACCCTTAGAGCATGACTTTGAACTGGAACAATGATAAGCGCCAGAAAGAAATGGAAATCACTGAAAAATGGCTTGGAGAAATCGGCGGCTGGCAGGCTTTGAAGGCGGCGCGTGGGCTGGTTGATGCTGGATTGGTTTCGGTACAGGCGACTGAAGCTGGGCGGCTTAGGGGTCTAGCGGGTCATGGTAAAATGAAATTCGCCTGTGGATTGCTGATTCGATCTCCCAAGGATGTAGATAATCTTTGCACCTGCCCTTCGGCACGTCGCGGGCTAATTTGTGAGCACTCTCTCTCGGTGGCTTTGGTTCACCTCAAGGCAGGGAGTGGTGCAGCTCCGACTGCTAAGGGTAGTTTAACCACTCGATCTGTAGATTCACATCGTGCTGTGACTGCTCTCACTGGAGCGTTACAAGTGAAACGTCAATCTCTGCGAGTGGCGGGTGAATACAGCGTCTATATGCCAGAAGGAATGCTCACGGGTGGCTTGCGGGAGCCCGTTGGAGTTTATGTCAGATTCTCACCCGGCGCTGAGGGTGAGGAATCTCTATTGGCGGCCTGGCTTGCTGAGAAAGGGGTTCTCAGGCAGAGCGCGCCGCTATCTTTACCGGGGGCGTTATTTTCGGAGTTTTTAGAGAGCGCAGCGGATCATCCACGATTGGTGGCCGGCAAGCCGTCAGGCGGAGGTCAGTCGATTTCTGTGGCGGTTGATCCAGTGCGTTTGCCCTTGAGGGTCGAGTCTTCCAGCGGTCTGGGTGAAATTAAGTTTCAGTTGGATGCAGCGGGGCAGGGGCCGTTGGTCAAAAATCAGCCAACTGGCTGGTGGTGTTGCCGGGAGACAGGCACGCTTTTTCGCCTGCCTCAAATGCCCTCTGATCTGCAACGATTGGTGGCAGAGCTTCCGTGTGTTCGCCCGCTGCGCTGGTTCATTGCGAATCGAGAAATCATTACAGATGCGTTTCAGATTGAGCTTCATGGTGCAGGGCTCGAAAACTTCCACGTGGCTCCTGTCCCCTGTGAATTTGAGCTGCTTGTGGATGGCTCTCTTCAATCAGTTGATGTAACGATTGCGGCCCTTTATCAGGGGGTGAGATGGCCAGTTGTGGAAAACCCAGATTTAAGGTCAGTTGATGAACTATATCCTATTGAGGATAAGCAATCAAAAGGCGTTTATTACACTCGTAACGTGGATGAAGAATTCTGCCTTTTTGCCTTTTTGAAGGGTCTTGGATTTAAATCTATACATGGGGTTAGTTTAGTTACTAAAGTAACGCCAATGAGGCTCTCTGGAGTGGAGGCGGTGCTGAGATTTTATGCCTCTGATTTAGTTCGTTTAAAGAAGCATGTCACGGTGATTGAGGGGGAGCGCTGGTTGGCGGCAACTCGTGGTGTGGCTCGCATTGTTCCTCAGGTTCGGCAGCGCCCTGAGGAGAGTTTTGCTGGCAGTTCGGGTTCCGACTGGTTGGCGATGGAGTTCGGTTACGAGGCTCCGGATGGCTTCAGTTTGCCGCGCTCTGAGGTGCTTCGATTGGTGCGTTCAGGCCAGCGTTCGGTGCAGGGGAAAAATGGCAAGCGTTACACGCTTGACCTCCAGAGCGTGGAGGAATTTGAGGACACATTGCGTGATGTTCCCCTCCAACTCACCCCTGATGGCGCTCGAATCAGCAGTCTCCATGCGGGTTACTTTCTGGGTACGGGTGAAGATGAGAAAACCGATCTGCCTGACGAGGCTGTGGTGTTGGCTGAACTGGGGAATCTAGGTGCTCGGCTCAGGCCTTATCAATTGCTTGGCGTTCGCTGGATGGCCTCACTGGCTCTGGCTGGGCGCGGTGGACTCCTGGGTGATGAAATGGGCTTGGGTAAAACGGTGCAGAGCATCGCTCTGATCAGCATGCTTCTCATTCGGACGAAAAAAGAGGATCGTCTGCCGGTTCTGATTGTCTGCCCCAAGTCTTTGACTGGTAACTGGCGAGCAGAACTTGAGCGTTTCGCTCCCGAATTACGGGTGGCGATTTCCCAAGGATCGAATCGAGCTGAACTGCTGGGTCGCCTTCAGGATTACGATGTGATCATCACCACTTATCAGTTGGTTGTCAGGGATTTGGTAGCCTTGAAAAAGCAGTCTTGGTCCTTACTCCTTCTTGATGAGGCTAGTTACATCCGTAACGCTGATACCGACGCGGCCAAAGCGCTCCGAGAACTCACGGCGAAGTCCCGCTTGGCTCTCACTGGGACGCCTGTGGAGAACAGCACGCGCGACTTGTGGTCCATTTACCACTTTGTCCTTCCAGGGTATCTAGGCAGTCGGGACAACTTCAAAGAACGCTTCGAGTTACCAATTCACGGCGGCATGGACACTCCGGCAGGACTGGCGGCGAGCGAGCGTTTGAAGAAGCTTCTGCGCCCCTATTTCCTTCGCCGCACCAAGCGTGAGGTGCTCAAGGACCTGCCCGAGAAGATCGAGCAAGTCCTCTGGTGCGACCCTTCCCCAGCTCAGGCCGAGGTGTACCGCCGTCTCATGGAGGAAGGTCGGGAGGAAATCAAGGCTGCCCGCAAGCGCTCTGGCCAGGGTGGTGCTAAGATGACCATGTTCACCGTTCTGCTTCGCCTGCGTCAGGCCTGCTGTGATCTCCGACTGACAGGTCTGCAAAAAGACACCCTCGGCGGACTTGATCAGGATGACCTCTCCGGCAAGTGGCCCATGCTACTTGAGCGCCTAGAGTCCATTTTGGAGGGGGGCGGCAAAGTGCTCATCTTTAGCCAATTCGTCCAATTCCTGAAACTCGTCCGAGAGGCGCTTGATGCCCGCCAGGTCACTTATGCCTATTTAGATGGCAGCAGTCAGGATCGCGAGGCGCAGGTGAAGGCCTTCCAAACCCAGCCCGAGCGGCGCGTTTTCCTCATCAGTCTCAAAGCTGGCGGTTATGGTCTCAACCTGACCGCCGCCGACCACGTCATCCTTCTGGACCCTTGGTGGAACCCAGCCGTCGAGTCCCAGGCCATTGACCGCGCCCACCGCATCGGCCAGCAGCGCGTCGTCACCGCCTACCGCCTAGCGATGCGTGGCACAGTGGAGGAGAGAATCCTTGCTCTTCAGGCCAAAAAGCGCGGCTTGGTAGAGGCCTCCATCGACGATCAATCTCCGCTCATGAGTGGCTTGCAGGAAAGTGATCTGGAGTCGCTGATCAATCCTTGAGCGCAGCAGTTTATGCGCGCGATTCATGGCTTGACCCCGACTTGACCCTTCGGAACAATTCGGCCCGTGCTTCTTCTCGTCTCTGGACTCATCTACATCGCGCTTCTTTTGTTGCTGGCAGTGATCTCTGCCACGGAGACGGCCATCCACACAGCGCGTGATTTGGAAGAGCAACTAGAGCAAGCGGGTGAGGGCAGCGTGGCACGAAAGCTGCGAAGCATCACTGCGAACCCTTTCGCTCAATTGCACCGCACCCTGCTCCTCTCGGCGACGCTGAATCTCGCGCTCGCAGCGCTGGGATTGCATCTGGTGTCGGGTCCTTTCAAATTGATGGGCTGGAATCCGTGGCTGACTGCGCCGATTCTCTTCATGACGACCGTTCTGTTTGGAGATGTGCTGCCAAAATTTCTCGCCGCCTATTCACCCTCCACCGTGCTCCTCGGCAGTCTGCGTCTGCTGAATCCCCTGCGCTCGGTGCTTGATCCTGTAGTCACGCTAGCTGATCGCGCGACAGATGCCCTGATCCGCCGACTGGTGTCTGGTCGTGTGAAAATGCGGGTGCCGATCACCCGAGATGAATTTGAGACGCTGGTGGAAATGCGTGAGGAGCAGGGCCTGCTCGACAGCGCAGAGGCCTCCATCATCCGTGAGGCATTGGACATTGAGCGACTGACCGTGCGTGACTGCATGGTGCCGCGTGTGGATCTGACGCTGATGAGTGCTGAAGATGGCCCTGCCAAATCGGCCACCGTTTTGGAGCAGTCCGCCAGTCGCTGGGTGGTGATTTATGGTGAGACGCCTGACGCGGTGGTCGGCGTGATTGATACCGTCGCTTGGAAGCTTGCTGGCAGGCCGACCTGGCAGGCCATGCGTGAATTGGTCGCCTTTGTGCCAGAGACAATGCCCGTGTTGGATGCACTTGAAAAACACCTGCAAAACTCCGTTCGGCCCGTGCTCATCGTCGATGAATATGGCGGGCTAGAAGGCATGGTGAGTCAGGAAGAAATCGCCGACTGGCTGCTCTACGAGGCTGCGCCATGGCAGGGTGAGGCGGGAGAAATTCGCGAGCTTGGTGGTGGTCGTTACTTGCTCGATGGCGGCACGCGTCTGGATGACGTGTCGCGTGAATTAGAGTTACCTCTACCCGCAGGTGGTATCGACACCATAGGTGGTTTCGTCTTCAATCAACTCGGCCATGTGCCCAAGGCAGGTGAGCGCATCCAGGTCGAAGGTGCCGAGATTAAAGTGCGTCGAGTCGTACGCGCCCGAATCCAGCAGGTCGAGCTAAGGTTGAGTCGTCCTCTAACCAAAGAAGAGGAGGCTGAGGCGGCATGAGTTGGATCATCCTACTGCTCCTTTCCCTCGCTCTGTCATTCGCTTTGTCCGGGCTGGAGAGTGCTGTGCTCGCCGTGAGTCGCGTGCGCGTGCGCCATGCCGCAAGCTCGGGCGACCGCCGTGCTGCGCGCCTGCTGCCACTGGTAGAGGACCGCGATGCTCTGCTCGGCGCGATCACCGTGGCCAATCACATCACCAATCTCGCCGCCTTTCTCATCATCGCCTGGAAACTGGTGCGCGTTTCCGGCGGCTGGGGTTATCTCGCCGCCTTTGCCGTGGCGCTGCCCATCTTCCTCATCGGGCTAGAGGTCCTGCCAAAGAAGCTCTTCCGCCGCTATCCCTTTCGCACCATCCGTGCCCTGTTTCCGCTGGTGCTGATCATCGGCCTCTTTCGGCCACTGTTCCGGCTCATGGCTCGCGCGCATCCGACAGATACCACCTCTGTTCCCAATCAATCGGCCGGTCGTGATGATCTGCGCCATCAGGCTCGGACTTTGGAGCATCAAAATCAGCTCTCATCCGGTGCTGCACGCTTGATCCATCAGGTGCTGGACTACCGCCTACTCCATGCCGGCGACGTCATGCGCCCGCTCACTCGCAGTGTGGCATTGTCTCCTGATTTACCGCTGAGTAGTGCGCTGATTTTAGCCCGCGAAAACCGCATCAGCACGCTGCCCGTGATCGGTGATCATGGCAGTTTCGTCGGCGTGATCGACCTCTCCACTTTGGGGAAGGACATGCCCCCAGATCGGCTCGTCCGTCAGCACATGCGCACGCTCGACAGCGTGCATGAGCAGGATACTGCGCTGCAATCTCTGCAACGAATGCGCAAACGTGGCCGCAGCCTCTGCCTCGTGCTTGATGCCAATCAGCAGCCCTCCGGCATTCTTCATGAAGAAGACCTGCTCAGGCGGCTCATGGGCACTCGGGAGTGACCGCTTTCATCTTCGCCAGGAGCTGACTGATCGCCGACTGGATGCGCTCGCGGTGGCGCAGTCTCAGTAGCCACTCACCGGGGATTCCTTGCAGTCCGTGAGCAGCGCCGAGCCAGGCACCGACCATGGAAGCGCGCCCCGCATTGTCGCCACCAGCACGGGTCGTGTTGAGGATAGCCGTGGCAAAATCATCGTGATGAACCCACGCCGCATGCAGGGCTGAGGGGAAGCTCTCTGGCAGCGGGCAGCTTTGACCAAAGCGACCCGTCGCCGTGACCACATCCATCTCACGCAGCATGTGGGCAAACTCGAAATAGTCGGAGCCATCACAGCTCACGTCAGCGGATTTACGCGTGGCTTCAAAGGCATCTCGGAACGGCGTGCCGCCTAAAAGGCTTTGCAGCAAAACGGCATGAGCGGCAGCACAGGCCAGCGCCGTTGGGTGATTTTGCGTGACTAAAGTCAGCCGTCGAATCGCATTCAAGCGCTCTGCTGAAGGGTGGTCATGATAAAACACAACCACGGGTGCCAGTCGCGTCACCGTCGCCAGTTGATTATCGTCGGCTCCGTTTTGGTAGTTTCCAGGCTCCTGCAGGAGATTGGCCAAAGTCTCGCGGGTCGCATGGTCTTTATAGCTCTTGCAAAGAGGACTGGTGAAGTGGCCCTCAAAGCGGATGCCAAAGTCCGATTCCCGAAACTCGCCACAAGCCGCGATGGACTCCAGCAGCAGCAGAGCTGCATCACCATACTGCGTTTGATCCCCCGAAACCTTGCCCTCGTGATAGTGCCCCTTTTGTGGCGTCTCGAAGCCATCAATCCCACCGGGGAACTTATCGGCGAGTTCATCGAGATCATAGATCCAGTGCGCACCCAAAGCCGCTGCGTCACCAACGAATTGGCCCCAGAGTGCACCTTCGAGTGCGGAAAGATGATGGATCACGATGGTAAAAGGAGGTGGTGAAAGGCAACCCCGTTAGTCTAAACGACTTACGTCCCACTTTGGAAGTGGAAAACTCAGATTAAATCCTCCGGCCATCGCTGGCAGGGTCTTCTATTTCTTGTTGGGTAGCACTTTGACTGCCACCGCGTGATCTTTTCCCAGGAATTGCTTCGCCAGTGCTTGCGCCTCTTCTTTGGTCACGCCATCAAAGTCGCTCACCAAGCTCTTCGACCACTCGATGCGCTCCGGGTGTTCCTGGCAGTTGCGCACCACATTCTGTCCCCAGTAGCGGTTATCACGGCGCATCTGGTCGATCTGCGTCAGGATCGGTTTCTTGGCACGCTCGAACTCGTCATCGGTGATCGGCCCAACCGAAAGTTCAGCCGCGATCTTGGTCACCAGCACTGAGAGAGACTCCGCCTGCTCAGGCTTGCATTCGATCATCGCGGTCATGTAGCCGTAATCTGTGAACGTGTCGCTCGCCACATGGTAGCAGGCCGGGCTATAGGTCTCGCCGAGTTCTTCACGCACTTTCACCCGCAGACGGTCATCGAGGATCGCTGCGAGCAAACTCAGACGGCGCGTTCTCTTGATGTCGCTCATATCGCCTGTTGGCCAATAGAGAGCTGAGATGGCTTTCGGGATCTCCGTGTCAAAAGTGATGTCTTTCGTACTCGGACCTTTCGGGAAAGGCACGGCGCGTTCTTTCGCATACGCAGGTTTCTCGGCAGCACGCTTTGGCAGCGCACCCAGTGTTTTAGCCACGGCTTCCAGCACCGCTGGCACCTGCACATCACCGACGATGGAGACTTCCATGAAATCTTCAGCCAAAGGCGTTTTTAACCAAGCCGCCAATTCCACGAGGCTACGCTTCTGCATCTCCTCATTGCTTGGGAAGCCAAAGCGTGGATCGCCACTGTGCATGAAGGACACCACTTTATCAGCCATGATCCCCTCAGCCGTGTGCGCCAGTTGCACATACATCGGATCGAGATTCTTGCGGAACTGTCGCTCTGCTTCTTCGCGGTAGCCCGGTGCGGTGAGAAAGGCCGTCAGTAACTGAAGCTGTGCATCCAGATCACCCGGAGTGGTGCGCCCGCTCAGCAGGAACGCCTCATCACCCGCGACAAAGTCCATGCCCACCGTCTTGCTGGCGAACAACTGACGAAGGTCATCCGCACTGTGTGCTTTCAGGCCACCCAAAATAAACGTGCTCTGGGCAAAGGCGATCAGACCGGGCTTATCGAGCGGAGCCGTCAGCTTACCACCACCAAAGTTGATGCCCACGCGCACCGTGCCTTTTTCAAATGGAGTCGGCTTGATGTTCAGGCGCACGTTGTTGGCAAACACCGCTTGAGTGATACCCAGTTCCTTCACTTCCGTCTGGGACGTGATCTTGCCAGCTTCACCCACACTTGCATAAGCAAAGGCGGCCGTCTCTTTCTTCGCCGGTGCGGCCACTGGCTGCTTCTGGCTGTCACGATACGTGGCGATGATCTTCGCCGAGGCATCACCTTCCAGCTTCAGATTACCGCCGACAAAGATCTGAATGTCCTCACCCTTCCAGCTCGCCGTCAGCGCCGTGTGACACTCTTCCATGTTTAATCCCGCCAGCGCCGCCTTCACGCGCACCAGATCATCCGTCGGGTGGGTGATCACTTTCTTCGAGGCCAAAATGCTCACCAGACCACTCGCCAAATCGCGTGACTTCCGGCTATCCGCCTGAGCTGCACGCAGCTCCACCGACTTGAGCAGAGAGGCCTTCGCTTCTTCAAACTCAGCCTCCGTAAAACCATGCTGCACAGCCCGGCGCACTTCCGTCTCGATCAGCGTCAAAGCACGCTCCCACTGATCCGGCGCGCATTGCGCCATGATGCCCACCACCTCGACAAACTCCAGGTACTCATAGCTGTAAGCCTCACTGCTCAGGATCGGCGTCTTCTCCGCCTTCGCCAGTTCTGACAGGCGCAGATTCAGCATCGCATCCGCCAGATCACGCACCATTTTCTCACGACGATTCGCTGCCGTGTCAGGCTTGTTCTTGGCTGGGCGCAGCAGCTCGACACTGATGTCCACCGCCTTCGCTTCCGCCTCCGTATGCAGCTTGGCGATGATGCCACGGCCTGTCGTGATTTGGCCAAAACTCGGATCAGGAATGTCAGCCGCAGGTGCCTTCACATCGGCAAAGTTCTTCTCGATTTCCGCTTTCACTGAAGCCACATCTTTGAAGTCACCCACCGCCACGATCGTGGTGCGCTTCGGGCTGTACCACTTCTTGTAAAACTCCACAAAGCGCGGGCGCTGCATCGACTTGATCGTCGCCTCCGTGCCGATCGGCAGGCGCTTTGGCAGCAGTGAGTCCGGCATCGCAAACTTGTAGCCCTCCAGCATCGTCCGGTACTCGATCGAGTCCCGGCTCAGCTTCTCGCTCAGGATGATGCCGCGCTCCTTATCGATCTCCTTTTCACCCAGTGCCATGCCATCCAGGTAATCCCGGAAGAGCTGCATGCCCTCCGCGATCAGCTTCGACTCCACCTTCGGCAGTTCCAGCATGTACACCGTTTCTTTAAAGGACGTGTGCGCATTCGTATCCGCCCCGAAACCCATGCCCAGACGCTGGAAGTACTCCACCATCTCACCACCAGGGAAGTGGCGGCTGCCATTGAAAGCCATGTGCTCCAGGTAATGCGCCATGCCCTGTTGATCGTCCTCTTCCATCAGCGACCCCACATCCATGTAAATGCGGATGCTCGCGCGTCCCGGCGGCTCCTCATTGGGCAGGATCACATACTTCAGGCCATTCGCCAGAGTGCCAAAGCTGGCCTTAGGGTCAGACTTCAGATCACTGGCATCTTGGGGCCATTGAGCGTGAGAAAGAGAGAGGGTGAGAAAGCAGAGAGCGGCGCTGAGCAGGTACTTCATGTGGGTCTTAAAGAACGTAGCGGGATAGCGAACTGTCGAGAAAATCTTGGTTCTTTGCGTTTCTACCACGCTTACAGCCCACGGAGCGCGTGTGTGGCGCAGCCGCAGTGCCCACGGAGCGCGTGTATGGCGTAGCCGACGAGCCCACGGAGCGCGTGTATGGCGTAGCCTACTCGCCTCGGATTCATAGTCATAGTCGGAGGATCGGTCTTCGTGGCCTTCGATGCGCTGGGAAAGCTAGGCGAGTAGAATACTCGCGCTCCGTTAGCGCCTCAGCGCTGCGATCAATTCATCCAGCTTGTTCACCACCTGCTGCATCTCGGTCTAAGTCCAGGTCCACCCCACCGCGAATCGTCCAACCACCGTTCTCATCGCGGCTTCGCGTCATGATAACCAGGTACGTTAGGCGTCGGCGTCATTGGCGAGTCTGAGTTCAAGAATGTCTTCGAGGCCATCCACCTCGTCAATGTGCGAGCCGAT
>CAZOVY010000063.1:0-36515 GCA_964583255.1 uncultured Prosthecobacter sp.
GAGCAGTTCATCGGCACGCCGGTTTACATGAGCCCGGAGCAGGCCAGCCTCAGCGCGGTGGACATTGACACGCGCAGCGACATCTACGCGCTGGGCGTTTTGCTTTACGAACTGCTGGTGGGAAAGCCACCCTTCGATGGAAAATCGTTGCTCTCCGTGGGCTACGAAGAAATGCGGCGCATCATCCGCGAGGTCGAGCCAGAGAAGCCTTCGTCACGGCTGGGCACCATCGTCGGCGAGGAACGCACGCAACTGGCGAAGACGCACCGCGTTGAGCCTGCAAAGGTCGGAGGTCTCGTGGAGCCGGACCTAGATTGGATCGTGATGAAGGCCATCGACAAGGATCGCAGTCGTCGCTACGAGACAGCGAATGCGTTCTTCCAGGACATCCGGCGCTTCCTTGCTGACGAACCGGTGAGCGCCACGCCGCCGAGCGCGGGTTATCAGTTTCAAAAGTTCGCGCGCCGGAACAAGAAGGCGTTGCGAGTCGCCATGTTCATCGGTGCCGTGCTGTTGATCACGACCGTCGTGAGCACCTGGGCATGGCTGGATGCCAGTCGGGCCCGCATCGCGGAGCAGAAGCAGCGCATCGCCTTTCAAACCGAAGCGCATCGCGCGAATGAAGCGGAGCGTGATGCGGTGCGGCTGCGGTTGCAGTCGGAGCAGCAGGAACTCGCCGCACGACGACTCGCGTATGCGGCTGATATGTTGCGCGGTCAGCAAGCCGCGAGAGATCACAACCTGCGCGAGGCGAGGCAGATGCTGGAGCGTCAACGGCCCGCAGCAGGTGAGGTCGATCTGCGCGGCTGGGAGTGGCGGCACCTGTGGAAAGTCTGCCAGTCGGGCGCGGCATTTGAAGTCGCGAATCATGGGAATCGCGTGCTCACCGCGCTCTATACTGCCGATGGCAAATCGCTGGTGACGTTTGAGGATGGAGGAAAGGTCTCGCTCAGGGATGCTGCGCCGGGTGCGGCGCCATCGGTATTGCAAGAACGCGAGCCACAGGATCCTCCGATGTTGGGCGCGAACTCCGGTTTCCTAACCATGTCGGATGATGGTGGAATGGTGGCGGCAGTGGGTTGCAAAAGCAGTGATGATCGCTGCGTCCGCGTCTGGGACATCCGCCAGCGAACGCTGCTGGCCACGCTAAGCGGGGAGAAGCTCGTCATCACCGCCATCGCTCTCTCGCCTGACAAAACCACGCTCGCGGCCATCATCGCGAGTCACGATGAGGTCTGGCTTTGGGACATCCAAACGCAGCAACGCCGCCGCACCATTCCCATCAAGCGCGGTCTGAACAGCACGACCTGCGGCGCGCTTTGTTATTCGCACGATGGCAAAACCCTTGCCATCGGCGAGACGACTGGTCGGGTGCGGTTGGTTGAGGCCGAGACGAGCGCTGCGCAAGGCGAGTTCCAACTCACCGGCCTGACGATGGCGCTCGCCTTTTCACCCGATGACCGCTCTCTCGCAGCGGGCAGCGCGTGGATTAATCCGACCATCCTCATTTGGGATGTCGCATCGAAACGCGTGGCGAAGGCGCTCAGCGGACATGAGGGCTTCATCACGCACCTGGCGTTCTCACCGGAAGGGAAGATGCTGGTCTCCGCGAGTGCCGATCAAACGGTGAGACTTTGGAACACGGCAGATTGGAGCATCGGACCGGTGTTGATGGGGCATACGGATGAGGTTTGGTCCGCGGCATTTTCACCTGACGGCAAGCAGATCGTGAGCGCTGGCAAGGATGGAGGTCTCTTCGTGTGGGAAGAGCCGCGCGGGCAGTCGAAGAATAGCGGCACGAAGGTTCTTCCCATCGTCAATCACAGCCATGTCGATGTTTCGCCGGATGGGAAGAAGTTTGTCACCATTGGCCAGGGAGTGGTCCATTTGGTCACGGATACCGACATCGCGCATGAAGAACTCGGAGCCAGCAACGTGGCAGCATTCTGGGTCGCTCCTGATGAGGTGGTGCTCGGCGTCAAAGACCCGCCGCAGATCAAGGTGTGGAATGTGAAGGACAAGGAGGCGGCCACTTTCCCGCTCAAGTTGAGCGCGGGCAATGTGTGGTTCGGCTACCTCGCGCAATCCCGCATCATTTTCGCTGCGGTCTATGATCCTGCGACAAAACTAAGCACCTTCACACGTTGGGATGTGGCAACGCGGCGCGAGCTTTCCTCGAGCGCTGCTGACATCGGGCCGATTCGCGGCTTGCACTATCGCGTTTCGCAGGATGGCCGCTCGATGGTTCGCTTCGATGCGATCGGATCAGTGCGGATGCTCGATCTCGTCACAGGCGAGGCTGGCGACGCATTCACGGTGCGGAAGTGGCCTATTCAGTGTCTGGCATTGTCTCCTGACGGAAAAACTTTGGTGAACGGCGGACTCGATTCACCGGAAATCAACGTGTGGGATGTCGCCACGAGGAAGCTTCAAGCCTCATTGCATGGGCACAACCTTGTCTTGTCAAATCTGGCCTACTCACCCGACGGCCAACGCATGATGTCATCGAGCATCGGCACCGAGGCGATCAAGGTGTGGGAAACGCAAAGCTGGCAACAGGTGTCCAATCTTTCGGGGCAACCCGGCACCAGCCTGAGTCTGCCAGGCATGCTCTCCGACGGCAACACCATCGCCGCGCAAGAGCTGGAGCTGCGCACCGGCGCCCGTCGGGTGCGCATCTGGCAATCGGCAAGCTGGGAAGAAATCAACGCCGCCGAAGCTGCGCAGAAACCGGATCAAAAGTAGCCCTCATCGCTCCGCGTGAGGAGCATTGTGCTATCCCCGAAGAGAGGCGCATACAAAGTCCGAGAGTCTTCCTTGCCGGAGGAGCCCCCAGCTCATCACGCGGAGCGATGAAACAAAGGGACGAACACCGTAGTCAGTGCCATTCACGGCACCTTGGCATCAGCTCTCTGGGTCTTGTTTGGAACGAGAGTGATGCCTTCGCCCATTTGCTTGACTTGCTCGCGCGTGAGCGTCGGAGGGCCGGAGATCCAGCCAAGGGAGGCGAGGAATTTGTCCATTTCGAGAGTCGTGTCATAGAAGCGGTCTGGCGAGCGACGAAGGCCAAAGAAGCTATGTCCTTCACCCGGATAGACGACGGATTCCATGCGCACCTTGGCCGTCTGGCACAGCGCCAGAAATCCCTTCAGAGCGGCAGGCGGCAACACACCGTCTTTCGAGCCAACGAGGATGATTCCAGGAGGATCGTCCTGGCTGACGTGCAAGTATGGCGAGACCGCCTCATAGCGCTTGGTGAGTTCCGGAGAGAAAGGTGGACGCCGACTATCCTCAGCCATGGGGGCCACGTCTGCGCCATGCAGCAGCGCTGGATTGTAGAGCACCATCGCGGAGGGCCGACATGAGATTTGGAGGTCGTCTTGGGCATCGTCCGTGCCTTCGACCATGCCGACAAAGGCCGCGAGATGCCCGCCTGCGGAGCCACCGCCGGAGGCGATGCGATTGGGATCAATGCCAAGCGCCGCAGCGTGACTGCGCACCCAGCGCATCGCTGACTTGGCGTCTTCACAGGGATGCACGGGAGCTTCCTGGCGATTGTTCGAGATGAGGCGATATTCCGCCTGGATGCAGACCATGCCTCGCGTGATGAGATACTCACTCTGCGCGTTGAACTGCGCCGGCCTGCCTTTCTCCCAGCCGCCACCGTGGAAGAACACGATGGCAGGCCGCTGGTCCGAAGCCTTCCAATCAGCAGGATTCAGGACATGAAGTTGCAACTCGCGGCCCGCGACCGTCTTGTAAACATGCACCGCTCCGATGGGGTTGCCTTCCGCGTCATCCTCCTGGCCTTGTTTCATGGCCGCCTTGTTTTTCTTGCCCGCATGGGCATCAAACACCAAAACGAGAGCGAGGAGGAGAATGAGTCGTTTCATAATGAGGCGGTGGTTCGAAAACACGGAGATGCATCGGCAGCCATGCAAACCCGAAGCCTTGGGCCTTCTTTCATTTAACTCACCCAGCAGGAAGGTCGGCAACCCGTTCATCGAAGACGGCAAACTTCCATTGCTACCTCACCCTGCTGCACGCATGGGCATCGACCAGAAAAGATTCGCCGACAGCAAGGGGCGAAGCTGGTGGGCTGAGTGGTTCCATTCAAAACACCTCATCAAAACCGCCCATGAAGCCTGACCAGCGAGCGATCCTTCAACCTCCGACTTTAACTCCCATGCCCGCGTCCAGGAATTCTGCTGGTGCTTGAGTTCTGGTGCTTGCCGGCGAAGCCCCCAGCTCATTTGCTGTCCTACGCTCCACCCTTCGGGCAGTCCCGCACGCGCATTGGCTATTTGCCTTCGGCTATCTCCGCTTCGCTCCGGTTCCCTTCGGTCGGTTCGCTGAGCGATGATGGCTACTTTGCGAAACTATTTTTCAAACCGATGAGTCACGCGAACACGGAATTTCGCATGAGCCTGTTGACCACATTGAATCAACACCATGAGAACTCTCCAATCCATCGCACTCATCAGTCTCGCCTTTACGCCGCTGTTCGCAGTGGAGCCGCCTCCCTTGTTCCAGGCCATTCGCGCGGGTGATGCCGCCAAGGTGGACGTGCTGTTGCAAGATGCCGCCGCCGTGGACGCACGCGATGAATACGGCAACACGCCCTTGATGAGTGCCGCGTGGATGGCCGATGCCGCTGTGATGAAGCGATTGCTCAAGGCTGGCGCTGATGTGAATGCCAGCAACAAGGCAGGCGTCACCGCGCTGCTGTATGCGGCGACGTTTGCCGACAAAGCGCAGCTCCTCGTCGCCGCTGGTGCGGATGTGAAAGCGCAGTCCAAACTCGGCAACACCTCGCTCCTTCTCGCCGCGCGAAAGGCGGGGAACAGTCGCACGGTCAAACTGCTGATCGAGCGCGGAGCCGATGTGAACGTGGCGAATGTGTTTGGCTCGACCGCGCTGATGGCTGCCGCAGCATCGGGTGACATCGACTCCGTGCGTCTGCTGCTCGACGCAGGGGCGGAGATCAACGCCAAACCCAACATGACTGTGGACGGCTTCATCATGGGCGGCGGACGCACGCCGCTGATGTGGGCCGCGTATCTCGACAACGAGCCGTTGGCGAAGCTGCTGCTCGAACGCGGTGCAAAGATCGACATCTTCACCCAGATAGGCAGCGCGCTCGGTCAGGCTGCGTGGGGCGGACACGTCGGTGTGGCGCGTGTGCTTCTCGATGCCGGAGCGCCGGTCGATCAGCGTGATCTCATCGCCAACTACACGCCGTTGCATTGGGCCGCATCGTCGGAATTGTCTTCCCCCGCGCTCGTCGAGCTGTTGCTCTCGCATCGCGCCGATGTGAATGCCGAGGGCGGACAACAGGTGGATAATTTCCTCGGCGTCACACAGACACCGCTGATGCTCGCACGCAAACGCGGCGACACGCCGATCGTGCAAACGCTGCTCAAAGCAGGTGCCACGGAAACTACCGCTGCGCCGCCACCGTCCAGGGCACGAGTGCCCGGCGAAACAAAGTCGGTGGCCGAGGCCATCCAGCGCGCGCTGCCGATGCTCATCAAAACAGCCGAGGATTCCGCCGCCAACTTTCCGCGTCACGCGAGTCATCAAAAGTGCATCTCTTGTCATCAGCAGCAGCTTCCGCTGGCCGCGATGAGCATGGCGCGATCACGGCAGTTCGTGTTGGATCGCGAGGCGGAGCGACATCAGCTTGAGCTGCTCAAGCGCGACCTCACCGATCTCGAGATGGCGTTGCAAGGAGCGTTTCTGCCCGATCCAGCCATCTTCGCCGGCTATGTCGCGATGGATTTCAAAGGCGAGAGCGAGCCAGCCTCCATCAGCACCGATGCGACAGTTCACATGCTCACTCCGATCCAGCACCCCGACGGTCATTGGAGCCGCTACATTCCCCGTCCGCCGATCCAGGCGAGCGACATCACCGCCACCGCATCCGCTTTGCAGATGATCAAATCATTCCCCATCCCCGCGCGTCAGCGTGAGCTGGAATCAAGTGTGCAACGTGCCCGCGCATGGCTGGTGAATGCCCATGCAGAGACGAATGAAGAACACGTCCATCAACTGCTCGGACTCGCATGGGCGGGCGATCAACCCAGCGCGCTGCAAGCACTCGCGGAGACATTGATTCACATGCAGCGCACCGATGGCGGCTGGGCGCAACTGGCCGCGCTGGAGAGCGACGCCTACGGCACCGGTCAGTCGCTCTATGCTTTAATGGAAGGCGCAAAACTCCCGCCAGAGCATCCGGCGATCCGGCGCGGACTCGACTTCCTGCGCCGCACTCAACTCGCCGATGGCACCTGGCATGTGCGCAGCCGCACGCACCCCTTCCAGCCGCCGATGGACAGCGGCTTCCCCCACGGCAAAGATGGCTGGATTTCCGCCGCTGGCACAAGCTGGGCTGTGATCTCCATGGCGACATCGCTCGATCCAGCTCAGCCGCCGCCACCCGCGCCTCCGCCGGCAAAAACAACGAGCACCGCGCCAATGGCCAGCAATGACACAAAGCCCGTCGATTTCACCCGCGACATCCAGCCCGTGCTCGAACGCTCCTGCGTGACCTGCCACAACGGCGAGCGATCCAAAGGGGGCTTCCAAATGACGAACCGCGCCTCTTTCATCCGAGGCGGCGAGCGCGGCGAGGCGGCGGTGATCCCTGGCAACGCCGAGGCCAGCTCTCTGCTTCGCTTTGTGCAGGATCAAGTCGAGGACCTGGAGATGCCGCCCATCGCGAAGCGCGAGAAATTCCCCGCGCTCACGAAAGACGAGACCGCAAACCTTCGCGCCTGGATCGATCAAGGCGCGAAGTGGCCGGAAAGTGTCATGCTTCATGCGCCGCAAAAATGAACAAGCCACTCCCACACGCGCGAGCATGAGCGACGTCACCCGTCTTCTGGAAGCGATGCAGCACGGCGACGATCAAGCCGAAGGCGCGCTGCTCGAGCAGGTCTATGCCGAGTTGCGCGCTCTCGCTCGTGCAAAGATGGCGCGTGAGCAACCCGGTCACACGCTGCAACCCACCGCGCTCGTGCATGAGGCGTGGCTGCGGCTCGGTGATCAGCCGTTTGAAAACCGCGCGCACTTTTTCAGCGCCGCAGCGGAGGCTATGCGGCGCATTCTCATCGACCGCGCCCGCCGCAAGCTCTCCGCCAAGCACGGAGCCAACGCCGAGCATATCGACGCAAACGACATCGAGATCGCCACGCCCATCGAAAACGACGACGAACTCCTCGCCGTCCATGATGCGCTTGATGCACTTGCAGTGCATGACCCGCGCAAAGCGGAGCTGGTGAAGCTCCGCTACTTCGTCGGCCTCACCATTGAAGAAGCCGCCGAGGTTCTCAACATCTCCGCCCCCACTGCGAAGCGCGGCTGGACGTATGCGAAGGCGTGGCTGTATCGCGCGATTCAGCAGACGTGAAAAAGCCGCACAGGTTTCCCTGCGCGGCTGATGATTGGTTTGGCGTCGAATTACTTCGCGGCTTTTTTGAGCGCGTCGGTCTTATTGGTGAGTTCCCAAGTGATGTCGGCGTCGTCGATCTTGCCGAAGTGACCGTAGTTGGTGGTCTTCGAGTAGATCGGACGGAGCAGGTTGAGCTGCTTGACGATGTCGGCGGGCTTGAAGGAGAAGACCTTGAGCACGGCGTCGAGGATTTTGTCATCGTCAATGGTGCCGGTGCCAAAGGTGTCGATGTGGACACTCACTGGAAGCGGGTGACCGATGGCGTAGGCGAACTGCACTTCGCACTTCGAGGCGAGGCCAGCGGCGACGACGTTCTTCGCAACCCAGCGGCCCATGTAGGCGGCGCTGCGGTCCACTTTGGACGGGTCTTTGCCAGAGAAGGCACCACCACCGTGACGGCCCATGCCGCCGTAGCTATCGACGATGATTTTACGACCTGTGAGGCCGCTATCACCCTGAGGACCGCCGACGACGAATTTGCCGGTCGGGTTGATGAGATACTCGGTGTCCTTCGTGAGCATGTTCTTCGGCAGCACCTTCTTGATGACCTGCTCAATGCAGAATTTTTCGATCTCGGCGTGGCTCACGTCAGCGGTGTGCTGAGTGGAGATGACGACGTTGACGATGCGTGTCGGGCGGCCATCGACGTATTCGACGGAGACCTGCGATTTTGCATCAGGGCGCAGCCATTTAGCCAGCTTGCCAGCCTTGCGGATGCGGGTCAGCTCACGGCCAAGGCGATGCGCAAACATGATCGGCGCGGGCATCAGTTCAGGCGTTTCATCACAAGCATAACCAAACATGATCCCTTGGTCGCCAGCGCCCTGTTCGCCGTGCTTCTTGCCTGCGGCTTCAGCGGCGTCCACTCCCTGAGCGATGTCAGGACTCTGGATGGTGAGGTAGTTATTGATGAAGATCTGGTCGGCGTGGAAGACGTCGTCGGTGTTCGTGTAACCGATGCCGCGCACCGCATTGCGGATGACCTGACCGACGTTGATGACTTCATCGATCGGCTTGGTGGTGCCGAGCTTCTTGTTCTGGAGCTTTGGGATGGTGATCTCACCACCGACGACGACCATGTTGCTCTTCACGAACGTTTCGCAGGCCACACGGCTCTTTGGGTCGATGGCCAAGCAGGCGTCGAGGATGGCGTCAGAAATGGTATCGGCAACTTTGTCAGGATGGCCTTCGCCGACGGACTCGGACGAGAAGATGTAAGAGCGGGACATGGTGGTAGTCGTTTGGGTTATATGGACAAATGATGATGCGTTGATGCGTCAGGGGCCGGAGAGTATTCCCCAAAGCGGGGGCGTCAATGTGGAATTCGAGCTGCTCCGCCAGACATGAAGTGTCCCAAGGCCCGAATTCCACGCAAGCTGACGGCATTCTCAGCGTTCCCAGAGGCCCCATTTTCAAAAAAGTCCACTCGCTATCCACGGGATCTTATCTTTAGCAGCGCGCGGTCTGTCTCCATGAATCTTCACTTCATCTATCTCCTCTCAATCTGTGCCCTGCTCATTGACCACGCTTCAGCGGCGGAACTGGCGAAACCACTCGCCCCATTTCTCGACCAGCACTGTGTCGAGTGTCATGACGCGGATGTGAAGAAAGGTGGGCTCGATCTGACGGCGCTGGCCTTTGATCCGGCAAATAACGCCTGGCTCAAAGTCTTCGAGCGCGTGCGCGATGGCGAGATGCCGCCGAAAAAGAAGGAACAACCGAGCCAAGCCGACGCGGATGCTTTCCTCGCCGATCTCAAAACGCCCCTACTCAAAGCCGATGCTGCCGACATCAGCGCGAACGGTCGTGTGCGCAGCCGCAGGCTCACGCGGGTCGAGTATGAGCACACGCTGCATGACCTGCTGGGCATCGACATTCCGCTGAAGACTTTGCTGCCGGAGGATCGCGCCTCGCATGGCTTTGAAACCGTCGCGGATGGGCAGCAACTCTCTCACCACCAGCTCGCGCGTTATCTCGACGTGGCAGATCTCGCACTGAGTGATGCCTTCGACCGTGCCCTGAAAGGCGACGTGCCATTTCAAAAATTCGTCGAACCCAAAGCGCTCAGCAAAAGCCGTGGAGGCAACTATCGCGGCCCCGAATTTCGAGATGGAAAGAGCCTCTCATGGCCGATCACACTGCAATTCTTTGGCCGCATGACAGAGACTCGCGTGCCGGATGACGGCTGGTATCGCGTCACGCTCAGAGGCATACACGCCGTCAATCCCGGTGCCGATGGAGCCGTCTGGGGCACGCTGCGCTCGGGTGAATGCTACTCCAATGCGCCGCTGCTTTTCATGGTCGGCCTCGTCGAAGCCACAGCCACGCCACGCGACCTCATCTATGAAGCCTGGATCGAAAAAGACCACATGCTGGAGCTCAAGCCAAACGACGGCACCCTGAAAAACGCACCATCCGGCGCAAACGGCGGCAACGTCTCATTCGCAGGCCGAGATCTCGCCAAGCAAGGCTTTGAAGGTATCGCCCACAGCGGCATCAGCATCCAGCGCATCCATCCAAATGCCGATCAGTCCGCCGTAAAAAAGAAACTCTTTGGCGAAACAGGGCCTGAAACCATCAAGCCTGAAGACCTCGGTAAACTCGTCAGCCGCTTTGCCACACGCGCCTTCCGCCGCCCCGTCACCGAAGAGCAAAGCGCCCCGTATCGCCAGATCGCGCAGAAAGCACTTAGCGAGGGCGACTCACCCACTGAAGCCCTCCGCACGGCCTACCGCGCCATCTTGTGTTCGCCGCGCTTTCTCACGTTCATCGAAGCTCCCGGCCCGCTGGATAACCACGCCATCGCCAGCCGCCTGAGCTACGCGCTTTGGTGCTCTATGCCCGACTTTGCGCTGATCAAGCTCGCGAATGATAACAAACTCCACGATCCCGAAGTGCTCGCCCAGCAGATCGAGCGCCTACTCACCGATGCGAGATCGAAGCGCTTCATCCACAGCTTCACCGACCAGTGGCTAAAGCTCAATCAGATCGACTTCACCACGCCAGATGTCCGTCAGTTCCGCAGCTTCGACCCCATCGTGCAGACATCCATGCTCGAAGAAACCCGCGCCTACTTTGCCGAGATGCTGCGCAGTGACTTGAGCATCACCCACCTCATCGATTCCGACTTCGCCTATCTCAATGGCCGACTCGCGCGGCACTATGCTGGAGAAAACTCGATGAAGGGAAAATCAGGCAAAGAGAAAAAATGGAAGCCGCAAATTATCCCTGTCGCATTACATGAAAGCCTTCTTGTCTCTCCACTCAAAACTGGAGAAGGCCTGCAAAAAGTCGCGCTCAAACCCGATGCCAAACGCGGTGGCCTAATCACCCAGGGTGCCATCCTCAAAGTCACCGCCGATGGCACCAGCACCTCGCCCGTCGTTCGCGGCGTGTTTGTGAACGAGCGCATCCTCGGCAATCACATCCCACCACCACCGCCCGGCATCCCCGCCATCGAGCCTGACATTCGTGGTGCCACGAGCATCCGCGATCAGCTCGACAAACATCGCAACAACGAAAGCTGCGCCAGTTGCCATCAAACCATCGACCCACCTGGATTTGCGCTCGAAAATTACGATCCCGTCGGCATCTGGCGCAGTGCCTACGGTCAGGGCAATCAAGGTGCCAAAATCAACCCCACCGGAACCACCCCGGAAGGCGATGCCTTCACCAACCTCACCACATGGAAGCAGCTCTACACCAAGCGCCCAGCCCAACTCGCCCGAGCCTTTGCCCAGCACTTCCTCACCTACGCCACCGGCGCTCCGCCGCGCTTCAGCGACGAGGCAGCACTCGATGAGATTTCTAGGACCCCGAATCTGCGCTCCATCATCCGCGAGGTGTTTTTGGGTGACATTTTCCAAACCAAATAACGTTTCACCACATTATGAGCAGCTTCATTTTCCAAAAACATCTCTCCCGCCGTGCCATGCTTCGTGGCGCGGGTATCACGCTTGGGCTTCCCTTGCTCGAAGCGATGACTCCGGCCTTTGCGGTGGTCAAAGAAACGCGGCAGGCGAAGCGATTTGTCGGGGTGAGTTTGGCGCTGGGGATGCACAATCCGAATTTGGTGCCGGAGGGCAGTGGGCGGGTGTATAAGCCTTCGCGTTATCTGGCGGGCATTCAGGATTTGCGGGAGGATTTCACGGTGGTGTCGGGTTCTTCGCATCCAGGGGTCACGGGTGGGCACACAGCGGAGGGGAGCATCTTTTCGGCTTGTCCGAATGCGCGTGGCTCGACGACGCGGAACACCATCTCGCTGGATCAACTGATGGCGAAGCATCTGGGGCATGAGACGCGGTTTCCTTCCCTTGTTTTAAATACAAACTCGCAAACGAGCCCAAGCTACACGGAGAATGGCTCTATGATTCCGGCGGAGAATAGCGCTATGAAGCTCTTCACGCGTCTCTTTGTGAATGACACGCCCGCTGAGCAAGAACGGCAGGCAGAACTGATCCGCAGTGGGCGCAGCGTAATGGATGTCGTGGGAGCAGAGGCAAAATCTCTCCAGCGTGAATTGGGCGCGGGTGATCGCGATAAACTGGATGCGTGGTTCACCAGCGTGCGTGAGCTGGAGCAGCGGCTGGCCGCGAATGAGTCCTGGACGCACAAACCGAAACCGAAAGTGGCGCTCAAACCGCCGACGCAAATCCCCCGTGACAATGAAGTGGCGGTGGAGCGCATCTTTCTCGACATCATCCACATGGCGCTGATGACGGACAGCACGCGCTTCATCACGCTGCATGTCACGGGCAACAACGTGCAGGGCATCGAAGGCGTGGATGAGAGCTATCACACGCTGAGCCACCACGGCATGGATGAGGAGAAGCTGGCGCAGCTCGCCCGCGTGGAGCAGGGCATGATCAACGAGTGGGCGGGATTCCTGCGCAAGCTGAAGACGGACAAACTACTCGATGAAACGATGGTACTCATGACCTCGAATCTCGGCAATGCCTCCGCGCACGATAACAAGAACATGCCCGTCCTCTTTGCTGGTGGTGGCTTCAAACATGGTCAGCACCTGGCCTTTGATCAAAAGGAAAACTACCCGCTGCCGAATCTCTATATCAGCTCCCTGCAACGCCTCGGCCTAGAAGAAGAGCGCTTTGCGACGAGTGAAACGACGATGCGAGGTCTTGAGGCGGCGTGAGTTTTATCATGAAACATCTCCCGCCCGTTTTGCCCATGCTAGGAGTCGCACAAGCCCAGGATTGAGCGCCCTTTGCGCCGAAGTAGATGACAAATGCACTGCAATCCGAACGCCACAATAGTCATCAGCATTCTCGAAACACCCAGATAGCGTGCACCGTTCCCAGCCGCTTGATGGATGCATGATAATTTTAAAATAGTACTCAGGGTCAAGGGATTCTATCCTTGCATTAATTGTCATCGTGGGACTGTTTCGGGGCCTAATGACCAGCAGTTTAGCTTCATCTGAATCCATCAACCACGGCAGCGAAATCAGGACAGGCACGGAGCTTATCTTGGCTACCAAAATTTACGCTGAAGACAATTCCGCGAGAAGCTGGTGGTGTATCCTCTCCACGACAGCCCTTTTGTCGGCAGCACTTTCAGGTGCTTTATTAGCCCCTCATCTTTACCTAAAGATCGTGTGCAGCATACTTTCTGGCCTGCTTCTTTTGAGGCTCTTCGTGATTTATCATGACCAGCAACATCACGCACTGCTGCCTAGATCCAAAGTCGCCGAGTGGTTTATGAAAGGTTTCGGCATCCTGGCGCTCAGCCCGAGCAGCATTTGGCGGAGTTCGCACAATCATCACCACAATCACAACTCGAAGATCAAGGGATCGCACATCGGATCATTCCCGATCATGACGAAGGATCATTTCCAGAAAGCCTCCAAGTCGGCTCGGTGGATCTACCTTTTCATGCGGCACCCGATCACGATTCTCTTTGGTTATCTCTTTGTCTTTCTGCATGGCATGTGCCTGAGGCCTTTCGCCATGAAGCCGCGTGAGCATCTGGATTGCCTGCTCGCCTTGCTTGTTCATGCTGGTATCGCAACGCTGCTCCTTGTCACATTTGGCTGGCAGGCATGGCTGCTGGTGCAGGTGATTCCGCACTTCATCACCTATGCGATTGGCTCCTACCTTTTCTATGCGCAGCACAATTTCCCGACTGTGGCATTTTACGATAAAGCTGGTTGGACCTATGAACGTGCAGCTCTGGACTCCTCCAGCTACATGAAGACCGGACGTATTATGGCTTGGTTCACGGCGAACATTGGTTATCACCACATTCATCATCTGAATGCCAAGATTCCCTTTTATCGGCTTCCAGAGGTTCTTCGAGAACTGCCAGAATTGCAGAACCCCAAAATCACCACGCTAAATCCCTTTGAGATTTTGCGCTGTCTGAGGCTGAAAGTTTGGGATGTGGAGCAGCAGCGCCTCGTCGGTCTGAACGGTCTTTGAATGCGCTAAGTGCTGCGTCATTCCTTTTTATCGGCACCTCATGTTTACAGTCACGCAGCTTTCAGAGAAGATCGGTGGTGAAGTCGTCGGGGATGGATCAATCGTCATCACAGGTATTGCGCCTACTGATGGCGCGCGCTCCGGTGATCTCACCTTTGCTGAAAAGGACAGTTACTTAGCTGCTGCCGAAGCCAGTGAAGCTAGCGCCATTCTTGTGCCTGCGGGATTCAACTCGGCGAGCAAAGTTTTGATTCGTGTCAAAGATGCGCGTGTTGCCATCGCCAAAGTACTGCCACTGTTTTTTCCGCCAGAGACTCACGCAGCAGGCATCCACCCGAGTGCGGTGATCGACGCCACGGCGGTGATCGATGCGACTGCGACTGTTGGCCCCCACTGCATCATTGGTGCTGGTGTGCGTGTAGGTCAGCACTCTGTCCTGATGGGAGGTAACCACATCGGTCGCGGCTGTCAGATCGGTGACGATGTTTGCCTGCACCCGAACGTGGTTATTTACGAGAGGACGCAGATCGGCAGCCGCGTCAGCATTCATTCGGGAACGGTTATCGGTTCGGATGGCTATGGGTATGTCTTTGATCAGGGCAGGCACCGCAAAATGCTGCAGGTCGGCTATGTGATCATTCACGATGATGTGGAGATCGGAGCCAATACGGCCATCGATCGCGGAGCGCTCGGCCCAACGATCATCGGACAAGGCACCAAAATCGACAATCTCGTCCATGTGGCCCACAACGTCGTAATGGGTCGGCACTGCCTGATTATGGGGCAGGTCGGCTTTGCGGGTAGCACGAAGCTTTCCGACTATGTCGTCATCGCATCGCAGTCGGGGATTGCGGGTCATCTGAAACTCGGCACTCAGGCCACGATCGGCGCAAAATCAGGCGTCATGCGTGACGTGCCTGATGGTGAAACTGTGCTCGGTTACCCAGCGGCTCCCGATAAACAGGCCAAGCGCCAGTGGATCGCGGCCGCACAGTTGCCCGACGCCTTGCGCCGCTTGAAGATCTTGGAGAAAAAGGTCGGTGATACAAAGGCCCCGTAATCGAATAGGCAGCGGGCAGAATCAGGCCACCACACGCAGTTCATGCTGACGCCCCTGCATCAGTCGAGCCGTTAATTCCGGGAGTCCATGCAAGCGTGGTTGGCCAGGTAGATGTCGAGTGGCAAGCGCCCACTCAAGCCGAAGATACTCAGCGACAACATTAGTTAAACTGAGCTGGAAGAAGTGCCCCACAGCGGCCCAAACGGTGAGAAAGTGGCCAGGAGTTTCGTCAGCCTCACAAGCGCTACGGTAATGCCCAAGTATATCCTGATAGCGCGCACCGCGCGTGCACTTAAGCAAGAGTCGTCCAGCCTCACAACTGGGAGTAGTTTGCTCATGGCTGAGTGCCGCAGCAAAGGCCAGATCGGTCTGGATTAGCGCTGCCGCTGAACCCGTCTGTGCTGCCTGCCAGGCTGCAATGAGGTGCGGTGCGTAAACGTCTGTAACGATGCCGTGGGCAAAGTTTTCCCACGCCAATCTCATCTTCAGAACCTCCTCCGTGTTCGCGTGTTGAAAGTGCAGATGAGTCATGCGCTGACGCACGCTGGAAAACAACCACTCGACCCAGTCGAGTCCACGCGCCCAATCTTCTAATGCTTGTTCGGCAGACTCGCCTGCATCGGCCAACACAGCGAGTGAACGCAGCTCAATCGAAAACGAAGGCGCAACAGTGCCTGCCACGGAGTGGCGCGGTTCGCTGTCATCCATTCGTTGCAAGAGGTGGATCATCTGTGAACTATGAAACGCCTCTCCAAATTCCGCGAACTCAAAAGTTTTCATGTCTGAAACTCCAATGCTTGACACGCCCCAGCCCTATTACCAATGCGTGCGTTGTGGGAACTGCTGCCGATGGCCTGGTGATGTGAATGTCACAGCGAATGAGGTCACTGCGATCGCCGCTTATTTAGGACGTGAGGAGCAGGAGTTCATCGAGACTAGCACCCGACTGAATGCGAACCGCACCGGACTCTCGATCATCGACAAACCGAACGGTGAGTGCCTTTTTCTCGAAGGTCTAAACACCTGCCTAATACAGTCCGTGAAACCCGCTCAATGCTCAGGCTTTCCCAACGTCTGGAATTTCACCGGCTGGCGGGACAAGTGTGAAGCGTTAGAAGTCGAGCTCACAAAGGACGCCGAATAATTGCCTTTGTCACCCTGCCTTCACCAATGTCACCAACTCCTGCAGAGATGCCTTGGCATCGCCAAACAACATGCGGCAGTTGTCGCGCAGAAAGAGGGCGTTTTCGATGCCGGCGAAGCCTTTGCCCATGCTGCGCTTCATGACGATCACTGTGCCGGCTTTTTCAGCCCCAATGATGGGCATGCCGTAGATCGGGCTGGATTTGTCCTCGCGTGCGGCGGGATTTACCACGTCGTTGGCGCCTATAACGAGGCATACATCCACGCGATCCATCTCTGGATTGATGGCTTCCATTTCGATGAGCTGGTCATAGGGCACGTCAGCCTCGGCAAGCAGCACGTTCATGTGGCCAGGCATGCGACCGGCGACGGGATGGATGGCGTAACTCACTTCGACGCCTTTTTTGGCAAGTTCATCCGCAAGCTGTCGCACCTGATGCTGAGCCTGGGCAACAGCGAGACCATAACCAGGCACAATCACGACCCGCGCAGCCACTCCGAGCAGCATTGCGGCTTCATCAGCCTGCACGGAGCGCACACTGCCGGACACAGCGGCTGCGTCAGCGGTGGTGGCATCCACTTCGCCAAAGGCGCCGAACAAAACATTCGTCACGGGTCGGTTCATCGCCTTGCACATCGTTAGCGTGAGCAACGTGCCGGAGGACCCGACCAAAGTGCCTGCGATGATCATGGCGATGTTCTCGATGGCAAAACCATCCGCAGCGACAGCGAGACCCGTGAAGGAGTTCAGCAGTGAAATCACCACCGGCATGTCCGCACCGCCAATCGGCAGCACCATGAGCACACCCAATGCCAGCGCCAGCACGAGGAACAGCACCATGAGCACCATGCTATGAGAGCCTGCGGCCATGGCGAGGCCAAGCAGCAGACTCATCACAAACAGCAAGCCATTCATCACCTGCTGCGCAGGATAGGTCACGGGTTTGTCGAAGTGGCCCTCGAGTTTGAAGTAAGCAATGATGCTGCCAGACAGCGACACTGCACCGATCAGCGCGGCACAAAGCATGGAGACGACAAACATCGTGCTCGATGCCCGCGTGACATGCGCAAACTCGATCGCCGCCACCAGCGCTGCTGCGCCACCGCCTGCACCGTTGAAAAGTGCGACCATCTGCGGCATGCCGGTCATCTTGACTCGATACGCACCCGCCGCACCAACGATCAGTCCGATCACGATGCCTACGAGAATTAGAAGCAGCTTCCAAAACGAAACACTCGTACCATGCGGCCCTTGCAGCAGCGGCAACACGGCAAACAACGCGATCAACATGCCCAATGCCGCGACGAGATTGCCCTGCCGCGCCGTCTTTGGCGAAGCGAGCAGCTTGATGCCAACGATGAACAGCACCGAGGCGATGAGGAATGCAATGGAGGTGAGTGTGTTCATTTCTTGCGCTTGAACATCTGCAACATCCGGTCGGTCACCATGAATCCGCCGAACACATTCGCCGATCCAAGTGCGACGGCGACAAATCCGGCGACGTGCTGAATAAAACCCTCCGCGCTCGCGAGCACCAACATGCCACCGAGCAGGATGATGCCATGAATCGCATTCGTGCCCGACATCAGAGGCGTGTGTAGCATCGACGGCACTTTCGAGATCAACTCGAAGCCAAGGAAGATCGACAACACAAAGATGAAGAAGATGAGCATGTCGGCATTCATGGCATGTCAGGTGGCGGCGAGTTTTCCGTTCACGATTTTACCGCCATGGGTGACTAGGCAGCTTTTGAGGATGTCGTCGTCGAGGTTCAGCTTCAGTGCCTTCGCGTCCTTGTCCCAGAACTCGATGAGCAACGCAGTGACGTTCGACGAATACATCTGGCTCGCGTGAACCGGCACTGTCCCCGGCAGGCTGGCGATGCCGACGATCTTAACGCCCTTCCGCTCGATGATTTGATCCGCCACCACGCCTTCGACATTGCCCCCGCTTTCGACCGCGAGATCAACCACGACACTGCCGGGTTTCATCGCGTCGAGCATTTCACTCGTCAGCAAGGTTGGCGCACGGCGGCCAAACACCTGCGCTGTCGTGATCACCACGTCCGACTCGGCACACACGCGCTTCATGCCCTCGCGTTGCAGTTTCATCTGCTCCTCGGTCAGTGGTTTCGCGTAGCCGTCTGCAGTCTGACCGGTCTCACCCACATCGATCTTAACAAACTTAGCACCGAGTGATTTCACCTGCTCCTCGACAACTGGCCGCGTATCGAATGCTTCAACTTTCGCGCCGAGCCGTTTCGCCGTCGCGATGGCCTGCAAGCCTGCGACACCCGCGCCTATGATAAACACCTTCACCGGTTTTATCGTGCCTGCGGGTGTCATCATCATTGGGAAAATCTTCCCCGACTGTCCCGCCGCCACGATCACCGCCGCATAACCAGCGAGACTGGCTTGCGAAGAAAGCACGTCCATTTTCTGTGCCCGCGTGCTGCGGGGCACCATCTCCATGCTGATCGCACTGACACCACGCGCTTCCAACGCCTGGATCAGTTCGGGCGATTGAAATGGGTCCAGCAATCCGATGAACACAGAGCCTTCACGCATCAGGCTAACATCGTTAAGCGATGGCTTGCGCACTTGCAGGATGACATCCGCCGATGCGAGCATCGCAGCGCGATCCCAGCGCACCGTTGCACCCGCTGTCGTGTAATCCGCATCGCTGTGTCCACATGCGAAGCCCAGTCCTGACTCGACTTCGATCTTCGCTCCCAGCGCCGTCAGTTTGATCACATGCTCTGGCACCATCGCCGCACGTGTTTCTCTTGGATGTGTTTCTTTTGGAATGGCGACGATCATTTGCGAGCAGTGACGCGAACGTTAACAGGAAGGCAATCTCGCCACCATCATTTTTAATCGAACTGCATTGGTTAGCGCTTCCACGAATGAATGGCCGCCTGCATTGCGATGCAGAAAGGCACAACCTTTACGGACGAAATCAACATCAAAGAATGGAGCTAGAGCCTAGGTTTTAGCTTTCAGAGATGCTGTTTTAGCTTTCCTGTGAACCCATGTCTGAGACTGCTGTTTCCTCCACTTCTGCCATCACCACCTCCGGGCGCATTGTGCGCGCGGCTTTGATCATTTTACCCGTGGGCACCATCGTCCTGGGCATAGCGTCCTTTGGCATTTGGTGGGCAAAGAAGCAGGGGGTAGAAGATCGCAACTATGCGTATGCATCTGCCTTGCGCCGGGAAATGACCGTGCCTGCCGTGGATCGGTATGTCAGTATTTTGAAAGAGGTGCTGAATCAGCCGGAAGCGGAGCGCCTGGCTGCCGTAGCAAGTTTCTTGGAGTCTTCCATGAGTCCTGAAAACATGGGCTATGAGCCGAGACGCGATCGATTTTACTCAGGCAGTCTGGAGGTTTCAAATGTGGAGGCTGAGCTGACTGGCGGCCAGAGGCCACGAGAGGTGCGGCTGTTTTTAGTGCCTTATGGTGATAAGGCGCGGATTGATGCGGAAGCACATGCGCTGGCAGGCGTGATGGCACTGGCTCATGCGATGACAGGTGAGCGCGATGAAATCACAGTGCGTTTTGCCGCCGTTCCCATGGGCGTCAATGACCAAAGCGGACACTCGGCACTGGAGCGACTGGCTGGCGCGATCAACGAGCGCGGGGAAAGGCTCATGAGCGTCATGGTTCTTGGGGGTGCGAGTGAGGCGGTGATTTCTGAAATCGGGCTGGCTTTCCGCACAGCACAAACAGGGACAGTGGTGCAAAGTCTTCCTGAAACGAATGATTCCACATCCACTCTGGCGACGATGCGTGGGCTCATGAGGCAGCGCTAAAATCAACTTAACGGGTGAGTTTTATTGCCGTTGTATTCCTCCCGCACCTCAAGCCGAGCGCCATTCAGTTTTTAGAAATGCTTGATCGAAAGAAACCCCGTAAGAGTGTCGCGCCTTGTGTTATTACTTGCGCTCTGGTTTTTGCTCATCAATAGCCGCCATCGTGTTTCTGATCTGAATTAGCTCTGTGAGGGCTGTGTGCTGAATAGCTTGAGGTCAAACTCAATGTCGCAACTCAGGTGCAATGGCTAGAATGCGCACTACATTTCAATTCTACTTTACTCGGAAACTATTTTTATATTCGGTCTATGCATATTGCTCTGATTCTAGTTTTTTTAGTCATCGTTTATGTACAGGTCGGCTATCTGGCATTGATGTGGTTTTTGGCACAATTTTTACCACGGAGGCTCAATGTCGATGAGCAACCCCCTGATGCCATAAGCATTATTTTATGTGTTCATAATGGCGCAGAGATTGTCGCAGCACGACTGCAAAACCTTGCCTCATGCCAATGGGATGGAGTTCGGGAAATACTGGTGTACTGTGACGGCTGCACGGACGACACGGCACTGAAAGCTGAGGCTGCTGGAGTTGAAGGCGTTCGGATCATCTCCTCTGATTTTAAGCTTGGTAAGTGGTCCGCAGTGAATGAGTCCGTTGGTAAAGCTCAGTATCCGATTATTATTTTTGCTGATTTGCGCCAAACGTTTGAATACACGGCGCTAAAGGAATTGGCGGGTTCTTTTCAAGACCATTCGGTCGGCGCTGTGAGTGGCCGTCTTGAGATCGCCACTTCCACATCAAGTCAAGGTCAAGGGGTGGATCTGTATTGGCAGATGGAACGAAAGTTACGTGAATGGGAAGGACGCTTTGACTCGGTTATCGGGTGTACAGGTGCTATTTACGCGATCCGCAAAAAGGCTTTTTGCCAGTTGGAACCAGGAACAATACTCGATGATGTAATCGTACCGATGAAAATTGCTGTCGCAGGTTGGCGTGTGGCATACAACCCCAAGGCCATCGCTTATGATCCGCAGGCACTTGATCCAGTTAGTGAAAAGATCCGCAAGCTTAGAACGCTCGTGGGCAACTATCAGATGCTGGAGAGACATCCTCTATGGCTGCTGCCAGGTTATAACAGGCTGTGGTGGCAGTTTATCTCGCACAAGCATGCGCGACTTGCGGTGCCTTGGCTCATTTTGGTTTGTCTCGGACTGACATTGGCGGTTGCTAAAAGCCCTCTCGTCTGGTTTTTTCTAGGCGCTCAGACGCTGTGTTACGTTCTGGGGACGACAGGGTGGCTAATCCCATCCTGTCGCTCAAAGATAGTCACTATTCCAGCAGGTTTCTTATTGCTTCAACTGACATGCGCACGTGCATTTCTTGCTTATTTAAAAAGCCGGAAAAATCCATTAATTCTTTGGCAATCTGGTGCCGCTACTCGGCTAAGCAAAAGCGAAATGAAGTAACGCCTTATCCATCAGAACGAGCAGAAAGTCTTCTTTGACAGGTTGAGTCTCAACCACCAAAGAAACACGTAGTTATGCCATTCCAACACACCTCGCGGCACTAATAATTTACTCACATGCGCATTCTCTGGGTTAAAGCAGGTCCGTTACTCCCACTAGACACTGGGGGAAAGCGCCGAACCCATGCGATGCTTTCCGAGATTAGTCGTCTACATGAAGTTACTTATCTTTCGCTATTGTCAGACGATGTCGTCTTACTCCCCAACGAGCAATCGGATCCTTATGCCGCCGAAAAAATTTGGGTGCATGCCAGTATCGCGCCCAAGCATAGTGTCAGGTTCTGGATTGATTTGGTCTGGGGCACACTATTCAGTTCCAAACCTTATGCGTTAGAGAAATACCAAGTTATCGCACTGCGATCCAAGCTGAAGGAATTGTCATTAGCGCGCGAGTATCATTTAATCATCTGCGACTTTCTTGCTCCCGCCTTGAATTTTGTGGGATTAGATTTTTCTGCACCAACACTACTATTCCAGCACAACATCGAATCTCAGATCTGGAAAAGGCTAGCCTCAAGTCAATCCTCCATATTAAAGCGTTGGTATTTTCGTCTTCAGTTTTGCAGGATGGAAAAATGGGAATCCCGTTTGTGCCAAATCTTTGATGGTGTGATCACTGTGTCTGCAGAAGACGCTGAAATCGCGCGCACCAAATACGGTCTTGATAACGTCTTGGGACACGTCCCAACCGGCGTAGATTTGAAAACATTTAAGCCATCCCTAATTGAAAATTGCGAGAGGTCTTTCACCGTCGGTTTTCTAGGTTCTATGGATTGGATGCCCAACATTGATGCATGTCATTATTTCACCAATGAAATACTTCCAAGGATCTGGCAAACGCACCCGCAATGTCACTTCAAGATCATCGGAAGGAACCCGCCCTTGAGTATTCGAAATCTGGCTGCCAATGATCAGCGTATTAATGTCACGGGTACTGTAGATGATGTGCAGCCGCATGTTCATCAATGTGATGTGATCGTAGTACCTCTCTTAGCCGGAGGTGGCACGCGCATCAAGATTTATGAAGCAATGGCAATGGGCATTCCTGTAGTGTCAACAACGATAGGTGCTGAAGGATTAGATGTCAGAAATGGCGAAGACATTTTGCTAGCGGATGATCCTGTAAATTTCGCTTCTGCGATTGTAAATCTGATAACAGACACAGGAATGCGGCAAAACCTAGCCCTCAACTCTAGGCGTCAGGTAGAAAAAAACCATTCTTGGGCTGCTGCTACACATTTTTTCTTATCGCTATGTAAAGACGCAGTTTTTGCTAAATCTGAACTAAAACCCGTTGAGCGTACATGACATAGTTTCAAGAGCTTGAACCAAGTGATATGAGATAAGAATGTGAGCGTGATGGAAGCATCTTGTGTCCAAACACGGCACGATTCAGACTCTCCAAACGCCATGCATCGCCGCCACTTCCTCGCCTCGTCCCTTGCCACCATCCTTTCACCCATCGCGGCTCAGGAGGCGCGCGCGCCGCGCATCATCCTCCGCTCGTCATGGCAGACGGTGAACATCGGTGACATCGCCCACACACCGGGCGTGCTGGCTTTGCTGGAGAAACATCTGCCGCATGTCGAGGTCAGGCTGTGGCCGAGCAAGGTGGACAATGGTGTGGAGGAGATGCTCATGAAGCGCTTCCCCAAGCTCATCATTTTGAAAGGCGCGGATGTGAAGAAGGCTTTCGAGGAATGTGACTTCCTGCTGCACGGCTCTGGGCCATCGCTCGTCGCGGAGAAGGATGTCGTGAAGTGGAAGGAATCGACTGGCAAACCCTACGGCGTCTATGGCATCACGCTGCCCTCCACGAGTTCGACTGCTACGAAAGCCACACCGGATGGAGTCATCTCCAAGACCATCGAGGTGCTCAGTGGCGGCAAGTTCGCCTTCTTCCGTGACAGCGTGTCGCTAGCACTCGCGAAGAAGAAAGGCTGCACCTGCCCGATCATGGAGTTCGGCCCTGATGGTGCCTTTGCCACCGATCTGCGCGATGACGAAAAGGCGCTCGCCTTTCTCAAAGAGCACGGCTTGGAGGAAGGCAAGTTCCTCTGCTGTATCGGTCGCCTGCGCTACTCAGAGTACTGGAAGATGAAAGGGACGGCTTTTGACCCGATCAAACACGCGCGTAATGAAGCGATGAAGGAGCACGATCTCGGTCCGCTGCGTGAGGCCATCATCGCCGTGGTCAAACAGACCGACATGAAAGTGCTGCTCTGCCCCGAGGACAGCAGCCAGATGGAAGTCAATAAAGTGAACTTCTACGACAAGCTGCCTGAAGATGTGAAAGCCAAAGTCGTCTGGCGCTCCACCTACTGGCTCACCGGCGAGGCGCTCAGCACCTATGTCCGCAGCGCCGGCCTCTTCGGAGCCGAGATGCACAGCCCCATCATGTGCATCGGCGCAGGCATCCCCGCCATCGTCTGCCGCTGGACCGAGCAGACCAGCAAAGGCCTCATGTGGGGTGACATCGGCCTCGGTGACTGGCTCTTTAATCTCGACGAAGACAGCGAGATCCCCGGCATCGTCCCCGCCGTGCTCGCCATCGCCAAAGACCCTGCTGCCGCCAAAGCCAAAGCGCTCAAAGGCCGCGAAGTCGTGCTGCAGCGTCAGCGCGAAACGATGGAAATCGTGGGCCGGATGTAAAAGTATTTCCAAGGTGTGACGGCTTTCAGCGATCACCTAAAAACACAAAACCCCTGACAGCGGAGGCTGACAGGGGTTTTGATATGGGTTCATCGCCTCAAGGACGACAAGGATACTAGGCCTGGAGGAGTTCCTCTTCCTCATCAGAGACACCACGGCCGATCGGCTTCTCGGTCTCGATGAGCTCGAAGTTACGGTGAGTGATGAAGCCAGTGCCAGCAGGGATAAGATGTCCCATGATGACGTTTTCCTTGAAGCCACGGAGGTAATCCGATTTCGCGAGGGTCGCGGCTTCGGTGAGAACTCGGGTGGTGTCCTGGAAGGATGCGGCAGAGATGAAGGACTCGGTTTCGAGAGAGGCCTTGGTGATACCAAGGAGCACGGGCTCGGCCTCAGCGGGCTTGCCGCCCTCTTCGATGACGCGGTCGTTTTCTTTCTCGAACTCGGTGCGGTCGATCTGATCGCCCCAAAGGAATTCAGTATCACCCGTGTCGGTGACCTTCACCTTGCGGAGCATCTGACGGATGATAATCTCGACGTGCTTGTCATTGATTTCCACGCCCTGGGCACGGTACACTTCCTGCACTTCGTTGACGAGATGCTCGCGAAGGGCCTGAGGTCCGAGGATCTCAAGAAGATCATGCGGGACGACCGGGCCATCGGTGATCTGGTCGCCTTTGCCGATATGGTCACCATTGAAGACGAGGATGTGCTTGCTGCGAGGAATGAGATGCTCTTCCTGCTGACCGCTCTTCTGATCGGTGACGATGACGCGACGCTTGCCGCGAACGAGGCCGCCGATTTCGACGGTGCCGTCGATTCGGGCGATTTCGCAAGCGTCCTTCGGCTTGCGGGCTTCGAAGAGTTCGGCAACACGCGGCAGACCACCGGTGATGTCCTTGGTCTTGCTGGCCTTACGGGGCGTCTTGGCGAGCGTGGTGCCGGCCTCGACTTTCTCGTTGTTTTTGACGCTCAAGTGAGCGCCCGCTGGGATGGTGTAGCTGGCGAGGACTTCGTGCGTCTTGGCATTGGTCACGACGATCTGCGGATGGAGATCTTCTTTGTGCTCGATGACGACGGTTTCTTCGTTGCCGGTGGATTCGTTCTTTTCCTTGGTGAAGGTGATGCCAGCGATCATGTCGCGGAACTCGATCTTACCTGCCTTCTCAGTGATGATGGGCATGTTGTAAGGGTCCCAAGTGACGAGCTGCTCGCCTTTCTTGATGATGGCACCTTCAGGTTTGGCGATGAGGGCACCGATCACCAGCTTATGGCTTTCGAGTTCCTTACCGTTGTCATCGACGATGGAGATGACGCCGTTCTTGGTGAGGGCGATCCACTGGCCTTCCGTGGTTTGCACGGTGCGCATTTCTGCGATCCTGAGGATACCGGTGTTCTTCACGTTGATGAAGGGCTGCTTGAAGCTGCTCATGGCGGCACCACCGACGTGGAAGGTACGCATGGTGAGCTGGGTTCCAGGCTCGCCGATGGACTGGGCGGCGACGATGCCGACGGCTTCGCCGATCTTCACAAGACGGCTCGTGGCGAGGCTGAGGCCGTAGCACATGGCGCAGCAGCCGCGTTTGCTTTCGCAAGTGAGCACGGAGCGAATCTTCAGTTTTTCGACACCGATCTTGGAGAGATGCGCGGCTTCCTTTTCCAGCGCGAGCTGGTTAGCAGCAATGACGACACCTTTAGTAACTGGATCGTGAATGGTCTCACAGCTTGTGCGGCCATAGATGCGCGTCTTGAGATCGACCACTTCTTCATCACCTTGATAGATGGAAGCTAGGGTGATGCCATTGACGGTGCCGCAATCTTCTTCGGTGACGATAACGTCCTGCGATACATCGACCAGCTTGCGGGTCATGTAACCGGAGTCAGCGGTCTTCAGAGCTGTATCCGCCAAGCCTTTACGAGCACCATGAGTGGAGATGAAATACTCAAGCACGGTCAGACCTTCACGGAAGTTCGAGGTGATCGGACGCTCAATGATTTCGCCGGACGGCTTGGCCATAAGACCACGCATCCCTGCGAGCTGCTTGATCTGCGTGCGGTTACCACGGGCACCGGAAGTGACCATGACGTAAAGCGGGTTGTGATGCTTTTTGCCTTCGTTGTATTCCAGCGTGCGGAACACTTCGTCAGAAATCTGGTCACCCACCTGGGTCCAAACGTCCACGATCTTCTGGTAGCGCTCACCATGAGTGATGAGACCACGACGGTAGAGTTTTTCGACGGCATCGACTTCCTTGTAAGCCTTCTCAAGACCAACTTTCTTCGCATCAGGGATCACCATGTCGGTGATACCGATAGAACAACCGGAGTTGGTAGCTTCGCGGAAACCGAGTGTCTTCAGACGGTCAAGGCATGCGACAGTTTCCTTCTGACCAACGGCCTGGAAGCAACGCCAGATGATGTCGGAGATCTGTTTCTTACCAACGGTGTTGTTCACGAAACCAAGCTTTGCAGGCCAGATTTCATTGAAGCGGACACGACCGACGGTGGTCTCGATGAAGGTCTTGGTCGGATCACCGAAAGCGCGCTTCTCTTGTTGGTAGTCGGGATTGCGATAACGGATCTTATCGTTCACGCCGACAGCATGCTCGGAGAGAGCAAACTCGACTTCGGAAGGATCATTGAAGATAGGCAGGCGCTCGAAGACATCGGCCTTCTTCTTGTCCACACCACCCACTTCACGCAGATAAGTGAGGAAGTAGCAACCCAACGGAATGTCCTGGGAAGGGGTCAATATCGGCTTACCACTCGCAGGGCTGAACAAGTTGTTCGGCGCAAGCATGAGCAGACGGGCTTCCAACTGGGCTTCGACGGATAGCGGAACGTGAACAGCCATCTGGTCACCATCGAAGTCGGCATTGTAAGCACCGCAAACGAGCGGATGCACACGGATGGCCTCACCTTCGATGAGCTTCGGCTCGAAAGCCTGAATGGAGAGACGATGCAACGTCGGAGCACGGTTCAGGAGAACTGGGTGTCCCTTGGTGACTTCATCAAGAATGTCCCACACTTCAGGCGTGCGGCGTTCGATCATCTTCTTGGCGGAACGGACGGTGTGAACCAGACCCATTTCCTTCAAGCGACGAATGATGAATGGCTCGAACAAGACGAGAGCCATTTTCTTCGGCAGACCGCACTGATTGAGCGTGAGGTCAGGACCGATGACGATGACGGAACGGCCAGAGTAATCGACGCGCTTGCCGAGCAAGTTTTGACGGAAACGACCGGACTTGCCTTTGAGCATGTCAGAGAGGGACTTCAGCGGGCGATTGCCTGCACCAGTCACTGGGCGACCATGGCGTCCGTTGTCAAACAAGGCGTCCACAGCTTCCTGCAACATACGCTTCTCATTACGAATGATGACATCCGGTGTGCGAAGTTGGAGCAGGTTCTTGAGACGGTTGTTACGGTTGATGACGCGACGATAGAGGTCATTCAAGTCGGAGGTCGCAAAGCGGCCACCTTCCAGCGGCACCAGCGGACGAAGGTCCGGCGGGATGACTGGAAGCACTTCCATGATCATGGCCTCAGGGCGGCTATGGGATTCAGCAAAGCCTTGGCAGAGCTTGAGACGCTTGGCCAGCTTCTTGCGGATCTGCTTGGACTTGGTCTTGGTCATCGCCTCTTCCAATTCCTTGATCGCATCCGTCAGATTGATCTGGGCGAAAATGTCGCGAATGGCCTCTGCACCCATGCCCACGCGGAACGCGTCAGCACCGTACTGTTCTTCAGCCTCACGCAACTCAACTTCGGTCAGAAGCTGGCCACGCTGAAGCGGCGTGCTTCCAGGCTCGATGACCATATAGTCTTCATAATAGATGACGCGTTCCAAGCTGCGGGCCGTCATGTCGAGCATGAGGCCGATGCGTGATGGCATGCATTTGTAGAACCAAATATGGGTCACAGGCACGGCCAATTCGATATGGCCCATGCGCTCACGGCGTACGCGGGAGAGTGTCACTTCGACGCCGCAGCGGTCGCAGATGACACCCTTGTGCTTGATACGCTTGTATTTGCCGCAGGCACACTCCCAGTCACGGGTGGGTCCAAAGATACGCTCGCAGAAAAGGCCGCCCTTTTCTGGTTTGAACGTACGGTAGTTAATGGTCTCAGGGTTCTTTACTTCACCTGAACTCCAAGAGCGGATACGATCAGCCGAGGCGATACAGATCGACACAGAGTCGAACTCCTCACCAGTGGGCTTTTCCCCGAAGATTTCTTTCAAGCTCGCGTCAGCATTCATAGACATAGATTGATGCGTTAAGGTTTGTTGGCTTGTATTTCAGGGTTGATCAGATTCCAGCGGAGAAGCGTTCGATGATTTCGACGTCCACATTCTGGGTGGCGCGTTTGTGAACCTTCACATCGAGGCCGAGAGACTGCATTTCTTTGATAAGCACGTTGAAGGATTCAGGCGTGCCAGCTTCCAGCGAATTGTCACCTTTGACAATCTGCTCATAGATTCGTGTTCGGCCCTGCACGTCATCCGACTTCACGGTCAGGAGTTCCTGCAAGGTGTAAGCGGCGCCGTAGGCTTCAAGTGCCCAGACTTCCATTTCCCCGAAACGCTGACCACCATACTGAGCTTTACCGCCCAGAGGCTGCTGCGTGACGAGTGAGTAAGGTCCGACCGCACGAGCATGGATCTTATCAGCGACAAGGTGTCCGAGCTTCAGCATGTAAATGTAGCCGACAACGACATCGAGGTTAAAGGACTCTCCTGTGCGTCCGTCATACAGTTTGGATTTCCCATTGAGACCCATCCATTCGTAGCCTGGGGTCTTCTTGGCGTCCTTGATGTATTCCATGATTTTTGTTTCAGGGATACCATCAAACACGGGCGTCGCGATCTTCATCCCCAGAGCCTTGCAAGCAAGACCAAGGTGGGTTTCAAGAACCTGTCCGACGTTCATACGAGATGGCACGCCGAGTGGGTTAAGAACGATATCAACCGGAGTTCCATTTTCGAGGAACGGCATGTCTTCTTCAGGTACAATCGTGGCGACAACGCCTTTGTTTCCGTGACGACCCGCCATCTTATCACCGACGCTAAGCTTCCGCTTGCTGGCGACGAACACGCGAACCTGCTTCACGACGCCGTCAGCGACGCCTTCTTCACTGGTTTCAATGCGGTCGAGGTTGCGCTCACGCTCATGATCCGCATCAGAGAACTTCTGTTCGAAGCCCTGAATGATGTCGAAGATCTTGTTGCGAATCGGGCTCGGGTCGATTTCGACAGAGTCATAAGTCTCAGCGAGCTTGCGCAGCAGAGTCTTAGTGATCTTCTTGTTCGAGCCGATGATGATTTCACCGGTCTGACCATTCACCACGTCGAGCGGGATCTTCTCATTGAGTAGGATGTCGCTGAGCTTCTCAGTGAGCTGCTCGGTGAGGTCTTCCTTCTTCGTGCGGTAGTCTTCTTCGATCTGCTTGATCTGTTTCTTGGCTTCGGCTGGGGAAAGCTTCTCTTTGTCGCCAGCATTGATGCCGCCGCGCTGAGCAAGTTTCACATCCATAACGATGCCGGTGCAGCCGGAAGGAACACGCAGGGAGGTGTCTTTCACGTCAGCAGCTTTCTCACCGAAGATGGCGCGCAGGAGGCGCTCTTCTGGGGCGAGTTCGGTTTCGGACTTCGGTGTGATCTTGCCGACCAGAATGTCGCCAGGTTTCACTTCAGCACCGACACGGACGACACCGTCTTGATCGAGATTCTTGAGCGCCTCATCACCGACATTCGGAATGTCACGGGTGATTTCTTCAGGCCCAAGTTTCGTATCACGAGCGATGACATCAAAGTCTTCGATGTGGATGGAAGTGTAGATGTCCTCTTTGGAAACACGACGGCTGATGACGATAGCATCTTCGAAGTTGTATCCATTCCAAGGCATGAACGCGACGAGCATGTTCTTACCGATGGCGAGTTCACCCTGATCGGTACAAGGACCGTCAGCAATCACGTCACCCTTTTTGATCTTCTGACCGCGCTTCACCAGCGGGCGCTGGTTGATGCATGTGCCGGCGTTGGATCGGCCAAACTTGCGGAGCAGGTACACATAGGTGCCCTTTTCGGCATCGGTCACGACAGATTTATGTGGATCGGCCAGGAACACTTTATCAGTGACTGGCAAATTCCCATCCTTGGTCACGATGATGACATCGGCAGTGGCTGTGGCCACGGTACCAGGAGCATCGGCAACGACGACGGCGCGTGAGTCACGAGCGGTTTTACCTTCCATGCCAGTGCCCACGAGAGGAGCTTCGGCTTCCAGAAGTGGCACACCTTGACGTTGCATGTTCGAACCCATCAGGGCGCGGTTAGCATCATCATGTTCCAGGAAAGGAATCAAGTTGGCAGCAATGGAAACGAGCTGCTTCGGCGACACGTCCATGAGGGTGGGCTTCTCCGGCTCGACTTCGAGGAAGTCGCCACGATAACGCACGGTCACTTTTTCAGCCGTGAAGCGGCCTTTATCATCCAGACGATTGTTGGCCTGGGCGATGTAGTGGTTCTCTTCTTGGTCAGCCGTGAGGTACTCGATTTTATCAGTAGCGACACCATCCTTAACGGGACGGTAAGGCGTTTCGATGAAACCGAATTCATTGATGCGGGCATAAGTGCCCAGAGAATTGATCAGACCGATGTTCGGACCTTCCGGAGTCTCAATCGGGCAAATACGACCGTAATGAGAAGGATGAACGTCGCGAACTTCGAAACCAGCGCGGTCACGATTCAGACCACCAGGTCCAAGTGCAGACAGACGACGTTTGTGAGTCAATTCGGCCAGAGGATTGATCTGATCCATGAACTGGCTGAGCTGGCTGCGACCAAAGAAGTCACGCACGACAGCAGAAAGAGCCTTTGGATTCACCAGCTTAGCAGGTGTCATGGTGTCCATGTTCACGTCGAACAAGGTCATGCGCTCCTTCACCAGACGCTCGGTGCGGGCAAGACCCACACGGCACTGATTGGCGAGAAGCTCGCCCACGGCGCGCACACGGCGGCTGCCAAGATGATCGATATCATCAAGAAGACCTTCACCAGCACGCAGCTTGAAGAGGTAACTCATGGCGGTGACGACGTCATTGGCATCGAGGATGCGCATGTCGCTGTCGGTCTTGAGTGTGAGCTTTTGATTGATCTTGTAGCGACCCACGCGAGTGAGGTCATAACGTTTTGGATCAAAGAAGAGGCGCTTCACCAAGGCACGAGCATTTGGCACGGTCGGAGGATCGCCTGGGCGGAGACGACGATAGATTTCCTTCAGCGCTTCCTCTTCATCCTTGGCGGGATCTTTGCGCAGAGATGTAACAATGAGGTCATCTTGAGATGCCGTCACAACCTTGATGGTCTTGTGGCCGAGCTGGATGAGCTGACGCACGACACCAGCGGTCAGAGGCTCATAGGCACGTGCTACGATGAGTTCACCGTCGAGAATGTCGCGGAAGAGAAGCTTGGAAGAGATCTCTTCTTCACTCAGACCTTCTTTGAGCTTCATGTCCTCAATGTTGTAGAACAGCTTGAGGATGTCCTCGTCCTTGGAGTAACCAATGACACGGAGCAGAGTGGTGGCCAGGAACTTACGACGACGACGACGGCGGTCGAGGTAAACGTAAAGGAGATCGTTCGTGTCGAACTGAACTTCCAACCAGGTTCCGCGGTCAGGAATAATGCGGAAACCATAGAGCCAGCGACCATTCAAATGCTGGCTGCTTTCAAAGCAGATACCAGGGGAACGGTGGAGCTGGCTAACGACGACACGCTCAGCACCATTGATGACAAAGGTTCCGCGATCAGTCATGAGGGGGATTTCACCCATGTAAACGCGCTCTTGCTTGGCACCTGCCTCGTCCTTCAGTTCGAAGGTAACATAGAGAGGCGCACTGTAAGTTTCCGCCTCGCGGATGGCTTCCAGTGAATTGAGTTTTGGATCACCAATCTCGTACAGCACGAAATCCAGCGTCATCTTTTGATCGTAACTCTCGATCGGAAAGACTTCTTTGAAGACCGCTTGCAGCCCCACTTCTTTCCGCTTCGATGGAAGGGTGTTTTTTTGGAGAAACTCCTCATAGGACCGAAGCTGGATCTCGATCAGATTCGGAGGCTCGGAGACTTCGTGAATCTTGCCAAAGTTGGTGCGCTGGGACATAAGCAAGGTGGGGAGGCTACTGGATGGCGGTGGCGGTGAGGGTGTGGAGGGTGACTCCACGGAACAAAGGAGATCCAAAAATCAGGCGGCCAGCCCGAGGATCAGAGTCTCCAGTGTGAAAAATGCGGGTCCTGAGCGCAGACGTGAATCCATGCTCAGAAGATGAGAAAAATGAAACGACTGCCGCGCCCCGTGAGACACCTCATCCATCGAAAGCAAAGCTTCGAGGTTGCAGGTGGTGACAGGTTGAATTGCGGGCATGTCGTGAATGGGACTTTTCGGGAACGGGGGTCGTTAAGCTTCTTTGAGCCGTGTGCCGCCATGAAGACGGCACACGGAAAAGAATGTTTTGAGATTATTTGATCTCAACTTTGGCGCCTGCGGCTTCAAGCTTCTTCTTGATTTCTTCCGCTTCTTCCTTCTTACAGCCTTCCTTGAGCTTCTGCGGAGCGCTCTCGACGAGTTTCTTCGCTTCAGCCAAGCCAAGGCCTGGAACTACGCCGCGGACTTCCTTAATGACGGCAATTTTGTTCGTGCCAGCATCAGTGAGAACGACGTCGAATTCGGTCTTCTCTTCAACGACGGCAGCGACAGCACCACCGGCGCCAGCAGCAGCGGCAGGTGCAGCAGCGCTCACACCCCACTTGGTTTCGAGGGATTTAACGAGATCTGCAACTTCCATGACAGTCAAGCCACTCAGTTCTTCAACGATTTTATTTAGGTCAGCCATATTATTTTGTCGGTGTCGCCGATTGCCGAAGCTTCGGTTGGTTTAAGAGCGAAAGCATTCGCTCCGGCGAGGAACCATTGGGTGTTTATGTTCAGGCCGTTTGACGGGCCATCTATTCAAAGGGTTGGTTTAAGCAGGAGCGGATTCGGATTCTGCTGGTGCAGCTGCAGGCTCCGCAGGAGCAGGAGTTGCTTCAACGGCAGCAGGAGCGGCCTCAGGTTCTGCAGGAGCAGATTCAACGGCAGCAGGTGCGGCCTCTGGTTCTGCGGCTGCCGCTACTGGTGCTTCGGTGACGGCACCAAGGTCGGCCTTGGCTTTGAGCACGCGAGCAAGGGATGAAGCAGGAGCCTGAAGGACGCCGAGAAGCTGCGAGAGGAGCACTTCACGGGAAGGCAGATCAGCAAGAATCTTGATGGTTTTGGCATCAAGCAGGTTGCCGTCGAGCACGCCGACCTTCATGACTGGCTTGGCGAACTCTGCGGCGAAGTTCTTCAGAATCTTCGCTGTAGCGTAAACGTCTTTTGCGCCAGTCACATAAGCGCTTTGGCCTGTGAGGTGGGGTCCAAGTTCACCAGGATAGTTTGCTTTTTCAGCAGCTTTCTTTACCAAGTTGTTCTTGTAGACGTGGATTTCGGCTCCAGAGGCGCTGAGGCGCTTACGTAGTTCCGCAAATTTGTCCACCTTAAGTCCGGTGTAATCCACAACGAACAAGAAAGGGGAGGCATTGACCCGCTTGAGCAGGTCTTCGATGACCAATGATTTTTCAGCTTTCATGATTCAGATTCTTCAGGATTACATTTTCACGTACTTCGAAACATCAATCCGCAATGCTGGCGACATGGTCGCGGCGAGCGTGATGCTATGGACATATTTACCGCGTGCCGAGGCTGGCTTAGCGCGGACGATGGATTCGATCAGAGCACTGCCATTTTCAGCAATCGCACTGGATTCAAATTGGACCTTACCAATGGTCGTTGCGATGTTACCGTTCTTGTCGAGTTTGAAGTCAACGCGACCCGCTTTCACGGCTTTGACGGCCGCAGCAGTGTCATCAGTCACAGTGCCTGTTCTTGGGTTGGGCATCAAACCACGAGGTCCGAGTTGCTTACCGAGTTTACGCACTTCATTCATCGCAGCCGGAGTGGCGATAGCGACATCGAAGTCCATCATGCCTTCTTTGACCTTAGCGATCAAATCTTCGTAACCGACGAACTCAGCGCCTGCGGCCTTGGCAGCTTCTGCGGCAGAGCCAACGGCAAAGACGGCCACACGGACAGTCTTACCGGAACCGTGAGGAAGAGGGCATGTGCCGCGAACCATTTGGTCACCCTTTTTCGGGTCCACTCCCATGTGGAAGGAAAGGGTCACGGTCTGGTTAAACTTGGTTCCTGGCAGCTTGCGGACCAGTTCAGCGGCCTCTTCAAGTGTGAAGGATTTTCCCGCCGGAATCATCTCGGCGGCTTTCTTGTAGCGTTTGCTTCGGGTTTGCATGGTAGTTTGCAGTGCTTTCGAACGGAAACCGTTCTCCTGCTTTAGAGTTTAGTCGATGATTTCGATGCCCATCTGACGGGCGGTGCCAGCCATGATGCGGGAGGCACGTTCAAGATCGGTTGTGTTGAGGTCGGCGATTTTCATCTTGGTAGCTTCGAGAAGCTGAGCCTTGGTGATTTTAGCGACTTTCTTTTTGGCGGCTTCACCCGAACCGGAGGCAATATTCGCGACCTTCTTGAGAAGGTTGGAAGCCGGCGGCTGCTTGGTGATGAAGGTGAAGCTCTTGTCCTTGTAAACTGTGATCACCGTCGGGAGGACGTCGCCGCCAGCCTTCTGGGTAGCGGCATTGAACTCCTTGCAGAAGGCCATGATGTTCACGCCGGCCTGACCGAGAGCAGGACCGATTGGTGGGGCGGGATTGGCAGCGCCAGCCTTGATCTGGAGCTTGATGAGTTTGACGATTTCTTTGGCCATGTTGTGTTTGCTTGCTTGAGATTCGAGAAGACCACCATTCCTGTTGAGTGGCGGCCAAACTACTGGTTATGCTTTTTCCACCTGCCAGTATTCCAGGTCCACCGGAGTTGAACGTCCGAAGATGTTCACTGACACGCGCAGCACGCCACGTTCAGGATCAATTTCCTCAATGATACCGGTCTGACTTTCAAACGGACCATCCGCCACGCGGACACTGTCACCGACATTGAAGGCGATCTTCGGCACGGCTCCGTCATCTTTATCACGGACCTGAGCCAGCATGGCATCGACTTCGCGCTGACGCATGGCGATTGGGTGATCTTTAGTACCGGCGAAGTTGAGAACTCCGTCTGTTTCTTTGACGAAATACCAAGTGCGATCTACGAGGCGGTTCTGCTGGTCGAGCAAATGACAATTAGCGATGACGTAACCGGGGAAGAATTTGCGATTCGTTTCTGAACGCTTGCCTTTCTTGACTTCGGAAACGCGTTCCGTAGGCACGAGCACTTCGAAAATGTAGTCACCCATCTCCTCGGTCTGGATGCGACGCTGCATGGAGTCACGGACCTTCTGTTCGAAGCCGGAGCGTACGTGGATGACGTACCATTGATCGCGAGGGGCAGGGATGGCTCCCATAATTTGAAAGGGTGACGAAAAGGGGGTTGAAAAAGGGGGCGACTAAGAGCCGGCCATCCAGCGGGTGAGACCGTCAAAGGCCCAGCGGAAAGATGTGTCAAAGAATGCCACAAAACCGCCCAAAAGGAGCATGGCAATGAACACCACGATGGTGGAGTCATTCAATTCCTTATACTTGGCAAAACCCTTTTCTTTCGGGTCCCAAGGCCAGTTGGCTTTTTTCATCTCGAGGACAACCTCGTTCCAGTAGGCAAAAATGCGGCTCATGTGTATTTGACGGGGGTATTAATCGAACTATCCGCTGAAGAAGGATGGCAGGCCAGGAGGGACTCGAACCCACAACCAACGGTTTTGGAGACCGCTACTCTACCAATTGAGCTACTGACCTGTTTGTTAGTTCCTTCTTAAAGTTGTGACTGGTTTGAAACTGATTGTAAAGTTTGCCTAGCCTTTCGGCGAAGAAACCGCCATGAAATCTGTGCGCCAGATTTCACGACGGCCCTAGACAAGCGAACTTTAAATCAGCGCAATTAGTCGAGGATTTCGGCGACACGGCCGGCACCCACGGTCTTACCACCCTCACGGATGGCGAAACGGATGGTCTTTTCCATGGCGATCGGGGTGATCAACTCGACCGTGATCGAGACGTTATCACCGGGCATCACCATTTCCACGCCTTCAGGCAGCGTCACGCTTCCAGTCACGTCCGTTGTGCGGAAATAGAACTGTGGGCGATAGTTGTTGAAGAACGGGGTGTGACGACCGCCTTCGTCTTTGGAGAGAACATAGATCTCAGCCTTGAACTTCTTGTGCGGCTTCACTGAACCTGGCTTTGCAATGACCTGACCGCGCTCAATATCGGTCTTCTTCACGCCGCGCAGGAGGAGACCCACGTTGTCGCCAGCACGACCTTCGTCGAGCAGCTTGCGGAACA
>CAZOVY010000064.1:0-36191 GCA_964583255.1 uncultured Prosthecobacter sp.
ATGTCAACCATCCATCGCAAATCTAGATGAATTCAGGGTTTTGCAAGAGGCTCGTTCACCCGTGTCTTTGCGATACTTGCCGATGGCCGCATTCGTGATCGCATAGAAATGCTCGCCATCCACCGCCACGCCTTGATGTGCCTCGTCAGCCTTGAAGCGTTTCAGCTCTTGATGCTGCCAAGTCGTCTTTTTGAAATCCAGCATCTTGTTCACGCGCCCCTGCTCCTTGCGCAAAGCAACGTCAGGAATCGGCATCGGTGTCAGATTCTCGCTCACCAACTTTTCATCTGCCGTAATCGTACGCCAGCGCAGATTTTTGAACCACACATCCGCCCCATGATACTGGAGCGAGAGGTTCGCGCCCCGCTTTGTCAGATCACCGCCACGGATGCGCAGCACTTCCAGCGCATGAAACCAACGCGGGTCGTTGTAATCGAAGTCGATGACCTTCTCGCCATTCAGCCAGTGCTGAATCACCGGGCCCTTGCACACGATGCGCCCCTCGTTCCACTCGCCAAAGGGTTTCACGACATCCTTCGTCGGCGCCATGCCAAAGAAGAGCGACGCGGCAGCCTGACGCGGATTCTCACCGTAAGGGCTGTTGGCGTTGTCGAGCAGTTGATACTCATACTGTGTGGGACGGTAATACACGCCACTGTTGCAGCCCTTCGCCACCTTCCAGTCAAAGCGCAGCTCAAAATCATCCGGCACCTTAGCCTTCTCATACACCAACGAGCCACCTTTCTTCACGCAGGCGATCTCACCATCCGCCACCTCCCAGTTGCCGCCATGTTTCCAGCCATCAAGTGTCTTGCCGTCAAAGAGAGATTCAAAGCCGGGCTCCACCGCTAAAGCAGTGCTCGTCAGCGCCAAAAGAAGGAAATGTTTCATGCGTGATTCAAAGTGTGGTTCATCTGCCTGCGGAAGCCCTTCAAGGAGGGGCGGTTTTCAACCGCCCTCGGCGCTTGAAAAGCGCCGCTCCTTGGGTTCAGGCACCCAACACGCCTTTCACATGCTTCATGGATTTGCCGAAGCACTCATGCACATAAGCCATCGCCTTTTTCACCTTCGCCTGGGCGGCAGGATAGTCGGCATCAATGGCAAACAGCGTCTCCGCCATCTTCTCGACGGGCGTTTCGTCCATCTCCAGCAGCCACTCGCTCAGACCGATGTCCTTGAACATCCAGCACTTCGGCGAATGGAACTCCGAGTAGGTGTGGATGATCGGCGTGCCGTTCGCCAGCGCGATGATCGGTGAATGCGGCTCGTGGCAGACGATGGTATGCGCTCGCGCAAAGATGGAAGCCGCCTCATCGGCGTTCCAGAAGTACTCCAGGTTCACGACATGCTTTTGGATCTCCGGCGGCAGCGGATCGTGGATGAGGCGTTTGTTATGCTCCATCTCCTTCTTCACCTCGGGGGCGATGAGCACTTTGTGGCCGGTCTTTTTGACCCAAAGAGTGACCAGCTCGCGATACTTCGCCGCGCGTCGCTCGTCGTCGGCGATCTGCTCGGGCGTGGGATGCAGCGGGTTGAGCTTCGGCGTGCGCGAGTCATCCACGCCGGGCAGCTTGGCGGTGTTAGTGCGCAGTTGCAGCGTGATGAATTTACGAGCTTCCAGTCCGAGCTTCTTCATCGTGGCGAGTCCACGCTCGTCATCGCGCACGTCGATTCCGAAGCAGCCATCGGGGCCGAATTGTAGAGCAGTGGCCTTAATGCCAGCGCCTTGGAGAATCTTCAGCGTCTTCGTCTCGCGTGTGTAAATGAACGACGCACCGTTCAGCAATGCGATGCGTTCCTCAGCGCCATTGCCCTCGACCATGCTGGGAAAGAACGACTGGCCGAACAGACCATAGGGCTTGCCGTGCTTCTGGCAAAACTGCATGTGGGTGATGTCCTGCCCCATGCCGGAGTTGCGGATGAAGAAGTCGCAATCTTTGACGGCCTGCTTCAGCACTTGATCTTTCTCGCCATCCTTGACGAGGCTTCCTTGCAGGATGGTCACCTTGGGAAAGCGGGCCTTCAGCATCGCGGTCACACGATCATCGAGTTTCATGGCCCAGAGCACGATCTTCACCTCTGGCAGATGCTCCTCGATCACGCGCAGCGTCCCCGGCGTGTGGCCGATGTCGCCAATGTTCACCGTGTCCCACGCAGATTGGAGCACGATGGTCTTGGGCCTGCCATCGGCGGCGAAAGAAGAACCGCCTAGCGCGGCGGTAATGGAGGCGATAAAATGGCGGCGTGAGGTCATGATGAAGTGGTTTTAGTGAGCGGACAGGGTGCCGATCTCACTGCATAACGCCAGCACCTTCATTGCCTCCACTCACTTGGGTTTCGGCTTCGGTGCACCAAGAGCAAAAACCAGAGAGAGGAGAGGGCTATAGCAGCTTCTCAAAGCCGACAAACTCGCCTTTGCGCATCATCGCTATCCCAGTGCGCCGATAACCGAGATGCGGATACAAAGTCATCGCGGCAGGGTTATGCAGAAACGTGTCCAGACGAATGCTGCGACCACCTTGCTGTTGCGCCACAGACTCGGCGTGCTGCATCAGCAGCTTGGCGAAGCCGCGCCCCTGCTGTGTCGGATGAACCATGAGCCGATGCACGGCAAAGGCCGGATCGCTGTCGGCACTCCATGTCATGCCCTGCCACATCTGATCCATGTTTTGATCGATGGTGATGCTGCCGATGATCGAGTCCCCTTCGCTCAAAATATGCAGCGTGCCCGCCTCTGTATCGCTAGCGATGGTTTCAGCGTTGGGGTACACCTCGTCCCATTGCTCAATGCCCGCAGCACGCATGGCAGCAACACAATCGCGGACGAGTTGGAGCAGTGTGGCTGCGTCAGCAGTGATTGCTTGGCGGAGGACAGTGTTCATGGGGTCAGGCACGAATGAGACTTACTTAATGAGCTATTCGATTCTCTTGGGCTTGTGACAGCATAGAATGGTCGAAATACGGACTTTAGTAAGCGCCGTTTCGAAACACCTTTCCCGGGCGGCGTACGATCCATCCGATGAATTTGTTTGCCAGGCCAGTCCTTGCTGGATGAGAATCCTCGCGTGTTTCGCACCAAACACACCCACGCCCACCATGAGAGTACACCTCACTCAGACAGTCACCTGCATCCTCGCCATCTTTGTTGCGTTCACACCCGTGTTTAGCGCGCCCAAGAAAAAAAAGAAATCTAGGGATCCGAAGCCTGAGGTGGTAGCCGCGATAGCAAAGAATCAACTCGAATTTGTCGCGACTATCGGCACGAGCATGAACTCCACCGTGCTTTCGCCGCTCGACAAAGAATTCAGTCATGACATCCGGCCCGATCTCGCGGCCTTGCGTGATAATCTTCTTGATGAAGCGAAGGCAAACCCCGTCGCGAACCAGCCAACCTACGCGATGGCCGTGCGTCTCACCGACGCATGGCTTTCCGCACTGAAGGAGCGCGAAACACGCCGCGCCTCCATGGGAATGACTCCGGCTCCCACAACGGATATGGACCACATCAAGTCTTTCCAAAGCCGCATCCAGAGCGAGATCAACGCAAAGGAGAAGAAGGCCAATGACAAACAGAAGCGCAATTTTATTAAAGATGCCCAAAAAAACAACTGGCAGCTTCGCACTGACGCACTGCGTCCGAATCTCGATAGTCTTTACAGTCAGTTTCGCGAACTACGGCGGCAGAACTTGTGAGCGGACGAGAACCGTGTGGACGCTGACATCTGAGGACCTCATATCGGAGGAAACTGCAAGGAAGGAAGAGTCAGCAGGCAAGAAAGGGGCGGGTTAGCCACCTCTTCATCCGCACCACAGGCAAGGTCAAGCCTGCTCTCATTAGCACTTCATAGCGCTCAGTCTCCACATAACCGCAAGCAAGATAAAGTGGCTCGCCAGCGAGTGTGGCGACGAGTTCAGCTTTCGTGAAATTTGCTGCGATGATGGCCGACTCACATGCTGTGAGAATGGCACGCCCGATGCCACGGCGAGACCAGTCTGGGTGAATGAAGAAAGCCCGGATGCGTGCAGGATCTTTGACAGGGTCGAGCATCGCATCTTCACCCATGCGTGCAGTATCGGCTCCAAAGAGTGAAGCGCGCTTGCTCCAGCCACCGCTGCCAATGATCGCGCCATCATTCTCCACGACGAAATAGGTGCCATCGCTGATGAGTTGGCGATCCAAGCCAAAGACAGGTCCCATCGCTGCCGCCATTTGCGCGGCAGAGTAATACGGAGCCTGAAGCTCACGCACTGAAAGTGGAATCAGTTCTTCCAGCGCAGGCACGTCACTCAAGGTGGCAGGCCGAAGCGTCCAATGCATCTGATTGAGGCTAGATGAATCACGCTTCATTACAGCACTTCAAAGCGCCGCACTTGAATCGAATTCTTGCCGCTCTTCTGCGACGGGCGCGGCTCGGGCTGGGCATAGTCGTTCTGGTCCACACTGCGGGCACGGAGTTCGTAGTGGCCGGGCTTCAGACCACGAAGAACGGCTGTGAAAGAGCACATGCCATAGCGTGGCGGCCATGCATTGGGCTTCCCCGTGGTCTGGTTAAAACCGAGCACGTTTTGCGGTTTCATACCGCTCGGCAGGATCGAGTTCCAGTCGGGCTGCGCTTCGAGTTCACATGGAGTCCAGGGGCCGCTCAGCACTTCGGGCGCGTCATCAGCCAGCTTCACCGGCTTATCTCCGACTTGGCGCAGCCAATACTCGACTCGCTTCACACCTGAGAGTCCGCTGATGACCTGGCCCGTGAGAAACACCGGCTCGCCAGCTTGAATTTTGTCGGGTCCATCATCGACATACGCTGCCGTCTTGAGGAAGGAGTCAGGATCATTGTTACCCTCAGCATAAGTGTCGTTATTTCGAGCATCATTGGTGACAAAAATGTGCTGAAGCCACTTGATGGATTTGTAGCCATGCGACCACGGCACAATCATGCGCACTGGCCCACCACGCACCGGAGACAGCGGCTCACCATTCATGCGATACGCGAGGAATACGGGCAGCTCGCCAGGCGCGGTTTCCATGCATTGAGTGTAGCTGACGGATGACTTGAAAATCTGTTTCGGATCGTTGTTATGAAAGCCCCAAAAGTAGATGCGGCGCACGTTGTTCATCTTGCCACAAAGCTTGAGCACCTCGCGCAATGGAACGCCCGTCCACAAGCCCTGACCGAGCGGTGTGTCGATGTTTAGGCACTGCATTGCCTTCAAGAAATGCACCTCATGTCTTTTGCCGAGCTCGATGAGCTTTGGCAAATCAAGCGCACTGCCATCAGCCAACGTCAGCGGCTTTTCCAGGGAGGCCGCTTGCTTCGTGTGCGGCGCTTCAATGAAGGGATCGGCCGTGATCTCCATCCGCCATGTCTCGGCCGTGAGACGCGCTTCTATTTGCGCCGCGCCCGTGAGCTTATGCGGCTTGGGATTGCCACGGGAGACATCATAGAAATCTTTGTCTGCCGTCAGAAACGCATGGCAGGCAGGCGCAACAGTCTTCTCAACGGCGGCGGCATTCGCCGTACTCACAGCAGTCACCCCGAGTGTGCTGAGACGGATGAAACTGCGTCGTGAGATTGGGTTCGTGCTCATGATAAATCGAGAATGCCATTGCTGAATCCAAACTTGTCAGTCTCCAGACCCATGCGCTGAGCCATGGTGACGAAGAGATTCGAGAAGACTTGTTTCTGTGGATCAACGGCGAGGTGGCGTCCGTGCTTAAAGCCACCACCCGCCAGGAGCAGCGGCAGGTTCTTCGTGTTGTGCGCACTGGCATTGCCGAGATTTGAACCGAAGAGCACCGACGTGTTGTTCAGCATCGGCACGCCGTTTTCTTGCGTGGTCTTGAGCTTGGTGAGGAAGTCGCTAAACGCACGAAACTCTGCTAGCTCGATAACCTTGAGTTCTTCGATCTTCGCAGGGTCTTGGCCGTGATGGGAAAGATTGTGCCAGTCATGACTCACGCCCTCAATCTCCGGCACCGCATTCATTCCAGAGAGACGCAGTGTCACCGTGCGCGTGGAGTCGGTCTGCAAAGCCAGCACGATGAGATCCTGCATGAGTTTCATTTTACCAATCGCGTCGGTGCGACTCTGGATATCCGTCGGCGGCTTGGCCTCGACTTTGGGCTTCGGCTTCTGCGCCCATTCCTCATTCTGCATGAGTCGGCTTTCAAGTTCGCGCACGGCACTGAAGTATTCGTCGAGCTTCTCCTGATCGCGTTTGCCAAGCTCACGCTCAAGTTTCTTCGCCTGACCCATCACGGTATCGAGGATGCTACGCCCGCGTTTGAGTCCGCTCATTTGTGACTTCACCTCAGCCGCTGTGCCGTCGATGAAGAGCTGCTGAAAAGCTTTGGATGGCGACGACTCCGCAGGCAGCGGCACCCCGCTCGCCGACCAAGACAGCGACTCGCTCCCAGTGCCGAGCACCAAACTCGGAAAGCGAGTCTGCGTGCCGATCTTCTCCGCGATGAGTTGGTCGATGGAGATCGTATTCTTGAAGCCCGCCAGTCCAGGATGCTTTGCTGACGTGAGCCAAGTAAACTCAGACGTATGCCCATTCGCTCCATTTTGCTCAGCGTGTTCCAGACCTGAGATCACGGTGAAATCATCCCGCAGATCTTTCAGCGGCTCCAGGTAAGGCGTTATCGTGTAACCCGTGCCCGTTTCCTTTGGGTGCAGAAACGGCGTGTGGAATCCCAGCGTCGCACACATCGCCACAAAGCGCTTCGGTGGCTGAGTCGTCGCCCGCGTGAAAGCAGGCGTCATCGCCTCAAGAAACGGCAGCGAAAGAACGGTGCCCGTGCCCCGCAAAAAAGCACGGCGAGAGAGATGGCGTTTGGTGGCGATGTTCATGGAGTTCGCGGGATGAAACGAAGTAGCATAGGCTTTCTAGCCTGTGATTCAGAGCTGTGAGCAGCATTCGGACGCAGGCTAGAAAGCCTACGCTACTACAGCCGCAGTTTCTTCACCAAAGTCGCTTCCTTGTCGGCATCGCTCATTGGCTTGAAGTCCACTTGGCAATGGGGGAGCGCGGCTTTGATCGCCTCTACATCAGCGGGGGAGATGTCCACGGTTTCGATCTTGAGTTGGGTGAGTTTTGGCAGCGCTTGCAGATGCGGGATGATCTTTGCACTCAGTCGCGCCTCGGTGAGTTCGAGTGATTCGAGCGTCTTGATTTGTGCCAGTGTGGTGAGGGTCGATTCATCGAAGCTCGCCGGCGAGTCTTTGCCCCAGCTCGGTAGTCGCTGGCCGATGCGTAGTGCGGTGAGTGGCAGATTCAAAAGATGTACATTTCCGGCCTGCGTCTGCGCCGTATGCCAAGTGCGGAACTCCTTCAGTTGCGTGAGTTGGCCGATAGACTCCATCGCGACATCTCCAGCCGTTGATCCTGCGAAAGTGAGCCGCTCAAGTTTAGGCAACGCTTTCAAATGCGCGAGACCACTGCCCGTGAACTTCTCCGAACGAAACGCCGGATGAAAAAATGAGAGTGACTTCAACTTCTGAAACGCTGCGAAGTTCTTGTAGCCAGCATCCGTGAGCTGGATGCCATCACTGCTGAGGCGTTCCAGATTCGTGAGTCCAGTGAGCAGGACGAGTGTTTCGTCCGTGATCGTTTTGCCGCTGATGGTCAGGTCCTTGATCATGGTGAGGCTGCCGAGCGTGCGGAAGTCGGCCTCAGTGAAGGCATCACACTTCACACTCACTTGCGTGACCGTTCCGGCAGTCTCCGTGACTTTCGCGCCGAGTTTGGTGAGTGTGTCGGCATCACCCGCCTGAAGATAGCTGACGATGATGCATAGGAATAGGGGAACGAGTTTCATGAGGATGCGCTGAATTTGTTAGCTGAGCTTCCTGCTATACTTCGCTTCGTAGCCGATCGCACCATCCACATGGCGAAGCTGGAAGCTGATGGTGCTTTCTCCTGCCCCAGGCTTCAACTCGACAGCGAGGAAGCCGCCCTTCACGAGATGATATTTGTGATACGCCTTGTCCTCGCCTGGCGAGCCGCCGGCGTGTGAATCACTCGCTGCACCGACGCTGAATTCCTGCACTCCGGTGGTCGGATGCACGGAGTGGTATTGCCAATGCCGATCGCCGCAGACGACAAAGAAGTTGTCTGGCACATTTGCCTTGAGCCATGCACGGAGTTCGTCGCCTTCATGCATGAAGCCCTCGTTCGAGTGGTTGTCGTTCTTGTTACCGCGATCTGGACCGACGAGCGGTGTCGGGCTGATCAGCACCTTCCACGTCGCGTCACTCTCCTTCACCGTGCGCTTGAACCAGGCTTTCTGCTCAGCGCCCCAGATCGTCTTTTCAGGCCCATCTTCCATCTTGTTGGGAGAGCGATTGTCGCGTCCGTCGGTGAACCAAATTTGCAAATCACGTCCCCAGCGAATCGTGCGATAGCTCTGCTCTGTCATCGGTGCCTGCTCGTGAAAGATGCGCTGGCCTTCGGCAAAAGTAAGGTCGCCCGCTTTCATGCCGGGCCATGAATCGTTCGTCAGCGTGTCGTGGTCATCTTTAAGCCAATAGGTCGATGTGCTGCGCATCGCGTCCACGAGTCGAGGTAGGCTAAACATGCGCTCCCAGTGCAGCCGCGCGAGCGCTGGAGAGACGGCGACGGGCGGATTGCTGTCATAGTAAACAAGGTCGCCGGTCATGACGATGAAGCGCGGGTCGAGCGCTACCATCGACGGATAAATCGGGTGCCCGTCCGCATGATCGCGATCCTGATAGCCCTGGCAGGTCATCACGCAGAAACGCAAGGCACTGGCGGCAGATGCATCGGGTGCGGTATGGAATTTGCCTTTGATGCTTTCATGCTCACTGCCATCAGCTCCCTTGGTGTCGGTGATGTAATGGTAAGTGCTGCCGGGTTTTAGACCAGTGAGTTTGAAATGGTGAATGCCATCACTGGCTTCGGCGACGTCCATCCACGGCAGTTCAGTCGCGTCGCTCAAGTCCTCACGCAGGCTGTAGCGCACGCGTGAGCGGCCTGCCATGCAGGGACATGCACCCTCGATTTCATGCACAGGTGGCAGGGTTTGTTTCGGCTTCTTCTTGGCCTCCTTGCCTTTCTGCATGGCGAAAACGACGCCTGCATTGTTGCGCGTGGCGCGTTTCGTCAGTCGCGTCCAGACGATGGCTGTCGTCTCCGTGACTTCACCGACGCGCGTGCCTGTGGCTTGGTGCGAAACATTAAGCGGTGCAGCAGCAAGCGGCGTGGCGATCACAGCAGCAGCGCTGTTGCGAATGAAAGTGCGTCGAGTGGTCATGGGGTGCTCCGTGTAACGAAGCTCACCTATGACTCTTTGCGCTGGATGATGATCAGGTCGGCAGCTCGAAGCCTTTGCGGTAAGCCTTGCGGATCATTGAGTCCGCCTCAGGCGCATTGGTGGCCTTCATGGCTGCGCTGTCCCACTCGATGCGTTTGCCGAGGCGGATCGGCAGCACACCTGTCAGCAGCGCTTCTGTGTAAGGCGCGGCATACGCGAAGTTTGCCTTCGCGTCCTCCGGCTTACCCGCGAGGCAGGCAGCGACCCATTCTTCACGGTGTCCAGGACTGCGGGCGATGGAGTGCGGTGGCAGTTTAAAGCTGCGCATTTGGCTTTCAGGAACAATGCGCGGCGTGCCAGACCAGCCGGGAGCGATGATCGAGCCGTTGTCGCCGAGGAAAAGAATGCCGTTGTCGCCCATCTTGCGTGCGGCATCGAATCCAGGTGGCGGCGCGGGTTGCTTGCCGCCGTCATGCCAAGTGAGCTTCACCGGACCACGACTGCCTTTCGCAGCGAAGTGCCAGGTGACAATGCTCCAGAGCGGGAAGGAGTCCGCATTGGTCTCCGAGCACTCAGCTTCCACAGAAGTCGGCGCACCGAGATCGAGCGCATACCACGCGGGGTCCGCATTGTGTACCATCATATCACCGAGCGCTCCGCAGCCGTAGTCGAACCAACCGCGCCACTTCCGGGGTACATAAAGTGGGTGGTAGCCATGCTCGGGAGCAGCGCCTTGCCATTGGTTCCAATCCAGTGTCGCAGGCACTGGCAGCTTCTCTGTAGGCCGTGGCTTACCCTGCGAATCCCAGAATGTTCCGGGTCGATCCGACCAGACATGCACTTCGCTGATCGTGCCGATGGCACCCGCATCGATCCACTCTTTCGTTAGACGCAGGCCTTCGCTCGCATGGCCTGTGTTGCCCATTTGCGTGACCACTTTCATTTCGGCGGCGACCCTGGCCATGATGCGTGTTTCTTCAATGGTATGCGCGAGCGGCTTCTCACAATACACATGCTTGCCGAGCCGCATCGCAGCGATGGAGATCGGCGCGTGCCAATGATCCGGCGTGCCGACCATCACGGCGTCGAGACCCTTCTCCTTTGCCAGCATCTCGCGGTAGTCTTTATAAAAGGGGCTGCCGGGATAAGCCTTCGCCATCGTCGCCTCATGTTTCTGCTCCACATCACAAAGCGCGGCGATGTGGACGCTGGCAAAGGTCGCGAGATCGCGCGTCACGCCACCTCCCTGACCACCAATGCCGACACAGCCGATATTCAGCTTCTCCGATGGCGCTGGCTGCCCTGGTGCGCCGAGCACATGACGCGGGATGATATTAAAACCGAGAACGGCAGCGCCCGTGGCGATGAAGTCACGGCGGCTTGAAGTGGGCTTGAGATGCTTTTTCATGAGAGGCGAGTGGATGATAACGCGCGCCGGAGGTGGATTTAAACTGGTTCCGATCACAACGGCCTAGATCGTGTCGCACATCGCACAGACTTTGTCGTGGATAAGCACGGGCACATCCGCGTATGATAAAGTCATCACCATGAAATCTGCCGCCGTCGTCAACTTCGCGCCTGAAAAAGGCTCCGTCGAAATCCGTGAAATCGAAAAGCCCACCATCGGCTCTGAAGATGTGCTGCTGGAGGTAGCCAATGTCGGTGTTTGTGGCAGCGATCTACATCAATGGACAGCGGATCACTCCTGGCCGGTGAACTATCCGGTCGTGCTCGGTCATGAGTTCGGCGGGCACATCATCGAAGTCGGCAAGGATGTGGAAGGCTGGAAGGAAGGTGACCGCGTCGTCTCTGAAACAGCGGCGATCATCTCCAAAGACAACCCGATGACCCGCCGAGGCCTCTACAACCTCGACAGCACCCGCAAAGGTTTTGGCTACGGCGTGAACGGCGCGATGACGAAGTATGTGCGCGTGCCGAGTCGCATTCTGCATCATGTGCCGGATCATCTGCCATTTGAGCAAGCCTGCCTCACCGAGCCTTGCTGCGTGGCCTACAATGCGGTGGTGAAGAACGCGCGTATCGAACCTGGTGATCGCGTGGTCGTGCTCGGCCCTGGCACCATCGGCATCCTCTGCGCGGCGATGGCCAAGCAATGTGGTGCACAGGTCGCTATCGTCGGCTTGCAACAGGATGCGCATCGTCTTGAACTCGCCCGCAAGCACTACGGCTGCGAGGTCATCATCGGCGACGCTAAGCCTTGGGCGATGGAACGCGATGGACTCGGCTGCGACGGTGTCATCGACGCCGCCGGTGCCAGCGTCACACTCAAGATTGCCCTCGACATCGTGCGCCCTGCTGGATGGATCAGTAAAGTTGGTTGGGGTCCGCAGCCGCTTGGCTTCAATCTCGACCAACTCGTGCAGAAGAACATCACGCTGCAGGGCAGCTTCAGCCACAACTGGCCGATCTGGGAGCGCGTGATCGCCTTGCTATCGAGCGGCCAGTTCGACGTGAAGCCCATCATCGGTGGCATCTGGCCCGTCACCGAATGGCACGAAGCCTTTGAGAAGATGCACAAAGGCGAGGTGGTGAAAAGCGTGCTGCGTCCGGTGTGATCTCAGGTTAGCGACTCCATGAGCGCGCCGATCTCCGCGCGCACATTCGCCTCGGTCGGGTTGTCGAGCGTCTCGGCGATGGTGGCGAAGATGATTTCGCGGAAGCGGTGGCGCAGGCGGTGGGTGGCGACTCGTAGTGCGCCTTCTTTGATGCCGAGTTGTTTCGCGATGGCGGCATAGTCTTCGTTTCCTTCGGCGTCGATGCTGAGCAGCGGACGGCAGGCGGTGAAGAAGTTTTCTTTGCCGCTTTGGGCATACTCAGCGGCGAGACGCGACATCGCGGTGTCCATGGTCGTGATGGCCCACTGGCGGGTGAACTCGTGCTCAGGGCTCTTTGGGTCAGCGGGATCGAGTGGCGTTTCGAGCTGGTCGAATGAAATGTTATCCCGATGACGATCTCGGACACGCAGGTTGATGAGGCGTTTGCTAAAGATGCTGAGCAAAAAGGTGCGTAACTTGCCACTTTCGGCATCGGCCATGGCGAACTTGTGGTTGCGTAGCAGCTCGGCGAAAAAGCTTTGCGTGGCGTCTTCAGCATCCGCTTCGCTCATGCCCCAGCGCCGTGCGAAGCTGAACAGCGGTGGCCAGTAGAGTCGGCACAGTTCGTCCAAAGCTGCACGCGCGGCAGGTGCGTCATCCTTCGTGGCGCGGGCGACGAGGCTCCAGCGTGTGGCATGAAACGCGTGCGTGCTCATGGTTGCCTTTCCAAAACAATGCGGAAGCCCAGGATGAATGAGCGCGTGCCGCGACCCACCGTGGGCCGTGATCCTGCATCCAGCATGGAGGGCAAGGAGTCGAGCCAGCTACCTCCGCGTGTGTTGATTTCCCGGCCAAGCTCACTGGCGACCCACTCGGCCGCATTACCGCCCATGTCATGCAAGCCGTGGCGATTCGGCGGAAATGATGCCACTGGCGCGGTGTAGGCATAGGCATCATTGCGGTGGGCGATGATGGGGATTCTTTGAAAGGCTGTGTCGCTGTGTAATTCCTCACCAGCGTAGTTTCCGGCATCCGCAGGCGGCGGGTAGATGCCGTGCCACGGATACGCATTCGCTAGATCATGCGCGTCAGCTTCCAGGCCCGCCGCGGCGCTCCACTCAGCCATGGTGGGCAGTCGATAGCGATCCTGTGGGCCGATGCGACCGGCGTTGTGCTCATAAGCCGTCAACCATTCGCAGAAGGCGCTGGCTTCGAACTGCGAGACGGCCACCACGGGATGATCGGGCGTTTGCGGAATCAGTGGCTGCCGCCAGGAGCCTTGTTTTTGCACCCATCCATCGAGCGTGCCTGCGTAGTTCACATAGATGGGGAAGTCGGTCTGCGAGCGCCGTGCAGGCTCACTCGCGGCGTAGTCGCGCACACGTGTTTCAGTGGTGCAAAAAAGCACACCAGGAGTGCCTGCGGGCACAAAGCGGAGTCCAAGGCTGTTCACGAACGCAGGAGTCTTTTTCTCCTTTGGCCAAAAATAGACGCTGCTGACCAATAGGACCGCCACAGCGACCCAAAGCCATTTGCCGCGTCTTTTTTGACCATTTGCCAGCTCAGCGCTGAGTTCGATGACATCGCCAAAACGCCGCTGTGGCTCGCTTTGCAGCGCACGGGCCAGCACAGCGTCCAGACCGCGTGCGGCAGGCACCAGCTCCGACACCGGGCGAAACACTCCGCGGGGCAGCGTGCCCGTGAGCAGCTCATAAAGCATGACGCCGACGCTAAAAATGTCCGCGCGGTGATCCACATGACCTGACGCGGACAATTGCTCCGGCGCGGTGTAGTCCGGCGTGCCCAGCAGTGTGCCCGTGACGGTGAGATCACCCGCCGCCGCCTCATGCGCGAGCTGCGCGAGCTGCGCGATGCCGAAGTCGCTCACTTTCACACGCCCGGCCTCGTCGAGCAAAATATTGGCTGGTTTGATGTCTCGATGCACCACTCCGTGCTGATGCGCGTAATGCAGAGCCTCGCACACCTGCCGCACGATGCGGATGGCCTCATCAGGCGGCAGCGGCCCGCTGGTTTTCAGTCGTGTCGCCAAATCCGTGCCCGCCACATGCTCCATGACGATGAAATGATGCCCATCATCCGCCTGCCCAAAATCATGCACCGCGACGATACCCGGATGGTTCAGCCGCGCCAGTGCCTCTGCCTCACGCCGAAAGCGCTCCGCGAAATCCTCGCGCACCCCGAGATCAAACGGCAGCAGCTTAATCGCCACGATTCGATTCAACGACAACTGCCGCGCTCGATACACCGCGCCCATGCCACCGCGTGCGATCAGCGCCTCGATTTCATAACCCGGAAAGTATGGTGCCAGTGTCGCAGGCTCCGGTGCCTCCCAATTCAACGCCTCGCTAGCAGCCAGTGCATGACGAAACAGGCTCTGCGTCTCGGCTGGCGTTAAGTGTGAGGAGGAGTCAGGCATCAGTCGATGTGACACTAAAGCCCGGCAGCCAACTTGTCACTCGTCGTAAATTCGAGTGCCAATCGAAGCTACTTCGCCCGCATTTCAAACGCGCGGAAGTAATGCAGCGTCGTGTATTCAAATTGGTTGACGAGGGCTTCTTTGAGTTTGCCGAGACTTTCGAGGCCGTATTCATCGGCGGCTTGACGCATCGTTTGTTCGTCTTCGACGCTGAAGTAGTCACGTGGATCTGCCTGGAGAGCGCCGCTGGTGATGGCCTGGGACAGGTGGTTGTGAATGGTGCTGACGACGAGGCTGCGCTGAGCAGCGATTTTTTCTGGACTGAGGCCCTGACGATAGAGGCGTAAAGTTTCGAGTGCGGTGCCGTTTGCGCCGCTTTCGCTCTTCATTTTGGGCGCGGGTGGTGGTGCGGCTTCTTCGGTGAAAGTCAGTGGCGGGTGCTCAGAGAGCCAGGCTTTGATTTCCTGCATGAAGGGCTGGCCGTAGTCGGTGAGCTTCTGACTGCCGACGCCTGGGATGTCGAGGAAGGCGCGGTCGCTCTGCGGATAGCGGCGGCACATGTGGCGCAGGCTGGTATCACCAAACACGACATAGGGAGGCACCTCGCGCTCATCGGCGAGACGTTTGCGCAGAGTGCGGAGATTGGCGAAGAGGCCTTCATCACAGGCGATGGTGCCAGCGCGGGAAACTTTGGCCGTAGTCGCACTCACGACGACGTTTGAGCGTGTGAGCAGAATGGGCGTGCGGTTCATCAACGCGGCGAGACCTTGTGATGAAAGCGTGAGTGTCTGAAACGAGTCCGCTGAGGCGTCGATGTAGCCCATGCGGATGAGCTGACGGCCCAGCGCAATCCATTCCTCACGGGGTGTGTCTTTGCCGATGCCGTAGGTGCTGAGCTGGTCGTGGAACCATTTGCGGATCTTCTCGGTGTTGGCTCCGGCGAGGACTTCGACGACGTGATTGAGGCCGGTGCTGAAGCCGCTCTTTTGTTTGATGCGGAAGACGCAGCTCAGCAGCTTTTGCGCCTGCGTGGTGGCATCCCACGACTCGCGCGGTTGCAGGCAGATGTCGCAGCCGCCGCAGTTGTCGCCGGGCCACTGCTCGCCGAAATAGTCGAGCAGCGTGACGCGGCGGCACTCGCTACCTTCGGCAAAATCGGCCATCTGGCGCATTTGCCGCGCGGCGATTTCAGCGGCTTTGGCGTCGGTCATTTCATCGAGGAACTTGAGGTTCCGCACCAGATCCCCACGCGAGTAAAGCAGCACGCAGTCAGAGGGCAGGCTGTCGCGACCCGCGCGACCGGTCTCCTGGTAGTAGCCTTCAATGTTCTTCGGCAGATCGGCGTGGATGACGTAGCGCACGTCGGGTTTGTTGATGCCCATGCCGAAGGCAATGGTGGCGCAAACCACGCGCGCCTCGTCCCGGATGAAGGCTTCTTGATTGGCCGCACGCTCCTCCGGCTGAAGCCCGGCATGATAGGCGACAGCTTTCACGCCCTCAGCGGTGAGCGCTGCGGCGAGTGATTCGGCGGACTTGCGTGACTGCACATAGACGATGCCGGCCTCATCGGGACGTTCACGAATGAACTCGTACACTTGCCGTGTTGATTTACTCTTCGGCAGGATGGTGTAGCTGAGGTTCGGGCGATTGAAGCTGGCGAGGAAGACCTCAGGCTCATGCAGGTGGAGCTGGTAGATGATGTCTTGCCGCACCTGCTCCGTGGCGGTCGCTGTGAGCGCCATGAAGGGCACGCCCGGAAGATGATCCCGCAACTCCGCGAGCTGGCGATACTCCGGCCTGAAATCATGCCCCCACTGGCTGATGCAGTGCGCTTCATCGACTGCGATAGCGGTGACATTCCAGCGTTGTAGATCCTGGATGAAGCCCGACATCATCACGCGCTCTGGGGCGGCGTAGAGCAGTTTGTAATGCCCCTTCTCCAGACCAGAACGTCGCCGCTGCGCCTCGCTACCTTGAATGGAAGAATTCAAAAATGTAGCCTGCACACCACTGGCGGTCAGCGCATCGACCTGGTCCTTCATCAGCGCGATGAGCGGGGAGATCACCAGCGTCAAGCCATCACGCGCCAGGGCCGGAAGCTGGAAGCAGAGTGATTTGCCAGCGCCTGTCGGGAGGATGGCCACGACATCACGCCCAGCCATCGAGGCGTCCATAATCTCACGCTGGAGCGGGCGAAAGGCATCGTAACCGAAGTATTGCTTGAGCAGCGGGGTGAGTGAGTCCGGCATGGAAAAGGGTGGCTTGATCAGATCGAAAAGGCAAGCGGCTCGCACGATCTTTGATTTACAAATGGCGCATGATCGTGATGAAGGTAACAATCCGCACCATGCTTGCTGTTACTTCGCGCATCCTGCTCACCCTCGTCATGACGAGCGTCGTCTCGTTCCGTTCATTTTCTCAAACGGTGCCTGCTGTGCCACCCACCAAACCGCGCATTGAACCTGGCCTTGAAATGGCGGTGACGTGGAAGTGGTGGGTGCTGCCTTCGGATGAAAAAAACTGGGGGTTTGCGCTGCCTGAAACTCCGCAGTCTGCAGGCACGCCGGGTGCGCCTAGCGTTTCGATTTCTCCAGTCGCAGCTCGACCTGACAGCTATGAGGTGAAGCGTGGTGATGCGCTGGTCATCATCGCGAGAAAATTTGGGATGGAGGTTGATCAACTCAAGGCATTCAACAACCTAACTAAAGACACGATCCAGATCGGGCAGGTGCTTAAAATCCCGACTCTGAAAGAACTCTACGCCATGGTCCCGCCGCGTGAGCCAGAGCCAGAACCAAAGACATCTGAACAGAGCAAGCCGAAGACGGCCGTGAAACCGCCGCCTGTCTTGGTGATCAGCAAGGAAACGGAGAGCGTGCTGCTACAGGTGTTTCTAGATCGTGAGCACTTCTCAACCGGCCCCATTGATGGCAATCCAGGCGCGGTTTTTGAGAAGGCTTTAGAACTCTACCGCACTGTCCATGAGGATGTGCCAAACACGGAAACACTTCGGCAGAAAGCCATCACCGTGGCAGGTGAGCCATTCACTCGCTACACGCTGAAGCCAGAGGATTTCCGATTCATCGCGCCAGCTATTACCGAGACTCTGCCTGCTACCAAATCAGCGCGGTCCAGCAAGAGCAAGCAAGCGCCCGCGCTGCCGGCACAGACTTATGAGGAACTCGTCGCTGCACCGCTGCTCGCCTATCGGACACCATGGGAGTTCGTGTCGGAGCGCTTTCATTGTGATGAGACTTTCCTGCGCAGCTTGAATGTGAAAATCAAAGGCACGCCAATCGCAGGCATCGATTTCCAAGTACCCAATGTGATCCCGTTTGAGATCGAGAAAGCTCTGGATGCGCCGCTCCAGCCTGCCGCAGATGCAAGCAAGCCTGTGACGGCAGCCATCGTTGGCTTGTCACGACTGGAGATCTATCAAGGTGTCAAACTGGTGGCCGCGATGCCTTTGTGTTCTGCTCGACCTGATCTGCGCGGTCGTGGCTCTTGGACGGTGCTGGATGTGATCCCCCGCCCGCGCCTAGCAACCAAGCAGGAGTCGAAGACTTCTGAAAAACCAAAGGTAGTTAGTACCTTTGTTACTCCCGCGGCCCCAGAAGTCACGCCTGCTTCAGCGCCAGTGCTGGCCACCGAGCAATACTTGGCGGCTGGTCCGAATAATCCGCTCGGTATTTTATGGATCAATCTCGCGAAAGCCAAGAGCACGACTCCGCTACCCTATGGCCTGCATGGCACGAGCATCCCCGGAAGGATGAAAACGCAGGAAAGCATCGGTGGTCTGAGAATGGCGAACTGGGACATCGCGCGCATCGTTCGGCTTCTGCCTGCTGGCACGCCCTTGCAGTGGAAGTGATGTTTTCATTGACGGCAGAGCTGCCACAAGATGTGATCCAGCCTGTATGAAACGACGCCACTTTGTTCATCTCGGATGTCAGGCCGCAGGCTTAGCCGCATTTTCTAAATCGTGGGCTGATGGGCTGAGTGCGCCATCGAAATCAGAGGCTGACGCTATGCGCGTAATCGCAGAAGGTTTTCTCCGTGAGTATGGCATCAAGGGCATGTCCATCGCTTATGGACAAGAGGGAAATATCTCATTCGAGCAGGGCTACGGATTTGCAGATTTAGATGCGAAAGAGCCGGTGACTGCGGAGCATCGGTTTCGCATCGCGAGCATCTCAAAACCGTTCACTGCAGTCGCTGTGATGATGAGCCTTGAGAAAGGTCTGCTGAAACTTGATAGCCCTGTTTTCGGACCTCAGAGTCTCTTGGGGGATGCCTATGGGACTAGCTTGCCTGAGCGCGTTCGGGCGATCACGGTGGATCACTTGCTCACTCACACCAGTGGTGGCTGGCCAAATAAATCGAGTGATCCGATGTTTCTGAATCCACGGATGAAGCATGATGAACTCATCACTTGGACCCTGGCCAATCAGCCTCTGACAAACGCGCCAGGGACGAATCACGCCTACTCGAACTTTGGCTACTGTGTGCTGGGCCGTGTTTTGGAGAAGGTGACGAAGATGCCGTATGAAACACTGCTCACTGAGCAAGTGCTGCCGAAGTGCGACATCAAGAGCATGAAGATCGCCGGCAACACACTGGCGGATCGGCAGGTGATGGAAGTCATGTATCACGATGCAAAGGCAGCGCTGCCTTATGGATTGCAGATGGCACGCATGGACTCGCATGGCGGCTGGGTTTCCACAGCGAGTGACTTGGTGCGGTTCGCATCTCAATTGCCGAAGCTGCTGAGTGCTGAGTCGATCCGACTGATGACGACGCCTGGTGTGAGTGCGGGCTACGCGCGCGGCTGGTCGGTCAATAAGGCACCGAACTGGTGGCATGGCGGATCATTACCAGGCACGAGCACGATCATGGTTCACACGGCCAAAGGTCTATGCTGGGCGGGGCTGCTCAACGGCCGAGTCGAAGGAATCGCCCCGGCACTGGACAAACTGATGTGGCAGATGCGCGGGCAGGTGAAAGCATGGGAAGCGTGAGTGCTGACCACAGACAAGGCGCGCCACTTGGATATGCCTTCGTCAGAAGGCCGTGTGCTCACTGCACCGCAGGCTTTGTCTTTTCCTCAGCCTTAATCCAGGGCGGTGTTGACGATCCTGCAAGCTCTTCAGGTTGGTGAGGGGGCAGGGTCATCAGCTCCGTTTGCAGAGTATTTAGCGTCGGCAGCAATGGCAGATTCCCCGCTGCTGAATAGATCATGGATCCGAGTCCCATCAGAGGCTCCTCCACCAAAGTTGGTTTGCCATTCCAGGCCTTATTCCCGAAACGTTTCACGGCCCAGTAGATGGCTGCCAACCGAGATGGATTTGGATCCTTGTAGGCCTTTTGGTGACTCTCCATCTGGGTCTTGATCACCTCAGCGAGGATCCAGTCAGACTTTTCTTTGTCATAAAAAAGTGGTTTGCCATCGGGGCTCAGCCCGCCGGCCACTTTGCGGCGATTGGCCTCATAGAGCCAATCATGGATCAGGTAACCGGGTGCATAGGTCCAAGGTGATAGGCCATTCTTACTCCAAAGCGCACGCGGCAGGCTGCCACCATCTGTTTTGATCGGTCTTGGCCGGATGATCTCGCCATTCGAGCGCCGGAAAGCGAAAACCTTCACGGCATTGCTTTCCAATTCAAAACGATTCGGCTCCTCCCACTTCACATAAGGGCACCCCACGATCTGCCCAGAATTCACCTTGGCATAAAACTTTTTGCTGGAGCAGGCGGGCAGTAAGACACTAACCGTGAGAGCGAGAAGGCAGAATCGTCGGAACATAGGGTGCACCCTCTAGCGCAGCAGCCAGAAGCCATGCAAGAAACACTTTGTTTTCCAGCGCGGCTACTTACTGAGGACGCGGCGGAAGAAATCGACCGTTAGCCCCAGCGCCTGTCGAGCAAGTTCGGCATCGTAGCGCAGGCCTTCATCTCGGAGAAAGGCGTGGGCCGCATTGAATTCATGCCAGGTGAAGCTCACACCGGCGGCGGTTAGTGTCTGGTAGATCAGAGCGCGGCCCTCCGCGGGCACATGGGGATCTTGTCGGCCAAAGACCATCAATAACTCGCCGGTAATGTCAGCAGCGCGGGCAAGCGAGTCGTCGTTCATGCCCGCTCCGAGGCTGCGTTTGTGCAGATCAGTGGGGTAAAAACAGGCGGCGGCAGAAACTTCAGGCTGGAGCGCAGCTCGGTAGGTCAGATGACCGCCGATGCAGGGGCCAAAGGAGCCCAAGCGGCCTGTGCAGGCATCGTGGCTTTTTAGGAACTCGAGCACAGCCCGGTTATCGGCGTCATAGGCAGCCACAGGCTTTTCAGTCTTCAGTCGATTGCCCGCGTCCGAGCCTGCCTGGTCGTAGGCCAGCACCGTCCCAGCGGGCAGGTATTCGTGATAAATCTCCGGCACCGCGACGATGAACCCATGCCCGGCCAGAGAAGCCGCCGTGCGGCAGATGGGAGCGGTGAGCTGAAAGATCTCCGAGTGAAACAGCAAGCCGGGGAAACGACCCTCAGCAGCGGGACGCAGCACCAGCGTGCGCATGGGTCCAGTAGGTGTGAGGAGTTCGACGATTTCAGGTTCGCGGAGAGTCATGGGCAGGAGTGTTCAGCGAGGGATCAGCCAACCGACGAAGATGACGGGTGAAGATGGGGATACAAGCGCTTGATCCACCTTCCCTCCCTCAATCCTTTGGCGAATAAAGCGCCACGAGGGCGGCACCGATGGATTGGGAGAGTTCACCCAGAGTCGCAGGCACGAGCTTGAGCTCGGCGCGTTGTTTGGGGAATAGGTAAGGCAGTGCGGCTTGGCGGATACCGCCGAGGTAGCGCTCGCGGAACTCAGGTGTCGTGCTATCCGGGTCCATCAGTCCACCACCGATGACCACGATGCCGGGATCGAGTGCCATCGACAAATTCGCCACATGGATGCCGAGGGCGCGGGCTTGGATGTCGAAAATCATGAGTGCGAGAGGATCACCCTTTTGCGCCAGGCCACGCAGGGAGAGTCCCTTGTTCTTTGGCGACTCCGTGCTGGTGGCAAGTGGGTGATCGGGATACTTGGGCAGGAAGAAATCGAGGAATTGAGGCAGGCCGGAGATCGTGGAGTAGGCCTCGATGCAGCCCCAATCGCGACCACAACCACAGCGAAATGCAGGCACTTCATCCAGGCCGTGACCGAGGAGGTGGCGTGGGATCGGCATGTGTCCGCCCTCCATGCCTGCGAGGTGATCGCCACTGAGCGGAAGACCATGCGCATCAATGTAGGCCGCGCCCAGCCCAGAGCCCGGAGCGAGCAGGAGCACGGTGGCTTTAGAGTCACCACGCACACGGGCTGCCTCACCGACACCGCCGAAGTCGCCATCGTTCCCTGCGAAGAGCGGGATCGGACGGCCTGCGGCTTTCGCGATCGCCGCCGAGTAGTCGGCATGAAAGTTCCAACCAATGAAGGTGTCGGGCAGGTTGGACGATTTTTCGAGGACGCCGTAGCTCTGATAAGGCCCAGGCAGCGCGAGACCCGCAGCAGCGACGCGATCCCAAGAGAGGCCGTTGTCTTTGAGGAAACCCTCTGCGCCTTCGACCCAACCGGCCACAACAGCAGCGGTGCCGTTTTGCGAGTTGGTCGAGCTTTGGCGGAGTTGACGTGAAACAGGCTCGCCTGTGGCAAACACACCTCCGGTTTTGGAAGTGGTGGCTCCAGAGTCAGTGCCGAGATAAATGTCGCGAGTGGCAGATGGCATAATGGGCTGACACTTGGAGAGAAATGGCACTGAGCTCGAGGAGAATGCGTGCTGGTGCACAACTGAATTGCTTATCATCTTATTGCGGCCACTGCGCCAGCACCTTCCCATCCGGAGCCTTCAGCACCAAGCCTTCGATCATTACGTCATTTTCACCACCGCACGGATCAAACCGAAGGGCGTGCAATATGCCTGTCTCCTCGATAAGCAATTTGTGCTCGTGCCACTCGCCATCGTGTTTGACTTCGAAGTCAAGGTGCTTGCCTTTGGGGAGGATCGTTTCGGCATCGGTGGTCCAGTAGAGTTCGCCGGAGCCGCTGGATTGGCTTTGAAGGCGGAATTCAAGCGTGTAGGGGCCGGGAGTTTCGATGGCGAGATGCTCGAAGGCGAGGCCGGGATCAGTGCCGGAGCTGTGCAGAATGAGTTGGTTACCTACAACGGTGAGTGTCGTGTCTTTGCGCGCACGGGGCAGTGTTGCGGCGGTCCTCTTTTTGCCTTTGCCCTTTGTCTTGATTTTGCCGGGTGCGGCGGCGCTGTATTGCGACCAGCCGGGATTGAGTTTTGGAGTGGCTTCGGTGGCGACGGGCTTGGTTTCCTTACCTTTGGCCAAGAGGACGTTCTCGGTCATGTCATGCCACTGCTTGACCATGCGGGCGACGATGTCGGGATGATCTGCAGCGACGTTGTGCGTCTCGGTGCGGTCGTCGGGCATGTAATACAATTCCCAGGGCTGGCTTTGGAAGCTGACGAGTTTCCACTCTCCATCGCGCAGACCGCGATCGCTGGAGAAGAGCAGATGGATCGGCGGACGTTCTTTGATTTCGCCACCAGCGATGATGGGCGCGAGTGAGATGCCAGCGAGCGGTGTAGGTTCGCGGTCCGGGTAGGTCGTGGGCACTTTCGCTCCGGCGATTTCGGCAAAGGTGGGCAGCACATCGACGAGATGCGCGGGGCTGCTCACAACGCTGCCGGGCTTTCGCTTCAATCCAGCAGGCCAATGAATGATGGCGGGCGATGAGATGCCGCCTTCGAACTGGTTCTGTTTATAAAATCGGAAGGGCGAGTTCCGCGCCCAAGCCCAGCCGGTGCTGTCGCCCCAATGCGTGTTTGGATCATAAGGTTCGGTATTCGGTGTGGCCCCGCCGCGACCAAAGGGACACGCACCGTTGTCGGAGACGAAGAGGATGACGGTGTTGTCGAGTTCGCCTGCTTTTTCGAGATTGGCGATGAGGCGACCCATTTCCTGATCGATGCGGTCGATGAGGCCCGCGTAGGCGGTCATGAGCCGTGCCTCAGAGGCGCGCTGCTCGGCGCTGAGCTTCGACCATTCGGGTATGTGCTCGGGGCGTGGTGATTCGGCGGTGTCAGCAGGCAGCAGGCCGATTTGCTTCTGCTTGGCGACTCGCGCAACACGGATGCTGTCCCAGCCGACATCGTAGCGACCGAGGTACTTTTTAAAGTCCTGCTCCAACGGCTGCAGCGGCGCATGAGGCGCGTTGAAGGCGATGTATTGAAACCACGGCTTCTTCGCGGCTCGTGCTTCACCAATAAACTCGATAGCACGATCCACGTTTGCGATGGTGGTGTAGAAGCCTTTCTCGGTAACCTCGAATTTTTCGCCGTTGAGGCGGAAAGTCTTGTCGCCGGTGTAGTAGTTCGTGGCACCGGAGAGATGGCCAAAGTAGCGCTGGAAGCCGAAGTCAGTGGGTTCTTTGTCGAGGTGCCATTTGCCAGTCATCGCGGTGAAGTAGCCTGCAGGCGCGAGCACCTCGGGGATGATGACGGCACGTTTCAAAGTCTCGTCACCGGCTTGCCGACACCAGCGGCCGCTCATCAAACTGACGCGAGATGAATGGCACTTAGCCGTGTTATAGAACTGCGAAAAGCGCACGCCGTTCGCCGCGAGCTTATCCATGTTCGGCGTGTCGATCTCACTGCCGTAGCAACCGAGATCGGAGAAGCCCATGTCATCGACCATGACGAGCAGGAAATTCGGTGGTGAAGCAACGAGTGAAGAACTGAGCGTGCAGAGAAAAAATAGAAGGCGGCGCATAGCGGCGATGTGAACGCGGCCGCTGATGCAAACTTCAGCGAAATGCGTCTGCCATTCACTCGTTAACTCCACATGTCCCGACTCTACGCAGCCTTTCTCTTTGCTCTCAGCCCTCTGCTCGCCGCAGAGAAACCCAACGTCATCGTCATCATGGCCGACGATCTCGGTTACGGTGATCTCGGGTGCTATGGGGCGAAGGCGGTGAAGACGCCGAACATCGACAGACTGGCCGCAGAAGGTCAGCGCTTCACCAGCGGCTACTGCTCGGCGTCCACCTGCACACCGACACGTTTTTCGCTGCTCACGGGGACATATGCGTTTCGGCAAAAGAACACGGGCATCGCGCCACCAAATGGTCCGGCCATCATCAGACCCGGTACAGAGACCATCGCTTCGGTTTTAAAGAAAGCAGGCTATGCCACAGCCGTGATCGGCAAATGGCATCTCGGACTGGGCGACAAAGCGCCGGAGTGGAATGGTGAATTAAAGCCTGGACCGCTAGAGATCGGCTTCGACTACTGCCATCTCTTGCCGACAACGAACGACCGAGTGCCGCAGGTGTTTGTGCATGATCATCGCGTGCTGAATCTTGACTCAAAAGACCCGCTTTGGGTCGGCAGCGAAGCTCCAGATGAAAACCATCCTACAGGCATCACGCAGCGCAGCACACTGAAGCTGGACTGGAGCCACGGTCACAACCAGACGATCCACAACGGCATCAGTCGTATCGGCTTTTACACCGGCGGAAATGCCGCGCGATTCCGCGATGAAGACCTCGGCGACGAATGGATCAATCGCTCAAATGAATGGATCGAGGCGCACAAAGACGGGCCGTTCTTCCTCTACTTCGCCAGCCACGACATCCATGTGCCGCGCATGCCGCATGAGCGCTTTCAGGGCAACACCACACTCGGCTTTCGTGGCGACAGCATCGTCGAGTTTGACTGGTGCGTGGGTGAACTCATGAAGACGCTCGACCGCCTCAAACTGGCCGAAAAAACACTCATCGTTCTCTGCTCTGACAACGGCCCCGTTCTCGATGACGGCTACAAAGACGGAGCCGTGGAAAAGCTCGGCGCACACGAGCCAGCAGGCCCATTCAGCGGCGGCAAATACAGCGTTCTGGAAGGCGGCACGCGCACGCCCTTCATCACGCGCTGGTCAGGCCGCATCAAGCCCGGTGTGTCAGAGCAAGTCGTCTGCACCATTGACATCGCCGCCAGCCTCGCCGCACTCACAGGCATGCCCTTGGCTGAAAGCGCCTGCCTCGACAGCATGAACGTGCTCCCTGCTCTGCTCGGAGAATCAGAGGCCAAAGGCCGCGATCATTTGCTCCAGCAAGACAACAGCGGTGCCAACTTTGGTCTGCGCATGGGCGACTGGAAACTTGTGCGCATGAAGACCAAGGGAAAATCAGAGGCCAAAGTCACCCGCAAAAAGCGTGATGATTCAGGTGGCCTGCATCGCTTGTATCATCTGCCTGATGATGCCGGTGAAACAAAAGACGTGAGCGCTCAGAACCCGGAGAAGCTTCAAGAGATGATCGCGAAGCTGGATGAAGTCATCGCAGCAGGACGATCAAGGCGGTGACCCATATGCATCATGGCAGAGGCTTGGGTTCGATGTCGGTCTGATTAATCCAGCCAGCCTTCAGTGGCTCGCCACGCATGAAGCGCTCGTAGAATCCGACGTTGCCTTTTGAGGCATGTTCATACTTGTCGAAGATGTCGCCTTTGCCATCCATGCGCGGGTCACCTTGCTGCTTGAGTTCGGTGTGGAGTTGATCACGCATTGCGGTGGCGCGTGGATCTGTGGAGATGTTCTTCACGAAGTCCGGGTCAGATTTGAGATCATAGAATTCGGTGGCTGGGCGCAGGCCAAAACAGAGCTGCCAAAACGGATCCGCAGGATTTTTTCGATGCGCATCAATGAGGAAAGTCTTCGTGGCTCCGGCATCGCAATCCATGTAGCCGGTCTCGGGATTGCCGCCGGGCCAGCGTGTAGGCTCGAAGTTCTCAATGAAGACGCTGTCGTGTTTCACGATGGCACGAATCGGGTAACCGCCATCATTCGGGCGTCCAATGTCGGTGCGCTCCTTGCCGATCAAAACGTGATCGCGTGAGTGGACTGGCTTGTTAGCAAAGAGATCGGTCAAACTGAAACCTGAAGACTCCGCCATGCCAGTATCGCTCCATTTGAGATCAGCGACTTCAATGAGCGTTGGCGCGAGATCGATGAAGCTAATGAACTCATCAATCACGCGACCGGGTTTCGTGATCCCCTTCTTCCACATCGCGGCGAATGGCACATGATTGGCCTGCACGTTCGCGTTGCCTTTACTGCGTGGGAAAGGCATGCCGTGATCAGCAGTGACGATGATGAGCGTGTTGTCGAGCAGACCACGCTTCTCGAGTTCGGCGATCATGCGACCGAGATGTCTGTCGAAATGCTCGACCTCGAAAGCGTAGTCGAGCAGGTCATTACGAACCACGTCATTATCCGGCCAGTAAGCTGGCACATGGTCGATGTCCGTGAGCTTTTTGCCGCCCTTCTTCACACCGCTACCAAATTCATAACCACGATGCGGCTCCACAGCCCCATACCAGAAGCACCATGGCTTATCAGCAGGCGCAGCCTTGAGGAAGTCATTAAAATTCTCCGCGTAATCGGCACCGAGAATCTCAGGCGTCGGCGGCGTGGCTTTGCGCTTGTTGTAGGCCGTCCCGGTCATCTTGCGCGGCTTGCCATTCGCATCAAGCGCCACGCCAGGCCCCCAGCCTTTGGTGGTGTGCCCGACGTTCCAGCCTTTCTCGGCAAGCGCCTCCCCCCAGCCTTTGAACTCGGGCGGGAAGTAGCAGATGTGGTTCGCTGCCTCTTTGAGCTGCCATGAATTGCGCCCTGTGAGAATGCAGGCTCGCGATGGCGCGCACTTGGCATTCGGTGTGTAGGCGTGATTGAAGAGCAGGCCTTCCTTGGCGACTCGATCAAAGTTCGGCGTCTTCACCCAAGGCGTGCCGTAAGCACTCGCGTGTGGTCCCCAATCATCGGCGATAGCGAAAAGGATGTTGGGTCGATCCGCCGCGAATGCTGAATTCAGAGCAATGAATGAGGAGAGGATAAAGGCGACGATCTTCATGTGATTGAGCTTAACGAAGGGTGAGCTTGAAATGCTTCAAGTCCATGACTTGAGTTCCAGGCATAGAAAGGGGTTCCAGCATCAGTTTGGCGGGACCGCGCTTGAGCTTCAAAGTTCCGAGTTTCAAAGTGCTCCATTCACGATTGCGATACTTGGTCTTACCCTCGGCATCACGATGCAGCAGCGGAATTTCCGGAGCCAGCGCAGAGATGATCGTGGCTTCGAGTGATTGATCACCGATGGACACGCGGACTTTGGAACCTGCGTCTGCGGGAGGACAGGCGTAGGCGAGTTCGAGATCGTATTCGCCCGCAGTGGTGACATCGATCTCGAACCAGACTTTGGCTTTCACATCGGTCCAGTTCGTCAGCCAGTCATTGGCGAAACCGGGGCCGCTGGCAAAGCGGAGTGGCTTGTCTTGATAGGACTGCGGCGCGTGTAGCTCGACGGGGTTCTGCTCACTGTGCCCGATAGGCAGCGGAAAGCGCTGCAAGCCAGCACTGGAGATGTCGGCGAACCACGCATCGTATTGCGCGCTGAGTTGCTTCACGATGTCCGCATGATTGGCGGCGATGTCCTTCGCTTCACCTGGATCATCAGTCATGTCATAGAGCTGCCAGGGCGTCGCACTGGCATCGTTTGCTTTTGCCTTAGAGCCACCCGCAGCACCTTTGATCTCACGCACCAGTCGGTAACGCTGCGTACGCACGGCTCCGGGAAACTTATTGGTTTCGTCGATGGGATTGTGCGTGAAAAGCGTGCGCACGGGCCAGTTTCCACCCTTCTGCAACAGTGGTTTCAAGCTCACTCCATCCAGCTTCGAGTCATTCATCTCAACATCGCAGAGGTCCATGATCGTTGGCAGCAGGTCTATGTGTGCTGTGATCTCTCTCACGAGATGCGGCGTCCATTTCGCCGCAGGCCAGCGCATGAACAGCGGGACTCGTGTGCCGCCCTCATGCACGCTGACTTTGCCACCCCTCATGCCAGCATTGTAAGTCTTCACGCCAGCCGTGCCGCCGTTGTCAGTGAGAAACACCACGAGGGTAGTTTCAGTTAACTTCAGCGTGTCAAGATGCGCCAGCAGGCGGCCCACGTTGTCGTCGATGTTTTCACACATACCGAAAAACGCGGCCACGTTATCATCGAAACCCTTGGCTTTAAATTTGTCAAAGTATTGGTTCGGCACCTGATAAGGCGAGTGCGGCGCGTTGTAGGCCAGATAGCAAAAGAACGGCTCGTTCTGCTTAGCAGTGATGAAGCGCACCGCATCATCCGTCAGCACATCGGTGATGTAGCCTTTCGTCGGTTCGGGTGTCGATCCGCGCAGCAATGTGGCATCGAAGTAGTTGTTCCAGTGGCCGTTGTTGAAACCAAACACATGCTCAAAGCCCTGCCCCTGCGGCGTGAATGGAAACTGCTCGCCATTGTGCCACTTGCCGATGCATGCCGTGCGATATCCGCCGGCTTTCATCGCCTCCGCCATCGTGATTTCTGACGCCTTCATGGCCTCGCGGTTGTGCGTGACGCCATGACAGCCTGTCCGCAAAGGCCAGCGCCCCGTTAGCAAAGCCGCGCGTGTCGGCGCACAAAACGAGTTCACATAAAACCGATCAAAGTGCACGCCTGTGTTGCCCAGCTTGTCGATGTTTGGCGTTTGCAGATGCGTGTTACCGTGAATCGAGAAATCGCCGTAGCCCTGATCGTCGGTGATGATGAGCAGCACATTCGGCTGCGCTGCGAAGGTCGAAGAACAGAGGCCGAAGACAAGCAGCTTGGAGACGATGCTTTTCATGAAAGGGGTCACTTGATGTAATCCGCTCCGGTGAGGCTGGTAAGCACGGATTGCTGCCATTCACGAAGCTGTGACTTGAGCTTCTCGGCTGTAGCGGGCTGTTGCTCGATGAGATTGATTTTCTCAGCAGGATCAGACTTCAAATCGAAGAGTTCGAGCTTCGGCTCGCCATTTTTCTGCTCGTGGATAACGAGCTTGAAGGAGCCGTCGATGATCGCGCGTGGGCCGAGGTAGTCGGTGCCGGTAATGGTGGGATGGCGGAAGTTCGTGAAGTCGCGCGTGGCTTTGCCTCCCATTTTCTTGGCGAGCGGGGTGGTGCCTTCTTGCAGCTTCGGATCGATGTAGGGCTCACCTTTGGATTTGCCGATGTTGCATTCCCAAAAATAGAGAGGCTTGGCGCGCTCGGTCATTTTGCCATCGAGCAATGGGCTGAGGTCGATGCCGTCGATGGGACGATTTGGCAGCGGATGGCCGGTGATGGCGGCGAGCGTGGGCAGTAGATCGCTAGTGGTGGCACGGACGTTCGTGGTGCGCGGCTTCGGAATGCGTGCAGGCCATTCGATGAGGCCGGGGACGAGCGTGCCACCCTCATAGACCTGGCCTTTCACGCCACGATGGGGGAAGCCTAGCGCGGCATCGGGAGAGGTGCCGTTGTCGCCACAGTAAAAGAGCAGCGTGTTGTCGCGCAGACCTTGCTCTGTGAGATGTTTTCTCAACGTGCCGATGGCGCGGTCCATGGCGGTGATCTCCGCATAGCGCTCACGCAGGACTTCGCCTTGCGGTCGCTTGGTGGGGCCGCCGGTTTCGTTCGAGGTGAGTTTGACCAGCTTCGTGTATTTGGCAGGCAGATCGTCGTAGAGCGCGAGGTCTTCTGGCAATCCGCTGTAAGGCTCATGCGGTGAGCCGAACCACACGACGGTGAAGAAGGGTTCGCCGGATTTTTTAGCCCTGTCGATGAAGCGGATAGTCTCGTCGATGAGGATCTCGGAGCTTTCGCCTTTGAAAAGCTCCGGCGGACCGCCGTTGCGCGAAAGCGAGGGATTCAGCTCGAAAAAGTTGTCGTGCGAAAGCCACTCATGAAAGCCCATCGCACCTGGACTCACGGGCGACTCCTTTTTTACCGCGCCCACATGCCATTTGCCGAAGTGCCCGCAATGATAGCCTGCTTTGCTCAAAAGATGCGCACTGGTGACCTCCTCCGGCCGAAACGACCAACCCGGTGCAAAGGTGCCCATGCGATTCGGATGCCGCCCCGTGAGAAAACTCGCCCGCGTCGGCGAGCAGCTCGGATGAGCCGCGTAAAAGCAGTCCATGCGCAGCCCCGTAGCCGCCATTTCATCAAGCACTGGCGTCTTCACATGAGGATGGCCGTGATAGCCCGTCTCCTCCCAACCGTGGTCGTCGCCCATCATGAGGATGATGTTCGGCTGCGCCGAAAAAGACGAATACAGGATGCCGAATGTCGAAAGGAGAAAGAGAAGTGTGGTACGCATGGCTTGTAGACGAGTTTGAGATGGCAGCATGAATCAAGGCTTCATCAGATCGATGAGTTTCGTCGCGAATCGTTTCCCGATCTCGTTCTGCGCAGCAGTGTCAAAGTGAACGGCATCGCCGATGTGGGTCTTGAGATCACGCGCATCAACGCAGGCGGTGTGTGGAACATTTTTCGGCAGGGCGAGTTGGATCTCATTCATCGCCTTCAGGTTCGTTAGCAGCGGCTCGGGCTTCATCTCGCCGATGGTGCAGGCGATGAAGGGCAGGTCGGGCTGCGCGAGGTCGGTGCGGAAGGCTTCGATCATCGCGCGGAGGCGTTCGGCATGCAGCGGTAGTTCTTCTGGATTCGCATTCGCTTCACCCTGCAGCCAGATCACGCCACGAATGCGGGCTTTCACTGGCGCTGTCGTCTGCAAGGCCAGCTTCGCCCGACGAAGCGCTTCCTCATAGAGCTTCGCACCCTTCTGCCAAAGCTTGATCGACGATCCACCGACCGCACAAGGCACCAGACCGATGGCAGCTTTCGGATTCGCAGCAGCCATCGCCTCCGCAAAAGCCAGTCCGGGTCCGACACCGGCGTTGTCATGGCCTTGGAAGGTCTTCGTATCGCCCGTGAGGTGCAGCGGATGCCGCGCAAGATACCACCGATCGTCTTTGAGATGCATCATGACAATGCGCGGATCACGCTTCGGCTCCTCCGGCATCACGCCACGCCCTTTCATGTTCGACTGGCCCATGAGCAGGAACAGATCGAGCTGCGTCGTGCCCCCCGGCAGCTTCGTGATGTCCACGCTGACCAGCGGCGGCTTCGTCGGTGGCGGTGTGGAGGCCTTTTGAGCGAAGAGCGAAGAGCTGAGGGCGAAGAGACAGAGAAGGAAAACGTGGCGCATGGTGCGTGAACGGGATGCAGGTGAGGATGTTGCACCATCAAACTCTGTCACTTTGCCTCTCTGCCACTCTGCGGCAGAAACGAATGGTCAGAACGCTTGGTTTTGCCGCAGAGGGGCGGAGGAGCAGAGTGGCTGAGGTTTTCGTGAATCCTGAGAGCCCTACAACTGTGACGGCTGGCAGCAGATCCGATGGATATTCATTTTCCACCTCGATACCGACGTTTCCAGTCTATGTGCGGAATGTTGATTCGTTGCCCAGCAGTCCCATCCCATTCAATCTTAAACCCCACCCGCTCCAATTCTTCTTTGAGCGCGCGCCCCACCGTGATCTTGTCTGGATGCTCCCCATCAACGTGATCAAATGCCACCATGAGTCCACCGCCATCGACAGCGCGCTCCAAATCCTGGCCGTGGTAAAAACAGTATCCGATATATCGATGCCCCGGCTGACCGGAAAGCGTTTCAAAAGCCTCTTGGTGCCCATCAGACATTTCGTATCCCGCGTTTTGGAGGCAAAGGATGTTCCTTTTCTCAAGCGCCTCAAAAGCCGAGTCCAGGCGATCACAATCCGTCTTCTCTGGCCAGCTCTTCTCCGCTTCCTGCTTTTTGGCAAACTCTGGAGCAACCGAGTCGCGAAGGAAGTCCTCGTGCGCATCCTCTTCGAGCACATCATCAATCATCGAATCGACCTCATCTGCCGTGTAAAAGCCGGACCAAACATGCTTTCGAATGACTTCGAGGATGTATTTATCGGTGTCGTTGAGTTGAAGTTCAGTGCTCATGGGTTTTGTCGGCTTTGACTCTGAACGCTTGTTACAAGACTGAAAAGCGACAGCGAACGACAAGACTACAAAAAACCGGAGAAGCATCATGGCGATATTTTCAATAGAGGTTCGCCTGGTTTACGGAAACGTCACGTTAAGGCCTGAGGTCTTCCCCTCAAACTTCCCCTTTGCGGTGTAACTCGCCACGGGCACTTTGTTGTCGTGGCCGAGGCAAAAGTCCTCTTTGGGCTGTGAGCGGATGAGGCCGGGGCTGTTTGCGGTGACGGGTTCGTTCTGATCGAGCTGGAGGGTAATCTGGCCGTTTTTAGCGAGGGTCGCGGTGATGCGGTGGGGCTGGTTGTCGGCGGGGTAGCCGGTTTGGGCGGTGGTGAGGGTTTTGCCGTGGCGGATGGCCCAGATGAGCTTGCCGCCGCTGAGATGGAGCGCGTAGCCGGTGCTGGCGCCGCCGTGGGCGATGAGGATGGCGTCGCGCTGCGCGGTCGTGAGCTCGCAGGTGAGGGTGAAGGGCGTGTCGGCGATTTGTGGGGCGTTTTCGGCGTTGATGGTGTCGCCGGGTTTCATCAAGGAGAGGCGGTTTGTAACCGCCTTCGTGTCGGCGCTTGAAAAGCGCCGTTCCTTGGGTTTGTCGCTCGTGGGATAGAGGGTGACGGGCCTTTCGACTTCGCCGGGCGGGCGGCGGCTCTTGGGTTCGTCGCCGCCGATCTCGGTGGTCATCTTTTCGGCGAGGGCGGTGAGCTTGGCGACGATGTCGGGGTGCTGCGCGACGAGGTTGGTCTTTTCGCCGATGTCTTGATCGAGGTGGTAGAGGCGCGGGTTCTTTTTCGCATCGTCGGCGGCTTCTTTGCCCATGGTTTCTTTTTGCGTGGTGAGCGCGAGCTTCCACGGGCCTTGGCGCACGGCCTGGAGGTTGTAGCTGGAGAAGTAGTAGTGCGCTTCGCGTGGGGAGTCTTTGCTTTGGCCAAAGAGCAGCGGGGAAAGGTCGCGGCCGTCGATGACGGGCTGCGCGGGCACTTCGGCTCCGGCGATTTTCATGCAGGTGGGCAGCACGTCGATGGTGCCGGCGACGGCGTCGCTCACGCTGCCGGGCGCGATCTTGCCGGGCCACCAGGCGAGCGCGGGGACGCGGACGCCGCCTTCCCAGGTGCTGCCTTTGCCGCCGCGCAGGGGACCGGCGCTGCCGCCATCGGCGCCTTTGATGAGCCAGGGGCCGTTGTCGCTGGTGAAAAGGACGAGCGTGTTCGTGTCGAGTTGCAGCTCGCGCAGCGTGTCGAATACGCGGCCGATGCTGGCATCGACCTCCTGCACCCAATCGCCAAAGCGGCCGTTTTGCGAGCTGCCCTGGAAGGCCTTGCCGGGATGGATGGGCGTATGCACGGCGGTGTGCGGGAAGTAGAGGAAGAAGGGCTTCTCTTTGCTGCCGCGGATGAACTTCACAGCTTCGTCGGTGTAGATTTCCTCGATGCGGTCCTGGTCCGTCTCATCGAGCAGACGCTCCACCTGATCATCCCGCACGAGCGGCACGACGCGGCGACCGTCCACGCTCGCCGTTTTGAGCATGTCGTTGGAATATGGGATGCCGAGGTAGTGATCAAAGCCCTGTTTCGTGGGCAAAAACGCCGGTTGGTCGCCGACATGCCATTTGCCGATGCACTGCGTGGCATAGCCCAGCGGCCGCAGGCGGTCCGCGATGGTGTGCTCCTCTGGATGCAGCCCGTTTTTGCTTCCGGGCGGATACACGCCCGGCACGGAAACGCGTGCGCCATAGCACCCGGTCATGATCTGCGCCCGCGACACGCTGCACACCGGCGCGGCATAGAACGACGTGAGCTTCATCCCCTCCCGCGCCATGCGATCCAGATGCGGCGTCTTCTGCTTCACCGCGCCAAACGGCCCGATGTCGCCGTAACCGAGGTCGTCGATGAAGTGGATGATGATGTTTGGCTGCGAAGCAGCCGCGCAGAGCGAAGAGCTGAGGGCGAGGAGGCAGAGGAAGCGGCGCATGATCATTTCAAACGCACTCTTTCCATATCTCTTGATTCACTCCACGAGATAAACACTTCGGTGAATCACTGTTTCTCTACCAAGAGTGGGCGCAGATGGTCATCCACGAATTGGTTTGGCTTCCAGCGATTAAAGACTCGATCAATCAAAAAACTGTCGATTGCACCGATTGCCACGCCAGAAGCCGTTCCCAAGCCACCAGCAAAAGTTGCGTCTGCAACCAACCCCAATCCTTGGAAGATCGCCCATCTGACACTTTTACTTGGCAGTCTGTCAAAAATGCTGGGCTCAGTTACCGAGCGAACATATTCTCTGATCACATCGCTATTTGGAGGTTGTGCCACCAACCAGTCTTTGAACTTCTTGGCAGCCAGAATCGCATCGACAGTTTTGCGCAAACTTGCTGGGTCAAAATCTAGTGCGTATCTCAGCGACTTGGCTTCTCCAATCGCTAGCTCAACAAATTGAGATTTCACATCATCCGACTTTTCAAGCCTACGGGCTAGTTGAGAAAAACGCAGCTTCAAGAGATGGTTTCCAAGCCCGTCCGTCGCTATTTCACTCAGGTGAGCCGCTGCTAGATTCATATCGTCTTCAACCCGGCAAATTTCATTAAGCAGCAGGGCGGGACTAACTTCTTCATGCTGAAATGCTTTTCGCACAGCATTCAGGAACCCAAACGGGATGTCAGTTTCAACAATGAAGCCTTCGGCTTCACGGATTGCCTTAAAGCGAACTGGCTTGTCATAAGTTGGGAAGTGTTTTCGAAGAGCAAGCGGAACAGCTTCTTCCATAAAGTTTTGGTCTGATAATCGAAGCGATGCTGCATCAAGTAGATCCTTGTCTCTTTTCAACGTCTGCACTTTGGCAATCAAAATATTGCATGCCTGCGTGACGTTAGCTCCCTTTAGACCGGCTACCCTGCAAGCTTTATGCAAGGCGCGTGTTACGCTGCGGCCTTCAACCCAAAAAGAGATCGGAGCATGCCACACTTTACCTGAGGCTTTATGGGTCCGAATCCCCAGGTGATCATGCTCGTAGTGAACAATAAGCACACCGTCCTCGATTAGCTCGGTCAATAGGTCCAATCCAAACGTCTGAACCAGTTGTGGAATGCTGCTGTCATTAACCACCAAATGAACCTGCTTGTAGAACAGCAGGCATTCCAACAAGAAGCCAAAGTCAATTCGCTGACCTGCAGGCGTGCTGGCACTTCTTGTGATGGTTATCGATTCAAACATGGGTGGAATACTGTCTCGCCTGATGGTTTAGCATTGGCCAGAAGTGGCAACAACGAAGGAGAAACAGCCTACAACACAGCAAGCCTGTGACAGGAACATTCTACGGATACAGTGTGTCAGTTCACTTTTTTCACCGGCACCACCGGTCCCGTGCCCTGCGGACTGCTGGTGCGCGGTTTCTCGATCTTGTTGGCTCCGGCGGGGATTTTGTTAGCATCGAAAGACACGAGCGTCGACTCGGGCAGCACCTTGAAGCGGAGGTCTTTGATTTCGACGCGGTTGGGGTTGCCGCGATGGAGCTGGATGGCGAGGAGGCCTTCGAGCGCGCGTTTCTTTTCGTCGTGGTCGATGAGTTCGGAGGTGGGCTGGCCGTTGATGATGTGGCTGAGGTGGTTTCCCTTGGCGATGATGACGTACTCGTTCCACTGACTGACATCGACCTTCACGGGCGCGTGCTCGCTGAGCTGCCAGAGGGCGCCGTCGGGGTCGAGCATGACGTTTTTGCCGTTGAGGCCGAAGATGCCGCGGCCTTTTTCCTCGTAGGTCATGCCGGTGTGCTCGATGGCGGGATGGATGTCGCACTGGTAGCCGGTGATCACCCACGGCGCGACGTCCTTCAGCTCGCGACTGCGATACTGAATGCCGCTGTTGTTGTCGCCGATGACGCGGACCATGGCGTGCAGTTCGAAGTCCTTCACGGTGCCGCCGCGCCAGATGAGGAAGCTGTTGTTTGCCATGGCTTCGGGCGCGGGATTGGTGCCGACGACGATGCCG
>CAZOVY010000065.1:0-35365 GCA_964583255.1 uncultured Prosthecobacter sp.
TGTGATGAAAAAACTCTCCGCGACCTTGCATCTCGGAGGTTTTGCAAGAGGCTCTTCTTGGCCTTCTTTTCGACCTTGCGGTCCGCATCGCCGTTCCAGCGCTGATCCTCCCAGCGAGGTGGCTGCATGGAGGCATTCCATTTGTCGAAGAGGGCGGTGAGCTCAGTTTTCTTCGTTGGATTTTCGGCACTGAGGTCCTTTTGCTCGCCGGGATCGGCGGCGAGGTTCACGAGCATGGGTTCCATGTCTTTGGAGGCCTTCACGAGCTTCCAATCGCCCTGGCGGACGGCGTGCTGGACGCCGAAGCGGAAGTAAAGTTCGCGTGGGGCTAGCTTGTCGGTTTTGCCTTTGAGGAGCGGGAGGAGGTTCACGCCATCAAGTTCGACCTTGGGTGATTCCGCACCTGCGGCAGCGAGTGAGGTCGGTAGCACGTCGAGTTGGATCACAGGATCTGTCACGACGCGATTGCCAGGAATATGACCTTTCCATTGTGCCATCCAGGTCACGCGGATGCCGCCTTCCCAGACGAACCACTTATGACCACGCAGGCCCATTTGCTCTGAGATTGGTGAGGCTCCACCGTTGTCGCTAATGCAGAAGATGAGTGTATTTTCTTCCAGCTTCACTTCACGCAGTTTTGTCATCACGGCGCCGATGGCTTCATCTGCCTCACCGATGAGTGCAGCGTAAGCTTGTTCACGTTTGTCGAGCTTCTTGAACTTCTCCATCCAAGAAGGTGAGGCGACGATTGGTGAATGGACGGCATTGAAGGACAAGTAGAGGAAGAACGGCTTGTCTTTATTGGTGTCGATGAAACCGCAGGCTTCGCGAGCATAAATAGGTGAGGTCACAGGTGCGCCTTCGAGCTCCTTCACCAACTCATTGCCACGATAAAACGACGGCGATTTGCCCTCACCGAGATTCCCTACGGTGCCCATGGCAAAATCGAAGCCGCGCGAGAGTGGCATGAACTTCGGATCCGTGTCACCCAAATGCCATTTGCCCACGATGCCTGTGGTGTAGCCTGCGGGCTTCAGATGCTGTGCCATCGTCATCTCACTCAACAGCAGCTCGCGCCCCTCCTTGGTTGGATTGGCATCATGTCCCGTCCGCGCCTGATAGCGCCCAGTCATCAATCCGACACGTCCCGGCGAGCAAACACAACCGCTGGAATAGCCATTCGTGAAGCGCACTCCATTGGCTGCGAGTGCATCCATGTTCGGCGTTGGTGCCAGCTTGCCGCCATAAGCCCCCGGCTGTGCCCAACCCATATCATCGAGATAGAAGATGAGGATATTCGGCTTTGCCTGTTCTACTGCGTGGAGGTTCGTGAGCAGTAACGAGGAGAATGCGAGAATCAGCTTTTTCATGGATGCGCCATGAAACGATGAAGGCCCCCTCATCTGACAGAACATTTATCCTTTGATCAAAACTCGGTCCGAGTCGGATTACCGCCACTTTTCGAGGTGAGTTCGATCCAATCGATTTCAATCGGCGTCTCCTGCATTGGCAAATAGAGGCGCACGATGCCCAGGGGGCCTTCGGCGGTGAGTTCGGCGGTGATTTCTTCCCAATCGCTACCTTTGAGCGTGAACTCTGCTCGTTTGGCTTTGCCTTCGGTACCGTTCGCAAGCAAGTCGACGTGACTGCTGCCGACTTTGGCCTTGATGCGAAATTTTACCTTGCTGGGGCCGCTGTGTTTACTGGCAGAGAATCCGAGGAAGCAGGTGTCGCCGATGTTGGTGATGCGCAAGATTCCCTTTTTGACGGACACTTTGCAATCGCGGGCCTTCCAGCCTTGAAGCGCGGGGTCGCCATCGTCTTTGCCTTTGGCGGCGGACTTCGCGGGCGCTTTGGCTTTGCCCTTTGGCTGCTGCTTGCCTTCGAGTTCGGGGCGATACTTCGTTGGATCAAACGCCGGGTTCGGCACGGGCACGACGGCCTCCGTGTCGGTGAGGAACTTCTCGATCATGGCATCAAGTTCCGCCACCAGCTCAGGCTTCTGCGCTGCGAGGTTGTTCTTTTCGCCGAGATCATCACGAAGATTGAAAAGTAGATGACGATGAGCGCCGTTCTCGCCGCCGTGGAAGACGCGGATGAGCTTCCAGTCGTCGCGATGCACCGAAACAGCGGGCGGGAGCCAGTCCGGCACGCCCGGATTGTGCGGGAAGAATTGGAACGTGGCTTTGCCAGCAAGCGCATCGCCTTTTAACGCAGGGAGGATGCTGGAGCCGTCGAATCGCTGATCTTCGGCAGGTTTCAAAGAGAGACCTTCGAGCAGTGTCGGATAGTAGTCCTCACTCTGGACAATCGCATCGCTGCGACTGCCTGCAGCGGCGACTCCAGGCCAGACGATGACACCGGGCACCCGCGTGCCGCCTTCAAACATCGTCGCCTTGCCGCCGCGCAGCGGGCGGTTGCTGGTGGGCGTGGTGCCGTCCACTTCGTTATACATGTTCCCCCCGTTGTCGGAGGTGAAGATGATGATGGTGTTGTCGGCGATCTTCAGCCGGTCGAGCGCATCGAGCAGCGTGCCGATCGCGTCGTCCATGCTCTCGATCATCGCCGCGTAAGTCGGGCTGCGCTGCGCGTCCTTCGGGTCGATGCGCGCGCGGTGCTTTTCGATGTTCGCCTTCTTCGCGTCGAAGGGCGCATGCACGCTGAACATCCAGTAGTTGAGGTAAAACGGCTTCTCTTTCTGCTGTTCCATCCACGTCACCGCCTCCGCCGCCATGCGGTCCTCGATGTGCTCGCCCGGTGACTTCTCTTTGAAGTTCGCAAACTTCCACGGCGCGACAAAACTGCCCGCAGGTCCCGGCCCCGGATGATGCGGCAGATCAAAATCAAAACCCTGCTGCAGCGGCGAATACGGCTCCGGCCCGAGATGCCACTTCCCGAAATGCGCCGTGGCATAGCCCGCGTCCTTCAGCGTCTCCGCCAGCGTGCGATACTCCGTCTTCAACCGCGTCACGGGATCCGGCATGATCGCCTTTTGATCCGGTGGGCCTTTCTTGCCCGTCGTCGCCTGCAAGACGACCCGTGGCTCGTGGCAATTCGGCACCGTGATGCCCGTTCGCGCCGGACTCAACCCCGTGAGCAACGCCGACCGCGTCGGCGAGCACAACGGACTCGCCGAATACGCCCGCGTAAAGGTCATGCCACGCTTCGCGAGCCGTTCGACATTCGGCGTCTGGTAATACGTCGTCGTGCCATAAAGCGACGTGTCACTCCAGCCAAGATCGTCGGCGAGAATGACGATCACATTCGGCTGCGAAGCCGCGAAGAGCGGATGGCAAAGGGCGATGAGTAAAAGAAGAGGTTTCATGGCAAAGTGACTGTTTTCAAATGCGCCGCGAGCCGCTCACGCATGCGCGTCAGGCGCTCGGCCTGTGAGGGTTGCTTGGCGAGGTTGTGTAACTCATCAGCATCCGTGCGCAAATCATAGAGAAGTTCTTCGCCGCCTTCCCAGGCGATGTAGCGAAAGGCATCCGTGCGCAGACTGTGGCCGGTTTGTTTCGTGTGCGGGGCGATCATCGTGCTGATGGCCACCTGCTTTCCCTTCGCGCTCGGATCGTCAAGCATGGGCTTCAGGCTGCGGCCTTGAAGGTGCTTCGGCTTGGGCAATCCGGCGAGGTCGCAGAGCGTGGGGTAGATGTCCACCTGCTCGGCCAGGCCGCTGCGGGCACCGGGCTTCACGCCGGGAGCGGCGATGATGAGCGGCACATGGTTCGCGCCTTCAAAGAGCGTCTGCTTGGCCCACAACCCGTGTTCGCCGAGTTGGTAGCCGTGATCGCCGGTGAGCACGACGATGGTGTTTACGTCGAGATGCAGCTCGCGGAGCTTCGCGAGCACCCGGGCGATTTGCGAGTCCACGAAGCTCGTGGAGGCGAGGTAGGCTTGCAGTGCATCGCGGGCTTCATCGCGAGTCGGTGCGGCGTAGCGGAAAACGTTGTTGTTGGGCCGCAGCGAGGCATTTGGCAGTTGCGAGAGGTCTTCGCCGCCTTCGCGATAAAACGGCGGCAACGTGAGCTGGGTCGGGTCGATGGCCTCAAAGAACGACTTCGGAGCCACAAACGGCGTGTGGGGCCGGATGAAGCCCACGGCGAGGAAAAACGGCTTCGCTTTGAACTGCTCCAATGTGGCGATGGCATCATCGGCGATCGCGTAATCGGTGAAATCCGCCGCGGCTCGCGATGAGGCCGCGTAAGTGCGATTGTAGCCATCGCCTTTGGCCTTCGTGCGCGGCTTGTCGTCGGGATCGTTCGCCGCTTTGGCTTCGGTGAGGATTTCGTTGTCCCGGTGTAGCGCGGAGCCGAGTTCGACATCGAGTTTCGTCTTCGGATCAGGCACATGGAAGACCTTGCCGACGCGTCCGGTGGCATAGCCGTGGTCTTTGAAGTGCTGCGGCAGCGTCACCTCGTCCGGCAGCGCCTTCCGCAAACTCGTGCTGAGGTCCATCACGCCCGTCTTCTCGGGATAGCAGCCGGTGAGAAACGAGCACCGCGACGGATTGCACAACGCGAACTGCGTGTAAGCCCGATCAAACCGCACCCCACGCGCCGCCAGCGCATCCATCCCCGGCGTGTGGACGTGTTGGTTGCCGTAGCAGCCCAACGTCGTCGTGAGGTCATCGACGATGATGAAGAGCACGTTGGGCGGTGCCGAGAATGACGAATGATGAAAAAAGGAGAAAGGCGATGAATCTCATGCGGAAGGAGAGGTTGGACTTCATTTTGGTTTCTTACTCGGTACCGCGCCATCGTCATCGGCCTCGGTGGTGTCTTTGAATGACGGTCCGGGCGGCAGCAGCGTGGCGTTCCATTGCTCAAAGCGAGCGAGCAATGCCTTTGCCTTGTCGGGGTGCTGTTCGGTGAGGTCGTGTTCTTCCTTCACGTCGTGAGCGAGGTCGATCAGTCGCCAGGCGCGGTGTTCCTTGCCGCGCACGAGCTTCCAGTCGCCCATGCGCACGGCTTGCTCGGCACGCCAGCGCCAAAAGAGAGCTTCGTGAGGATCTGCGGTGCTCGTGCCGTCGAGAAACGGGAGCAGGTTTACACCATCGAGCTTGAGATCGGCAGTCGCGGCGATGCCTGCGGCAGAGAGCGCGGTTGGCAGAAGATCGAGCGAGCTGACTGGCCGCTCGTAGGTCCTGCCAGCAGGCAGGCGACCTTTCCATTGCACGAGAAACGGCTCGCGGATGCCGCCTTCGAGAACCGTGCCTTTGTCGCCGCTGAAAGGTGTGTTAAGCGATCCGGTGAAGTGCTTCCTCTCACCCTCGCTGCGCAGCGTGCCGCCATTGTCGCTGAGATAAACGATGAGCGTGTTCTCTTCGAGGTGACGCGCTTTCAATTCGTCGAGCACTGTGCCCACGGCTTCGTCCTGCTGCGCCATCACGGAGAGCACGTTCGCTCGTTTCTTGTCGGCCTCGGGAAAACGGGCGCGATAGCCGCCGAAGTCCACCTGCTGTGTGTGCGGCGCATGTAGCGCGAGGTAGATGAACCACGGCTGTGCCGGATGACGCGCAATGAAGTCCGACGCCTTCCGTGCGAAGACGCGATCGTCATAGGCGTGATGGGGCGCGGGTGCGATGTCGCCGCCCTCCTTCGCGGCCTTCGCATAGTCCGCGTAGCCGAATGACTCATCGAATCCATGCTGCGTGGGCAGCATCTGGTCCTTGGTCTCGCGAATTTCCTTGGGAGCCTCTTCGGCTAACTCGAAGCCCAGGTGCCACTTCCCAAATTGCCCCGTCGCATATCCCGCCGCCTTGAGATGATCCGCAATGGTCTTGCCGCCGTGCATCAGCATGAGGGGGAAGTTCGGATTGCCCTCATGACCAAAGCGCTGCTGGTAGCGCCCGCTGAGCAATCCCGCGCGCGATGGCGAGCACTGCGGCGCGGTCACGTAGCCCGCCGTGCAACGCACGCCATTTTGCGCGAGTGAATCAATGCGAGGCGTCTTCACATCCGGCGAACCCTGGCAGCCGAGATCCGCGTAGCCGAGATCGTCAGCGAGCAGGATGAGCACATTCGGACGAGCGGCTTGGAGCGTGCCGCCCAGCGCGAGCAGGATGAAAAGGAGGCGCATCATCATGGCTTAGTTCTCGCCCTTCGAGGGTTTGCCTTCGGACTGCCACCACCGCTTCTCATTGAAGTCGGGATTCGCGGTCGGGAGCTTGGCTTTGGTTCGCTTGAACCAGGCGTGGAGGGCGTTGGTGAGGTGGGAGGTTTTATTGGGGCGGTCGGCGGCGAGGTTGTGGGTTTCGTTGGGGTCTTCGCGGAGGTTGAAGAGCTCGGTTCGCGGACCGACGACGAGTTTGCCGTAGGGTTTGTCGTCGGGGGCGAAGCCGGTGGTGTCGAGGTAGTCGCCGAACCAATGGATGAGCTTCCAATCGCCCTCGCGGATGACGGCGCAGGGCGTGCGGCCGTAGTTCGTGGTGTAGGTGGGCATGTGCCAGAACAACGCGGGGCGCTGTAGCGGGCCGGTTTGGGTGAGCATTGGGAGGAGGCTCTCGCCGTCTAAAGTGGCTGCGGCATGTGGCAGTTCGGCACCGTGATCCCAGTGCGCGCTGGACTTTGCCCCGTGAGCAACGCCGACCGCGTCGGCAAGAATGACGATGACGTTGGGCTTAGTAGCAGCATCTAATGTACAGCTGAGAGCATAAAGTAAGACAAGGATAATGACGCGCATGGTGTCCTGGTTGAAACGCGTGCTCCGTCCAAACATCTCAGCAAATACTGTGTCGGATTCCGCAGGCCGATTTCCCATCAAACGCATGAAGCTCTTTGAAATACGGCGTCCGGTAGGACGTTCCAAACGCCCACCATGAACCGCTCATCCATTCTTCGCCTCGTTGCCACTGTTTTCCTAACGTTGCCTGTCGCTCTCCATGCGGAGCCGAAAAAACCTGCGGCTCCAGATGTCTGGCCGAAACCGAAGCCCACGACGCACGACTACAAGAAGTGGGAGAAAAACATCGCGTCCTTTGAAGCTGCGGACAAAGAGTCGCCGCCAGCAAAGGGGAGCTTACTTTTCGTCGGCTCCTCAACCATCGTTCGCTGGAAGACACTCGCTGAGGATTTTGCGGGTGTGCCGGTGCTGAACCGTGGCTTTGGTGGCAATCAGATCAAGGACTCCACTTTCTATGCCGAGCGCATGATCTTTCCGCATGCGCCAAAGGCTATCTTTCTGCGCGCTGGTGGTAACGACATCAATGCGGGCTGGCCTGCGGAAGATGTGTTCAACGACTTCAAAATCTTCGTCGCGAAGATGCGTGAGCGTCTGCCAAACATCCCGATCTACTACATCGGTCTCAGCCCGACGGTCAAACGCCTCAAGCAAGTCGATGAAGGCAACAAGCTAAACGACCTCATCGCCGGATGGGCCAAAGAACAGACGGGCATCACCTACATCGACACCCGCACGCTCAGCCTCGATAAAGACGGCAAGGTGCGCCCCGAGTTGTTTGTCGAGGACATGCTGCACTTCAATCCTGAGGGCTACAAGCTGCTCGCGGCTGCTTTGAAGCCCTTTGTCACAGCGGCTGCTGCGGCAAAGTAAGTTAAATATTCTGTTTGGCGCTAGCCTCTAATGGTGTGCAAGCCAGAGGATTCACGGCTTCAATGAGAGCACCGATTTGCCTGCCGCATCTTTGAGTTCGAACTCTCGAATCTCAGTGCTGCCGCTGGGCAAGTGAACGCGCAGGTGGATGACCTTGCCGTTGGTGGGGAGTTGGACTTCATTTGTTTGCCAATCGCTCTCAGCGCTGACTTTGAAGGCGACTCGATTGGCGGGGAGAAAGTCTTTATCGCCATCCATGCGCCAAGCGATGCTGCCAGCGCCGGGAGTATTTGTTTTGATCGTGAGTGAGGCCGTGAGCGGGCCTTTGAGCTTGAGTTGGCTGTGCGTGATGAAGGGGGCTTGCTTGCCTTTGTCGGAAGTGAGCAGCAAGGCACCATCCTTGACGCTGAGAGTACCGTTGCGTGCCTGCCAACCTTGGATTCCTGTCTCGGCTTTGCCGGGAGTGTTCGCGATGGTTTTGCCTTCGAGGTAATGATCAAAGTAGTCGTTCCAAGTCGCGGCCATCGGGCCAAGTGCCATGCCGGGTGGGTTGAGGCCATCGGCCCAGGTTTTGAGTTTGGTGCGCAGTCGCGTGGCGATCTCGGGATGCTTCGCGGCGAGGTTGTTCTTCTCTTCACGGTCGGTGCTGAGGTCGTAGAGATATTCTCGCTCGCCACCTCGCAGGAGTTTCCAGTTTCCCTCGCGAACGGCGCTCTGGGCCATCCAGCGCCAGTAAAGGGTGTCGTGCGGTGCGGCTTTGTTTTCGCCAGTGAGGTGGGGTAGCAGATTCACGCCGTCGAGGTCGCCGGGCTTCACGGGCAGATTTGTGATCGAGGCCGCCGTAGCGGCAACATCGAGCGCCGTGACAGGATGCTCATACGTTTGCCCGCCGGGGATCGTGCCAGGCCAGGCGATGAGGAAGGGCGTGGACATGCCGCCTTCGGCCAGCATGCCTTTTTCTCCATTGAGTGGCGTGTTGAGGCTGCCGTCCCAACCTCCTGCATCGCCATTGAGGGGCGAGTCGATCTTGTGGATCTTCAGTGGAGCGCCGTTGTCGCCGATGAAGAAGATGAGCGTCTTCTCAGTGAGGCCGTGTTTCTTCAAGGTGCTGGTGATCAGCCCCACACCATCGTCGATGGCGGAAAGCATGGCCAGCGCGGCGCGGCGTCGCTCCGGCATCTCGCCGGGGAAGCGGTCCATGTAGCTCTGCGGCGCATCCAGCGGCGTGTGCGGGCCGCGATAGGCGACGTAGAGGAAGAAGGGCTGGTCGTTGCCAGTTGCCCCCGCACCTGCCCTTTGGGCTGACTTCGTCAGGCTGTCTCGCTCCGCTCGGCTGTAGCGCTCGATGATCGACGCTGCAGCTTTAGAGCAGCCATCGAGATGATACTCGGTCGGCGGCAGATCGCTCATCTGGCGGTCTTTGCCATCAAGCGTGATGTTCGCCGCGAACTTCTGCCCGCCGTGCTGCGAGAAGACATGCTTGAAGCCGTGCCGCGTGATTTCGTTCTGCGGACCGAGATGCCACTTGCCGAACTGCGCCGTGACATATCCCGCGTTCTGCAACCGCGTGGCGATAGTGGTTTCCTTATTGAAGCCATCGAGGGCGGAGCCGTTGTTGTCGAGATCGAAGCGGCCTTGGAACTTCCCCGTCATCAAGCCTCCGCGTGATGGCACACACTGCGGTGCCGTGCTGTAACCATGCGTCGCCACCACGCCACTACGGGCCAGCGCATCGAGATGCGGCGTCTTGATATCCTTCATCACTCCATGGATGCCCAGATCGGCATGACCGTGGTCGTCGGTGTAGATGAGGATGATGTTGGGCTTGTCGGCAGCCTGAGTGAAACTACACAGAGAGCAGAGGAGAACAGAGAGTATGAGCAGTTTCATGGTGGTGCGTGAAACGCTGGCTTCTTTATCTAAATCTCAGCAAATGCTGTGTCGGATTCGGCAGGCTAGGGCATCGCTGAATCTTCAAAATGAAAACCCCTTGCTCGTTGCGTGAGGAGTCGAAGACTCATTATCCCTATGCCCAGCATCACCGGCTTGTTCATTTATCCTGTAAAGTCTCTGCGCGGCTGCACTTTGCCTGCGGCGGAGATTGATGTTTTGGGTATGGCGGGAGATCGACGGTTTCTAGTGGTGGATGAGTTAGGCGGCTTCTTCACGCAGCGCACGGTGCCACGCATGGCTTGCATCTCGACGGTTCTGTCTGCGAGTGAGCTGACGCTTTATGCGGATGGCTTTGGTAGCATCACGGTGCCGCGTGCTTCTGATCCGCTCGTTCCTGTGGTCGCCGTCAGTGTGTGGAAATCTGCAGGACTGCTTGCGGAAGATTGTGGTGATCGGGTGGCAACATGGTTGAGCGATTTCCTTCAGATGAAATGCCGACTGGTGCGTATTGGCGATCAATTTTGCCGCCCATTGCTGAAGGCTGCGGCTAAGCCGGGCGATGTGCTCTCTTTTGCTGATGGGTCGCCCATCCTCGTGATCAGTGAGGCATCATTGGCCGATCTCAATAAGCGCATCCAGCGCAACGATGGCGAACCCGTGCCGATGAATCGCTTCCGTCCGAACATCATCTTGAGCGCTTGTGAAGCCTTTGATGAGGATGGCTGGGCCAGTATTCAAATCGGCTCCGTCACGCTCCGAGCAGCGGGAAAGAGTGATCGCTGCATCCTCACGACGACGGATCAGCAAACGGGGGCACGAGGCAAGGAGCCGCTGAAAACGCTGGCAACTTTTCGTCGTGATATAGAGCAATCCTCTGCGGTCTATTTTGGTGCGAACTTCATCAACGAATCAAAGAGTGGCTGGGTCCAGGTAGGTGACGAACTCGTTATTGGTGGAAATTTGTGATTGATCAGGGCTCAATCGAAAGGCAAAATTGAACCATGAACACCGAAGAACCCCAACCCATCAGCTTGGAGGACGCACAGCGGATATGGATCTTGCAGAAGCAGAAAGCGCCGCTATCAGCGCGGGACCAAGAGTTGCTCGCTCAGGTGTGGCGTTGGCAAGTTTGGGTAAGCCACGGGATATTGTTACCGAATGGGAAGAAAGAGTCCAAAGTCAGTTCGAAGCTCTCAAAAAGTTTGCAGCGAGCTGCGGCTGTTCTTTAAAGCAGAAGCACCTGCCTCCACCATTGCTGTCAATCAAGCCGGGCAGAGAAATCACCGCTTATCACGACCCTATTCTAGATCGGGTCTGGAAGGTCACCTTCCCTGGTGAAGCTGGCTTCGGGCAGTTCGGCTACTACACGCCAGCTGGCTATTTGCGGAGGCTTCGACTTAGCAACATCATTTTTGGCGATTCGGTCGAGTTTGAAGGCGTGATCAGCTGTAAAAATGGGCTGAGCCTCGTCACCTCCCAAAGTTACATCCAGGCGCATCCCACTCGGTTTATTCCGACACAGGAAGAGATCGCTGGATATCTGAAGGGCCTCGGCTTCACGCACAATGACGCGCTTATGCTTTGGGAGCGTGTGGACGGTGTGCAACTGGCCGACACGCATGATCGCAACTTCATCCGTGCTCCCGATGAATGCATCATTGCTATTGATGTGCAGCCGCGACTGCTGCCAGGACATGACTTTGAAGCCGTGAGGCCAACGTGATCAGGTAGTTTACTTCGCCGCTTCCGCATGTTTGCCAGCCGGGCGTTTGTTGGCCTGGATCTCTGCCTCACGGGTGAGCAGCTCTTGTTTGAGGCGGGCGACAGTTTCAGGATTGGCGGCGGCGACGTCTTGGGTTTCGCCAGGGTCGGTGGCGAGGTTGTAGAGGCTGGGGACGGGACCGCCTTTCGGGGGCTTGGTTTTGCCAGCCGCTTTCTTGGTTTTCTTGTCGGCAGCGTCGCCTTTGAGGAAGAGCTTCCAATCACCTTGGCGAAAGGCTGCGGCATTGTTGCCGCCGATGTAGAGATGCGTGTCGCGCACAGGAGCAGCGTTGGCGTTGAACATGAGCGGTGTGATGTCGCGCCCGTCGAGGATGCGATCTTTCGCTGGCTCGACGCCGACGAGTTTGGCAAAGGTGGGCAGGACGTCGATGTTGCCCGCGATCTGATTGCAGGTTGTGCCAGCGGGGATTTTTCCGGGCCAGCGCATGATACAGGGTTCGCGGACGCCGCCTTCAAAGTTGCTGCCTTTGCTGCCACGAAACGGAGGCGCGGCGCGTCCACCTGCGGGTCCGTTGTCAGAGGTGAAGATGACGAGCGTGTTGTCATCGAGCTTGAGTTCCTGAAGCGTGGTCATGATCTGACCGACGGACCAGTCAATCTCCTCAATGGCATCGCCGATGAGGCCCATTTTGCTCTTGCCTATGAAGGCCTCTGAGGCAGCCAGCGGGCCGTGAATCATCGTGTGCGGCAGATAGATAAAGAAAGGCGCGTCTTTGTGATCGCGGATGAACTTCACGGCTTGCTCGGTGTAGCGGCGAGTGAGTTGGGATTGATCAGGCTGTGTCTCGATGACCTTTTCATCATCATAGAGTGGCAGCGGCGGCATCTCTTTGCGTCCGGCTTGCATGTCATTGCTGTAAGGCAGTCCGAAGTAATGATCAAAGCCCTGCCGCGTGGGCAAAAACTCGGGGTAGTGCCCGAGATGCCATTTGCCGATGGCGCAGGTCGCGTAGCCCTTTTGCTTCACGATTTCCGCCAGCGTGATTTCGTTTGAGTGCAGGCCGATGGTGTCCTTCGGAAACAGCACTCCGGGGATGGAGACGCGCGTGTTGTAGGAGCCCGTCATGAGACACGCGCGGGACATGGAGCAAACCGGCGTCGCATAGAAGCTCGTGAACTTCATGCCCTCAGTCGCAAACTTATCCAGATGCGGCGTGCGCACCTCTTTGTTACCGAACGGGCCGATGTCGGCATAGCCCATGTCGTCGATGAAGATAAGGACGATGTTCGGCGTGGCGGCATGAGCGAAGCCGCAGAGAAACAAAGAGAGCAGGAGGAGATGTCGCATGGTGGGCTGTGAAACGTTGGGTTTGGGACGAGTTGTCGATAACTTCGCTGGTCTCACTTCTTGAACATTTTGCCCCGCTTATCACCACCCGAAAGGATGTAGGCGAGGAGGTCGGCGACTTCGTCTGGGTTCATGGCGTTGATCATTCCTGGAGGCATCAGCGACGTGGGGGAGGCTTTGCGGGACTTGATCTTGTCGCTGCGCACTTCAGTGATCTCGCCGGGGGCGGCGGGATTGGTGGCGACTTGGAGGAAGCCGCCTTCTTCGCCAGTGATGCGACCGATGATGGTGCTGCCGTTCCTCAGCTCGATGATACTGCTTTCGTATTGGTCGGAGATGACCTTGCTGGGATCGACGATGTTCTCGACGAGGTCGCGCAGCGTGTAGCGATTGCCCGCGGCGGTGAGATCGGGGCCGACTCCGCCGCCTTCGTTGCCGAGACGATGACAGGCCTGACAAGCGGCGGCGATGAAGAGCTCGCGCCCGCGGTCGAAGTTGCGGCCGCTTTGGACCTGCTTGGCCAATGCGGTGACTTCATCGACGGTGTAAGCCTTGCCGGGGCCTTTGGGCGGCTTGATCGCCTCGGGCTTGGTGGCGATGAATTTCGGCGTGGCGAGCACGGCGAGCTGTTTGCGCTCCTCTGCCTCGGGCACGGAGGCGAGCGCGTCGTTCCGAATGGTGTCGAGGAAGCCGCGGAACTGGTTCCCGCCGAGCCACGGGCCCGTTTTGGCAAACCACGCGAAGAACTCGCGACGCAGCTCCGGTGTCCAGCCGTTCTTGGCAAAGCGCAGGCCATACGCATATGCGATCTGCTGGGTGTTCGGCCGTGCGTCGCCGCTGCGGAGGAAATTCGGGCCGTAGCGGTCGTTGCGGGCCATGCGTTCGACGGAGAGCCACGACACGGGATCGTCCTTCGCCGTGCGCATGAGCTGGATCGTCTCCGCGATGACTTCCGATGAGCCGAGCGCCGCCAGCGTGCGCGACAGCTCGCGATTCAAGTCGTTCGTCTTCGCGGGAAATACCGCATCGAGCCGCGAGATGGCTGTCGCGAGCGAATCACGTTCCGGCAGGCCGTTGCGAGCGACACTGATTTGATACACACGCACGAGCGCGAGCTGCTGCGCGGCATCGAGCTGCGCAAAGTCGAGCGCATTGAGCATCGTGAGTAGTGCGGCCTGATTTTCTTTGCCGCCCATGCGAGCGAGCGCGACACCGCTTTCGATCACGGCCCAGGGTTCGCTTTGCTTCAAGGCACGCGCGGCCCAGAGTTTCGCGGGCTGGCGCTCGATGGCCACGCGGGCGGCGTAGCGCACCAGACGATCCGCGTGACCGAGATGCGGCCACGCTTTGTCGATGGCCTCGGAGCCGGTGCCTTCCTCGTGCAGGCGCTCCAGCTCGACACGCAGCTTGTGCTCCGGCGTCTCGACGGGCGCGGCGGCCGGCGCGGTGCTCTCTTTGCCCTCATAGGTGACGCGATACAGCGCCGATTGCGTGCGACGTCCGCCGATGGCGAAATACATCGCGCCATCTTTGCCGATCACGGCATCGGTGAGCGGCAGCGGCTTGCCATAGATGAACTCCTCCAGCTTCGCGTCGTAGCCCGCGCCCTTCGGCGTCAGCACGACGGCGTAGAGTGTGCCGTAGGTCCAATCGCAGGCGTAGATGGCGTGTTGATACTTTGCCGGAAACGCCGCGCCGAGGCCGGAGACGACACCGGTCGGGCAACCCGGCCCCACATCGACGAGCGGCGGCACGATGTCAGGGCAGTAGCCGAGGAGCTTCCCCGACGACTCGCGGAAGCCGTAGTCGCCGCCGCTGACGAGGTGATAGATGCGCGTGGACCGATACCACGGCGTGCCCGCGTCCCACTCCATGTCGCTGTCATAGGTGAAGAGATCGCCGAGTGCGTTGAACGCCGTATCAAAATGATTGCGCAAGCCGTCGGCGATCATCTCGAAGCGTTTTCCATCCGGCGAAACCTTGCAGGTGAAGGCCTGCGGCTCTGTATCGGAGAACTCAGCGCCCTTGCTCGTGCGCGGCACGACTTGATCATCGGCAAAAGGCCGCGAGCCGCGTGTGTGCTCGATCGGCGGCTGCGCGGTGCCGTTTCCACACGCGATGTAGAGGCTCTGTCCATCGGGCGAGAGCGTGATGCTGTGATTGCCATGCTCGCCCTGGCCTTTGATCTCGCGCAGCAGCGTCTTCTCATCGAACTGGCCCGTGCCCTTCGTGTCGCGCAGTCGATACAGGCCCGCGACGTTCGGCTTCTCATTCACCAGCGCATAGAGACTGTCGAAGGCATACAGCAAACCATGCGCGCCATTGATCTCGGCGCTGAGTTTTTCCACCTGCGCCTTGTCACCGCTGCCCACCGGCGGCGGCGTGACGCGGAAGAGGCCGCCATATTGATCCGTGGCGACCAAACGGCCGCGATCATCGACCGTGAGGCCCACCCACGAGCCTTCGCTCTCTTTCGAGACCTTGTGCAGCATCTCCACATTGAAGCCCGGCAACGTTTTGATGTCCTTTGGCGCGATGACTTCATCCGAGGTCGGTTTCGTCTCTTTTTGCCGCGAGCGATCAAAGATCTCGCCATACGGTTTGTTGCCATACGTGTTCACGATTTTCGCTGGCTTCCACTCTTCCGTCGCCGGTGCCGCGGCGGACCACGACGCATCGGTGAAGATCACGCGCTCGCTGCCATCCGCGAGCTTCAGCGTCAGCACCGCGAGAAAACCGGCCGCGCTGCCTTTGTTCGTCGCCTCGGCCCGCAGCTCGTTTTTGCCGCTGCGCAGCGCCTTCGTCACATTCGCCTGCGTCGGCCGCTGCCAGTCGGGATTCGTCAAAACGCGTTCGTCATTGAGAAAAACCTCCGCGCCATTGTCGCAGCTCACGCGCAGCATCGCCTCCTTCACCCTCGCCTCACCGAGATCGAATTCCTTCTTCAGCCTCGCCGCACTCTTCGAGTCCGGTGAGTCGCTCCAGAGCCATTTCCACTCGGATGACGCCTGAATCGGTGCTGCGGCCGTTTCGGCCTTCGATTGCGCCTTCGCCTTGCCTTTGCCCTTCGACTTCGCTTCCGCCTTTTCCACCGGCTTCGCATTCGCGATCACGCTTTTGTCAAACGCAGGCACCGGAGCCTCCGGCAGCTCCTTGAGCATCACGTCCTTGATCTGCACCACCATCGCCGGACCGCGATGAAGCTGAAACGCCAGCAAACCTTCGAGCAATTGGGTTTTCGTCCCGAAGTCGAGCAAGTCGATGGTCATCTGCCCGTCGATCTGGTGCACCACATGATTCCCCTGCGCGATGACCGTGTATTCATGCCACTCCGCGATGTCCACGCTCACCGGTTCACGCTCCGCGACGAGCCATTTTTTGCCCTCGGGGTCGATCACCACGCTCTGTCCGTTTTGCACCAGGATGCCACCCCACTTCTCGCCATAGACCATCGCATTGTTCGGCGCGGCCGAGTGAATGTCACACTGATACCCACCCACCGACCACTTGCCCGTCTCCGCAAACTCCCGGCTGCGATACTGGATGCCCGTGTTGTTGCCCTTCTGCTTCACCTTCACCCGCAACTCGAAGTTTTTCAGCACCCCGCCGCGCCAGATGAGGAACTGATTGTACTTCAACTGCTCCGGCCCCGTCGTCGCACCAACGATCTCGCCATTCTCCACCTTCCAAAGCTCCGGATTCCCATCCCAGCCGCTGAGATCCTTGCCATTGAAGAGCGGCCTGAAGCCGTCTTGGGCAGAGGATGTTAATGGGAATGCGAGCGTGGCTAAGAGCAGCGTGAGGGTGAGTTTCTTGCGCATGGAGTTCTTGGTTCTTCGTTTTTGATTCAGATCGGATGGCAATTAAGCGTGCAGGGCGAATGTCAGCCCGGATAAAAAGGCGCGAGTCAGTTTCATAGATCGCAAAGGGCTCAGGTTTATTTCTTCGGCTTCGCGGCGGCTTTGGCCTTGCCTTTGCGTGGCTGCGTCCGGGCCTCGTCTAACGGCAGTCGCTTCTCGCCCACGCTGACGGACCACTCGCGCAGCATCGCGCGATGGCGCTCGATCTCAGAATTGAGCGAGGCTTCGGCGATGAGGTTTTTCATCTCATACGGATCACTGCGCAGATCGAAGAAGGCCTCCTCGTCGTCGGTGGAGAGCATGTATTTGAAGTGATCTGTGCGCACCATGCGGTGACCAGTTCCCACTCGATTCTCCGGCGGTCCGACGCATTCCGTGATGACGTAATCGCGCACGATCGAGTCGGGTGCATTCATGATCGGGCGCAAAGATTTGCCCATGAGCTGCGGCGGTGCTGTGGCTCCTGCAAAGTCGATGACAGTCGGGAACACATCTAGCGATGACACCAGCGCCTCGCTCTTCGCGCTCTTCACCGCCAGCAGCGGCGAATGGATGAACATCGGCACGCGCACCGATTCCTCGTGCATGGTGATCTTGTTCCCCAGGCCGTGATTCCCGAGGTGGTAGCCGTTGTCGGAAAGGAAGATGATGATCGTGTTCTCGTAGAGACCGGCGGCTTTCATTTGCTCCACGAGCGTGCCGACTTGTTCATCGAGCATGCTCACATCGCCGTAGTAGGCTTTGATGACTTCCTTCATGGCCTCCGCCGAGCGCGGTGGGCCGCATGTCTGGCCAGCGGGTGCGTCTTTATGAATCATAAGGGGGCCGTCACGGAAGCCGATCGCACCAGGAGCCGCTTGATTGAAAAAGCTCTGCATCGGCGGCGATTCCATCCAGTTCGGATCGAGTGTGATGACGCTGTCCTTGTAGAGGTCTTTGAATCGCTGCGGCGCGGTGTAGGGCACATGTGGATTGTGCGGCGTGAGCCAGAGCAAGAACGGACGCCCTGACTTCGACTCCCGCTTCAAGAACTTGTCCGCTTCCTCGAACGTCTCTTCGTCATTGGCGGCCTTGATCTCACGACCTTCAGCAAAGCCGAACGTCGTCGGCTCACCCAGATGCGACTTGCCATACAGCGCGGTGTGATACCCCGCCTGCCCCAGCACCGTCGGCAAGGTCACGAAGCGCTTCTCCTCCACCACCCTCTTCTTGAACCCTGCCGAAGCCAGGGCGACCGAGCCATGCTGCTGAGGAAACATGCCCGTGTAAATGCTCGCCCGGCTAGCCACGCAAATCGGCGACGCCACAAACGCACGATTCAGCCGCAGCCCCTGCATCGCCACCCGGTCGAGATTCGGCGTCTTCACCACCGGGTTGTTGTAACCGATGGCGCGATAGGTCTGGTCATCGGTGAAGATGACCACGAAGTTCGGCTTCTTCTCAGCGTGGAGGGGAAGGCAGATCGTAGAGAAGATGGCGAGAAAATGGAGGCGCATGGTCGCACCTGAAACGTCAGTATTGCGCGAACATCTCAGCAAATGCTGTGTCGGATTTGGCAGGTGGCAGCGCTATTCCTTGGGCGCTTTGGTGTTCGGTTTGTTAACGATGATCTGTGCATCGTTCGCCTGCTTCAGACCTGGTGTGCTGCGACCATTGGTGATGGTTTGTTCGAGCAACTTCGTCAGTCGCGCGACGACTTCGGGATGGTCGGCTTGTGCGTTTTTGGTTTCACTGATGTCGGTGCTGAGGTCGTAGAGTTGCACATCCGGTAAGCCTTGTTTCTTCGCTTCGGCATCACCGGGTTTTCCCCAGCCACCGGAGCCGGGGCAGAGCTCCAGTTTCCACTGGCCCTGTCGGATAGCGAAGCGACCCGAGATGCTGTGATGCACGACGGCTTCATGAATGGGGGCTGTGGCTCTTCCGAGCAATGCGGGGAGAAGGCTGAGGCTGTCTTCACCAGCGTTGTCGGGGATTTTTGTGCCGAGGATCTCCGCACACGTGGCCATGAGATCCGTGTGGCAGATGAGTTCGTTGCTTTGTGAGCCAGCCTTCACTTTGCCCGGCCAGCGAGCAAAGAATGGAACGCGATGCCCGCCCTCCCAGATGTCCGCCTTGTAGCCGCGACGGTCAGCGCTGGCGAAGTGGCCCTGCGCTTCGAGCTTGTCCACTTTCGCGGCGGGTGAGCAGCCATTGTCGCTGGTGAAAAGGACCAGCGTGTTGTCTGCCACACCCGCTTTGTCGAGCGCTGCAAGCACTTCGCCGACAGCCCAGTCAGTCTGCATGACGAAGTCGGCATAGTCGCCGAGGCCGCTTTTGCCCTGCCATTCTTTGGAGGGAACGATGGGCGTGTGCGGCGAGCTCAGCGGCAGGTAGAGAAAGAACGGCTGCCCCGCCTTGCTGCGCTCGGCGATGTAGTCGCTGCTGCGCTTCACCAGCGCTGGCAGGATGTCCTCGGGTTCGATGATTTGCGTGACGCGATCATTCTCAAACACGGACTTCATCATGCGTGCGTGATGAAAGCCAAAGAACTCGTCGAAGCCTCGCGTCACTGGGCCATCGTGCGTGATCGCGCCCATCGGCGCGCCTTCGCCTTTTTCTTTTTTGCCGCTCTTCTTGTTAGCGCCTTCAATGGTATAGCCGAGATGCCATTTACCGATGATCGCCGTGTGATAGCCATTTTGCTTCAGCAAACCCGGCACCGTGAGTCTGTCCGCCGCGATGAGTGGCTCGACATAGCCACCGAGCACACCCGACTGCAAACTTGAGCGCCACGCATACCGCCCCGTGAGCACGCCGTAGCGTGTCGGGGTGCAGACGGACGAGCCGCTGTGCGCATCGGTAAAGGTCATGCCCTGCGCCGCTAGCTTGTCGAGGCACGGCGTCTTGATCTTGCCACGCTCAGGATTGAGGCACTGCACATCTCCATAACCGAGATCATCAGCGAGGATGTAGATGATGTTGGGTTTCGTCTCTGGCACGCCAGCGGCATGAAGCGGCGCGGTGAGGAGTGCCGTGAGGATCGTGAGGCTGAGTTTCATGAAGAATTTACTTCGTGAGCTTTGTCTTCCTCTTTGGCGTGACTGCACGCGGGTAGCGCACGACTTCGACATCGTTCTTCTGCAATGCGCCGGGAGTGCTGCGGCCATCGGTGATCAGCTTTTCCAGCAATGCCTTCATCTCGGTTACCTTCTCCGGCATGGTGGCGGCGAGGTTCTTGGTTTCGCCGAGGTCGTTGTCGAGGTTGTAAAGTTGGATAGGCTGCGATTGATCGCCGCCGCTACCCCAGCCGCCGGAGCCGGGTGCGGGGATGTATTTCCATGAACCGCTGCGCACGGAGGGGACTCCGTTGATGGATGCGCTCACAGCGTTTTCGCGGATGGGTTTGTCTTCGCCTTTGAGCAAGGGCATGAGGCTGAAGCTGTCCTCCCCGGCGGTGTCCGGCAGTTTCACGTCGAACACATCGGCGAAGGTGCGCATGAGGTCGGCTTGATACACGAGTTGGTTGCACACCGTGCCCGCGTTGACCTTGCCGGGCCAGCGTACGATGAATGGCACGCGGTGTCCACCTTCCCATGCGTCTGCTTTGTAGCCGCGCAGCGGGCCGCTCGGGTAGTGGCCCATCTTTTCGAGATCCTCGACGCCGATGTAGGGCGCGCAGCCGTTGTCGGCAGAGAAGACGACGAGCGTGTTGTCTGCAGCGCCGCTTTTTTCCAGCGCATCGAGCACGCGACCCACCACGGCATCGGTCTCCATTACAAAGTCGGCGAAGAGATTGAGGTGGCTCTTGTCCTTCCACTCGGGATTCACCGCGAGCGGCGTGTGCGGCGAGGTCAGCGGCATGTAAATAAGGAAAGGTTCCTTCTTCGCCACCGACTCGTCGATGAACTTGATCGTGCGGTCGCCGAGTGCCGGCAGGATGCCTTCGAGCTTCCAATCCTTGAGCGCCGGGCCTTGGTTGCTGGCTTGGTTCTTCGCCATGTATTCAGGCGGCAGGAACTCGGTAGGTATGCCGAGTGTGCGATCATTTTCGATGAAGCAAAAGGGAGGCCAGTTCGGGATGTCGGTGCCGAAGTAAAGATCGAAGCCGCGCGTGCTCGGGCCACCGGCGATGGGTTTGGAGAAGATGTCACGCCACGCCGCGATCTGCTGTTCGGTGGCGACGGCTCCGGCTTTCTTCCTGGCCTGGCGCGCTTCATCGTCTGGCTGCTTCAAAGGCGCGAGCAAGGGACGCTGCTCCTTCGTGACCGACCAATCCCAACCCAAGTGCCACTTACCGATGCACGCCGTGCGATAGCCCTGCTGCTTGGCCAGCGTGCCGATGGTCATGCGATCTGGCGCGATCAACGGTTCACCAAACACGCCGACGATGCTCCGCTGCAACCGCGTGCGCCAGTGATAGCGCCCCGTGAGCAGCGTGTAACGCGAGGGCGAGCACACACCCGACGACGAATGTCCATCCGTAAAGCGCATCCCTTGCACCGCGAGCTTGTCGATGTTCGGCGTCGGAATCTTCCCACGCTCAGGGTTGTTGCACTGCACATCGCCGTAACCGAGGTCGTCAGCGAGGATGACGAGGATGTTGGGTTTCGCGCCTTCAGCGCTGAATGATGAATGCGGCATGACGAATGCCGAGAGGAGGACAGCAGTGAAGCGTGTGATGGTTTGTTTCATGGTGCAGTGACGGAGCTAGGTTGGGATTGGATGTGGGCAAGCCGTGCTTTCAAACGAGCGGCGATGTCGGGGTGAGTGCGCACGATGTTGCGCGATTGCGCAGGGTCAGCGGTTAGGTCGTAGAGTTGTTCATCAGGCGCGTCGGGGTTGAATTTGCCGTCGGCGATGTCGCTATTGATCTCACCTGTGAACTTGAGGGCACCGGGGCCGCCAAGACCGTGATCGCCGGGCTTGTTGCCATTGAAGCCACCACCGCCCTGAGCGCCGATGTAGAGCCAGCGACCTTCGCGTAGCGCGAGGTTTTTCTTGTTGCTCGGCGCGATGACGAGGTGATCGCGCAATGGCTTGTCTGGTGTGCTGATCAAGGCGGGCAGCACATTCATACTGTCTGGGCCGATTGCCTTCGAGCCAGTGAGCGCGGCGAAGGTTGAGAGGAAATCAATCTGGCAGATGAGTTGGTTTGACACGGAACCCGCTTCGATCTTTCCCGGCCAGCGGGCGATGAAGGGCACTCGGTGGCCGCCTTCCCATGAGTCGAATTTGAAGCCGAGCAGGTCGCCATTGAGCCGATGCCCAGCTGTCCATGCGTCCTGTCCGCCTTGGTTCAACATGCCGCCGTTGTCGCTGCTGAGAATGATGAGCGTGTTATCGCGCAGTTTGAGTTCATCGAGCGTTCGCATCACCTCGCCGACCATCCAATCAAACTCCTGGATGAAGTCGCCATAGCGTCCGGCCTCGCTGCTGCCTTTGAACTTCGCGCCCGGTGTGAACGGGTGATGAATGTGCGGCGTGGCGAAGTAGAGGAAGAACGGTTCATCCTTTTTCGTGCGCATCCATGCCGTGGCTTTCTCGGTGAGTGATGTGCCGAGTTCTTCATCGCGATAGAGCGCGTGCGCCGCCTTCGCGCCGGACATGGCAGGCTTGAGCATCTTTTCAGGAAAGCTCTGCGTCTCCTCCTTGCCGCCATACTTCAGCGGGTCCGCGGGATCGAGTCCGACAACGCGATGATCCTCCACCCACACGAAGGGCGGATGACTGCTCACGACAGGAATGCCAAAGTAGTGATCGAATCCGCACTCCAGTGGCCCCGGTTTTAAATCCGCATTCCAATCTGGCTTCGGGTTGTCGCCGAAACCGAGATGCCATTTGCCGAAGCACGCCGTGGCATAACACTGCGCCTTCAACATGCTTGCCACCGTTGGCTTCGTTGCATCCAGCACCAGTGGGCTGTCATTCATCACCGGCCCCCACAGGTTTTTCCGAAACGGATACTCCCCCGTCAGCAGAGCGTATCGCGAAGGCGTGCAAACCGCCGAAGCCGAATGCGCATCCGTGAACCGCCGCCCTTCGCTGGCGAGACGATCGATGTTCGGCGTCTTCACCTTCGTCGCGCCATAGCAGCCGACGTCGCCATAGCCGAGGTCATCGGCGAGGATGATGACGATGTTGGGCTTTGATGTCTCAGCGGCGTGCAGCGCGGCCAATGGCGCGAACAGCAGGGCGGTGACGAGTGTGAGCGTGTGTTTCATTTTGTGTCCGGTTCCCAGATGTGGTTCTTCTGCGCTTCAAGATAACCTTGGTTGGTGGGCTTCACTTTCCAGATCTCGATCTTCTTGATCGTGGTCGGTGCGCCGATGGTGAAGGCGTTCAAGTCGGGCTTGCCGAGATAGCCAGCGTGCGACGTGACCATCGCTTGCCGGTCGTTGGCGAAGACTTCGACGAGATACTTGTCCACGAAGATGCGTAGTTCCACATCCTCGCCCGCAGGGAGATCGGCGATGGAGAACGGTGCCTCGGCACTTCCAACGCGAAGCGTTCCAGTTTCCGGACGGAACAGGATGGGTAGGCCGCCGCCTTTATCGTCGGCGAAGAGGGTGAAACCGAAGACCTTTCTCGCGGCTTGCTCGCGAGCGATGGTGATTCGTAGTTCGATGGCGTCCCCGTCGAGGGTGGCGATCTTTTTACCGGTGGGCGCGACGTTGGGGAGAACATCTGCGTCTTTGAGTGGGGTAATCGTGATGTCGCTGAAGGTCACCGGGTCTTGGCGGAGTGATTCAAGTTCGCGCAGTGGTTTGATGCGCAGGATGCCGTCGGCAGGCAGGCTGAGTTCGCGCGGGAGTGATTGAATGGTTCGGCTGCCCATGTTGCCATCCGTCGAGCCGAGGCAGGCGAGCCAGGCCCACATGACGCGGCGGCCATCGGGGGTGAGCAGACTTTCGGGAGCAAAGAAATCCACCCGCCACGGCACCTGGCCGAAAATGCTTTGCTCATCACGGCGCCAGTTCATGCGGCCGTGTTTCGTGGGGACGAACTGCTCGGCTTTGGCATCCCAGTCACCGAGGTAGTAACGGCAACCGACCACATGGCTGATGCAGAGCAGCATCCACTTGTTGCCAAGCTTGAAGAAGTTGGCGCAGGAGATGTCCTCGCCGATGGCTACGTCGGGCATGTCATGCCGCATGAAGTCGCCAACGAGAGTCCAATTTTTGAGGTCCTTTGATCGAAGGAGCGGCTGTGTCTGGCCACCGGAGATGGCGTAGTAAGTGTCGCCGATGAGGAAGCAATCCGGGTCCCAACTGTGGATCTTTGCGTCCGTGCCGTCGGCGTTCTTGGCTTCAACGGGATAGGGCTTCTCCCACGCGGAGAGCTTGCGATCCTTCGCGATGGCGATCTGATTTCGGCCAGAGCCAGCGCCGTGATAAATGGCCGCCGGCATACCCTCTTTGGTGAGAAAGCCTGTGCCGCTATACATGCCGTGACCGGTGAACGAGGGCTGGAGTTTCGTCGGCTGCCAGGTCCAGTGGAGCATGTCCGGACTGGTGACATGGACGAACGAGAACGATTTCTTCGTCTTGCCATCCACCGTCCAATCGTGCGCCAGAATGTAATGCAGGTGATAGGTTCCATCGAGGTAGAAAGCCGCATTCGGGTCGCCGGGCTTACTGTCACCACCGGGGTGCATGAGGTGGAAGTTCAGGTCGTTGATTTCGTCATCAGCCTGCAGCGCGTCCAAGGACACGAGCAGTAGTGCGGTAAGCAGGATGTGTTTCATGAAGCGGTTATTGAAATGCTACTTGGATGAAGATCCGACAAACTCTTCGCGAGTGAGTTTGCCATCGCTGTCTTTATCAAAACTCTTGAAGCGAGCTTCGAGGTTGTCTTGGCCTTTGAGGCCCGTTTTATATTCGTCGAGCGTGAGGATGTCGTCCTTGTTGGTGTCCCAGCGGGTGAAGGCTTTGGCGCGGACTTCAGGGGTGACTTTGGAAGCTTTGGCTTTGGGCCTTTCAGCAGTGGATTGGGATGTCAGGCACTCAGGGTTCGGCTTGGTGGGCAGCGTGGCTTTCCACTCAAGCGCGAGCTTTGTTAGGCGGGCGACGATTTCGGGATGATCTTTGGAAACATCCATGGCCTCGGTGCGGTCGTGGGTGAGGTGGTGCAACTCGACGCGCTTCGTGTCATCCATCATCACGAGCTTCCAATCGCCATCACGCACGGCCAGACGGGGCCACCAATCGGGTTCGGCTGCCTTGCCCTGCCAATCCCAAAAGATAGGGCGAGTGCGCGGGATGGATTTGCCATTGAATGCTTCGAGTAGGTTCTCGCCATCGCCTTTGTAGTCAGTCGGCAATGTCACGCCAGCAGCGGCACAGAGTGTGGGCAGCACATCCACGGCGGTGAATGCGGTGATGTCATTTTTCACGCCAGCAGGCAGGTGGCCGGGCCAACGAACGAGGAATGGCACATGCACGCCGCCTTCAAACAAACTACGCTTGCGACCTCTCATGCCGCCAGTCTCGCCGACACTGTAGTAGGTGCCGTAGCCGGTGACGTTGGCATCGGGATCGAGCTTTTGAGGACTGTCTTTAGCGGCGGTGCTTTCGGGTCCGTTGTCGCTGGAAAAAATGACGATGGTGTTGTCAGCCACGCCTTCGGCTTTCAGCGCATCGAGGATGGTTCCGACGGCGTTATCGCCATCGGTGATGACGGCGGCATAGACCTGTCTCTGGGCATCGAGATGCTTCCACTTTGCCATGGATTCCGCCGTGGGGACATGCGGCGTGTGGCTCTCGTGAATCCACGTATTGATGAAGAACGGCTGCGTCTTGTTCGCCTTGATGAACGCCGCTGTGTCTTTCGCCGTGGCGTGTAGATCGGCTGAGTCCCACTCTGCACCGCCATTGAAGACAGCGGCTTCATCGTATCCGTATGCCTCCGGTTTCGGTGCACCGTGAGTGTCTCGATTGGTCAGATGCCACTTCCCAAAATGTGCCGTGCGATAGCCCGCTTGCTTCAAGAAGCGTGGAAGTGTCGCGGCCTTTGGATCGAGCCAATCGGGCATCCCGCGTTCATGATTCTGAGCAGGCGCAGCGAAGTGCTGATGCACAGAAAAACGCGCTGGATAGTTTCCCGTCATCACCGCACTGCGACTCGGCGAGCACACCGGATTGAGCACATTGAACTGCTGAAAGTCCGTGCCCTGACTGGCGAGCTTGTCGAGATTCGGCGTCTTCAGCCAAGTGCTACCATGGCACCCCAGATCCCCCCAGCCCCAGTCATCGGCGTAGATGAAAACGATGTTGGGTTTCGTTTCGGCAAAGAGCGGAGAACTGAGAACGAGGAGGGTGAGCAGGGCGCAGATGTTCTTCATGGTGCCGTCGTGAAACGTAGTTCTTGCTTATGAATGTCAGCAAATGCTGTGTCAGATCCGGCAAGCACAACTCACCAGCCATGGGCTAACGAGCGCTGAGTTCTAGAGTGAAGGTGGTGCCTTCGGTCGTGCTGCTGGTGGCTACGAGTTTGGCTCCATGGGCATCGGCGATGGCTTTGCTGATGGCGAGTCCGAGTCCCGCGCCACCAGTCTTTCGGCTGCGGGAGGTGTCGGCGCGGTAGAAGCGTTCGAAGACATGGGGCAAGTCTTCCGCAGAGATGATGGGGCCGGTGTTTTGCACTCGCAGGATGGCGTGATCATTCTCGATGTGCGTTTCGATGATGGCATGACCACCGCGTTGATTGTGCTGGATGGCGTTGTTGATCAGATTGGTGATGATCTGCGTGATCTGTTCGGCATTACCTTCACAGGTCGCTGGCGTGAGCGCGGTGCGGAGTTCGATGCCTTGCACTTCTGCGGTGCTGCTGAGGCTTTCAATGACATCGCGGGTCAGGGCGGCGAGGTCGCATGTGGCGCGCTGGCCTAGAGTCCCAGATTGGATTTGAGCCAGGTTAAGCAGGGACTCAATGAGGCCACCCATGCGTTTTGCCGAGCGGTGGCAGGTGGCGATGGTTTCGCGGTAGTCATCAACACTGCGCTCACGCTCCAGGGTGATCTGAGATTCCGTGATGAGCACGGAAACCGGCGTGCGCAGCTCATGGGCGACGTCTGCACTGAAACGTTTCTGTTGAGTGAATGCTTCGTCAAGGCTGGCAAAAGTGCTGTTAAGAACGTTCGTTAGACGCCCGAGTTCGGCGCCTGCATGATGAGTCTCGATGCGGGCAGAAAGATCCCCCTGACTGATGTTCTCGGCGGCGGTGATGATTTCCTCCACAGGCCGGATCGCACGGCGTAAGATCCAGGCATCCACGAGAAGCCCGATGCCGAGAACGACTGAGCCGATGGCAAGCATCCGCCAGCCGAAACGAGTGGCAGATTGCACGGACTCGCTCATGGAAACGGCAGCCAGTAAGCAGTCACCGGCGACGGTGACGATGTAGGCCTCGCGCAAAGCACCGACACTGCGGCGCTGAGTGACGAAGGGGACTAAACCATCGCAGTTTGGCATGTCGTCATGCTGGGTCATTTTGGCTGACTTGATGAGGAGTCTGCCCTGTCGCGTCCAAACCGCATAGTGCCAGTCCTGTGACTCAAATTGCGTGGCTGTCTCAGTCGGCAGCGCAAAGAACTCAGGCGGTGCCACAGCGTCACGCCGTACGTCTTGGTTTGGGCGGGCGCGTGTGTTTTGAGCACGCAGAGAACGATGCAGCAGTGAGACTGGCTCATCTAAGATGCCGTCGAGCCGTGCTAGCTCATTCTCCCAGTTCAAGCGATGCGCGGTGATGCCAAAAGCCGTCAAGATGCAGGCAAGCATGACGCCATGCCAAAGGAGAATGCGTGTGCGGATGCTGAAGGAGCCGAGCTTCATGGTAGGATGTAGCCTTGGCCTCGACGTGTTTGGATAAAGTCGGCACCGAGCTTTTTGCGCACGAGCGAGACACGCACATCGAGGAGGTTGGAAAGCGAGTCTTCATTCTCATCAAAGAGATGCTCAAACAACTCGGTGCGGCTGACCATCTTGCCTCGACGCAGCGCCAGATACTCGACCAGCGCATACTCACGCGCGGTGAGTTGAGCATCGGCTCCGTTGAGTGTAACGATCTTGCTCCAAGTATCGACGATGACCGCACCGATGCTGATTTGATCCCCAGCCTGTCCAGCCGAGCGGCGGATGATGGCCTGGAGTCGTGCGCGTAGCTCATTCACATCGAATGGCTTCGCTAGGTAGTCGTCTGCGCCTGCATTGAGACCCTCGATACGATGCTGCACGGCCCCTTTGGCCGTCAGCATGATCACCGGTGTGCGCTTCTTTTTGCGCAGTGAAGCGAGGACTTCGAGTCCATTCATCACAGGCAACATCCAATCTAGCACGACGGCATCGTACTCAGTCGCTAGCGCTTTGTAGCAGCCGTCCTCACCGTCTTCCGCTGTGTCCACGGCATAGCCATCTTCACGCAGCGCTCTCGAAAGCGCGCGGAGCAGATCGGGTTCGTCCTCGATGATGAGCAGTCGCATGTGCCAGTATACTAATGTCGTGAACCTTACATTTCGATGACGAAACCATCTTGGCTGCGCTGAAAATAGCTTCGGCGTCGTCATCGTGCTGAAAGGTTGTCTGCAGCAAGATTCAGGCATGTCCAAGCTTCAAGCCCTCATCTTCACCCTCGTCTGGTATGCAGCTAGTCTAGCTCACGCCCAGCCAGCGAATGTACTGCTCATCATCGCCGATGACTTCGGTGCAGATAGCTTCCCGCTGACGGCGACAGGTGGCACACTGCCGCCGATGCCAAACATCACGGCTTTAAAAAATGGCGGCGTGTTATTCTCACGGGCGTATGCGCATCCGACTTGTTCACCGACTCGGGCGTCCATCCTTACCGGGCGGCATCCGTATCGCACTGGGATCGGAGCGCAGCTTCTCGGGGCGACGAGTCCGCAGCTCTCTACCACGGAGTTCACTTTGCCAGAGGCTTTTGCCGCAAACTCAGGCTTGGGCTACTCGCTGGCGATGTTTGGTAAGTGGCATTTGAATGCTGGGCCTGGCACCAATGATACCCCGCGCACGGTGGGCGGATGGCCTTCGTTTGCTGGCACGATCTCGGGTGCGCTCACTGATTTTTACGCCTGGACAAAGATCACGAATAACGTCAGCACCTCATCAACGACCTATGCGACGACGGACACGGCTAATGACGTGATTTCCTTCATCACGGCGCAACCAACGACAACGCCGTGGTTTGCCTGGGCGGCTTTCAATGCGCCGCACGCACCTTTCCACGTGCCGCCGTCTGGACTGCACACTTATGGTACGCCTACGACGAATCGCACCATGTATGAGGCTGCCTGCCAAGCGCTCGATACTGAAGTGGGACGCATCTTGGCCAACGTGAATCTAGCGACAACAAACGTGATCTTCATCGGCGACAATGGCACGCCAGGGCAGGTCATTCAGACGCCTTACAACACAGCCCACGCAAAGGAGACGATCTATGAAGGCGGCATCCGCGTGCCTTTGATCATCGCAGGGCCAGCCGTGGTGAGTCCAAATCGCACGAACTCTACGCCCGTTCACGCTGTGGATCTTTATTCGACGATTCTAGAGATGGCTGGCATCAGCGTGAGCGCTACACAGCCGTCCACCCAGCCGCTGGATTCCAATAGCGTGATGAGCATTTTGAAGAACACCACCACGCCGCCGCGCTTTGCTTTCAGCCAAGAGTTCAGCGCGGATCTGCTAACTAGCGTCTCAGGTCGTGCGCTGATCGATGATGCAGGCTACTCGCTACTGACTTTCGATGATGGACATGAGGAACTTTACAACACTGCTTCGGATGTGAATCAAACCACGAATCTCCTCGGCACCAACATCAGCAGCGCCGCTCAATCGTCCTATGCTGCGCTGAAGATAAAGCTCGCGAGTTATCAGACCAGCGGCACGCCGAGTGATCCAATCATCACTTCATGGTTCACCAAGAACAGTGCTGAATACGCGCGGATCTACCCGACGCTGGCGGATCAAAACTCACAGACATCCGTCACGACCTGGAGCCGTGGAACTGGGGTGCAGAGTACACCCACCTACTCGGATGTGCATCAGGTGGACTATAGCACGAACTGGGTTTACATCCACACCACAGGGCTAGCGAGTCACATCATGGGGCCATGGTATCTCAATGCAGGGAAGACCAATCTCTTCCCCAATTACCCTGCCAATACGGCGGTCAAGTTCCGCTTTCCACGAGTGCCCAGCATCCCGACGACCAAGGTGCTAACTGGCCTCGGGGCGACCGGACGCATGGTCAATGGCGTGTCCATGTTTGATAGCCGCGATGCCTTCTCTTACTCCACGGTCAATGGCGCTGATGCTACACCCGGCGGCTTCTTCACTGGGGATGGGATATGGAACCGAGATGGCTATTTCAATGAAGGCGTCACCTTTGACCCAGCCTTGGCTCATCAAGCTGGCAATAACTACCACTACCACGCACAGCCTCTCGGATTGCGCTTTCAGTTAGGCGATCATGTGGACTACAATGCGACCACGAACATTTACAGCGAGAGCGCCGAGCCGCTCACCAAGCACTCACCCATCGTCGCCTGGGCATCCGATGGCCTACCCGTCTATGGACCGTATGGATACAATGATCCGAACAGTGCCAGCAGCACAGTGAGCCGCATGGTCTCGGGCTTTGTGCTGCGCAATGGGGCCAGCGGCACCACCAACCTCGCTAGCACAGGCCGCACCACTTTGCCCGCCTGGGCCGCGCGGGTGCAGGCACGCTCAGCCACTCTCACTTTGAATCAGTACGGACCCGCTGTGAGCGCGACTTTCGGTCTCGGCAAATACATCGAAGACTTCGACTATCTTGGCGACCTCGGATTCACCCAAGGCACGAGCTTTGATCTCAACGAGCAAAACGTGCGCTTCTGCGTCACGCCAGAGTTTCCTGCGGGCACCTGGGCCTACTTTACCACGATCAATGCTGACAACACGCCTGCCTTCCCTTACACCACAGGGCGTGCATTTTACGGCACACCCTCAGGCGCTGCCGTCACGGCCATCTCAGAGACCGTGACCTCAGCTTTCCTCGGCGGCCCCTTCAAGTCCGAAACCGCAGGTACGCTTTCCGTCAATGCTAGCACGGGTGATGTCACCCTGGCCTGGAGCGCCGTAGAGGGAGGTGTGTATGAAGTGCAAACATCGGATAGCTTAGCTACCTGGACAGCTCTCACGCCTACCATCACCGCCATCGGTGATGACTCAGCCGCTGCCACCGAGGTCGGCGGAGCCATCGGCCAAACGAAGCGCTTCTACCGAACCAATCGCACTAGCCTTTCCATGTATGATAAGACTGGCTTTGCAGGCACCTACTTCTACACAGCAGCACCCACAGGTGGCGGGCCAAATACGGTGCTGCCAAACAACGGCGATCGTGGCACCAGCGTGAATGTTGTGATCGAGTTTGATCCAGCCCTCACCCCGGCACTGCCACCGGTGGCCACCGTAGTCTTTTCAGTGACCATTTCCGGAACCAATGTCACGGCGAGCGTCATCACACGCCCCAGCCAGACTCTAGTGCAGGCAACCTTCACCATCGCGGCTGGAGCAGCCACGGGAGCACGCAATGTGACGGTGCGCTTTCGCGATGCCACAGGCCCACAACGTATTATTAATGGTGCCTTCACCGTGAATTAAATCAGGCCCTCGTTTCCGCAGGGGCGCATGCTTATTTTCCGACTCAGATCTGGCCCGTCGTGACGAGAAAAATCCCGTGGCGAACCCCTCAACTTCAAACTCATGGATGCACCAGGAGATGGCGATCGTATGATGCTAAAGGGCATGGAAAAAATCTTTCGAAATGGTGGTCTAAGGGTTCCAGCTCCTTGAGCGTGAATCTTTACTCAGTGACCTTGCCAGTGCGCATTGTGAACGGCTCATCAGTGTCTTTGGTGAAGGTGCGCCAGGTGGTGAATTCTTGGCGGAGCTTGGTGAGAGTTGCAGCGTGAGAGGGATCGTTGATGAGGTTCTTCACGGCCCAGGGATCGGCATCGAGGTCGTAGAGTTCTTCCTTTGGGGCATCGGCCATGCAGAGCTGGCGCAAGAGTTCATAGGGCAAAGGTTGATCGGCTTTATGGCGAATGGCTTCGTCGTGCAGGTCGATGCCGTATTGCTGGCCGGGATCACCATATTCACCGCTGCCACTGCCGATGGAGATCGCTTGTTCGACACGGCCTTTAAAGGTGTCCTGATACACATTAGCAATGTAGTAAAAGCGGCCATCACACACGGCGCGGCCTTTGGTGGGCTTGAGCGCTTTGGGTGCGGATGACATGCCGTGATTAGTCTCGGTCATGATGGTCCTTCGATCTGGCAATACATCGGCTTTACCCGAGAGGATCGGCCACAGTGATTTGCCATGACACACAGGCTGCGGTGCGATGCCGAAGGCTTCGAGGAAAGTGGGATTAAAATCCATCTGCGAGATCGGCGTGTTCAATGTGCGACCTGTCTTGATGCCGGGGCCTTTGATGTAGCACGGCACATGCGTTCCTGCGGGATACACGCTCGTTTTTCCACGAGCCACGGGGATGCCATGGTCACCTGTGAAGACGACGATGGTGTTGCCAGCCTGACCGCTGGTTTCTAGTTTCTTCATCATGTCGCCCACGAATGCGTCCATACTCAGGATGCAGGAATAATACTGCGCGAGGTCGATGCGCGTGGCGGGTGTGTCTGGCAGCCAAGGCAACATTTTCACCGTGGCTGGGTCCACGTCTTTCGGTGCCGAGTTGCGGTCTTTTGGGTTGGTGAGCTTGGTTTGCACATGCTTCCACCACGGAGCGTGGGTATCGCCAGGATTGCACCAGAAGAGCCACGGTTTTTCACCCGCTGCCTTGATCACGGCCGTGAGATTGCTTTCATCGACAAAGACATCGTACGGAAAATTCCGCGCTGGCTGTTGATGCAGTTTACCCGAGAGCGCACAATAAACTCCATTGGCCTTGAGCATCTGCACGAGGTTCGGGATGTTCTCATGCATGCCGCCAGCCGCTAGAAAGGTGGGATCATTCGCCTTCGTGATCGGATTCGGCAGGGGGATCCATTTGTCTGGGTTGCCTAGCTTCGGGTGGCCATTGTGGCAGTTCCGCCAGATGCCATTCGTGTGCGGCAGCAGTCCGCTATAAATCGCTGACTTGCTCGGCGAGCACACGCTCTGTCCGCAGAAGGCGCGGGTGAAGTTCACGCTCTCAGCAGCCAGCTTGTCGAGGTTAGGCGTCTGCAATCCCGTGATGCCTACGTTCGGCTCACGCGCAGCCCGTTCGCTGGTGTAGTAGCCGAGATCCTCGATGTAAATGAAGAGGATGTTTGGCCGCTGCTCGGCAGCTAACGAAGAATGCAGAATGACAAGTGATGAAGCGAGAAGCGTGATGAGGTGGCGCATAGGTTTCGCGCTTGAAACGCGATCCTTTTCCTGACTTCTCAGCAAATGCTGTGTCGGATTCAGCCGAGGCGAGACTGGTCGCCTACTTCGTCGGCATTTTGTGCTCAAACGTTGCTTGTACTCCAAAGAGCTTTTCGCATCCACCTTCGAGCAGCCACTTCTTCGCGCCGGTGTTGTCTTTGAGATAGGTGTCCCAAAAGCCCGTGGTGCTGGCGCAGATGAGTTTTTGGAAGACATCATCCTGGGCCATTTTTTCAGGTGGGGCGGCCTGGCGCTCGCGACCGGAGAAGATGAAGTGGTCGCCCTCATTAAAGATGACGAGGCAGGTTTCTGATTGGCTCATGTGATCATACGGGATGCGGCGATCTGCGGCTGTGGTCTGTGGCAGCAATTCGAGGAAGTCCTGCGTGCCGGTCATGTGCATGACGGGAATCTTGATGGAGGCAAAAGTGGTGTCGAGATCACGACGTATCGCAGGCGCTGGACCGCTCATTTGAATGGCTGCTTTGAAGCGCGGTTCATCGTATCGTTTCGTCTGAAAGAAGGGCAGCATGAAGGTCTGACCAGCGAGCGCTAGTGTGGTGTAGCCACCAAAGGAATGACCAGCGATGGCCATGGACTTCAGATTGAGTCGGCCTTTCAGCGGAGACGTTTCGTCAGCATTGAGCTTCTCGATTTGATCGAGGGCGAACTGTGCATCAGGCGGGCGATTGAGCGCATTAGAGAGGTTTGCCGCCGCCTTTTGCAGTGACTTGCCCCGCTCCGCCATCGGTAGGTCCTTCCAAACGCTTTCGTCACTGCCGATGTGTTGGATGTGGACGCTCACATAACCGCAACCAGCCCAGTGGCGGCCGAGATACTCGTAGTTCTCACGCGAGCCGCCGAGTCCATGCGAAAAGATCACCACGGGAAACGGACCCGCACCTTCTTTGGGGAAATAGATCTTCGTCGGCACATCGCGGCTACGCGCTGAATCATGCCAATCGAGTTTGAGGATGGCGACCTCTGCTGACGGCGTGGGCGGCGTGTAGGTAAGTGGTTCCTCAGCACGACCTATGCAGAGCAGAGCCAGTGTGAAGCCAAAGGCATGCAGTGAGTGTGTAAGTTGCATGGCTGATTTTATTGAGGGTCCACTTTTTCCCCGCGACGCAGAATCCACGCGAACGGTTCCCAGAGTTGGCCGAAGTAGCCTTTAGGCATCGGCTCGCAAATGCCGAAGTTCTCAGGATAACGCCCCTTCGGCATGTAGTAAGTGCCGAACAAAATGTCCCACAACGGCAGCAAGCCTGCGAAATTCTTGTCCCATGCCTCGCGGTCCTTTGAGTGATGCCAGCGATGAAACACGGGCGTGGCGATGACGCTGCGCAGCGGGCCGAAATCCCAGTTTACATTCGCGTGGATGAAGATGGCGTAGAATGTCAGGATGGGCGCTGTGGAAAGCGTGACGAGTGGATTGTAACCCATCAGCAGCACTGGCGTGACCTGCGCCAGCTTGTTCACGAGATCGTTCACCGGATGCACGCGCAGACTGCCGAGCCAATCGAGGTCCTCCGAACTATGATGCACTGCATGAAACGGCCACCATTTGCCACGATGAAACAAACGGTGAGTCCAGTAAGCCGTGAAATCGACAAGCACGTAAATTTGAATCGCCTGCAACCAAATGGGCTGTCGGCTCAGCGGTCCATAGCCGGAGTAAGTGCCCAGCTTCATCACGTCGATCGAAGTCACTTTTGCCAGAATCAATAAGCTGATCGGAAGGATCAGCATCAGTCGCACGAACGGCTTCGTCAGCAGAATGGTCGCGAACCAATACACCACATCCGTGAGCCAGCCCTTGCGAAGGATCGGCTGCACCCGATTACGCCCACGTCCGGCGATCCGCTCGATCACAAAGAAGATGGCTGACAGGATGACCAGCGTGACGAGAACACTGAAAAAAGTTTTATCGGGTTTCATCAAGGAGGTGGTTTTTGAGGGGAAGCGGAGACGAGACGAAATGTGTGTCTCGCCTGCTTAACGAAACTTTAACCTCGCTGGTAACTGTGCTTTCCAATAAAACCGCTCACCTCATGGTTTAGGCGGAAGTTGTTTCTTCTTGGCTTTCTTCGGCGCTTTAACCTCTGGCTTAGCATTGGGGTCAAAGTCGGGGTTTGGTGTCGGCATCAGTGCACCGACATCTTTTCGCCAGGCGATGAGCTTCGCGTGCAGTTCCTTCACCTTGTCAGGCTGCTCGGTGGCGAGGTTGGTTTTCTCGCTGAGGTCCTGAGCAATGTTGTAAAGCTCGAGCGCGCCATCTTCATGCCACTCGATGAGCTTCCAGTCGCCATCACGGATGGTGGTGCAGGGGCCACCGCCTTGGTTCGCATAATGCGGGTAGTGCCAGAAAAGAGGCTTGCCACGCGCTGCGGTTTCACCCTTGAGAAGCGGCACAAAGCTCACGCCATCGAGATGCTGCTCGGGCTTCAAAGGCTGACCCGCGAGCTGAAGCAACGTGGGATAAAAGTCCGTGCTAATGACTGGCGAATCGCAGGTGCTAGCGGGCTTCGCCACGCCTGGAGCCACGACGATAAGCGGCTCGCGCACGCCGCCTTCATACGGCCAG
>CAZOVY010000066.1:0-33292 GCA_964583255.1 uncultured Prosthecobacter sp.
ACCCGCTGGTCGCGGCACCGAGCCACTTTTTGTTCGCCAAGGTTTGGCTCAAAGTGGCGGCACTGGCGTGGAAGAAGGCGTCGTAGGCGACCTTGGCTTCTTTGCAGAAGAACAGCTCTACATAGAGCGGGGTCAGGGGTCGATTGATGACAGCCGAGATTCAGTCGAAGATCGAATCCAGCGCAGGATAGACTCATGAAATGGGCCCGTGAATATGATTCGCGGCTTTTGTCACAGGATTAACAAGATGAGCAGGGTTAACAGGATTTTTCAGACCTGTTAACCTAAAGCCGGTGTTGAGAGTGAATGGTTGAGTTGTGAAGCCCCGAAGGGAATTGAGAACTTGTTGCGCAGCCGCGAAGCGAAAATCAACCGAATGAATGAGCTGATCACATTCATCCAAAAGGTGATCGGCTTCCATTAGCTCAGCGGCCTCAGTTTCAGGCTCTCAACCTTCAACTGACAACTCTCAACGCTGTTTCTAAGGTGATCAGTCCTCACCGCGGGCGGTTTGGCCCTGGGGGCTGAGGAGGATGCGAAAGCCGATGTCGGGGAGCTGGTCGGTGATGAGGGCTTTGCGGCGGTGCGAGGCGAGGAGTTCGCTGGCGCCTTTGGTGGTGTAGGCGCCGCCACGGACGACGCCTTCTCCTGGGGTGGTGGACCAGGGGTCGGAGACCCATTCCCAGACGTTGCCAGCGAGGTCGTGAAGGAGGCTGCGGGTATCTACCCGGTAACTGGCGACGGGGGCTAGGGTGGCATGACCGTCGTCGTAGCCGGGGATGGAATTCTTGCCGGTGGGGTCGGCGGTTTTGTCGAGAAAGTTGCCCGTCTTAGCAGGTGGCACGGGGGTGAAGCCCCAGGGGTAAAAGCCACCGATGCGGCCACTGCGCTCGGCGGCGGTGGCACCGATTTCACGGGGGAGATTAGCGGCCATGCTCCAGTCGTCGTCGGTCGGCAGGCGGTATTCCTGATCGGGTTCGAGCAGGCCTTTGCCGCGCTCGCGGTCGGTGAGCCAGTGGCAGAATTGCTCGGCCTCGCTGCGGCTGACATGGGTAACGGGGAGTGTGAGTTCTTTGTCGAGGATGCGGTTTGGGTTCGGCGGCAGCTTGGTGCTGAGGGCGAACTCGACGAAGTCGCCCCGACGTGTCTCGGTGGCGGCAAGCATGGCGCGGCCAAGGGGGACGAGTTTGATGCCGAGGCTGTTTTCCCATGGCTTACCAAAGACGATGGCGCCGGTGGCTCGGAGGCGGAGATTGAAGCTCATGGACTGGCCTTCTTTGAGGCTGCCTTTGACGAATTCGCTCTTGTAACCGGGGAGACGGATTTCGAATTCAAATTTGTCGGCGCGGGTCTTGTTGAGAGTGAGTGGGGTGCGCCCGACGAGGAGTTCGCCGTTGAGGACTTCGGCACCGCTGGGGGTGCTGTTTAGGCTGAGGCGACCGTAGGAAACGCGGACGATTTCGGTGCGCACGGCCTGACGACCGGGGGTGGGGATCATGCCGAGGGGCAGGCGGACGGTGGCGGGTCGCCAGGCATATTCGTGATCGATGTCGAGTCGCCCGCTCTGGCGATCTCGGCTGGTCATCCAGGCGCAAAAGGCATCGGCATCGGCAGCGGGCACGAGGACGCAGTTGAGGATCTTTTTATCAGGGGAGATGAAGGGCACGACATCGAATGCTGCGGCGCGCAGGGTGGCCTCTAAGAAGGCGCGGAATTGGATGACCTCGACTGGTGCGTCGGCGATGTGGCGGTCTTTAGCGTAGCTGAACCACTGGCCGTAGAAGTTTTTCCAAGGCTTGCCGTTCAGCGGCTGGATGGGCGCGGGAGCGGCCTTCACGGGCAGTGGTAACTCGAACGCCCAGTGTTGCTCATACTTGGCAGCGGTGAGTGCGGCCCCGGCGAGTGCCGAACCAACGATGGTAAAGAAGGCGGCGCGACTGAAGCTGCGAATGAAGCTCTCGGGGCGTTTTTGGCCGACGTGCTGGAGGGCCTCTGCGAAGTCGCCCGCGGTCTGGAAGCGCTCTTTGAGATCGGGGGCGCAGGCTTTGCAGATGACGCGGTTGAGATCAAGCCAGAAGGGCCATTCTTCATCACTGAGATTGGTGGGGACTTCGGGGAATTCGAGGCGGTCTTTGCCGCTGCTCATTTCATAGAGCACTTTACCCAGACTGTAGATGTCTGCCTGGGCGGTACCGGGACCTTCAGGCGGCACGAAGCCCTCAGTGCCGACAAAGGTGCGCTCGCCTAATCCGGCGACGAGGCCGATGTCGGCGAGTTTGCAGACACCACCGCAAAAGATGATGTTGGAGGGCTTGATGTCGCGGTGGGTGAGGCCGCGATTGTGCATGAAGTAGAGGGCATCTGCGAGATAGACGCCGGCGTCACGACAGAAGACGACATCGAGCCGGCCATGGCGTTTCATGTCGGTGCCGAGCGTGCGCGGGACGTAGGTCTGAACGCTCTCAAAGTTAGGCCCTTCTTCGGCATCGTCTCCCAGCTCCATGACGCAGTAATAAAAGCCGCGTGCTTCATTCCAACCGACATGCAGGACGTGGACAAGGCAGGGATGGCCGCGCGAGATGGGCTCGAACTGCTGAATGCCGAGGAACTCGCGGTGAAAGGTGCGGGTGAGCTCGAAGTCCTCACGCCAGACGATTTTCACGGCGCGGTAGGCTCCGGTGACGCTCTGCGCGAGCCAGACCTCACCATAAGCGCCGGAGCCGATGCGCTTGATCAGGGTGTAGTCGGGGATGACGAGATCGTCGCGATGCGATGGCGGGCCACCATCCATGGGCCGTGGGCCTTTGGGCGCGGCACGCGGTGGTGCGGGTAGTTCGACGATGGTCTCCGTCTGCGGGGTGGCCGACGCTTCAACGGGCGCGGGTGCGTCCGGTGGTGGCTGGTCGGGTGTGTCGTCGGTCATTCGGCAGTCGCAAGGATACGCAGTCTGTGAGCGAGACACAACATTCCTGTGCAAGCAGATGACAAAATCATGGTGAAGATGGTGGACTAGGCTGCGTTCTTTGTTTCCCGATCCGCCTACCCTGCATGAAATACACACTGATCCCACTTTGCCTACTCGCTCTCGTCTCCTGGATGAGCTACGCCGCTGACCCTGTTGCTGCACCAGCACCGCTGAAGGTGCTGATGATCACGGGGGGCTGCTGCCACGACTATGAGAATCAAAAGATGATCCTGGCGGAAGGGCTGAGCTCACGCGCGAATGTGGAGTTCACGGTGATCCATGAAGAGGGGCCTGAAGGCAAGAAGGACAAGCTGCACAAGATCAGTGTCTATGAGAAGGCCGACTGGGCGAAGGGTTACGACGTGATCCTGCACAATGAGTGCTTCGGTGGCGTGACGGATGTGGCCTTTGTGGATGGCATCGCGAAGGCCCATCACGATGGCGTGCCAGCGGTGATGCTGCACTGCTCGACCCACAGTTACCGCGCTGCGCAGACGGATGAGTGGCGCAAATGTGTCGGCCAGACTTCGATGAGCCACGAGAAAAATCGCGATCTGCATGTGAAGAATATCAAGCCTGAGCATCCAGTCATGAAGGGTTTCCCGATGGAGTGGCTGGACCCCAAGGATGAACTGTACAAGAACGAAAAGCTGTGGGAGAACTTTGTGCCACTGGCGCAGGCGTATGGTGAAGATACGAAGAAGGATCACTGCCTAGTGTGGGTGAACACGTATGGCAAAGCGCGCGTCTTTGGCACGACCATGGGCCACGGAAATGAGACGATGAGCGATCCAGTTTTTCTAGATCTCGTCGGACGCGGTCTGCTCTGGGCCTGTGATAAGCTGACCGCTGAAGGCAAGCCTGTGGCTGGCTACGAAGCGCGGCAGAAGTGAGGGTTCACTCAGTCTTTTCGGGCACGCGTTCAAATCGCGTGCTCTTTGCCAGTGCATAGTAATAACCAAAGACACTGCCAAGCAGTAGCAGAAAGGCGAGCAACGACCAGAGACCGGGAATCCAAGGTGGGTGAAGGCGCGGGCGTGACATGGTGGTGTTGTGCTATAAACGAGCAGCGAGCGTGGCGACGGAGTTCTTCAGCAGCGCGAGTCCTGTTTCCTGACTCTTCTCCGGGTGGAACTGCACGGCCATGAGCTTGTCTTTCGCGATGCCTGAGATGAAGGGCACGCCGTATTCAGTACGGCAGAGGGCGAGTGATTCATCAGCGACTTCGGGATAGTAACTGTGCACGAAGTAGAGGTGCGCGGGATTCGGCAAGCCCTGCCTCCAGGCGGATTCGCGGGCCTCCCACTGGACTTGATTCCAGCCCATGTGGGGGATTTTTAACCCATGCGCGGCGTCGAACTTGCGGACGCGACCGGGTGCCACGCAGAGGCCTTCGACGCCGGGTGATTCCTCACTGGATTCAAACAGGAGTTGGTAGCCGAGGCAGATGCCGAGGTAGGGGCGCTCTTCTTTGAGCCAAGCTTTCAACGGGTCCCACAGGCGGCGCTCTTTGAGGATGCGCACGCTGTCGCCAAAGGCTCCCTGACCTGGAAAGACAAGCACGTCGATGGCGTCGAAGCCGCTGGGCTCGGTGACGAGTTTGGCCTCAGTGCCGATGGCGACGAAGGCATTCAGGACGCTGCGGAGATTCCCAGCGCCGTAATCAAGCACACCTAGATTCATGAATCAGAGAACCTCTTTCGTGCTGGGGATGCCGATGACGCGGGGATCGTGACGAGTGGCCATGTCGAGCGCACGAGCGAGGCCTTTGAAGATCGCCTCGGCCATGTGATGCGCATCGCGTCCGCGACGAATTTCAACATGCAGTGTGGCGAGCAGGCTGGAGGAAAACGCGCGGAGAAACTCCTCCACGAGCTGATAGCTGAAACGATTCACGCCTCCGATGGCCTCGACACGCTCAGGCGCTTGGTAGCTGAGAAAGGCACGACCACTGAGATCGAGCGCTACTTCGGCCAGGGTTTCATCCATGGGCAGAAGCCAGAAACCATAGCGGGTGATGCCAGCTTTGTTTCCCAGCGCTTCACGAAAGCACTGACCGAGCACGATACCGGTGTCCTCGACGGTGTGGTGATAGTCCACTTCGATGTCGCCCACGACCTTCACGTTGAGATCAAAGAGGCCATGCTTGGTGAAGAGGGTAAGCATGTGATCAAAGAACGGCACGCCTGTGTCGATCTGTGATTTGCCGGAGCCATCCACGACCAATTCGATCTGGATGTCTGTCTCAGCCGTCTTGCGGTGCTGTTTCGCGGTGCGGGGAGTTTGCATGAAGCGGTATTAAACAACACTCAGCGCAGTGGTCAATGTGGGGTTCAACACCAATCGAGTCTGCGGCCATGGGAATTGGGATGGGTCAATCTTTGACGATCTGCGCTGCAGGATCGGCAATAGCGGCGGTTTTTTTGAGGAAGAGCGGCTTCCACCCCCCTGGACGATTCATCTCGCGCGGCTTGATGTCTTTATCGTAGTCCCAGACTTGTCCGCCGATGGAAGACACGGTGCGTGGATCAGGATGGAAGCCTGCGGACGCGAGGCTCATCTCCAGCCTCATGCCATCACAACGGATGCCAGCCAGATCGAGCACGGTGTGGAAGGTGGACCTAGCACTGATCGGCTGCTCTAGGCGGCTTTTCATGGCCTGGATCTTTTCAGGTCTGGATTTCAAATAGGCATCTGATGTCCAGATGAAGAGTGGGATTTGCAGAACATCGGTCGTCATGGTGCCGTGGCCATACGGGAGCTGGCCGCTGACGTTTTCTCCATGATCGGAGATGTAGTAGAGCCAGGAGTAGCACTCATGTTTCTTCAGTTGACTGACGATTTCACCGAGCAGCCAGTCGGTGGAGAAAATGGAGTTATCGTAGGCGTCACGAATGACCTGCTTTTCGAGATCAGAAGGCCTCGTTTTCACCATGGCGCTATTGAAGTCCTCCTTCGACACTGGAAACCGTGAGAGGACTTTCGGATAACGCGCGGTGTAAGGACCGTGGCTGCCCATGGTGTGGAGAATGATCAGTACCTTGGGTTCATTACGCGCGATGATTTTCAGCAAGGGATCGAGGAGGCGCCAGTCTTGCACGCCGGAATAGGCTCCCTGGTTTTTAGCATCGAAGATACCACCGATGAAATGATGCTCGTCTGCATCTTCAGAAAAGGTGGACGTGGTCGTGTCATACAGACCGTGCTTCCGCTGAGTAGAGAGCCAGTACACTTTGTAGCCTGCCCGGCGATAAGCTGCCGGAATGCTGGGCAGGTCGAGAGTCTCCAGGAACGCACCTGGCTTTGAAGGCGTCAGCATCTGGGGCACTGCCGCCAGAGTGATGGTCGCAGAAGCGGACACATCTTTGAAGGCGAGCAAGTTTTCCATTTTCATGAGCCGCGGCGTGGTCGGGCGCTCATAGCCATTGATCTGGAAACTGGCGGACTGGGCGCTTTCTCCGATCACCAGGATATTGACCTCAGGCTTCTTCGGCTTTGGGATCGCTGGGGCGTCTTGTGTCACATGAATGTGCTCCACGAGCGCATTGCGTTGATCAATCCTCCCACGAAACGCAAAGGCATCCCAAACCGAGAAGAGTGTACCGATGGGAAAAACAGACTGCGTGTAAGAGAAGCTGTAACGAAAAGCATTCTGAAAGCCCACTTGAGTCATACCGAAGGGGATCATCGCCAACGCCATCCCTGCGATCCCGAGGCGTGAGGGGATGGCCAATTTAAAGGAGGGAGAGATTTTCCGCCACATCACCCACCAAGCAGCTAGCACTAAAGGCAGCATCGCGGCGGCGGCATACATTCCCTGGCTGGAAAAGCAGGACAGCTCACTAGCATCCGACTCCATGAGAGCTAAGTAGCAAAAAGTGTTGGGCAGATTTTCAGTGAACAAGAGATAGGCGATCGCTGGCGGACCCAGCAGAGTCACTGGCAGTAGGCACATTAGCCAATGGCGCACCTTCACCCCAAAAACACAGGGCAACATGAGCAGCCCGATAGCATGAAAAAAGACAAGGAGGCCAAGCCAATCAGCGCTGGGGATAAAGGCTGCGAACAAATTGGGCAAAGTCAGAAGCGACAGATAAATGAACAGCCAATGGAGCTGCTGTCTTTGAGTCGATTCCTTCTGACTATTCAACAATGACGCTTTTATTTCTGTATTCATTATAAATACAATACTAAAAATGACCTAAATGTCAATGGTGGTAAAGGACATTCAGCCTTGGTAAGTAGGCAAATGAAAGCGCAAAACCTAAATTGTCATAATTTTGTGAAAAATATGAAAATTGTATTTGCATGACTTTATATAGCTGTTACAATCTCCATACACCGAACGAAGATTCTCTTTAGAGAGTCAGGATTCGGAACTCAAAGACCAACAGCCCGATAAAGAAACAAACACTATGAAAAACGTTAAAATCACATCCCTTAAGGCTGGTTTCAGCCTCGTTGAAATGCTCGTCGTGATCGCCATCATCGGTATCATCGCCGCTATCGCCATCCCGAACATCGGTTCCATCAACAAGAGCGCACGTATCGCTGCCGCTCAACGTAACGCTCAGAGCGTTGCTTCAGTGATGAACGCCGCTATCGCCGCTGGCGCTTCCCTTGGCTTCTCCGCTGACGCCCTCGGTGGTCCAGTGATCGACAAAGCTGAAGGTGCAGCTGAATCAGGTGGCACAAACATCGCTCCTACAGACGGCGCTTTCAAAAGCAAAGTCTTCACTGTGGGTGACATCGACACCCAGGAAGAGCCAATCGCCGCTGTTTACCTGAGCTACGACATCGACAACAACCAAGTTGTTTACACCGTGAACGACACCACGAACGCAGCTGCTAAGGCACTCATCGCTGAATAATCTGATCCGATCTTCACTGATCCAATCAGTTTCCAAAGCCCGTCGAGGTATCCCCTCGGCGGGCTTTTTCGTGTCTGTCACTCTTCCTGGAGAATCGCCGGGATGTTGCGCCAAGCCCTCACCATAAAAGTAACACGGGATATCTAGCCCGCAGCACAACGACTTTACCCAGAGTCCAATTTCAGCAAGAACACTCCCTTGGGTTCAACCTCGTGAGCCGAAGGAGTTCAATTCAAATCCCAAGCTCAATTGCACGAACGATCCGCTGCGGGCTAGAAAGCCCGAGCTCCGGCAGATGAAGCCCCTGTCAGACTACTACTCTGCTTCCGCTTCAGCGGCGGCTGCGGCCTTTTTGGCGAAGCGACCGCGTGGTTTCGCAGCTTTGGGCGGACCTTTGGGTTTGGCTTCGCGCGGTGGGAATTCCCAACCGAGCAGGCGTTTCTCACCCGCTTTACAGAGCAGGAAGGTGCTAAACGGGCGGTCACGCTTGGAGATCATGCCTTCGATAAGGTCGGTTTTACCTTCGGTGAAGAACTTGATGGCGTTTGCCGTGGTGATTTCCTTTTTGCAAAGGACGCGCGGGAGGCGGGCATTGCAGGCTTTGCTGTCCTTGTCGGCAATGTTACAAATGTAACGCTCAGGCGTTTCGTAGATCTGACCACCTTTCTTTTTCTTGGCGCAGACTGGGCAGGGGCAGATCGGCGTAGCGCTGGCGAAATCGAAAGGCGGTGGCGCATCAGGATCGTTGGCCCCACCTGCAAACACAAAGGCCGTTTTACCATCTTCTTTGATCTCGATGCCAGCCGTGAATTCCTTGCCCAGTCGGCTGCGGAAGCCCTCCATCGGAGCGAGAAACCGCTTCCCGAGAAGCTCGCGCATTTGGTCGCCCGACAGCTCTTTCCCGGCGATGACTTTGTACACGCGCACTTTGCACTCAGCGTTGTTGCAGGAGAGGTGGTCCTCCGTCTGCTTGAATCCGGAGTGCCCGCAGAGGCCGCATATTGCCTCGAAGTCTGGAAACACGCGCTCTTTAGCGATTTTCTGATAAGCGCGGGTCTTCTCCACCACATCGGTGGTGAGTTGGCGGATGTCCCGCATGAAACTTTTGCGGTCGAGTTGAGCGTGCTCCATCTGGCGCAGCTTGTACTCCCACTGACCGGTGAGTTCGGGAGAACTCAGGGCCTCGATACCGATCTGGCTGATTTGGTCGATCAGCGAAAGCCCCTTCACCGTCACCGCCATTTCACGCCCGGTGCGCTCGATGTATTTATCGCTGATCAGGCCTTCGATGATCGCCGCGCGGGTGGCTGGCGTGCCTAGACCACGCTCACTCATGGCTTCAGCGTGCTCTTCATCGTCCACCAGCTTGCCAGCGCCTTCCATGGTGGAAAGCAGAGTCGCTTCTGTGTAGCGGGCTGGCGGTTTGGTCTGCATTTCGGCAGCCTCCATATCCACGGCCTTAGCGCTGTCGCCGTCTCTAGCCAGCACGAGCAGCTTGGCGTTGCTTTCGCCCTCAGAGGCAGCTTCCTCGGCGGCCTTCTTACCATACACAGCCAGCCAACCAGGGGCGACGAGCACCTTGCCCTCACTTTTAAAGGCGTCCTGATCCACACGAGTGATGCGTGTGGTCACTTCAAATTCAGCAGGCGGGAAAAACACGGCCACAAAGCGGCGCGAAACCATGTCGAAAAGTTTCTGCTCAGCTTCAGGCAACTCCTTCGGGGGGATCAGACCGGTCGGGATGATGGCAAAGTGATCACTGACTTTCGTCGTATCAAAAACACGCTTCGTCATGCGCACCCATTTGTTATCCAAAGCCGTCGCAGCATGCGTGCCCAGATCCTGAGGCAGGGCATCCTGCTTCCGGCTGTCATGGCTGGCAAAGGTCTTCAACGTGTCCATCACCGTCGGCAGGTAGTCCTCAGGCAGGAAGCGGGAATCCGTTCGCGGATAGGTCAGCACCTTGAATTTTTCATAAAGCGCCTGCGCGATTTGCAGCGTCCGGCGGGCAGAGAAGCCAAAACGATTGCTCGCCTCACGTTGCAGGCTGGTCAGATCGTAAAGTAAAGGCGCGATCTGTTTGGTAGGCCGAGTCTGTTGCTCGACTTTGCCCGTCTTGCCCAGACAGCGCTCGGCGATAGCTTGGGCCTTTTCGGCATCCCAGAGGCGCTCCGCCTTCTTGTGCTCGTCCGTCTCATCTTTCTTGAAGGATTCATCAAACCAGCGCCCCTCATACTTGCCCGCTGACACATCAAAGAGGCCATGCACCTCATAGTAGGTGCGCGAAATAAACGCCTGAATCTCGATCTCACGCTTGGCTAGGATCGTCAGCGTCGGCGTCTGCACGCGGCCCGCAGGCGTCAGGCGGAAGCCGCCATTGCGGGAGTTCAGTGCCGTCAGGGCACGAGTCGCATTGATGCCTACCAGCCAGTCAGATTCACTGCGGCATTTTGCCGCATCAGCCAGCGGCTGCATTTCCGCCCCTGTGCGCAGCTTTTTGTAGGCGTCTAAAATCGCTCCTTGGGTCATCGACTGCATCCACAGGCGCTGCACGGGCTTCTTGATTCCAGCCGCCTCGATGATGTAACGAAAGATCAGCTCACCCTCACGGCCCGCATCGCAAGCATTGATCAGGCGATCCACATCCGGGCGTTTCATCAGCTTCTTCAGCAGCTTAAATCGATCGGCGCTATCTTCGATGGGCTTTAGCTCGAACTCCTCGGGCATGATCGGCAGACTGGTCCAGCCCCAGCCGATCTTTTTGCCATTCACCTCAGGCATCGCCAGCTCGATCAGATGACCCACGGCGCTGGAGATCACATGCGTTTCGCTTTCATAATAATCCTTCTCTTTGGTAAAGGCGGTCATTCCCGGTGCCTTCGCCAAAGCGCGGGCGAGATCGGCGGCGACACTGGGCTTCTCAGCAATGATAAGGGCTTTGGACATGGTCAATCAGGAAAGGGAAAGGGGCGAAACGGGGCCATCTAGGGCATCCATTCCACCCTGATGTCAATCTTTTCGACAAAAGGCACGCTCGGCCAGACCTCGGAAAGGCTCTGTAATTACGCCACTCCCCTGCCCCTCGGCTGCCTCGGTTCTGGGATGCGCATGAGCAGCAACATCGAGATCACCGCACAGCTACCCGCCAGCCACGCCACCGCATTGAAAGACCCCGTGATCCGATACACCTGCCCACTGAGAAATGTCGCCAGCAGCAGCGAGAAGACATTAAAGAAACCCAAGATCGCCTGAAGCGTTGAGCGCCGCTCTGGCGGACACAGCTCGGCGGCCAAAGTGAGATCCCCCACACGATCCAGAAATAGACCAAAGCCCAAGACAAAGTAGGCGATTGAGAATCCGGCAAAGGTCTGATTATAACTGACCCAAACACAGAGACCCAGGCAGACGACACGGGCACTTTGCATCAGCATCTTGCCGCCGCTCCGGTAGCCCACATAGCCCGCCAGCAGACTGCCCAGCACCGTGCCCACCGCCTGCCATGTCACAAAGCGCCCTTCATCCGCCTCAGGCCTGCCTGTGACTTGCAGCGCATGGATCGTCAGGAAAGAAACCAGCATCAAAAACCCCGTCCCAAAAAACCTCGCCAGCACCAGCTTGATCAGATGCCGCTCAGTCAAAAACAGAATCGGCAGCTCCGCCAAATACTCTCGATACGGCACCATCGCCCTCGGCTTCACGTGATGTCCCAGATGCTCCCTCATCGGCAATTGCGCCAGCCAGGAGATGAACAGCAACCCAAACGCCGCCAAATGCAGCCACGCATAGCCCTCACGCCCCGGCATATGCGTCAGAACCTTATGGATCACCGTCCCAGCGCCGATCGCGATGATCGCCTGCAGGATGTACCGTGCCGACCAGCCCGCCGCGCGCACTCGCTCCGGCACCATCCGCGTCACCATCTCCATCCATGCCACCACCGTCACCCCGCCGATCAGGCCAGAGAGCACCGGCGTCAGCACCACCAGCGGCAGCAGCCAGCCATCCAGATTCCCCGCAAACATCAAAATGAGTCCCGTCACCAGATACGGCAGCCTTTGCAGCAGGCCAAAGCCCAGCACCCACGGCTTGAACCGCGGCAGCCGCTCCACCACCGGCGCGATGAATAATCCCGCACAAGCAAACGCCGCCGGCAGCAGCACCGGCATCACCGCGATCACCCATGGCAGGCCACCCAGCGTCTGCACCATTTTAGGCAGCACACTCTCAGGCGCCAGAAACGCCGTGCCACCCATGTACAGCCCGCCCTCAAGCACATGGCACACGAAATTCCGCCGCACATGATGCGCGTTTCGTTGGGCATGGGTGGCAAACTCAGACATGGCATCTTAAAGCTCAACCGACCGCACCCACCTGCCGCAGCCAGTCCTGCAAATTGTAGTGGTTCGTCACACGCGCCACCTTGCCACCACAGAGGTCAAAGAAAGCCCCCACTCGCAGCCGATACTTCTGCCCCGTCGCAGGCGGCAGCCCCTCATCCGTCTTCAGGTAGCAGCCCGAGATATAACACTCCGCCGCCCCGCATGATCCATCCGCACTGGCCAGCACCACCAGCTCCTCCACCTGCTCCGCATAGCAGGCATCCATGCGCCGCAGAAACGCCCGGAAAGCCTCACGCCCAGTCTCCACCGTACCCTGATTGATCTCATGCACCACGTCCTCAGTCAGCAGCGCCAGCATCGACTCACGGTCGCCTGAATTGAAAACGGCATAGTAATCATGAAGCAACGCCACGGCTGCCGTTTGGGAATCAATCATAAACACCGAAACCGTGGACGGGGCAGGCCAGACCGTCAAGTGACTCAAGCCCACCGCGCCCTTCTTGCAATCGCCTGCACCCGCAGGTGCGACACTCCGCAAACGAGAATGGAATGAGGGAGCGAAGTGAGAGGAGCGCGGACTTCAGTCCGCTTCAGAGACGGGCAGCGAGCAGTAGTGCCCACGCTCCCTTTTCAAAGCCCGCATCGGGCAGGCTGCGGACCACCGTCAAAGAATCGGGGAAAAGCTGTTCCCCACAGGCTAGACCGGTTCTCAAAATGAATGTCTGAAACGACCGGCGAGCATGGTGGCCTCAGTGGCAAGGAAAGAGCGCGGAGGCTATTGGAACCCTAGCTGACGAGCGAATGACGCTGCCAATGAGGCTACCCCGCCGCCGGGAATCGGATAGACATTTTGAGAACCGGTCTAAGTCCAGGGCCACCCGACCGCGAATCGTTCAACAACCGTTATCATTGCGGCTTCGTGCCATGATCACCATGTTCGTTCGTCCTTGGTTGCTCGTGGGTCCTCGTCTGCATGGAGGCTACGACAAGATGTGACCCAATCTCCTCCATGCTCGCCAAAGCACGAAGAAGAAAAGGTAGAGCCAAATCAATATGGGCACTGACCACCCCGGTAGAATCTCCCAAGTTCGATTGAGCTTCCACGCGCGGACGCCTCCAGGTGGATCCTGATCCATGGCCATAAGCGTGCTGCTCATAAGTTCATCAATGATGCTGACCGTGAAAGCCGCCACCAAAATCAAGATCAACCCAACAACGGAGAGTACGATAAGCGCTAAGCACGAGTTCGATTTCGATGGTGGTGCTGCGTACATTTCCAAAGGGATCATTCAAGGAGACCAGCGGACTGGACTGAGTTCTTGGGCGAACGTTTGAACCCAGCTACCAGCTATAGCCGTGTTGAGGCTTGAGATTTCACAAAAAACTCCCCGGCCATAGCTGGTTGGCTGCGGTGATCTTGTTCGCCCTTGTTCAATCGTTTCATGGGTGTAGTTGTGGTTATGTCACGGTCGGCTGTTGAAGTAAGCCTGGATCGTTCTTGGTAGTCGCGAATCTGCGGAATCCAAGAACCGCGAGACCAAATCCGGGCAACCCAACGATGAGAGCTGGAATCGACCAGAGGAGCAAGCCACCAAGATAATCGAGGGTCTCACGCCACGTGGACAACTCGTTGGGGGAATACATTTGGCGCTGCGTATGGTAGCCGTCAGTGTAAATAAATTTGGCGACAATGAAGAGCCATACTCCCACACCAATCAAAGCCACACCTCCAGCCACGATGAGCAGAGAAAGAAAGAGTCTGATTGGGCTACTCATGAATGGAGGCTTGAGTTGGGCGAACGTTGTTTATCCACACTTAATTGTGGACGAATCAGATTCGCCCACAGTTTTTTGTGGTTTTTCAGGGGTTGAGGTGAGCTGAAAGGAGGGCTTTCACGAAATGAGGTTGAATGAATAAGCCGATTCAATCTGAATAGCCGCTGAAGGTCAAGCATTGGGGAAGAGGAGGGGAATGACGGACGAATGACGAATGACGAATGATGAAGGACGAATGATGAAGGACGAATGACGAAGCGGACCACCTTTCGGAGCCGACTCGCCTGGGATTCGTGGGCGGAGGTGGTGGGCGTCTCTGCGTTCGTAGTTCCGCCTTGAGGCGGTCCCCGACTCCCGATCGCCGGCTAAAGCCGGAACTACGAACGCCCTCAGCGCCGCAGCGCCCACGGAGCGCGTGTATGGCGCAGCCGACGAGTCTAGACTTGGGCTTGGTGGCCTTCGCTGCGTTGGGAAAGCTAGGCGAGTAGGATACTGACGTTTATTTCTTAAAATCATAAGCGTAAACCTCCAAGCCTATCGGCAAAACCACTTTGCCTTCGGGCAAAGCCACGTTTCCCTCGGGCAAAACCATTTTGAAATGTCGCACGCGGCGATAGCCGCGCGGTAGGATGTGTTGCAAGAAGAGTCGCAGGAACTCGCTGCCCTTTACGGTGGTGATGCGCTTCTCGCCGCTCTCGAGGTGCGTCCAGCGGAAGCTGACGCTGTGCTCGCTGATGGCGATGATGTGACGCGGCCTTGTGGCCGGTTCGATCAACAAGCGGCCAGCTCCAAAGAATGAGGAAAAAAGCAACTTAGCGCTGCTTATGACGTTCTACGGCGCCTCACACATGATCAATGATTCCGAGACGCCACAATTGGAGATGAAGTAATTGAGCCGACAGCATTGCCAAATTCACTGCTCCCACTATTCTTCCCGAATGATCATCGCTTCCAATCCCCCTATCGACCTGCCACTCGAAGAGATGAACGATGATCAGAAGTGGAAGGTGTTTCAGTTCCTCTGGAAAGACGTCGTAGAAGGCCACGAAGCAGAAATCGAACCTCCGGCTTGGCATGAAGAAATCCTACAAGAGAGGCTTGATAAAGAAGCACGCGGCGAAGCTGTCTGGCGCGGTGTGGATGAAACCTTCGATATGATTCGCAAAGAAGTCTCTCATGGACGTTAGAATTGAGGACTCCGCCCAATCTGATCTCATCGAAGGCTATTACTTCTATGAGAAGGGTGAGGATGAAGCTGGACTCTACTTTCTGAACAAAGTTCGTGAAGAGATTCTGGAACTTCAGGTCAGCGGAGGCGTTCATCGAAAGCGCTATGGTTTTCATTTCCGTCCATCCAACCGCTTTCCGCACGGCTTCTACTACCGAGTTGCTGAAAAGACGGTGAAAGTTTACGCCGTTCTCGATTGCCGCCGCAGCCCGAGATGGATTCGACAAAAACTGAAAGGCCTATAACCACCCCATGCCCTCCTTCGCCTACACCGCCCTCAATACCGCCGGACAAACTGTGACTGGCAATCTTGCTGTGGGCTCAAAAGCAGAGGTGTATCGGAAGCTCGAAGCGCAGGCTTTGACGCCGATCAAGGTGGCGGAGGAAGCGAAGAGCGCTAAAGCGGGCGCGGCTTCAGCCGCCAAGGCGGCGGACAATTTGCCAGTCAAACTCAGCCGCAATCAGATCATCCTGCTCACGGAAGAACTGGCGGACATGCTGGATGGTGGCTTGCAGATCGATCAGGCTTTGCGGGTGATCATGGAGCGGCAGGAGGACGTGGCATTAAGAAAAGTGTCCGGCATCATGCGCGATCAATTGCGTGAGGGTTCCAGTGTGGCCAAGGCACTCAAAAAGGCATCTCCCAGCTTCGATGAGCTTTACTGCAATCTCGTGGCGGCAGGTGAAGTCAGCGGCTCGCTAGCGCCGATCTTGCGCAGGCTCGCGCAGAACCTTTTGGTCATGGCGGAGCTGCAATCCAAGGTCACGCAGGCGATGATCTACCCGGCTTTCCTGATCGGGGCCTGCACGGTGCTCATGATTGTTTTCATGACGGTCATGGTGCCGCAGATCACGGACCTGCTGGACAAGAGCGGCCAGAAGCTACCCTTCGCCACGCAGATGCTGATCAGCTTCAATTCTTTCCTCGCCGCTTACTGGTGGGTGCTGCTGTCGATCATCACGATCATCGCCCTTTCGTTCAAAGCCTACGTCGCCACGCCGAAAGGCCTGATGTGGTGGCATGAAACGAAGCTCAAACTGCCGCTCTTTGGTCCCGTGATCGCCACGCGCTTCTACGCCCAATTCAGTCACAGCATGGGCAGCCTCGTTGGTAATGGTGTGCCGCTGATGAACAGCATCCGCCTAGTCTCGAAAATCTCAGCGAATGTCTATATCCAAGCACTGCTCGCTAAGGTCACCGGCCTCGTGGCAGAAGGCGGCGCGCTTTCCAGTTCACTGAAAAAAGTCGGTCACTTCCCGCTCATGCTGGTGGACATGATCGCCGTCGGTGAGCAGACCGGCCAGCTCAACCAGTCCCTGGAAAAGAGCGCCGTGCGTTACGACAAGGAACTCGACAAACGTATCAAGCGCATGACCGCGCTGATCTCTCCAATCATCATTCTTTTCATGGCCGTGATCGTCGGCGTCGTCGCTTACTCCATCATCTCCGCCGTCTTCCAGTCCGTGAACGGCATCCGCAGCCGCGTGTAATTTCACCCATCACTCGCTGCAACATTCCTGCCTGAATCCTGTTAATCCTGCCATCCTGTTAATCCTGTAAAAAAGCTATGACCATCCACAAACTCCGCCACCACCCACGCGCCGCCGGTTTCACCCTCATCGAAATCGTCATCGTGCTCACGATCATCTCAATCCTCGCCGCCGGCTCCATCTACATGCTGAAAGGCAACGTCGATGTCGCCAAGGAAACCCGAGTCGATGGTGACCTGCAAAACATCATGACCCAGATGATGCTCTATGAAGCCCGTAACATGCGCGCCCCGACCACTGAGCAAGGCATCAAAGCCCTCGTCGAAAAACCCACCACCGAGCCTCTGCCTGAGAAGTGGACAGCCCTCATGGAATCCGTGCCGAAAGACCCTTGGGGCCAAGACTACAAGTACCGTTACCCAGCGCAGAAGTCCAAGAAGGCGTATGATGTCTGGTCCATCGGCAAAGACGGCGCTGACGGCACCGAAGATGACATCGGCAACTGGCCCGCGAGCGCGGCGACAACGAAATGACGAATGACGAATCCAGAATGACGAATGCCAACGAAGCCCCGGAACCTTCTTCCGAGTCTTCGTCATTCGTCATTCGTCGTTCGGCCTTCACTCCTGGCTTCACCCTTGTCGAAATCGTCATCTCTCTGACCATCATCATCATCATCGCGGCGGGGGCGGTGCCGATGTTTAAGGGCTTGAGAGAAGAGCAACTGGCGCGGGAGCCGATCATCGAGCTGGTGCATTTGGCCAAAGAGGCGCGGATACGAGCGATGCGTGAGAAGCGCCCGTATCAGGTGGCTTTTTATCAGGGTGGTTTTGTCGCATCGCGCTACTTCACGCCTTATTTCCAGCTTTCTGAACTGACCACCTTTCTATCGGAGGAAGAAACGGGATCGCGTCGCCTGAATCCGAACGCGGACGACATCGACTCCGATCTGGATGCGGGTGCGGGTGAAGCGCCGAAGACCGCGCTGCCGATGGCTCCGACGGCGCCCAAGCTCAACGATAACTGGCAGGAGCAATACAAGATGCCAGCGGATGTACAGTTCACTCTGAAGTTCTGGCATGACACGCAGGAAACGCCTGTCACGGGTGAAATCGTCAAGCTCTGGGTCTTTCAGCCCACGGGTATCTGCGTGCCGATGAAGCTACATCTGGACCGCCAAAGTGCGACTTTTGACGTGGAGTTCGGTGCGCTCACAGCGGACATCACACGGGAGGTGATTGATCTGAAATGAAGACCTGTAAAACGAGTTTTCCAACTCGTAGAGAACGAACTGGAAAGTTCGCTCTGCGTCAGGGCTACATCTTGTTGGAGCTAGTCATTGCCCTGTCGATCTTTGCGATTGGTGTGCTGGGTTTGGCACGCACGCTGAACAGTTCCATGGAGGTGGCGAACATCCTGAACAAGGATCAGCGAGTGCGCATCGGCATGAGGTCCTTCCTGGAAGAAATCCGCCGCAAGCCGCTCAATGAAATGCGCGCCAGCAACACCGATGTAACCACAGGCGTGACCTACACCAGCACCGCCGAACCGGTGTCGCTGATCATGACCAATGGCAACACGATGACCGACCTTTATGATCTGAAAGTCGTGGCCAGTTACGCCGTCGGAAACGAACAACGGGAGGAAAGCGTGGACGTGTATGTTTACAAACCTGCCAAAAAATAACGCCGAGCTAAGGAAGCCGAGAGCCTTCACCCTTCTGGAGGTGGTGATTGCGCTGACGATCCTCGGCATGATCACGGGCACGCTGTTTTCCATCATTCAGGGAAGTGTGCGCGGGGCCTCGCAGATCGAGCAGATCCAGCGGGAGAATGATGCGATCAATCGCTTCCTCGATCTCTGCCGGAAGACTTTTACCACACTGCCGAGCACGGCCACTGTGAAGCTCAAGCTGCTCGATCAAAACCAGGACGCTGGCCAGGAACTGACCATCAGTGGCTCGCCGAACTGCTTTGGGTTTGGCATCAACCCCATCTCCTACAAAGACACCATCCTGGGCCTGCGCCCGGACCCGAGTGAGGCCACGGATCAAAACGAAAAGCTGGTGCAGTACCTGTGCCTTTCGCGTGAAGATTTAATCCCTCAAACCGATGCGAGTGGAATGGCCCAGCGCCAGGAAACCACCGGCCTGTCAGCCCCCGATCCAGAAGGCCGCTACTGGATGCCGCTGCTGCCCGATGTGGTCACGCTCAAGTGGCGCTTTTACCAGGAGAAGGACCAAACCTGGCTAGAAGAATGGGACAAGGACGCATGGCCCGACTTGATCGAAGTCCAGCTCGTCATGCGTGACCGCACCACGCCACTGCGCATGGTCTATAGCGTGCCGACACTGATCCTCACAGCAGGGCGTGGCACGCCCACCACCACGTCTTCCAGTCAGAACAGCCAGAGTGGCACCAGTGGAAACAACAACGGGGGACAAGGCGGTGGCAATAACGGCGGTGGTCAAGGCGGCGGTCGTGGTGGACCTGGCGGCGGCGGTGATGGCGGTGGCCGTGGCGGTCCTCCAGGTGGGGGCAATGGTGGACCTCCGGGCGGTGGGGGCGGACGTCCTAACGGTGGCCCGCCCGGCGGCGGCCCTGGACCTAACACGGGAGGTTCTCCACCATGATTTTTTTCCAAAACAGAACCCAGCCTAGAAAGGCTAGGCTACATGGATCGGCCCTCATGATCATGATCTGGGCTCTGCTGCTCATGTCTGTCACGGTCATGGGCGTGGTGGAGTACATCCGCTACAGTGCTGAAGAGGCGGCTCTGGCTTCGGCGGAGTTTCGCGCGCTGCATCTGGCTGAGAGTGGGCTGGCAGTCGGGCTGCATCCAGACACACGGCGCGGTGACAAAGTGCTCAAGCAGAAGATCGGTGCCGACAGTGGCTTCGATGTCGTGATCAATTACGAAGGCGCGCGCATTCCCATCAATCTCATCAGCGACGACCGACTGCGTGAGGCCATCTATGACCTCTTTGTCCGCTGGGGCGTGAACAGCGATGAAGCCACCGTCGCCAGCGACTCGCTCGCCGATTGGGTGGATCGTGATGACGAAGTGCGCAGCAACGGCGCGGAGAAAGATCATTACGAAGGCCTGGGCGTCTATGACATCCCGCGCAACACAGGCTTCATCAATGTGGACGAAATGCTGCTCGTGCGCGGCATGGGTGTGGTGGACCGCTTGAAGCCGGATTGGCGCGAGTTTTTCTCCGTCTATGGAGATGGCACCATCGACCTGCGCACGGCTTTTAAAGAAACGCTTATCGCCATCTCTGGGGCCTCAGAGAGCGATGTCGAAAACTACATCAAGCGCCGCGACGGAGCCGATGGCATCCCCGGCACTGAGGACGATCAGCGCATCTCCGATGGTGAAGCCTACCGCCTACTCAACCTCACCGGCGACCGCGCCCAGGCCATGCAAGGCATCCTCACCAGTGACGACGATCTGCGCCGCATCACCAGCACCGGCTACGTCGGCGAGAAGCGCGCCCAGATCATCGTCGTGGCTCGGCGTGGTGAAGATCGCTCTTTGACGTATCTGGCGCGTATGGAAGAATGACTGACGACCTTCGTCAGTCGTCATTCTGATTTCGTCATTCTATTTTCATGATCTCCTGGTTCGCCCGCAATCACGTTGCCGCAAATTTACTGATGCTCGCCATTATGGGGGCAGGCGCGTGGACCTTGTATCAGGACAAGATCCCGCTGGAGGTGTTTCAGGACATGCCCTCCCGCTACATTTCGGTGACAGTGCCCTACCCCGCCTCATCACCTGAGGAGACGGAAGAAACCATCGTGCTGAAGATCGAAGAAGCGATCCAGCAGGTCGGCGGCATTAAGCATGTGAACAGCACCGCAGGCAGTGGTGGCGGCAGTGTTTTCATCGAGGTAGCTGAGGACAATGATCCCCGTCGCGTGATGGAAGACATTAAAATCCGAGTCGATGCGATCCCAAACTTTCCCGCACTTGCCGAGAAGCCAATCATCCAGCTCGATGACAGCTTTCACTCGGTCATCACCGTCATCCTCAGCGCGGATATGGCGGAGCGTGATCTGAAGCGACTCGGCGAACAGACTCGTGATGAACTGGCCACGCTGCCTGGCATTTCCCACGCGGACATCACGGGGGTGAGAAAGGAAGAGATCGCCATCGAGATCCCTGAGCAAACGCTGCGCAAATACGGACTGAGTCTGGAAACCATCAGCCGCGCCATCCGTGAAAACGCCATCGACATGCCAGCCGGTGTCGTGCAGACCGAAGCGGGTGATGTTTCACTCCGCACCCGTGGCCGAGCCTACACGGGCGATGACTATGCACGCATCCCGCTGCTCTCACGCGCGGATGGCAGCAAGGTCACGCTCGGAGAAATCGCCAAGATCATCGACGGCTTCACGGAGAACCCGCTCGTCACACGATTGAATGGCCGCCGCTGCGTGATGATCAGCGTCATGCGTGAGGGCAAGCAGAACGCCATCACCATCGGTGAGCGGGTGAAAGCCTACATCGACGAGACGAATAAAAAGATGCCCGGCGGTGTGCATCTCGATTACTGGAATGACCGCTCGAAGATCGTGAAAGGCCGCATCGACCTGCTCATGCAAAATGCCAAGAGCTGCCTGATCCTCGTCTTCCTTTGTGTCGGACTTTTCCTGCGACTGGAGGCGGTGATCTGGGTCGCTGTGGGCATGATCATGAGCTTCATGGGTGCCATCGCGCTGATGCCTTACCTGGACATCTCGATCAATTTATCGTCGCTCATGGGCTTCATCCTCGTGCTCGGAATCGTGGTCGATGACGCCATTGTCATAAGCGAGCACTGCGATCATCTCCGACGAACCACCGGCATGACTCCGCTTGAGGCCGCCATCGCCGGAACTCAGCGCATGGCCGTGCCGATCACCTTTGGCGTACTCACCACCGTCATCGCCTTCCTACCAATGGCGCTCGATTCATCCGACTGGGGTTCGATGTTTAAACCCATCGCGCTCATCTTTATCGCCGTGATGCTCATCGCGCTGATGGAGACCAAACTCATCCTGCCGAGTCACCTCGCGCATCCCTTTCTCGGTCGTGCGGGCGATCTGCTGGCACCCATCCACAACATGTCAGATGGCGCATTGCAGTGGTTCGTGCGGACGGTGTATGCGCCTTCCATCCGCTTCAGCGTAAAGCACTGCTACATGGTGCTAGCCTTCCTGTTCGGCGGACTCATTTTGATCGGTGGCATGTTCGCGGGTGGCCGTATCCAGACCACCTACTTCCCGCGTGTGCCGAGTGAGCGAATCGAGTGCCGCCTTTCCATGCTCGATGGCACCCCCATCGAAATCACTGAAGCGCATGTGCAACGCATCTCCGACATCGCTGAAGAGATGCGCAAAGAATACGTCGGCCCAGACGGCCAGAGCGTGATCAAGCACATCGTCGCCACCACAGGCACCTATTTGTCCTATGGCAGAGGCTCGTCATCCCCCAGTGGTGGCAGTCATCTCGGAGGTGTGATCATGGAAACCTTTGGTCCTGAAGAGCGCAGCCGTGATGCGAATACGGTGGAGATGTCCAATGATTGGCGGAAGCGCATCGGCAGCATTGTCGGCGCTGAAGAGCTGACTTTCCGAGCCGAGATCATGCGCGGAGGCGACCCCATCGACATCCAGCTCACTGGCACCGATCCGAATGAACTGCTGGGCATGTCATCCAAGATCAAAGAGCATCTCTCCACCTACCCTGCGCTCTTTGACATCAATGACTCGCTCGATTCAGGACGAAATGAAATCCAGCTCCGCCTCAAACCTGAAGCCCAGCAACTCGGCATCACCGTGAGTGATCTGGCCAGCCAAGTGCGTCAGGCTTTTTATGGCGATGAAGTGCAGCGTATCCAGCGCGGGCGAAACGAAGTCAAAGTCATGCTGAGGATGCCGCGAGATGACCGCAAAAACCTGGCCACACTCGACACGATCCGAGTGAGAGCAAAGAGCGGGCTGGAAGTTCCCTTCAGTCGTGTGGCTGAAGCCAACGTCGCGAAAAGCTTCACCAGCATCAAGCGAGTGGATCGCCGCCGTGCTCTGAATATTTCCGCCGACGCGGATAAAGCCACCACCGACGTCGCCGCGATGCGACTCGAACTCACCCAGTATCTCGACGAGCTGCTCGCCAATCACAGCCACATCCGCTGGAGCTTCGAGGGTGAGGCGCGAATCCAAAAGGAAAGCCAAGGCCAGATGTTGATCTCCTTTCTCATCGTCGTCGCGTGCATGTATGGGCTGATGGCGATCCCTTTTAAAAGCTACACGCAGCCGCTCATCGTCCTCTTGGTCGTGCCCTTTGGCGTCGTCGGCGCGGTCATCGGCCATCTTTTCCATGGCTTGCCGGTGAGCATCATGAGTGCCTTCGGCATTCTCGGCGTCTGCGGTGTGGTGGTGAATGACACGCTCGTGCTGGTGGATGAAATCAACGACCTCAAAGCAGGCGGTATGACTCTGCGTGAGGCCGTGCAGCGTGGTGGCATCCTGCGTTTCCGAGCCATCTTCCTGACACAAATCACGACCTTCTTTGGCCTCGTCCCGCTGATCTTCGATGGCACGTGGCTGGCGAAAATGATCCCCTTCCTTTTCAGCAATGGCGCTCAAAGCACCCACGCGCAATTCCTCACGCCAGTCTCCGTCGCCATGGGTTACGGCAGCCTCTTCGCCACCGTCATCACACTCTTCCTCGTGCCGCTTTGCTACCTTGCCGTGGATGATTTGGGCCGAGTGTTTCGATTGATGCTGGGACAGAAAGAAGCTGCGCTGCCCGAGATGCCCGCACAGATCGCCAACAGCTAACGTTACCCGCTCTTCATGCCCTCTCTTTCCGACTGGATTCAAGCCGCACGACCAAAGACTCTCGGAGCCGCTATCGCACCCGTGATTGTCGGCAGCTTCATCGGCTGGAGGATCGGTGGGCAGATGAGCTGGCCGCTGATGGGCTACACATTGGGTAGCTGCATGGCGCTGCAAATAGCCACGAACTGGTTCAATGACGCGCTCGACTTCAAGCAAGGCAAAGACACCGCCGCGCGTGTCGGTCCACGCCGAGTCACCGCCGCTGGCGTGGTCTCTGCTGAATCAGTGATGCTCGCCGGCTTCCTCATGCTGGGGGTCGCCATCGCGCTTTCCATTCCGCTGATCGTGGCTCGCGGCCTGCCCATCCTGATCATCGGCATCCCGTCGCTTTATTTTTGCTATGGCTACACCGGCGGCCCAGCACCACTGGCCTATCGTGGGCTGGGGGAGCTTTTTGTGATTTTGTTCTTTGGCTTCATCGCCGTCACCGGCTCCGCGTTTGTTCAGTGCGGCGAATGGCTGGTCGGTGGGCTGGTCGCAGGCTTGCAGATCGGCTGCCTTTCCACCGTGCTGATTGCCGTGAACAATCTGCGCGATGTGGATGAAGACCGCAGCACAGGCAAACGCACGCTCGCCGTGCGCCTCGGCAAGACCTTTGCCCGCATCGAGATCACGCTGCTCATCCTCGTCGCCTACGGCAGTGGGTTCTATTGGTGGGAGACAGGTTTTGATCGTGCTTTCACGCTGCCTTTGACCGTACTGCCGCTGGGTTTGTTTCTGCTGCTGCGCCTGTGGACCACGCCGCCCGGTCCCGCCTATAACCGCCTCCTCGCCATGGCTGGCGCGCAGCTACTTCTGTTTGCAGGCATGTTTTGCGCGGCGATCGCGCCCTGAAAGCCAGCTCCATGTCCTCTGAACCCATCTACGTTTACGAGTACTTGCTGCGCAGCGGCGTGGCGCTGAATTCAGCCTCCCATAGGCGCACCTTTCCAGGAGCTTTGATTCGTGTCGGTTCGGGCTTTGGCTGCATCCACCCATGGCCGGAATTTGGTGATGCGCCCGTCGAGGAGCAGCTTCGGCTATTGGCGAAGGGGATCACTACTCCAGTTACGGCCATGGCGTTGCGTTGCGCGGAAATCGACGGGACAGCGCGTGAAGCCGGCCTGAGCTTGTTCGCTGATCTCGAGATCCCGCGCAGCCACTATTCGTGGAGCTTTGCCCAGCCGACCGAGCCGCAAATCCAGCAGATTCTTGATGAAGGCTGGCCCGCGCTAAAGGCCAAGGGCTTTGCCAACTACGGTGAAACTAGGCGCTTCCTGGAAGTCTGTGCCAAAGCTGGCGAGCACCAAGACCTCAAACTGCGGGTGGATTTTAATGGCTGCCTGGATGCACGCAGCTTTTCGCAGTTCATCGAGTTCATGCCACTGCGCACCTACCAGCAGCTTGATCTGATCGAGGACCCCTTTCCCTACGATGCCGAACTCTGGCAGCAGGCTCAGTCACGCTGGAAGATCCGACTCGCCCTGGATAAAGGTTGGCGTGATGGCAGCACAGGATTCTCTGCAGTGGTCGTGAAACCCGCTCGCCGCGACTGGCGCATCGTCGCGGCACAGCACCCCGCTCAGCCGCTCGTCCTCACATCCGCCATGGATCACGCGCTCGGCCAAATGTTCGCCGCCTATGAAGCTGCCATCGCTCAGACCGAGCTGGGTGATCGAGTCGATCTCTGTGGTCTCTGCACCCAGCATCTCTTCGAACCAGACCCCTTCTTTGAGCGGCTCACCTCGCCGGGTGGCCATCTCCAGCCCGACTTTAGCGGCGGGGGCCTAGGCTTCGGAGATGTGCTGGAGAGCCTTCCATGGCGACGGCTTGGTTAGCCGTTTTGATAAAAACTTTTTAAAATATTTTTAAAATCTTGCCAGAACATCGTTCATGGTTGATAATACGGAGTCATTGAATTCCTATTGTTGAGAATTTAATGATACACTTTCCGAATATATTATGGATTCTATGGAATAAGCTTGCTATTACTTTCACTGCTTCATATATTTACCTGTATCCTGATAAATCACGGTAACAATAACGCTCCCAGCCATGCCAACCCATCCCCAAACCTCACCTCAGTCCAAAGACCACGCTAAACTGGCGGATTTCATTCTGTTCAGTCAGCGCGAATTTTTGCTGAACCTCTCCAGAGAGCTGAATCGTGACAATATTTCGTTCGCCCAATTTTTCCTGCTCAGCTACCTCGCCTCCTCCAAGGATCTGACGATGACTGACATCGCTCGTAAAATGAGCCATTCGACAGCCGCTGCGACCGGATTGGTCGATCGACTTGAGAAACTCGGCTACATGGAGCGGACCCATGCGATTGATGACCGCCGTAAAGTGATGGTCCGTGTGACTTCCAAGGGTCTCGAACTCGTGAGTCGCCTGCGGGATGAGCTCCAGTCCCAAATCGCTGACGCGATGACGGAAACGTCCTCCAATGACGCCGAGGCGTTCATGACTTCCTACCGTAATTTGGATACTACGGTCGGTGCTAGATAGGTTGTTTGTTCATGGTTTAATCGTGTTATAATTGAAGGGCGCATGGATTGTTCCATGCGCCTTTTGATTTTTTGTGCGACACCATGAGCAATGAATGATCCGCTTTGGATGAGCTTTCCCCTGCTAGAGTCGCTGCCTGGCTTCAGCCATCGCTTCACCTTGAGGCACCCGACGATCCCAGTGGACGCCGAGCGCGCCGAGGCAGTCAATCGGTTGACCCACTGGCATCATGAGCAAGTACAAGAGATGGGCTTTTCACCCAGCGCCCTCTGCATAGCCGAGCAGATTCATGGGAAGGGCGTGGCAGTGATAAGCGATGCCGTTTCGACACCGATCCCGCAGGTGGACGGTATGATCAGCAACACACCGGGTCTAGTCATCGGCATTTATGTCGCGGATTGTGGGGCCATTTATCTAGCTGATCCCGTCACCGGTGCCTTTGGCGTGCTCCACTCGGGGAAAAAAGGATCCGAGCTAGGAATCGTGTCGGAAGGCCTGCGGCTGATGCACGAGCATTTCGGCACACGTCCAGAAAATGTCCGGGTACAACTCGGACCATGCATTCGGCCTCCCGCCTATGAAGTGGACTTCGCGGGGCAGATTCGCGAAAGTTGCCTCGAGGCAGGCGTGACTCCAGAGCATTACGCCGACTGTGGTCGATGCACATCGCGTGATCTGACTCGCTACTACTCCTATCGTTTGGAAAAGGGCCGCACTGGTCGCATGCTCGCCTTACTGGGCCGCACGATCTGAAAGTTGTTTTCAATCCACCTCGATTGGCGTCCTATTAGCCGCTCAGCCAGTCTCCCTTTCTGCAGCCCATGCCTCGAACGCTCGAACTTCCCTCCCCAGCCAAGATCAATCTCTGGCTGCGCATCCTCGGCAAGCGTGAGGACGGCTTCCATGAGGTGCAGACTCGACTCTGCAAAGTAGGCATCGCAGACACCGTGAGTCTGGAACTTCAGGCGAACGGCCATGAAGTCGCGCTGACCTGCAACCAGCCTGGCATCCCACTGGATGAATCCAATCTCGCCATCAAAGCCCTGCGTGCTTTCGAGTCACGCGCAGGCATCAAACGCGGGTGGAGCATCCATTTAGAAAAGCGCATCCCTCATGGCGCAGGCCTCGGTGGCGGCAGCAGCAATGCAGCCACGGTACTGCGCGGCTGCAACGAACTCCTCGACCACCCACTCAATCAGGAGGCACTGTTAGAAATCGCCGCCGGCATCGGCTCCGACGTGCCGTGCTTCCTGCTCGACACCACCGCAGCTGATGGCGCAGGCCGTGGTGAACAAGTCACGCCTGTGGATTTTTCATGGAAGCTGCCGATCGTCCTCATCAAGCCCGCCTTTCCGATTCCAACGCCCTGGGCTTACAAGAACTGGTCCACGTCCAATGAACTCCCCGGCGTGCTTTACGCACCGCAGCTCTGCCCTTGGGGTGAAATGGTCAATCACCTCGAGCGCCCCGTTTTCGAAAAGTATCGCCTGCTCCCAGCCCTAAAATCCTGGTTACTCGGCCATGGCAGTGTGCGTGCCGCACTCATGTCCGGCTCCGGTTCGACGATGTTTGCGATCACTAATACCGATGTCGAAGCCGCCTCACTCGCTGAAGAAGCCCGTCACTGGTGCGGCGAAACAGCCTGGATTCAGGCCACTCAAACTCTCTCATAACCATGAAATCCAAGATCCTTCCTTACCTTCTACTCCTGCCTCTCATTGGCTATTCTCAGGAGACGCTCACCTTCAGTGATCCTCAGCCACAGCGCTACCTGCTCAAAGCCCGCGCGAGTCAGATCGACCCACTGGCCAAAGCTCATCCCGAGATTGAATTTGTTTTTGAAAAGAAGGGCAAACCTGCTGACGAAGAAAACGCCACCGTGGACACCCGCGTGGCTCCACAGGGAAAACTCGTCATCTGGCTCATGGGCAACAGTGCTGGTCTTTTCGAGCGATTGAACAGCTACGGACTGCACGCCATTCAGGTCCATTACGCCAACGGTTGGTTCGGCAAATTCGGTAAAGAGCCAACTCCAGAAGATGATCAATTCATCGGCGACATCCGCCTCGAAGCCGCCACTGGCGAGGACTTCAGCCCCACCGTTAGCATCCCCAAGCCTGATGGAATGATGGAGCGCGCCTACCAGTTCGTGAAGTGGCTCAGCAAAGAAAACCCCCATGGGCGCTGGGACTTTTTTATCACCGCTGATGGCAAGGGACTGCGCTGGGATCGCGTCATCATATCCGGTGCCTCTCATGGCAGTACCACCGCAGCACGTTTTGCCAAGCATCAAAAAGTGGACCGTGTCGTCATGCTCTGTGGACCGCGTGATCAGTATCAAACTTGGCAGGCGCTTCCCTCAGCCACTCCATCAAATCGCTACTTTGGTTTCAGCCACGTCCTCGATGGCGGCTGGTCCGGCGACCACTACTGCCGCTCTTGGGAGATGCTCGGGCTCGCCCAGCATGGCCCTATTGTCGATGTCGATCACGCTCAGCCTCCCTTTCAAAACACACGCCGACTCACCACGGCAGCCGATGTGAAAGGTGATGACAAACGCGCCCACTCCAGCGTCGTCCCCGGTAGTGCCTCGGTCAAAGATGCCACAGGCAATCTCGTCCACGAAGCTGTCTGGAAGTATCTCTACACTCATCCCGTCGATGTCACCGGCACGCCCACAGCAGCCGATGCTGATTGCGAGAAAGACCTCCGCAAAGCACATGAAGGGAAGTGACCGCTAAGGCTGCCGTCTGCGTTCCAGCCACTTGAGCAGATCTTTGCTCACCTCAACACGCTGGACATCGTGAAGCAGCAGATGATAGCTGCGCGTGTACCAGAGGAGACGTTTTTGGGGCGATCGAATCTGACCAAAGAGCGTCTGCACCTGATCGGGTGAACTGAGGATGTCATTGGGTGTGGCTAGAAAGAGCACTGGCATCCGCAGGCGTTTCGCTGCGCTGGGATTGGCATCCAACAGACGACCGATCTCAGTGAGCAGGCGCAGGCTGAAACTACTGATGTGATGCTCCGTGAGGGCCATCTGGTCGCCGTGAGTCGTGGTGCTGGTCACTTGGATTTTCTTTTCATCAATGCCCGCCAAGTCACCTAACGAATAGCGCGATCTCGGCGACAACTTTGCCGCCGTCTCCAAAAGCCAACGACGGAAACCTGAGACCGTTGTTTTTAATCCCGCGACTGGAGAAGCCAAGACGATGCCATCTGGATCACGACGATCAGGAAGACGATTCGCCGCTGTGTGCAGGCAGATGAGACTTCCCAGACTTTCGCCATACCAGAAGACCGGCAGCCCAGGGTGCTTTTTCCTGATCAGCAGGTGAAAGGTTTCGAGGTCATGCAGCCACTGCTTCGCCGAGCCGATGTCTCCCCGCTCACTGGTGATCGGATCGTGCCCTTGGCCACGCAAATCGTAGGCATAGACGGTGTAGCCCTGCTTTGGCAAAGTATCACCGATGAACCAAAAATCGGATGAAGCACCGCTCAGTCCATGCACGGCGATGACGACTCCGCGCGTGCTCATACCAGCCGTCGTTTGCCAGGACTGATAGGGCATCGTCTTGCCATCGTAGCTGATCCAGTCTTGTGCTCTAAGCTCCGGTCGTGTCGGCAGACTCGGGATACTGCCGCATGAAACAAGCCCTGCCGCCAGCAGCAGAAAAGAGCAGAGGCGGAAGAACTGAATCATGGCTGAGCGGCGTGATGGAGCGCGGCTTTGACAAAAGCAGCCTGTGTTTGCACACGCGTCTCCAAATCAAATTCAGAAGGCGTTTCAAAAGTCAGCGTGATCGGGCAGCCGAGCTGGTAAAGCACGATAGCCTCAGGCATTCCCGGTAAATCTGCGGGAATGGTGCTGCGACGAATGATGCCCGCGCGTGCGGGGCGGCCATCAATGCTACGTCGTGGATCTAGCGCGATGAGCTGCGTGCAGTCAGCTAGGATCTGTGAGCTGAGCGTTCGTCGGTGTTTGCCCAGCTCATAGACATAGCAGCCTTGAGCATCGTAATCCTCATGCAGACAGAGACCCACTCGCCAGCGCCGAGAAGAGATCATTTTCCGCCAAGGACCACTGATGACATCATCATCGAGATGGAATCGGCGATTGATGTCTAACCCCCGATGATCGACGCGCGTGTTGTTGCGCAGTCCCAGTGGATTCAGGCATGGAAAGATGACAAACGAGCCTTGCTTCAACGCCACCAGATTGCCTTCAGCCCAAGCCAGCATCCCCCAAGCAGAACCAGCTTCATCTCCATGAACACCGGTAGAAAGGTAATCCCAGAGCGAATCGGCCGGACGCTTGATGCTCTCTAAATAAAGGATTTTTTCTCCGGCCACCTCAGTCAGCACCCGAACCCGCATTCCCGTGGCATGAGCAACGGCACGCCAGCGCGTGAGTAGAGCACGAGGGTCGTGTGCTTGGTGGAGTGGCAGCAGCGGCACAAGGCGAGAGTGACTAAGAATCCGTGTCCTGCAATCAAAGAGGCACCATCATTCACCCATCAGTTCTTGCCGCCTCTGCCACGAGGCGTGGACTGCTTATCCCGAATGCGTGAGCGCAAGCGTGCCGCCGTGAGCGCCTGCTGGAGCTGCATGTTCTGCTTTTGAAGTTCGCTCAATTGCAGGCTCGCCTCGTCACTGATGGCTGGGACTGATTCCACATTTAGAGCAGGCTCTGCGCGCTTTTCTTCAGCGATCTCAGGCACACTTCCATTGAGATCAGGCAGAGGAGTGATGACAAACTTTGGCTCGGCGGCAGCCTGGGTGGCGTGTGTGGAAAATCCTTCACCGGCATCCAGTCCGACGACTGATTCAAGCTGCATCAGGCGAGCTTTTGTCGAGGGCAACTCAGCACACATTTGCTTGGTGATATCGAGTGAACTCTGGAGTGAATGCTCACGCTCACGGGATCTTTGCAGAAGATCATCAAAGCGCTTCTCTTCAACCTTGAGCTGATCGCTGGCCATGTGGCGGAAGAGATCAAACTGACGCTTCATCTCGGCACGCCAGGCATTCGCATCCTGGCGCACAGCCATGAGATCCCGCTGCTGTTGAACGACTTGCTGCTCCAAGACATCCTTGTTTTTCAGCAGCTTCGTTTCCACACGGCGGAGCAGCCAAGTGCGGATGAGTGCTGCCAAAAAAAGAACAGCCATGATGACCGTGATCAGCATGTAGGGCTGACACTCGATTGGGATAGATTTCACGCCGCCAATGCAAGCAGTTACAAGCCCGAGGAGCAAGCAAGCATCAACCGAAGGCGCATTTTCTCGGACATGAGGTTGAATGCTGGAAAGCCTGAGAAATCAGGTATAGCGAAGCAATGCAGTTGCGCGGATTGGTTGAGAGACTCATGCAATCCCCCTTGCCGCCTCACACATCCCGCACATTCTCCCGCTCCCTCAATCGTTCTTCAAAGTTCATGCCCAAGCATCTCCATTTCATCGGCATCTGTGGCACCGCCATGGGGTCCACAGCCGTCGCCCTGCGTCAGCTAGGCTACACCATCTCTGGCTCGGATCAGAAAGTCTATCCCCCCATGTCAGAAGTGCTGCGTCAGGCAGGCATTACTTTGTCCGAGGGCTACACGGCAGAAAATTTACCCCCGAGCGCTGACCTCTACATCGTCGGCAATGCCATCTCTCGCGGTAATGAAGAGCTTGAAACAGTCCTAGAGCGCAAGCTCCCCTACCTCTCCATGGCAGAGCTGCTGAAACAGGAAGTCATTCAGGGCAAACGCAGCTTCGTCGTCAGTGGAACTCATGGTAAAACCACCACGACCACCATCCTTGCCTGGATTTTCGAGCACGCGGGCAAGAACCCAGGTTTCATGATTGGCGGCGTGCCGGAAAATTTCACCAGCGGCGCGCGCTTCACTAACAGTGAGCTTTTCGTCATCGAAGGAGACGAGTACGACACAGCCTACTTTGATAAACGCAGCAAGTTCCTGCACTACCTCCCCGAGTGCGCCATCGTGAATAACATTGAGTTCGATCACGCAGACATCTTTCACGATCTGAGTGAGATTCTACTCACCTTTCAACGCTTACTCAATAGCGTGCCGCGCAATGGACTCGTCCTGCTCAATGGAGACGATAAAAACTGCCTCTCACTGAAGAGCTACGCGCCTGTGAAAACGGTCGGCACAGGCGAATCAAACAGTGAGCGCATCACCATCACCGCCACCACACCTGAGAGCACGGAGTTTGAAATCAATGGCGTGCCCTTTAGCCTGCCCATGATCGGTGAATTTAATGTGCGTAACGCCGCCATGTGTATCTGCGCCGCCCGCCACGCAGGCTTGAGCGACGACGAGATCCGCGCCGGCCTGGAGACCTTCAAAGGCATCCGCCGCCGTCAGACCGTGCGCGGTGAAGTCAATGGCATCACCGTCATCGACGACTTCGGTCACCACCCCACAGCCATCCGTGAGACCCTGCGCGGGTTCCGTCAAAAGTATCCCGGTCGCCGCCTCTGGGCTGTGTTTGAGCCACGCTCGAACACCAGCCGTCGTAACATTTTGCAGAACGAATTGATCGAGGCCCTCAAGGAAGCCGACGGCAGCATCATCGCCGCCGTCGCCAATCCAGAGAAGGTCGCTGCGGCGGAGCGTCTGGATGTCGCCACCGTGGCCATCTCCGTCTCCGCTTCAGGTCGCCCCTGCTTCCACGAGGAGAATACAGACTCGATCATCACTCGCCTAAAATCAGAAACCAAGCGCAGCGATGTCATCATCATATTCAGCAACGGTGGCTTTGATGGCATTCATGGCAAGCTGCTCAAAGCACTGGCCTGAAGCCTATCCCTGAATGGAGCCGAGAGTCGGATTTGAACCGACGACCTGATGATTACAAATCAACTGCTCTACCACTGAGCTATCCCGGCGAGGTCACTCGCTTTCAAAGAACCGTGGTTCATTTCAAGCGGGCCGCGAGTATGTCTCGACATGACGCTTTGGCAATCGGGAATTGCAGTGAATTGCAGCGATCTCACGCAGGCCATCATATTCTTTGGGTTCGCAATTTTAGAGCGCCCTCGAACACACTCTAAGAGCAAACCTTTATCACCAAAAAAAAGCGGAACCCCGTGAAGGGTTCCGCTTTGGAAAAAATTAACTGTAACGAGGATTACCAGCGATCACCGCCGCCACCACCGCCACCGCCGCCGTCACGATTGCCGCGGTCCCACTTTTTGCCGCCGCCGCCGCCACCGCCACCGCCGCCACC
>CAZOVY010000067.1:0-33138 GCA_964583255.1 uncultured Prosthecobacter sp.
CCTCGCGCCGCCTCAGGTCTGGATTGTGTTCATGGCCAAGAAATTTTCATCTTGTATGAAGGAGGGAAGGTGTCAGGACTTTCAAAGTGCGAGATTGCAGTTTTTAGGACTTGGGAGCCACCGCCTGGAAGATCCGCCTTCCCGCGTCAGCCGAATCAGGAAAGTCTTGTCCGTTTTGCAGAATCAAATCAAACTGCCTCATGAAATCCTGGAGACGAGGGTTTGAATTTCTAGAATTCCGCAATTTGAATCACCTGACCCCTTTCACTAGCGAGACAATTAACTCTCGACATCCCTTAGAAATGAAGACGAAACCAACACGCTCTCTTCTGCTGGGCACCACCGTGGCCTTGTTGTTACTGCTGCTAAGCATGTGGATTTTCATTGAGCCTTCCAGGTGGTTTCAAAAAACTTCAATCAGTTCAAACGAGCACACTCTGACAAAGCAATCAATCCCACAGACATCCAAAAAAGTGGTCGCTTCTGACACCGACAAGTATCTGCCGCCACCGCATGTGGCCTCCGCCTTCATTGGTTCCATGAATGCACCCATTGAGTTCTATGGCCAGGTGATCGATCAGCATGGTCAGCCTGTGGAAGGCGCTTCTGTGCTCATTTCAGCAAACAACAAGGCTTGGGGAAAGGGTGAACGACATGAGATAACAACAGACCCCCAAGGCTTGTTCTTTATCAAGGGCATACGAGGACTTTCAGCTTTTGTTCAGGTTTCAAAAAAGGATTACTATCAAGTTTCTTCGTTGAATTCTCAGTCTGGGTCACAGGGCACTTTTGCCTATGGTAGTAATCTGGGGAAAGGAATTCATCAGCCGGATGAATCAAATCCCGTGCGATTTCGGCTTTATAAAATTGGGGAAATTGAACCTTTAATCCATCAGAAACGCAGGACTTGGAAGGTGTCTAAGGATGGAACCATTTTGAAACTGCCTCTGGAACCGCAAGCTGCACAAAGTGTACACTATCTTGAGGTTCAGTGCTGGTCGGACGATGCAGTGGAGGATGATGGTGTGCGCCACCATAACTGGCGTTTCAAAATTTCTGTGCCTAATGGGGGATTGTTACGTCGGCCTGATCCCTTAGCATTTGAAGCTCCTGTCGAGGGCTATAAGAACTCCGAAGAATTCGGAATGCCATCTTCTCTGCCTGAAATGGATTGGAAGGATGAAATCAGCATAGATTATTTTGTTCGATTTAACGATGGTGTCTTTGGGAGGTTTCAAGTCGATATGCTGGCTCGTGGCAGGCACAGTGTACAGCTTGAATCGCATTTGAATCCCAAGGTCGGTTCACGCAACCTGACGGCTGATCCTGACAAACACTACTAACCTGCACAGGAACGGGTCAGCACAGGAACGGGTCAGGCGGGAATGGCACTGAATTAAGCACAATTTAGGACGCGTGAGCGAGGTCATCTTGGAGGTTGTAAAGGTGTCGTGGTGAAAGGGGTCAGGTGATTCATATTGCAAGATTCCAGTTTTTAGACACTCTTGGCTCATGCCTAGACAGGTCCGCATCCAATATTCAGGCGCGCTTTATCATGTGATGGCGCGCGGTGATCGACGTGAAGCCATCTTTTTCGATGATGAAGATCGGAAGATGTTCCTGGAGGCGCTGGCTGAGGCTTGCGGTAGGACGGGCTGGAAATGCCACGCTTATGTGCTCATGCCGAACCATTATCATCTGGTCCTGGAGACGCCGGAGCAAAATCTGGTGGCTGGGATGAGCTGGCTGCAAAACACCTTCACGCGCCGTCACAATGTAAGGCACAAGCTCTGGGGCCATCTCTTTGGTGGGCGCTACAAGGCGGTGCTGGTGGATGATGAGATGGGGACGTATCTGGCCACGCTCATCGACTATGTGCATCTCAATCCCGTGCGTGCCAGTCTGGTGCGTGTGGAGGATAGATTGGAGAGCTATGAGTGGTCGAGCCTGGGCTACTACCTGATTGCCGACTCAAAGCGCAAGCCCTGGCAGGAGGCGGCGCGTGGTCTGCGCGCCTGGAACCGTGCGGATGATGCGCGGGGCAGACGCAGCTACCTGGAACATCTGGAGAAAAGGGCGCAGGAGGAGGGCGCAATCGCAGGCCGTGGCCTACCCGAAGGTCAGAGTCTGCAAGCGACGCTGAAACGCGGCTGGTTCTTTGGCAGTGAGGTCTTCAAAGAGAAGCTGGTGAAGCTGGCGGAGAAAGTGCTCAAAGCCGGAGCGAAACGGAAGAACACACGGGCCGATGAACCCGTGAAGCGACACAGTGTAGAACGTGCTATGTCACTGGTAGAAGCAGGCATGAAAATCTGCGGTTTGGATGAAGAAGCCCTAGCCGCCCTGCCACGCGGGGATGAACGCAAAGTGCTCATAGCCCTAGCCGTGAAAAGAGACACGACGGTGCCGCTGGACTGGATCGCGGAGAGGCTGCACATGGGGGCGCGAAGCACAGTGAGTCGTGAGGTGGGGGCGATGGCAAAGCTCTTGCCTAGAGAGAAGAGGCTCAGCAAGCTCTACCAGCAGATACACGAAGCATGAGGTTCTTATTTTCTAGAATTCCGCAATATGAATCACCTGACCCCTTTTAGTGGGCATTAGCCGAACATATTCATACACACCCTCAAAAATCTGGCTACGACACAGAATATGCGCAGTTATCCAATTTTTACAGGACGAAAGGTGAGAGTGGAGAATTGCCATTCTCGAGCCATCCTCAAGGAGATTTAGACTCTTACACAAAGATGTGGGATGATCTCGGCAGATCTGGATCTATCTCATTTACGGTCGATGTTATAAGTTTTACAGACAGGGATGGGAAACTGAATCCTCAGCATCAATCCGTGACCACAAATCTGCCTCCTGATACTGTTCTTCAGCGTTTAAATCTCGATCCGAATTCTTATATGCTACGCAATGTCGAACCGCCGAAGTGAATTCAATAAGTTCTTATAATTATGTGCCACACTGTTTCCTCTGCTGCATTTGTCATGGCATCTGCGTTATTCTGGGTTGCTACAATATCTTCTTTTTCTCAGTATCCCCAGCGGCCAACCATCGAAGTTACATCAAACGGTGAGCTGTTTATTAATGGGATAAAACTAGTGCCTCGAGCTGAAGGGCAACCTCCCAAGGCAATTGAATTTGTTGAGAAAGACCGACCCGAAATTGTCCCAATTAGTGATCGCGCCAATTTATGTATTTACCGAAACACACGGGTTTTAGCGAATGTTCGAACAGGTTCCCCCAGGTGGTCGTGTACCTTAATACTAACAAATCACGAGAGCACTGAGCTACCCAATTTTAAATTCGGGGGTATTTTTTCTATCCGAGGAAAGCGCTTCTCCTTTTTGAATGACGCAGATATGCGAAAGTCTAACTTTGAAAGTTTATTGCTCGAGAATGAAAGAAGCATGGCAAGTCAAAAAGAGTGGGTCTTCTTTATCAACAAAACGTCTGTTGAGATAAGCTTCAATGATTTGGGAGTGCTAGTTGATGTGCGGGTGGGGATACAGCGGAAACAAGCCGAAGATTAACAACGGTCATGAAAGTGAAAGGGTAGAAAGGGGTCGGTGATTCATATTGCAAGATAAATGAACCCACGAGCCAACCAATGGCATTGGCTGTGCCAACCCACTTGAAAAAATAAAATCAGGCCAGCGTCTCGGTCCCCAACCTTCCTTGGTTGAAGCAGCGTGGTGAAGTCCGCGCGGCCAGCGTTTTCACCCTTGCAGCCACGTTTCCCTCACCGCACCCACTTCGTTTTTGACGGAGCTAAGCGGACCTACATCTCACTGAACACACCAACGCCTTGCCCTCCTCCGAGCGCTTTCCCGGATCACTCTTCCAAGATACCGGCGAACGCGGGGCTAGCTGGCTTCGGAAACAACTTACGGTAGGTATGCGACTGTCCTGACGATGTCGATGTGCCTTTGCCACCCGAAGCACTTGCTGGCAATGAGCTTTCTACAAACGTCTTCTCATTGAAACGCTCAAGCCTCAGCCTTGCCTTCTTTCGCACGCCCTCTCTCTGGCGTGAGTTGCTGGTGGTGCAAGTGTCTGCGATATTCCCGTCTCATTGTGACGTGAGATTCAGTGTCTGAGTAGGACGGCTCACGCCGTCCTCTACGCAAGCCATTCATTCTGTCTTTTTTGTCCTTCCCTCTCTGCTCCTCCGCGCTTTCCTCTGCCATGCACATCCCTAGCCTCATCGAGCGCAAACGCGAGGGCGGCGAACTGTCCTCTGACGAGATCCACGCACTGATCACTGCCTTCACGGGTGGTGAGATGCCGGACTACCAGATGAGTGCGCTGGCCATGGCGATCTTTTTCAAAGGCATGAGCACGGAGGAAACGGCCGCGCTCACTCATGCCATGCTGCACAGCGGCTCAAGCCTGCACTGGCCCGCTGGATCGCCCATGCGCGTGGACAAGCACAGCACGGGCGGCATTGGGGACAAGACGAGCCTCATCATCGCCCCACTGCTAGCCTGTGATGGCCTGTGGGTGCCGATGATTTCTGGCCGTGGTCTTGGCATCACGGGCGGCACACTGGACAAGCTGGAGTCCATCCCCGGCTTCCGCACTCAGCTTAGCGAAGAGGAAATCTACCGTGTGGTCGAGCGTGTCGGCTGCGCCATGATCGGCCAGACGGCGGACATCTGTCCGGCGGACAAAAAACTCTACGCGTTGCGAGACGTCACCGGCACGGTGCCCAGCATCCCGCTCATCACGGCCAGCATCCTGAGCAAAAAACTAGCCGAAGGACTCGACCGGCTCGTGCTCGATGTGAAGTACGGCACCGGAGCCTTCATGAAAACTGAGGCCGCTGCGCATGAACTGGCCCAGAGCATGGTGCAGACCGGTCGCGCTCTCGGCGTGCGTTCCGGTGTGCGTCTGAGTCGTATGGACGAACCCACCGGCGAGGCCGCCGGCAACGCGCTCGAAGTGGCTGAAGCCGTCCGTTGTCTGCAAGGCAACGGACCGCCTGATCTGGAAGCCATCGTGCTCGACCTTTGTGCCACCGTGTCCATCTCCTCACGCGAGCAATTGAAAGCCAAACTCCATGCCGGTGAAGCCTGGCGGAAGTTTCAGCAGATGGTCGCCAGCCAGGGCGGCAACGTCGAAGCACTGGAGCGCATGGACAGCATCCACCACACGCCCGTGATTCATGAAGTCAAAGCCACTCGTAGCGGCACCCTCACCCGCATGGATGCACGCAGCATTGGCCAGGCCGTGCTCGAACTCGGTGCCGGCCGCGCCAAGGCCGCCGACCCCGTGGATTTTGGTGTCGGTGTGGACCAGATGATCAAGGTCGGCACAGCCGTCTCGCTGGGGGAGGTCCTGCTACGTATCCACGCCCGCTCAATCTCAGCAGCAGATGCCGCAGAAGCCGTCATCCGCAGCGGCATCAGCACTGAGTGACTCACTCCGACGCGCTCGTCGTGGTGGGCACTCGGCCTTGAGATGGCGGATAAAAAAGCTGCACGGCGCGGCGGAGTTCCTGGGACTGGCGGCTGGCTGCGTAGATGGCATTCGGCAGAGAGCGTTGTTTCACCAGCAAGTGATAGGCTCCCAGTACTTCGAAACCTGCATTCAATGAGCCATTCATGGGCAGATAGGGAGAGCCATTGACCGTCGTGGCCTCCACCATGCCCCAGGGCGTGAATAGCCCGGCGTGCTCCATTCTCTGCAGCAGCGCATAGGTTTCCTTTGGCTCGGCGAGCGCGGCGGACATCAAGATATAGTGCGGGTGGATGACCGACTGATCAGGCAGATCCACACCGCCGACAAAGTAGCTGTCTCCATGCGCTCCCTCACCTGCTGAGAGACCATAGAGCCCCATCTTGGCCGCTAGGCTGCTGGGCCAAGTCCGCTGAATGTATTCCTTTTGCGCGTTGAGCATCCGACGGCGGGCGCTGAGCCACTTGACGCCATCAAGTGCATCCGGCGTATCACTGTCGAAGTCGGGGTAAAAGAGACTTTGGATTTCAGGGATGAAGCCCGTGCCCTGCCAGGCCTGCGCTGGGCGCTCCATCTTGTGATGCTGCGCCTTTTCATCGACCATGTTTTGCAGCATCATCACGAGTGCCGTCTCGCCGCCCCAGTCCTTCCAGCCATGAGTGAGCAGCGTGCGGCCATCGTCCTTCATACCGTGGCTGATCGCACCCTCAGGCAGGCGCAGCTTGGTGAAGTCGATCTGATCCACAGCGGAGACGAGATCCATCTTCAGGTCGGCATCCTGCAGCATCTCTGCGCCTAACAGCAAGCTATGGTAATACAAAGCCGTGTCCACCGTGCTGTACTCGGTGCCTGGATGGATCATGTAGCCAGTAGCAGAACGGCGGACAAAGTGTGGCAGCAGGCCGAGTGGGCGATCCAACGCCTTCACGGCGCGATGAATTTTGTAGAGCGTCTTCTGCGCGTGCTCGCGGCTGATCATCTGGAGCGGTGGCTGTGCGAGCACCGCTGTGGCTAGTGCAAACATGCCCGTGGAGGCCAGTGACTCAAAAGCCCCGTCTTCCAGATGCGAGCGGTCTTTGACAAAGCCCGACCCAGGATCGTAAGAGCGCGCCAGCTTAGCATAGCAGGCCGCAAGCACGTATTCATCAAAGGGGATGTCTGGAGTTTCGATCCCAAGAAAAAGCCCATCAACGCAGAGTTCAGAACCTGGTTCAGCGATCCAGTTGATCAGTTTTGCCTTTTTAAAAGCGAGCGGCGCTACCGCAAGAACCATGGGTTCTTTCGGAGCCTCTTGCAGTGTTTGGACTTCAGACCACAGCAGTTCCTGCGAATCAGATTTAATTTCCAACTTCAACTTGCCGTGGCCATGAGCATCCGCACGCACGCTAGAGATTCTTGCTTGGTAGCGCGGCTCCAAAAGCTCCGACCAAGCGGCAGAGAAGTTCAGCGATTTTTGTGACTCACGCGCCAGTCCAGACAAGCTGTGCCACATGCCCGCCCAGGCTTCTGGCTCCTGGCCGAGGTGCAGGCAAACCTCATCATTCTGCCACTCAATGTCATGCTCCGCCGGCCCCATAAATCCAAAGTCAGTTCCCAGATGAGTGTAGGCCGTGAATGAGTTCAGACGCCGAGTGCCCGCGATAGGTGCCGCCTCTTTACCCGGCTGACGATTGATAAAGTAATGATGCACAGGCTGCCAGACCAGCCGGGACTCTGATTGGCCGAAGCTGGAGGTGATCATCCCGAGAAGGGCAGCGCTGATTGGAAGGAACCGCATTGACTGGAAGATACGCCGCGTGGGGCAAAGAAGTTTACAGTGGTTGAGGCCGCTGCGCGGCGTTTACGCTTGTTTACATGGTTGGTCCTGCATGAGGAATTGACGGTGGTTTGGTAAACAACCGTCAACCACCGTCAACAACAGTAAACAACCGTAAACTTTAGCCCCCTCACCATCCACGCGGTCCATGTTCCGCCGGGTCCGGCTCGGGCGGCGGCGGTCCCAGATCAGGCTGATCCAGAATCGTGGCAAACTCGAAGTCGATCAGGCAAAAGCGTCCGAGCTGCGCGTTGTAGGTGACATTGCGCGTGTAGGGATCTTCATGGCGCACGCCGTATTGCTCAAGTTCGGCGAAGAGCTGGCGTAGCTTGTCCTCAGTCAGGCGCTCCACGCGCTGGCCGCAGTTCGTCGTCACGAGATGAAGCTTCTCAGGGTCCGACTCCAGAACACGCGGCACAAAGGTGCAGCCCATCTTTTGAAGGTACTTCAAAACGCGCACCTCATGCTCGAAGCGCTCCTTGGCCTGGTGCCCCCTGAAAGTCTTATGTACACGCCCGTCATAGCCCAGCCGGACCAGAGCGCGCGCCGTGTTCTTTGCCTCATTCATCAGGCTGCACTCATGTCTGTTTTATTAACTGGCTGCAACCCATGAAAGCGAACATTGCCGAGAGATTCACGCTGTTTTTTGCGATAGCCTTGCCGCCATGCTTCCCCGACTTCTGCTTTTGATCCTCTTCTTGCCCGCGCTGCTTCAGGCCCAGGTGGCGCGAACTGTGTCTGTCGATCTGGAGTCTGGCATCGTCGCTCGCCTGGATACCACGAACAAAAAACATGACGATGGGGATGTCATCAAATCACACGCGCGGCTGCTGGAGATGCCAGATGTGCAGGTGCAGGACTTTAGCGCTTCTCTGCTTCTGATGGCGGATGGCCCACAGATTGCCGAAGAGTTGTCTCTCTTACGCGGTGAGGCATGGTCGCTGGATCTGGTGGGCAATAAGGATCTGCGTTTCCGAATCCGCACGCCAGGTGGAGCACCGCTCGAATTGACGGCCCCAATGCTGGCAAATCTGCCCTCGAAGCCTGAGCTGCATCATATCGCCGTGAATGTGAAACGTGATGCTCGGCAGTCTCTCACGGGCGTTTGGGTTGATGGGGTCGAGGTTATCACCGGCGCACTACCACCCGGCCCGATCACGATGAAGAAAAGCAGTGTCAGCGCAGGGGACGAGAAGCTACGCGGTGTTGTAGCGAACGTGAGGCTCTATGATCGAGCGCTAAGCCGACCTGAAATCATTGCACTCAGTCAGCAACTCCCCACGCCTGAGAAATCGCGGCCGAAAGGCATGTATAGCTTTGAACTTCAGAAGGATGAAGTCATCGCCCTTCTCGGTGGCAGTGAAGCCGTGGCCATCGCGGAAGAAGGCTCGTTGGAGTCACTGCTCATGCTCAGCTACGCCGCGCATAAACCAAAGCTGCGCAGCCTTGCTTGGGAAACAGACACGGTGTTTCGTCAGGATCGCCCACTGAATTTTGGTGATCTCACGCTACAACTCCGCCGATGTGAAGCGACGTGTGTGTTCCTCATGTTTGGTCGTCAGGAATGCCTGGAGCGCGGCGAATCTGGCTTGGAAGAGTTCCGCGCGGCTTTGGAGAAAATGATGGCGACCTGCAAAGCCGTGACACCACGTCTGGTCATCATCGAAGCCGCGCCCTTTGAGAAAAGCCCACCACCGCTGCCTGATCTCAGCTCGAAGAATATCGCGCTTGCGAAATACAACGAAGTCCTCCGTGCGCTCGCCGAGAAGCATGGAGCCTTCTTTGCCAGCTCGGGCGAAGGCTGGAATCATCAGCGTCCTTACCGACTCACCAGCGATGGGGTGAACCTGACTCGTGAAGGCTCGCAGGAACTCGGCCTTCGTTTGCTGACCAGCGCCCGCTTGATGGATCGTCCTGATGTGACAGCGCTCCGCCCACTCATCCAAGCCAAGAACAAACTCTGGCACGAGTATTGGCGTCCCTCGAACTGGGCCTTCCTGTATGGCGACCGCACCGCGCAGCCGAGCAGTCGCGATCATCTCAATCCACAAGTGCGCTGGTTCCCGAAGGAGCTGGAAAAGTACCAAGCACTCATCAAAACCCAGGAAGAAGCGATATGGAAACAAGCCGAAGATCTGGGGAGGAAAGTGCCATGAGACTGACTATCGCCGCGCTTCTCTTTGCCACGACATGCATCGCCCAGCAGCCGTATAAGAAAGCCATCTCCGTCGGTGAGCCGCCGCCAGATCATTCACCGGAGGCAGAGCTGGCTTCCTTCAAAGTGCTCGATGGCTTTGAGGTGAATCTCTTTGCCTCCGAGAAAGACGAGGTGCCAAATCCGCTCGTCATCCGCTGGGATGAACGCGGTCGCTTATGGGTACTCAGCACCACGGCTTACCCGCAGCCTGCGCCGGATGAAGTGTGCAACGATCAAGTCCTCATCCTCGAAGACACCGATCACGATGGCCGTGCCGACAAGCGCACGGTTTATGCCGACGGACTACGGATGCCGATGGGCATGGAGCTGGCCGGACCGGGCGAGCTTTATGTGGGCGAGGGCGAAAAGCTCTGGCTCTTCAAAGACACGAATGGCGATGATCGCGTGGATGAAAAAGAAGTCGTCTTCAGCGGCTTCGGCACCGGCGACACACATCAAAACCTCAACAGTTTTATTTGGTCGCCCGATGGCGCGCTCGTGATGCATCAGGGGCTGCACTGTTACTCACGCGTCACTACCGCATGGGGTGTGAAGCAGCTTTACGGTGCTGGCTTCTGGCGTTTCTGGCCGCGTAGTCGGAAGCTAGAAGCCTATCCAACAGGCATGCCACTGAATCCCTGGGGCACGGCCTTCACCAAAGATGGGCAGCCCATCATGGTCGCCGGAGCCGCAGGCATGTTCTGGGCGCGACCGATGGAAATCGAAGTGCCGGAGTTGCCGGATTCAAAAGACAGCATCCCCTATTTCCAACTCAGCCGCTTCATGCTTCCGCACAGCGGCCAGATCATCAAGACCGACGGCCTGCGCAAATTCTGCGGCGTGGACATTGTCGGCAACGCGCACTGGCCCGCCGAGATGCAGGAGGAAATCATCACTGGCGGTTTTTTCGAGAACGCCATCTACCGCCACAAGCTGCGCGATGATCCCGAGGCTCCCAGTGGCTTTGAAGCCATCGAGCAGCCTCCGCTCATCACCAGCAGCAGCGTCGCCTTCCGCCCCGTCGATGTCCGCTTCGGCCCCAAAGGAGCCCTCTACATCGCCGACTGGTATGACCCGATCATCGGCCACTATCAGGCCAGCTTCCGGCATCCGAATCGAGATAAGAAGCATGGGCGGATTTGGCGGGTAACGGTGAAGGGAAGACCGCTCGCCTTGAATGCTCAATTGCGCTGGCAAGCCTACCAGCATCTGCGTCAAAACCTGCCAGAACCAAGCCCGGAAGGATTGGCCAAATTAACAGAACAGGTTTCCACACATGCCATCGGCACACTGACAGACCAGCTTCCTAATGCGCTTGAACTCTTGGCTTTGAAAGTAAGCCATGAATCTCCCCGCGTCCGCCTCGAAGCCATCGTGGCCTGTGCCAAAGTCAAATCACCGGACGCGATCAAGGTGGCTTTGAAGGCACTCGATAAGCCGATGGACACCTTCCTGGATCGGGCGTTGTGGCTGGCGGTTCATGCGACGGCTCCGCAGTGGAAGCCGAGTATTGTAGTTCCGCCTTTAGGCGGCTCAGAACCGCCTAAAGGCGGAACTACACTACTGGAATCTCTCCCGCCGAAACATCTGGCTTACCTCGTCGAGAAAGAAGGCAGTGCGGAGCTACTCGGCACCGTGCGGACGATGGTGGCGGAGAAGGGAGACACGATGACGGCGGAGACACGTCGCGCACTCATTGGAGCGCTGCTGAGAAAGGGCGAGCCTGCGGACATGCTGCGAGCCTTGAAGCTTGGCCAGACGGATAAGGTGATTCTCGATGAACTCGCCGATGCCGCCGCGCAAAGAGGCTACAAAGCACCGCCGGGAGCTGAGCCTCTGCTGCTGGAGCTTTTGGAGAAAGGCACGAGGGAGCAGAAGCTAGCTGCGTGCCGGCTGGCGGGGGCTTGGAGCGTCAAACGAGCTTCCAAGCTCGTTCATGGTTTGCTCAATGAAGCGACAGGTGAGGGGAAAACGAATTTGGAAATTCGTTTTACGGCACTGACGGCGCTCGCGCGGCTGGGAGAGCCTGTGGAGACATTTCAAATCTATGTCGCAGATGCTCAGCAGCCCTGGCCCGTCCGCATCGCCGCGCTGACGGCTTTGGCGAATGCCCAACCTGCGCTTGCAGGCAAGGAAGCCGCCAAACCCTTCAGCACGATCTCCGATGCCGACACGATGCGCGCTTGGCTCACGCCGTTGCTCGCTCGCGAAGCCGCGATGACCAGCTTTGCCAAAGCTCTCGAAGGTGCGCCTTGCTCCGCTGACACTGCGAAGCTGGCCCTGACCACACTCACTGTTGCCGGACGTAGCGACGCGGCCTTAACAGCCGTCTTCAACAAGATCCTCGGGGTGAAAAACACGCTGCCAACTTACAGTGCCGAATGGGTGGCCGCATTAGCCGCCGAGATCAAAACCGGCGGCGATGCGACGAAAGGCAAAGCCGTTTTCGCGGCACCACTGTCGGGCTGCATCGCCTGCCATCAGATCGGTAAGGTCGGCGGCATCATCGGACCTGAGTTGGATAGCGTGGGCCGTGGCGTGCCGGTGGAGTTGCTGATCGAAGCGGTGGTCTGGCCTCAACGACAAATCAAAGAAGGCTACATCGCCACGAGCCTCAGTCTCAAAGACGGACGCAAGCTGCAAGGCTACAAGATCAGCGAAGGCGCTGCCGACATGCAGCTCAAAGACCTGCTCACAGGCAGCGTCAGCACCTTTGCCAAAGCCGACATCACCGCGCGCCAGGAATCCGGTTCGCTCATGCCCGAGGGGCTCATGATGAACATGACCCGAGAGGAGCTGCGCGACCTAATCGCCTACCTCGGCAGCCTGGGGCGGTGAGCTTCACCTTTGCGGTGGCATTTCCCCTTCACCCGGTTAAAGACTCCGCCCCACTATAAGTCCGATCATGCAACCAGCCACCGAACACTCCGAATCCGAACTCCTGCAATTCCGCCGCGCCAAGCTTGAAGAGATGCAGAAACGTGGCATCGCGGCCTTCGGCGGCAAGTTTGAGGTGTCGCATGATCCGGGCACGCTGAAGAAGAACTTTGTTGAAGGGCTTGATGTCAATGTGGCAGGCCGAATCCTTTCCCGCCGCGAGATGGGCAAGGCGACATTCTTTGACATCGGCGACATCACAGGCCGCATCCAATGCTACCTGAGCAAGAGCGATGTGAGCGAGGAATCCTACGCACTCTTCATTCACCAGATCGACATCGGTGACTTTGTCGGCGTCACGGGCTTTAGTTTCGTGACCAAAAGAGGCGAGCCATCCATCCATGTGAAGGTGCTCACGCCGCTGTCGAAAGCGCTGCGTCCGCTGCCTGATAAGTGGCATGGCGTCACGGATCGTGAGATCAAGTATCGCCAGCGCTACCTGGACCTCATTTCCAATGATCGCAGCCGCGAGATCTTCGTCACGCGCAGCAAGATGGTCGCCGAGATCCGCAACTACCTGCATGGCCGCGATTTCCTGGAAGTGGAGACACCGATGATGCAGGACGTTCCTGGTGGCGCGGCGGCGCGCCCGTTTGAGACCTACTTCAATGCGCTCGATCAGAAGATGTATCTGCGGATCGCCCCTGAGCTGTATTTGAAAAGGCTGCTCGTCGGAGGCTTCACCCGTGTGTTCGAGCTGAACCGTAACTTCCGCAATGAAGGCGTCAGCCGCCGCCACAATCCCGAGTTCACCATGCTTGAGGCCTACTGGGCCTACGCCGACTTCGAGCAGATGGCGGACCTCGTCGAAAGCATGATTTGTCATCTGGCTGAGAAGTTCTGCGGCGGTCTCGTGATCGAGCACAAAGATGAAGAAGGCGCTGTCACCAAGACCATTGATCTGACTCGCCCGTGGAAGCGCGCGCCATATCGTGATCTGGTCAAAGGCGCGGCGGGTGAAGACTGGTTTACGCTGAGCAAGGAAGCCAAAGTCGAGCGTGCCCAGAGCATGGGTGTGCATGAGATTCATGCGGGTGATGAGCACTACGAGCTGGATCAAAAGGTCTTCGAGAAGCTGGTGGAAGAGAAGAGTTTTAACCCGCTCTTCGTCACGCATTCACCCAAAGAACTCGTGCCGCTGGCCAAGCAGAACACGGATGACAGCAGCGTGGTGGATGTCTATGAACTCATCATCAACGGCCAGGAGATCAGCCCCGGCTACTCCGAGCTGAACGACCCCATCGTCCAGCGCGAGCGTCTGGAGCATCAGGCCGGCGAAGAGATCCAGAAGATCGACGAAGAATTCATCCTTGCTCTCGAACACGGCATGCCGCCCGCCGGCGGCATCGGCATCGGCATCGACCGCCTCATCATGATGCTCACCGGTGCCGAAAGCATTCGCGACGTGGTGCTCTTCCCGCAATTGAAGCGCAAGGCAGATTAAATCTCGCACCATGATGACCCGGCTTCAGGTTTGACGCCGAGGGCATTGAGGTTTCTTTCAGTGGGAAGTGTTTCCCTTATGAAAGCAAACTTGCTGTCCGTGTTAATCGTTATCAATAGCTCTCTGGGCTATCTGAGTCCGTCGCTGATGGCAGCGACTGCGTCTCAAGAAAAAGCAATTACCGTCGAGGGCTTCCATCAGATCTCCTCTCGCATTTACTGTAGCGGTGAGCCTTCTGGATCTGATGTCTTTGATCAAATTGCGAGCCTTGGAATCAAGACTGTCGTGAGTGTGGATGGCAAAGAGCCGGATCAGCAGGCAGCAGCAAAAGCTGGCCTTCGCTATGTGCATTTGCCCATCGGCTACGATAGTGTGCCCATTCCTGTGCAAGCCGCGCTGAAGCAACTGCTGGAGACAACGCAGGGTTCAGTTTTGATTCATTGTCATCACGGCAAAAATCGTGGCCCAGCAGCAGCAGTAATCGCGGCCATGATTGAGGGCGGCATCTCCAAGGATCATGCCCTGGAGTTAATGAAACAGGCTGGCACAGGAGCTGATTATAAAGGGCTATGGAGAGATGTGCAAAATTACGCAACACTCACTCCTAACGTTACCCCTGCTGATTTAGTGCCCGTGGCGCAAGTCACGCCTTTTGTGCGTGAGATGACGAGGATGGATGATGCCTTTGAAAAACTGGAAGCCATCAAAGTAGAGACTTGGAATAACGAACTCGCTAATGAGTTGACGGTTGTCCTGGTTGAAGGCTTTCGTGAAGCCTTGCGCAATACGGAGAAGGATCATTCAGCGGACATGATCAGCCATCTCAAGGAATCTCTACAGAGAGCCGATCAGTTCGGTGAATCGCTAAAGAATTCCGATCCCAAGCAGACTCTGACTCGTCTGAAAACGATCAATCAGGACTGCCGAGACTGCCACAAATCCTATAGAGATTAAAGAGAGCTGAGTCCGTGGATTGGCGGTAGATGCGTCATCTTTGCGCTCTTTATATCGCCTATTGCGAATGGGGTAAATCGTATCCGTAAACAACGTTAGATCTACTGTAGCAACACCGTGGAATCGAACGATATGAAAAAAACATTGCGCGACCTCTCAGTCTTAGTGGGCTTGGCCTTGCTGGGTATTATCTTGGCTACTCTATGGCAGAAATTTGGCACCAGCACTTCGTTCCAGAGATCCGTATCGGAACAATTGTCCAAACCGTCTCCGCAGCAGACCGCTACAGCTTTGGATTTTAAAGGTGCTCCCAACCGTCAAGCGCTAGCCCATCAGGCACCCGATCAACTCCCTGAAGTTCCGGTGCAACCTAGTGATGATCACATCGTTGGTTCACGCATATTTGCAGATCGACTTTGGCCAGTCGATGGAGAGTCTGGTGCGGCAACTCTGAGTGCTGACAATGCTGCGTTGGGCGAGTTTCTCCGCCTTGTCGCCAAGATGACTGAGAAGGAAAAGTTTGCCGCATTAGAAGATTGGCTCAAGAGCAACGGCAGTTCACGCTGGGCTCTGGCGTTGAAGAATGAGTTGATGGGTTTCAAGCACAAGACGGGCTGGTTTGATGTAGCACGCCAGGGTTGGGATGAAATCTGGAAGAAGACCAAAGACCGCACTGATCTGCCTGCCTACCATCTAGCGAACGGCGCACTGGGAAGTCTGCTGGACACCAACATCGGCATCTCACGCGCTGCTAAGCTAAGGGAGCTGGTGGCAGCGGCAGATGCACGGCCATTGAATGGCGCTCTGGAAGGAAAGGTTTTCCGCGCCCGTGAGGCTGTCTGGCTTCTGGATCACACGGCGGCACAGAATGTGATGTGTGGTCCGCTAGCGCTCAATGCGATCAAAGAATTCAAACGTGAGCCTTTCATCGCTCCTCGGCTCAGTCAGGTGCCACCAGACTACCAGCAGACGGGCATCCCACTTTCCGAAGTTCAGCGTTATGCGCAGAATGACTATCATCTGGAACTGGCGATAGCGCATCGCAGCGATTCATCAGCGAAGATCCCGACGCCTGCCGTGATGCATGTGAAGGATGATCACTTCAATGCGCTGCTGGCTGCGTCTGCGGATGGCAGCAAGTATTTTTTGGAGGATCGCACCCAAGGCTTCGCAGGCTGGGTGGACAAGGCGGCGGTGGATCAGGCCGCCTCGGGTTTCTTCCTTGTAGCAGCCGTTAATCTTGGCAGTGGCTGGGACAAAGTGGACGCTGTGACTGGCAGCACCGTCTTCGGCAGAGATGGCGCGCATGGCACCACTCCGACGGATGAAACGACGACCAAGGATACGCCAAGCACCGAGGACAAAGACCCCTGTAAAGAGAAAGCAAAGGGCATGCCTCGTTACACCTTTCTACCCATGCCTGGGGCCATCCGCATCAGTGACGTGCCCGTGTCCTACTCGCCGCCAGTGGGGCCTTCAGTGGCGTTTGAAGTGAACTACAATGACATGGACAGTGGTGCTCCAACATCGCCTCCGACATGGAGTCATGTTGGCGTCACTTGGAGCACCAACTGGGTCGCTTGGGTGGAGCATGTCAGCGGCTCATTGACGAACGGAACAAACCTCCGCGTGCGTGTGCCCGGCGGTGGCACTGAATTGGTTCTCTACAGCACGGCCTCGGCCAAGTTTGGCCCCCATGATCGCAGTTTTGCCACGGTCACCCGCAGCGGCACATTTACATACACTCGTGAGATGCCAGACGGCTCCATCGAAATCTACAATGCGCCCAACCACCCAACGAGTCCCACCAAGGTCTTTCTCAGCCAAATCATTGATCCGCAGGGGAACGCACTCACGCTGGCATATGATGCCAGCATCCGTTTGGTTTCTCTCACCGATGCCATCGGTCAAGTCACGACGTTGTCCTACGATGACGTCGGGAATATTTACCGCATCACTCGCGTCACTGATCCCTTCGGTCGTTTCGCCACGCTAACCTATGATGTTGGCGGACGCCTGACGGGTATCACGGATCAACTCGGTCTTGCGAGCAGCTTCACTTATGCGGTCAGCGGATTCATCGGGGCGATGACCACTCCCTACGGAACCTCCACCTTCAATAAGCTGGTGGACTCTGTCGGCTCCAACCGCGTCGTCGAAGCCACTGATCCACTCGGGGGCAAGGAGCGCGTGGAGTTCAATGACACTGGCAGTTCCTTCATACCATCGTTGCGATCACCGCCGAAGTCGGTCACGGTGGGCGGGCAATCAGTGAGTTTCTATGCCGAGGACTCACGCCTGCAGTTCCGCAACGGATGGTATTGGGACAAACTGGCGAGCGAAGTCGCTCCTGGGGATTACAAGGCTGCACGCAACTACCGTTTTTATACCAATGTGAACTGGCAGGTGGTGCCAGTGATCGAAACCGTCAAGCCCGCCCTGGAGGACCGTATCTGGTTCAACTATCCCGGTGGTGTTGGCGTGGATGGCAGCGGCTTTCCTTACTTCCCAGGTGCGAGTTCGGCCCCTGAAAAGACGTTGCGCATCCTGGCAGACGGTACTCCGCAGCTGATCCAAACTTATTCCAATGCCTTGGGAAATCTGATCAAGATCGTCGATCCACTGGGACGCACCACCGAGTATCTGTATGCAGCCAATCTGGTCGATCTGCTGGAGGTCCGCCAGACCACAGGCGGAGTCAATGAGCGCCAGTTGGCCATCACCTACAACAGCCAGCATCAGCCGGTCACTGTTACGGATGCCGCTGGCCAGGTGACGTCATACTCTTATAATGCGCGAGGTCAGGTGCTGACCGCCACAGATCCGGCAGGCGGGACCGCGACATTCACTTATGACATCAATGGTTATGTCACCAGCATCGACGGACCGTTGCCCGGAGTGAGCGATGTCACGACTTTCAGTTACGACAGCGTTGGCCGGGTCAGCACAATCACCCATCCGGATGGTTATGCCCGCACCTTCACTTATGACAGTTTCGACCGCCTTACCAGCACCAACTTCCCCGACGGCACATTCGAGCAGATCAGCTACAACAAGCTGGATCGCGCCACCTTCACGGACCGATTGGGTCGTGTAACCAGTTACAGTCACAATGCCGTGCAGCAACTGGTGCAGTTGAACGATCCTCTCGCGCGGATCATCAAGCTGAGCTGGTGCCATTGCGGCAGCATCAGCAGCCTCACTGATCCTCTTGGACGCATCACCCGCTGGAAGCGTGATGTGGAAGGTCGTGTGACTGCCAAAATTGCCCCAGATGGTTCCCAGACTGCCTATGAGTATGATGATGGCACAGGCAGGCTGATCCGCCGGAAGGATGAGAAGGGCCAGCAGAAGCTTTACAAATACAATATTGACGACACAATCCGCCAGCTTGCCTATCAAAACAGTCTGGTGGCTACACCGGCGGTCAGCTTCACCTATGACCCAGTTTACAAACGGGTGGCCAGTATGAAGGATGGGATCGGGACCACGCAGTATGCCTATAACAGCATCACTGGCGGATCATCTCCAGGAGCAGGCTTGTTGAGTGCAGTGGACGGTCCGTTCCCGAACGATACGGTCACCTATGCCTATGACATCCTTGGCCGTGTGACCACGCTTGGTGTGAATGGCGTCAACTCCACATTGGTGTTTGACGAAATGGGGCGCGGCACTTCGCTGACAGACCCTCTCGGCACCCACACCTTGACCTATGACGGTCCCACCAGCCGCCCCGCGACCATCGTCCGTCCCAATGGCGTCACCAGTAGCTTCACCTACCTGGGCAATACCCAAGATCACCGTCTGCAACGATTGAAGCACACCCGAACGGACAACAGCGTCATCTCTCAGTTTGACTACACGTATGATGCCATCGGGCGCGTTCTCAACTGGGTGCAGGCGGCGGATGGTGCTGAGGTCAGCACTTGGGCGTTGAGCTATGACGCCGTGGATCAGCTCACCGCCGTGGTCGCCACCAAAGGGGGGAATCCTGCTCCAGGCTACGCCTACTCCTATGACGCCGGTGCTAACCGCCTGACCCAGACTGTGGGCGCTACGACCGGCACTTTTGGTTATAACCTGCTCAATCAGTTGGTGGACGCCTCCATTCCGCTGCCCGCCATCACCTATGAGTGGGATGCGGAGGACCGCGTCACCGCGATGGTCTCCGGGATCAGCCGCACCGAGCTTGCGTATGACGGTGTCGGCCGCTGCCGCATAATCCGCGAGCTGAAAAGCGGCAAACTTGTGTCCACCCAGACTTTTGTGTGGGACAACTTCCGCCGCGTGGAAGAGCGCAATGCGGACGGCACTGCTGTGGTGAAGCGCTATCTGGCTCAAGGGCTGCAAGTGCTCTCCGGCGCGCAGGCCGGGCTCTACTATTACACGCGTGACCATTTGGGCAGTGTGCGGGAAGTGCTCTCCAGCACCGCGCAGTTGCAGCAGCGCCTCTCCTATGATCCATGGGGCGGCACCACCGCATCAAACAGTTCTTTGTTCGGCACCGAATTTGGCTTCACCAACCATTTCCGCCACGGCCCCACCGGCAACTATCTGGCCCCCTTCCGTGCCTACTCCCCAGCCCAGGGACGCTGGATCTCGCGTGACCCCATCGGCGAGACCGACCACTTCAACCGCTATGCCTATGTTTCCAACAACCCCGTGTCGAGCATCGACCCCATGGGTCTCTACGGCAAGGTGACGGTGGATGGCAACAAAGTCACCATCACGCTGCCCATCGAATACGAGGGTCCCGGCGTCTCCGATGCACAGCGGCAGGCCTTCAAGGAAGGCATCGAGAAATACTGGACCGGCAAGTTTGGCAAGTATGAGGTGACGGCCGTTGTGGTGACGCCAACCGCCGATTGCCCGCAAAACAAAAAGAATGTCATCCAGGTTCCCGAGGGGAACGGACGTCCCTTCGTCAATGGCGTGGGTGGCAACACTGGCACTTGGCCTGCTGGTGGCCAGGTTGGCACCCCAGGCTGGGAGGCAGCCCATGAATCCGGCCATCTTCTGGGCTTGGATGACCGCTACACGGACGACGGTGGTGCGCACGCCGGTTACGAGCACAACATCATGGGTGCCTTCGGTCAGCCAGTCGGCGAGGCAGACATCACCGCCATCATCAATGCCAACAAATAATCATGACCCGCACCCCCCATCCTCTGCGGCTCTTTGTGATCATCCTGCTGCACTGTCTCCAGCCGGGAAGCCCGCTGAGGGCGGAGGAGGTGCGCGTGGAAAAGCTTGAACATTTCAGCCTGGACCTGCCCGCCGGATGCACGATCCAGAAGCTGCCGTCCCCCAGTGATTTTGACCTTTATTCAGTCACCCGCAACGAGGTGAAATTGGTTGGTGTGTATGTGGGTAATGCCGCCCACTTTCCCACTCTGACTGCCACCGCACCGCAGGAGGCCGTGCGTCTGGATGCCGGTCTGGTGACCATGGTGACTCTCTGGGCGGGCACTGTTTTGCTACGGAGGGAGATCCTGGTTAAGACAGGCATCACCCAGGGGTGGCCACACGCCGTACACGTCTGGACTGCCGAGCTGCCCGCCGAGCAAGTGCCTCTGGCCGAAAGAATCCTCGCCTCCCTCAAGGTGATCCCCAAACCCTGACCCTGCTTTTCCGGCTCCTACTCGCCTCCGACCCGCCCCTCCGACTGCTTCTGCTTCATCGCTCCCCTATTCTGTCCCCAAAGAAAAACTCTAACCTGTGATGATCATGTCCCGCACCCACCTTTCCGCTTTCAGAAGCCTGCCCATGGCTGCCCTGCTCTGCTTCATGGGCTTTCTGGTCTGCTCCCCACGGGCCGTGGCCGCCTCGCTGTCCAACTTTAGCTATGATCGCAATGGCAACCTGGCCAAAAGCTCCTCAGTGACGACCGGCATGCCGGTCATTGTCCGCCAGCCGGTCGATGTCCTGGCCGCCACTGGCAGCGCCGCCACGATGTCCGTGCAGGTCGCTATCGCCACTGGCGTCACCTTCCAGTGGAAAAAGGGAGCCGCCGTGTTGGCTGGTGCCACCAGCAGCTTCCTTATCATCACTTCCGTCGTGCCTGGGGATGAGGGCGTGTACACTGTGGATGTGATCAACATCAAGGGCAAGGTGGTCAGCCGTGCCACCCGCCTGAGCATCGACAATGACAAGGATGGTCTGGCGGACACGAAGGAGCAGGAACTCTTTTCCAATCTGGCACAAACGGGCGACGGAGACTTCGACAAGGATGGCATCACCAATGCCGAGGAGATCGCAGATGGCACCGATCCAAAAAGTAGTGCGTCGCGGTATTTTCGTCTGACCAGCTCCGGCATTCACGGTGTTGTCACCGCCGTGCCAGCCACGACCACAGGCCGGTATCCACCAGCCACCAAGGTTGTACTTACGGTGGGGCCTGAACCAGGGCATCAATTTGTGGAATGGCAGGGCACTTATCAAAGCCTCTCGTCTGCGCTCAATGTGGTCATGAACTCCCACGTCACCGCTGTCGGCGTTTGTGGTACACCCCTCGGTATCGCGCTGAACGCACCCCAGTTGACCTGGCTGACGGGCGGCCTGCCGTCCGGTTGGTATAGTCAGCGCATTGTGACTCAGGATGGGCGTGCGGCGGCACAGAGTGCGACACTGCCTTCAGGTGGCAATAGCTGGGTCAGCACCTATGTTCAGGGACCGGCCACGGTGTCGTTTTGGTGGATGCTTCCAACTGGAAGTACCAGCGGCCTGACATTCAGTGTCGATGGTGCACTGAACAGCACCGCCACGGCCAATGGCACCTGGACTCAGGTGACGGTCACTCTGGCTGACAGCGTTCATGCCTTGCAGTGGAAGCTGACACAACCTGTCGGCGCACCGGTGAACGCGCAGTCATGGTTGGATCGCGTAGTGATCTCCAACACCAACACCGTACCGTTGTCACAGGCCTTGGAAACGACCACGCTCAACTGGGCGACGGATCGCATGAACCCATGGTTTGGCGTGGCATCAACGACCGCGAGTCACGATGGAACGGATGCCGCGCTCGGGGTGCTCGACGGCCAGTATCGCTCAACGTGGATGGAGACATATGTGACCGGCGCAGGGACCATTGAGTTTTGGTGGCGCGAGTCCGGGGTGAACATGACTTTGCTCGTGGATGGCGTGGTGGTGTTGTCCGCTGGAACTTCATGGAGTTTTGTGAGCTACACCGTAGCCGGAACGGGGCCTCATCATTTGCGCTGGGTGGCGGACACCAATCTCGACAACTACGCCATCCCTGAATATGGCAACGGTGCGCTCGATCAGGTGAATTGGATGCCTGCCCCAGCTAAGCCGCCTGTCGTGCCTGTAGCGACCTACACGTTCGGTCAGGCCGTGGGCAGCACCCTCGCCTTCCAGACCGGCGGCAAGGCTGTGTGGACGATTGTGACAGATCACGTTCTCAGCGCCCCTGCCGCACTCGCCAGCGGCGTCATCGCAAACAGTTCCGACAGTTGGATCGAGACACGCATCGCAGGTCCCGGCAATCTGACTTTCTACTGGGATGTGTCTTCAGAATCGACCAAGGATCTCTACACCCTCAGTCTGGATGGCGTGGTGCAAGACACGCGCAGTGGCGCTGGCGGCTGGCTCTTCAAGACACTGGCCATCCCTGCGGGCAATCACACCGTGCGCTGGCGCTATGCCAAAGATGCGGCGAACAAGTCGGGCCTGGACCGTGCATGGTTGGACTCGCTGGTCTTCACCCCCACAGTGACACCCGTTCCCACCACGCCGCCCGCGCTCGGCGGGCCGCCAGTGGCCTCCATTGGGGATGCCGTGGACAATACGGCACTCAGTTACTTCTCCGGCGGCACCGCCGTCTGCACCACCGATACCACGACAACTCACGACACCGTGGACGCGATGAAGAGCGGCCTCATTACGCACTCACAGGAGACGTGGTTTGAGACTATCCTCAGCGGTCCAGGCACACTGGGCTTTTGGTGGAAAGTGTCCTCAGAAGGCGGTTGGGATTACCTGCGGCTGGAGATCGACGGCGTGCTAAACTCATCCATCAGTGGCACCGTGGATTGGGCGCAGAAATCAGTCCTTATCTCCACGAGCGGATTGCACAAAGTGCGCTGGCGTTATTCAAAAGACACCTCTGGCAACGTGGGCTCTGACGCAGGCTGGGTGGATGAAGTCACCTGGACTGGAGCAAGTGGGGGCGTCGGTGGTGGACTGGCCGCTTACCCGGCGGCGATCTTCGCTCCGACAGGCGCGACCAATCAAATCATCAACATCGTCGGCACTGGCGCATGGACAGCTACTGAAAGTCTGCCATGGGCTAGTTTCACCGGAGCCACCAGTGGCAACGACGCAGCCACCGTGACGCTGGCACTACTCGCCAACACAGGGGCAGCAAGGCAGGGCAATATCACCGTGGCCGGGCAAACGATCAGCGTGACGCAGGAATCGGTGCAGAAGCCGGTGATCGGCCTGTCGTTCACCACGGCGACTCTCACTGTCGGCTCCGCCTTCACAGCGACACCTTCGAGTTACAATTACCCCACGCTCTTCAAAGCCACTGGGCTCGCTCCTGGTCTCAGCATCAGCGCCACGACCGGTGCCATCACCGGTATCGTCACCGTGCCCGGCACCTACACGATCAGCATCACCGCGAGCAACGTCGCAGGTGCGTCGAATGCGGTGAAGTTTACCCTCAAGGCCAATCCGCTCATCTACACCCTCGGCACGGGAAAGGCATTTGCCACGACGCCAGCCTTCCCGCATGCGCCTAACAAATTCGCAGGCACAGGCTTGCCCACTGGTGTGATCGTGAACACGACGACCGGCCTCGTCAGCGGCGCACCCTTGAACCCAGGCACCTTTTCCGTGACCATCACCGGCACCAATGCAGCGAAGCTCAGCGTGCCTTTCAAATTCACCATGATCGTCACGTTACCAGTCTTCAGTGGCGGCAAATACGAGGGGCTTGTCGAGCGCCACGCGACGCTTAACGGCGGTTTCGGCGGACTCGCTACGCTAACGATCACGCCGGCGGGAGGAGTCACTGGTTCGATCCGATTGGGTGCCGTATCCTGGCCGCTTGCAGGCAGCCTGCTGGTGGACACGACTGGCGGCGGCAAAATAGCGATCAGCGTCATCCGCAAGAATCTGACAGCGCTCCTGCTCAATCTGAGCTTTGATCCGGGTCGCAACTTTGGTTTTGCCGAAGGCACACTGGCCGATTCAACCACACCCACAAACACCACCGCTGTGCGTGTCTGGTGCAACCGCTGGACTGCGCCGACCACGGCCGCCGCCTTCGCCGGTTACTACACGAACGCTCTCAATCTACCCACGACCGAAGTCGGCAACGCAGCGGTGCCGCAGGGAACCGGTTACCTCAACTGCACCATTGCTCCGACTGGCAGCGTCGCCTGGACCGGCAAGACCGCTGAAGGCCAGCCAATCACCGGCAGCTCCACGCTCTGGCCCACGGGTGAGTTTCCCGTCTTCACCATGCCTTCTACGAACACCAGCATCATTGGACTGCCCGCAGTCACCACAGCAGGTGATTGCACTGGCCGTATCGACTGGATCAAAGTCGCCCCACAGCCTGCCACGGTCCGCATTTATCGAACTGGGTTTAGCCCTCTCGCCATGTCACTGCAAGGCCGCCGCTGGGTGGCCCCTGCTGCGGGTCAGATCATCTTCAATCTGCCTGATACCGCCGACAACGCGCGACTCGACTTCACCCAGGGCGGTGTCGAAACCGCCGCGCAGTTCGCTGATCTCGATCAGCTTCTGCGCATCACCAAGACCAACACCACCCTGCTGTCCGCAAGCGTGTTGATCAATCCCACTGGCGTGAAACTCACGCTCAATGTGGCAAAAGGCACGTTCTCCGGCAGCTTCAAACTCACCGATGGCGCTGTGCCTAGACCCGTCACATTCGAGGGCGTTTTACTCAGTGGCGAAAGCCAGGGGCGAGGTGCTTTCCTGTTGCCGAAACTACCTCTGGGCACTCCGGTGAACTCAGACATTCTGTCAGGTAAAGTCGTCCTCAGTCCCAATCCATGAAGCGTCTCCTCCTGCTACACTTCGTAGCGCTATTCATGCTTGCCGCGTGCGGGCAAAATAATGGCCGTATCGTCGTGCTCTACTCCAGTGTAGATGAGGCCTACAGCAGGCCATTGAGTCGGCAGTTTGAAGAGAAGACGGGCATCCGTGTCAAGCTGGTGACAGACACTGAAGCGGCGAAGAGTGCGGGCTTGGTTACCCGACTGCTGACTGAGAAAGACAAGCCACAGGCGGATCTTTTCTGGAGTGGTGATGCCATGCGTGCGGTCGACCTCGCTTCGCGCGGGCTGGCCACAAAACTGAATCTGTCCGACCCAAAACCTGCACTTGAATCACTGCTCCAGATGGAATCGCAAACGGGGCTGCGCGGCGGTCCTGCACGGCTGCGCATGATCATTTACCACAAGCCTTCTCTAGCCGCTTCAGATGCGCCGCCAAACACCGTGGCCGAGTTCACCACACCGCGCATTGCTAGCCGCGCCTGCATGGCAAATCCACTTTTCGGAACCACGTCCATGCACGCCGCCGCTTTACTCCAACAGCTCGGCAGCGCAGGAGCACAGCTTTTTTTTGAAGACTTCGCCAAGCATGGCGGACGGATGTTGGCTAGTAACGGCGAAGTGAAGCGCCGCGTTGGCAGTGGTGAGTTTGCCTTTGGCCTAACTGACAGCGATGATGTGAACGTCGCACTGCTCGATGACCTCCCTGTGGGCTTCATCTACCCCGATCAGGCAGGAGTCGGCGCGGTGCTCATCCCCTCCGCCATCATGCTCGTCGCCAAAGCACCTAATCCATCTGAAGCGCAATCACTCGCTGATTTTCTAAGCTCGAAAGAAACCTCAGAATGGATGGCCCAAGGTTCGGGTGCCCACTTTCCGATGTACGATTCAACATGCATTCCAGGGAAGCTTGGCCTCAGTCTCTCGAAGTTCCGCATGGCCCCACTGGACTATAGTCGTCTGAGTACGGAATTTGAAACTTGGCGTGTTTCTTTCCTGGAAGACTGGGTGCGCAGACAGCAATATTGAATTGTCCTGCCTCACGCCATTCTATCCATGGTAGCTCATCACCAACAAGTCACTGCCGCATGGAAGGTCTTCGCTTGGTGCCTTTTGGCCATGGTGCTTACACCAGCTTTGGCCTTTGCTCTCACGGCTTCGATTTCCTGGAGCGCCCTTTGGCAGCAGATCTGGAGTGACCCTATAGTTCATGGCTCATTGCGCCGCTCATTGACAATCCAAAGCTGGACTTGGGGGATCGGATTTGTGATTGGCTGGCCACTCGGCACGGCACTCACGCTAGCTCGTCCGCGCGTGCATTCTATCGCTTGGACATGGCTCGCCCCTGGCCTTCTCTGCCCGCCTTTTCTGTGGGCTGCTGGCATCCAGGGCTGGAAAGGGCTGCTGCCCTATGCACTGCACCCATGGCTGGATGGGCGCACTGGACTGGCGCTTTCACTGGGTTTGCAAAATGCTGCCATGGTCACCGTGCTCACCGGAACTCTGGCAGGCTGGATGGCTATGGCAGAACAAGAAGCCTGCCTTTTGATTCAAGGGCGCAGGCTGCTAGCCCGAATGGCACTGCGGCGCTCTCTTCCAGCGGCTTTTGCTTTGAGCCTAGCGCTCAGTCTCCTGCTATTAGGGGATGCCGGAGCGCCGCAATTAATGGGCTACCACACCTTTTCCAGTGAAGTGCATATCGCCTTTGCATCCGCTCAGCCTGAAAGGGCCGCCGTGCGCCTGCTTACAGCCTCCGTCGTGCTTCTCATACCCGCCATCACCGCAGCCTACTTGCTTGCTTTGGCCACGAAAAAATCGCTCATCAGTGCCGCCACCAGAGCCGTGAGCATGACCAGTCTAAACGACAAAAAAATTCTACCAGATTGGCTGACTCTAATACCCTGCATCATGCTCTCATGCATCGCTCTGATTGGGCTAGGCTTGCCGCTCTTTCGATCCCTGGGCGCTCAAACACATCTGCTGGACGCTCTGCGCGTGCTAGGCGAAAGCGCCTCTGCCACGCTCCTCTTTGCAGCCACCTCAATGATCATCATCGCAGTCCTAGCCGGACCTTTGATTTTTGTCACAAGCCGTTCGAGTGCTCTCTTGAAAGGGTGCTTAATCGTTCAACTACTTCTGCTTGCCGCGCCTTCACAACTCTACGCAGCCGGGTTCCGACAGCTCGCTGCTTGGCTTGGTAGTGCTGACTGGCCGGAGTCTGTGCAGGCGGCTCTAGTCGGTGCCTGTTCCTCGCTGCGGCTTCTGCCATTCGCAGTCATCGTGGGTGCCATTTGGTTGAGATCAATTCCCAAGGTATGGATGGAAGCCGCCCGATTGCTCAATGCCTCCTCCCTATCGCGTGCCTACTATATTTTGTTGCCCGTCTCATGGCTACCTTTGGGCACGGTTGCCTTGAGTGTGGCGCTGCTTGGATTGGCGGATGTGTCAGGTGCAGTCCTTCTGCAACCACCCGGCTGGTCCAGCTACCCACTGAGATTGTTTGCCCTCATGGACAATGCTCTCGCGGCTCAGGCTGCCGCGCTGTGCCTCGTTTATTGGCTTGCTGCATGGACACTTTCTCTCACTTTTCACCTCATCGAATGGAGCGTGTTCAGGCTTCAAAAGCTCCGATCAAAACCATGAATATCGAACTCCAGAGCGTCACATGCATCGCAGGTGGGCAGACCGTGCTCGATGATCTCTCACTGCAAATCCCAGCCGGACAGCGCTGCGTGATTGCAGGTCCAAACGGCAGCGGTAAAACAACCCTGCTCCGTCTGCTCGCAGGCCTGGCGATTCCAGACAAAGGCCACGTCACTCTCGCCGACCGAGTGGTGGCAGATGCAGGTCAAAATAGAATAGCACCTGCGAATCGAAGCATCTCCCTGGTCTTCCAAGATCTCGGCCTTTGGCCCCACCTCAACGTGAAGAAACATCTACGAATCGCCGCGCGTGGATTGGGCCTGCATGGAGATGCCGCGATCAATCACATGCTGCTGGCCTGTGATCTAGTTTCTCTCTCTGAGCGCTGTCCGAGCGCCCTCTCCGGCGGTGAGCAGCAACGACTGGCACTTGCTCGTGCCCTGATCGGCAAGCCAAGCATACTACTCCTGGACGAGGCCTTTGCCGCACTGGATGCACTTCAACAACGAGCTGCCGTGGACTTGGTTCTGCGAATGCTGGAAAAAAAACCGATAACCCTGTTGGCCGTGGCACACCGATTCGCTGAAGTATCTGGACTCAAACCTCAGCGCATCATCTTCCTAGAGCGTGGGAAAATTAGCGCTGACATCATGGTCGAGGCGCTAGATGAGCTCACGATCAGCCATCCCTTTGCCCAGGCATGGCTCGGTCACGGCAAGTAATCACCGTGCTGGATGGCTTGCAAAATGGCCAGCATGTCCCAGCATCCCAAGTTCAATGCCCACACCCATCCTGCCCACTGAACTCCCTCCTGAATTACATCATGCCGTGGAGGAAGCAGTGCGGCTGCTGCGCGCGGGCGATATCGTCGCGCTGCCCACAGAGACCGTCTATGGCCTTGCGGCGGATGCTTTGAATCCAGCCGCCGTCGCGAAAATCTTTGAAGCCAAGGAGCGGCCCACGTTTGATCCGCTGATCGTGCATCTGCCTGACAAGAAGCAACTCGACACCGTGGCTGATGTGCCAGAGGCCATCCAAAAGGTCGTCACCCAACTCATCGAGCGCTTTTGGCCAGGGCCACTGACGCTCGTGCTGCCGAAGAAGGCCTGCGTGCCAGACATCGTCACCGCAGGTTTGCCGAGTGTAGCCGTGCGCGTTAGCAGCAACCCGATTTTCAAGCGCATCATTCAGGGACTCAACAAGCCCATCGCCGCGCCAAGTGCGAATCGTTTTGGCTCCATCAGCCCCACCTCTTCAAGCGCTGTGTTGGCAGAGCTTGATGGCCGCATTCCGCTGATCATTGATGGCGGTGCCTGCATGCATGGGCTGGAATCCACCATCATCAAAATCGAGCCCGGCTCACCAAAACCCATCATCACAATTCTACGTCCAGGACCGATCACGACCGAGGATCTCAAGCTCTATGGCAAAGTGCAGCGTGTCACCCGCACGGTCATTGATGAAGCCACTGAAGCTCCAGGTCAGCTCGCCAGTCACTACGCCCCACGCACGCCACTTCGTCTGCTGAGCAAGCCGAGCGACTTCACGCCGGTGGAAGGCAAGCGCTACGTGCTCATGAGCTATCGTGGTGAGGAAAAAGATGGCTACCTCGACCTCACCGACTTTGAAGAGATCATGGTGCTCAGCCCTGGCAACGGCAAGCTGCCCGAAGCCGCCGTGCGCTTCTTTTACATCCTGCGCACGCTCGACCAAATCGGCGCAGACGAGATCATTGCCGAACCCATGTTCGAACACGGCATGGGTGCCGCCATGATGGACAAACTCCGCAGGGCCTCGATCAAAGATTAAGCTATGAGCGAGCCAACAAAGGACTCCAACTCCCAAGCCAAGAGCACCGGAGTCGTCTCCATCGCCATCCTTTGCAGCCGCGTACTAGGTCTGGTTAGGGATCAGCTTTTGAATGGCCTTTTTGGTTCCCACTTCACGGGCATTTTCACGGCGGCTTTCCGCACCCCGAACATGCTGCGAGACCTCTTCGCAGAAGGCGCGTTGTCTACGGCTTTTGTCACGACCTTTACCAAGAAGATCAAGAACGAGGGCGATGAAGCCGCATGGATACTAGGCCGGAAGATGCTAGCGCTTAGCGTCTGCTTCATGAGCATGGTGGCTATGGCGGGTGTGGCGCTGGCTCCTTGGCTCGTGAGGTTGATGAATCCCGGGTGGGATAATCCTGAGAGCATCAATCTCTGCATTTGGTTAGTGCGGATCATGTATCCGTTCATCACACTCGTCTCCATGACGGCGCTGGTCATGGGGATGCTCAATTCGAAGAGAGTCTATTTCATCCCGGCTGTCGCGTCTGCGTTCTTCAATCTCGGCTGCATCGTCGGTGGTGTCGTCTCGGCTTGGCTGCTCGATCCTGGATTTCGAGAAGGCGCTATCACAGAGAAAGGCCTCACGGGTTTTGCCATCGGCACTCTGATCGGCGGCGTCCTACAACTCGTCATTCAGTTGCCAGCTCTGAAAAAAGTAGGCTTTCGCATGGGACTCGACTTCGGGTGGAAAGACCAAGGTGTGCGTGATGTGCTGCACTTGATGTGGCCTTCACTCATCGCAGCGGGCGGGACGCAGGTCGGAGTGACATTGAACTCGATCTTCGCCTCATTGACTCCAGGGAAAGAGGCCGCCGGTGCCTGGCTGGCGAATGCGCAAAGACTTCAGCAGCTTCCACTCGGACTCTTTGGCGTCGCGGTCGCCACCGTAACATTGCCGATGCTTTCACGACTGGCCACTGAAGGCATGACACCGGCTTTCCGCGGTGCTTTGGCGAAAGGGCTGCGGCTGGTGCTCTTCCTCACGCTGCCGAGCGCGATTGGTCTATCCATTTTTGCCAAAGAGATAGTCTCACTCCTTTTCGAGCACGGCAAGTTCACCGCGCATGATGTGGCGATGACGGCTGGCCCGCTCCAGGCATATGCCTTTGGTCTGGTGTTTTACTCAGCCATCAAGGTACTCCAACCTGCATTCTATACGATTGGTAAGCGCTTCATCCCCATGATCGTTAGCCTCAGTGTCATTGCGCTGACAGCCACATTGAACGCAGTGACTGTTTTTGTGCTGAAGTGGGATCACACCGCTCTTGCCTGGGGCACGGCACTCGGACTCTACGTCAATTTCGTGGCCCTTTATCTCAGCATGAGAAAATTTGCTAACGGGCTGGAGACTGGCGCACTCACGCAGTCCCTGATGCGCCTAATGGTCGGCGTCGGCCTGATGGCTGCGGTTTGCTATGGCCTGAAAATATACCTGTTGGCAGATTGGGCCAAGATGAGCTTCATCACACAGGCAACGGGTCTTGGCGTGATCGTCTCCCTTGCTGCGGTGGTGTACTTTTACGTTACCCAAAAACTCCGTGTCGAAGAGGCCGGAGAATTCATCAGCATCGTCTCCAAACGCTTCAAACGTTAATCTTACCATGCCACGTCAACGCATCTGGATCACAGCCGCCATTCTACTCGTGGTTATCTGGAGCGCTGTCGCTATCGTCATGAAGCAGACAGATGACCTTGTCTCCTGGCCGGGGAAAGTAATGAAGCTACTCGATGAGACGCCCTGGCTAAAAGGTGCCGTCACCGCCCACGATGCTCGACAGCGTTATATGATCCAAGTGGTCACCAACTACAACCGCCTCGATCCCGGCCAACGCAAAGCACTGCGCGAGGATGCACAGGAATTGATGAACACGTTCTTCGCCTCTCTCAATGAAGATGAGCAGAAGGAATATGTGAACCGAACCGTCGATCCGCTACTAGACACCATCGACAAAGGCCTCAAAGCCATGCCGCTCGAAGAACGCAAAAAACTCGTAGGCCGTATGAGAGGCGACATGAAAGGCCAGCGCGGTGAACCCATCAAAAAGGAAAGTGAACCTGCGGCGGACAAAGATCGCGAGTTCATGGAAAGCATGATCGCAGATGATCCCATCATGTTTCTGCGTGAGGCACCTCTGAAAACCAAGATGGACTTGGCACCCATGCTTGAAGAAATGTACACGCGAGTGCAGGGCTTCCGACGCTGAATGCAATGCGTCGTTATGGCTGGCGTTTAATACCCATGCGCCGCGTCCTTTCTGTCCTTTGCGTCTTTTCGATCCTCAGCTCAGCCATAGCCAAGAAACCCAACGTTGTCTTCATCCTAACCGACAACCAGGGAGCTTGGACGCTAGGCTGCTATGGCAACAAAGACATTCGCACGCCGAACATCGATGCACTCGCTGCTGGCGGTATTCGCTTCACTCACGCATTGAGCTGCAACGCCGTTTGTTCGCCGACTCGCGCTACCTTTCTCACTGGACTGATCCCATCTCAGCATGGTGTTCATTCTTTCCTCGATCCCAAATTCATGATGGGGCCGCATGCTTACAACGCACTGGCCGAGTTTACCTCCATCGGCGAGATCCTGCGCGACTCAGGCTACACCTGTGGCCTCAGCGGCAAATGGCACCTCGGAGCCAATCTCACGCCGAGCGAGGGCTTCGGCTTTTGGGTGACGAAGCCGGATGGCAGCACGCGCGAGTTCTATGACCAAGAGATCATCGAGAACGGGCTGGTCACGAAGGTTGCCGAGTACACCACCGACTACTGGACGCGCCGCGGCATCGAGTTCATCGAGTCGAACAAGGAGCGGCCCTTCTTCCTCTACCTCGCTTACAACGGGCCCTATTCGCTCGGGAACCTGATGCTCAATGAGTCAAAGAACCGTCATGCGGCCTACTACGCGGACAAGGAGCTGCAAAGCTTTCCGCGTGATGCCATGCATCCCTGGCAGCATCACAACAAACAATTCCACAACGACCCACGAGCACGGCGGCGTATGGCCGCAGAGGTCAGCGGTGTGGACGATGGCGTGGGCGAAATCATGGCGACTCTCAAGAGACTCGGTTTGGAAAAAGACACGCTCGTCGTCTATGCTAGTGATCAAGGCTGGATGGGCGGCCAGAACGGCCTCTGGGGCATGGGCGATCACACGCGGCCCATCGGCGCGCACGAGTTGATGATGCAGATCCCGCTCATCTTCCATCAGCCTAGTGTCATTCCATCGGCTGCCACATCAGATCTGCTCGTGAGCAATTACGATTTCCTCCCCAGCCTGCTCGGCCATCTCGGACTGAGTGACAAACTGCCCACGAAACCGAAACTGCCCGGCCGTGATTTCTCCCCTGCACTGCGTGGTGAAAAACTCGCGACATGGGACAACACCGTTTTCTACGAGATGGAAACTTGCCGCGCCGTACGTGGTGATCGCTGGAAGTATGTGCATCGGCATCCAGATGGCCCGCATGAACTCTACGACATGCAGACGGACCCACAGGAGCGTTTCAATCTCTTCGGCCAGCCCGGCACGGAGGCCACGACACACGAGATGTCCGCGAGGCTAGACACCTTTTTTCAGGCCTACGCCGATCCTCAATACGACCTCTGGCGCGGCGGCAAATCAAAGGCAAAGCGAGTGTCGGCGGAGTAGCATGCTTTCCTTGTCAGATCATGAAGAGAAGCGCGTTAAAGTGGGCCGACCATGAAAGCCTTCCGCCTTTTAGCCATCTCGCTGTTTGTCTGCTCTTCTCTCTACGCTGCCGAGAAGCCCAACATCATCTTCATTCTCTGTGACGATCTCGCGCAGG
>CAZOVY010000068.1:0-33003 GCA_964583255.1 uncultured Prosthecobacter sp.
AAGATTCTAAAAAGTACAGCGCCTTTTTAGACAATCTTTTCGAGAACTGGTCTATTTTGTGACATATCGAATGGCGGATTCCATTCCCGAGCGCGTGCTGGAACAGTGGGAGCTGGAAAAGATCCAGTGGCTCAGCCTGCATGACATTCATGTCGAAAAGTGGTCTGCAGGCTTCATTCAGCTCGATCCTGTGAAGCAGCGTGAGTTTCTAAAGCACTTCAATCGCAAGCTCAATACCCACCTTGATGAAGGTCACGGCTCCTGCGCTTTGCGCGATCCAGTCTGTCAGCAAATCATCCTCGATGGCTGGAAGCACTTCGATGGTGATCGTTACGACCTCGGGGACCTAATCGCGATGCCGAATCACGTACATCTACTGCTCACGCCTCGCCTTGGTCATAAACTCGAAGACATTCTGCAAAGTCGAAAGCGTCAATCCGCCCGCGAGATCAATCTTGTCCTCAATCGCCTTGGCGATTTCTGGCAGAAACACAGCTACGACCACATCGTCCGTGATGAAGTCGAGTTGAGGGCATTCCAGAAATACATCGCCGAGAATCCCGCCAAAGCCCACCTGAGGGCGGGAGAGTCGCTTCATCGTAGCTTCGATTGGCAATCGAAGCCATCCGAGCCATGATTCGATTACCAATCGAATCTACGATGAAAACCCTGCTCACCTCACTCGCCCTCCTGTTCGTCCTGAACGCCCATGCCGAAGAAAATACACGACTCGCCAATGTGAAGGCTGCTGATGCAGCTCGCATCATCGCGATGAAGTCGCCGACCTCCGATGCATTGAACATCATTTTTTCCGACGACCTGCGATACGCGCACTCGAACGGCGTGGTGGATACGAAGGCCTCGTTTATCGACATCCTGACCACAGGGAAAACGAAGTATGTTAGCTATGATTATGAGGAGCAAAACTTCACTTTTCCCGCACCCGGCATCGCATTGATGAGTGGTCGTGCTCATGTCAAAGCCGTCACGCCGACTGGTGAGATGGATGCAGTGCTCGGCTTTCTCGCGGTTTGGCGTGAGGAGAAAGGCCAGTGGCGTTTTCTCGCTTGGCAGTCGTGCAAGCTGCCTCCAGCGACCAAATAGGAATGTCACGGCAGGCACGCGAAAACAGGCTCGGCAGGGTGAGCGCGTGAGTCGTTCACTTGCCCTTTCGACCGCCGCGCTTGGGCTTGGCGTAGGTCACTTTTTTCGGCTGGGGTAAAACCCCGCCGTCGTCGGGGTTCATGCCCGACTGTTTCTTTAACTCACGGATCTGATCTCGGATCAGAGCGGCACGCTCGAATTCGAGTTTGGTGGCGGCCTCGGCCATTTCGCCTTCGAGTTCGCGGATGACATCGGTGACAATGAAGTCGCCGCCGCCACCTTCACGCAGGACATTTTCTTCGAGTTCGCGGGCTTTACTCAGGGAGTTCAGCGACTCCTGCACGGCTCGGCGAATGGTCTTCGGAGTGATGCCGTGCTTGGTGTTATGTTCGAGCTGAACTTGCCGGCGATAGTTGCAGATGCTGAGCAGAGCTTTGATGCTCTTTGTTTCGATGTCGGCAAACAGCACGACTTCTCCTGCGACGTGACGCGCGGCGCGGCCTGCGGTCTGGATGAGTGAAGTCTCACTTCGGAGGAAGCCTTCTTTGTCGGCATCGAGGATGCAGACGAGACTGACTTCGGGAAGGTCCAGACCTTCACGCAAAAGATTGATGCCGATGAGCACATCACAGTCGCCTTTGCGCAGGCTGCGGAGGATCTCGACACGCTCGATGGCGTCGATGTCGCTGTGCAGGTATCGAACTTTAAAGTCGAGATTGCGCAGGTAGTCGGTGAGATCCTCGGCGGTGCGCTTGGTGAGTGTAGTGACTAGTACGCGCTCTCCACGCTCGATGCGCTGCCGGCATAGCTCCATGGTTTCATCAATCTGACCTTTCAGCGGCTTGATGGTGATGATGGGATCAAGCAGGCCGGTGGGGCGGATGATTTGTTCGACGACGAGCGGTTTGCCCTTGCCCACGACATCAAACTTTTCGACGGGCTGCGAGCTGCCGCTGACACGCACGATCGGAGCCGGGCCACTCATGTTTCCATCCATGAGTTCGCGCTGATGCGGGATGTAGCCGGCATTTCCGACGACGCTGTTTTCGATCTCAAAGCGGGCCGGTGTGGCGCTGACATAGACGAGCTGGCCCACGGCATCCATGAACTCGGGGAACTTCATCGGGCGATTGTCGAGCGCGCTCGGCAGGCGGAAACCGTGATCGACGAGCACGGTCTTGCGCGACTTGTCACCTTCATACATGCCGCCGATCTGCGGGATGGTGGCGTGACTTTCATCGACGAGGCAGAGGAAGTCGTCGGGGAAGAAATCGAGCAACGTGCCTGGCGTGGCGCCAGGCTCGCGACCAGTGAGGTGGCGGCTGTAGTTTTCAATTCCCTGGCAGAAGCCCATCTCCTGCATCATCTCGATGTCGTGCTCGGTCCGCATTCGTATGCGCTGCGCTTCGAGCAGCTTGCCTTCCTGCTCAAACCACGCGACACGCTCGGTCATCTCGTCGCGGATTTTGACGATGGCTTTTTTAAGCTTGTCGCCTGGTGTAACAAACTGCTTCGCGGGGAAGATGGTGTAGCTCGGCATCTTTAGCGTGACGGTGCCCGTGAGCACATCCACGGCGCTGATGCGGTCGATCTCGTCGCCAAAGAACTCGACGCGGATGGCCTCGCTATCGAGGTAGGCGGGCACGATCTCCACCACATCGCCACGCGCGCGGAAGGTGCCGCGTTTGAGCTGCACATCATTGCGCTCATAAAGCATGTCCACGAGGCGCGTGAGCAGTGTCTCGCGTGAGATTTGCTGACCGACATGCACTGGCAACATCATGCCCTCATAGTCCTCTGGCGAACCGAGGCCGTAGATGCAAGACACGCTGGCGATGACGATGACGTCCTTCCGCGTGATGAGCCCGCCCATGCTGGAAAGGCGCAGTCGCTCGATCTCGTCATTCACGTTCGAGTCCTTCTCGATGTAAGTGTCTGTGCGTGCGATGTAGGCCTCGGGCTGGTAGTAGTCGAAGTAGCTCACGAAGTACTCCACGGCGTTGTTCGGGAAGAAGTTCTTAAACTCCGAGTAGAGCTGCGCGGCGAGCGTTTTGTTGTGCGAGAACACCAGCGCTGGCTTGCCAATCTGTGCGATGATGTTCGCCATCGTAAAAGTCTTCCCGGAGCCTGTCACACCGAGCAGCGTTTGATGGCGATTCCCCGCGCGAATGGACTTCACCAGCTTCTCGATGGCCTGCGCTTGATCGCCAGCCGGAGCATATTCGGTATTGAGTTGGAAGGGGGACATGGGTGGACGCGCAAAGCTTGCAGTTTGCGAGATAATCGTACAATCGACCCATGACAACGAATCAGCTTCCTCCGCTGCCTCGGCTTTGGCCGCAGCCACATTTGAGGTGCCTGAGATGCTCAGGTCACGATTCTTCTGCTCTGCCGCAGACGATCCGCGCATCCAGGGCGATCACGCCGCTGGCGGTGGCGAGGAGGGGGTTGATGTCAAGCTCCTGGATCTCGGGGCATGCGAGGACGAGGTCGCCGAGCTTCACGAGGACGTCGGCGAGGGCGCGCATGTCGGCGGGTTTCAAATGGCGAGTGCCTAGCAGAGCGCGGTGGATGCGTGTCTGGCGGATGCGGTCCAGCGCAAGCATTGGGGAAAGCGGAGGGAGGAGCAGGACGCGGTCTTGCAGGACCTCGACCATGACGCCGCCGGCTCCGAAGAGGAGCACGGGGCCGAACTGCGCGTCGTGGGTGCAGCCGCAGATGAGTTCGAGGCCTTTTTCCTGAATCATGCGCTGCACGGCCACGCCATCGAAGTCGGCGGGCGGCACGGCTTTTTCGATGCGTTGATAGGCGGCGCGCACGGCATCGGCGTCTTGAAGATCGAGCTGCACGCCACCGATATCGGTCTTGTGGGTGATGGTGGGGCTTTGCAGCTTCAGCACGACGGGGAATCCGATCTCCTGGGCGAGTGCGATGGCTTCCTCTGCGCTCTTGGCGTGGAGGGTTTCCAGCACAGGAATGCCTGCGGCGGCGAGGACTTCCTTTGCCTGAATCTCAGTGAGCAAAGTCCGGCCTGAAGCACGATGGCGGGCAATGATTTCCTGCGCCTCATGCATGGTTGGGCGCTCGGTGCAGGCGAGGCGGTTCGTCTCTTCTAACCAACGAAGCCGCTCCTGCCGCTGCCGCATGAACTGCCAGGAGCGGGCGGCTTCATCAGGGTAATCATAGGTCGGGATGCCGCCGGCGTTCAGGGCTTCGCGCGCGGCTTCGACGGCATCGCCACCCATCCAGCTCGCGAGCAATGGTTTGTTAGTCGTCTTGGCCAAAGCGATGACGGATTCCGCGATGGCGAGCGGCTCGGTCATAGCCTGTGGGGTGAGCACGGCGAGGATGCCGTGGGTCTGCGGATCATCGGCGATGGCACGGAGTGTGGTGGCGTAGCGGGCGGCATCGGCATCGCCAAGGACATCGGCGGGATTGCCGTGACTCCAGTGCGCGGGCAGTTGAGAATCAAGCTGCTGAAGTGTGGCGGGAGAGAACTCGGCGAGCTCGCCGCCATGACGCACGAGGGCATCGGTGGCGAGTGCGCCGGGGCCGCCCGCATTGGTGACGATGGCGAGACGCGGGCCTGTGGGCAGAGGTTGCTTTGCCAACACCTCGGCCATGTCGAAGAGCTGCTCGATGGTGTCCACCCGCAGCACGCCAGCGCGCTCAAAAGCGGCGTCGAGCACGTCATCGCTGCCGGTCATCGCTCCGGTGTGTGAGGCGGCGGCGCGTGCGGCGGCGGCAGTGCGGCCGACTTTGATGGCGATGATGGGCTTCTTTGCAGCGACCGAGCGCGCGGCCTCCATGAAGGCGGCGGCATCGCCCACGGACTCCATGTAAATCACGATACTCGCGGTGTGTGGATCATCGCCGAAATGACGGATGAGATCACCCCAGCCGACATCGAGCATGGAGCCGACGGAGACAAAGGCGCTAAAACCCACGCGCTGGCGGAAGCTCCAGTCGAGGATGGCGGTGCAAAGCGCGCCGCTTTGACTGAGAAAAGCGACACGCCCTGGTAAAGCCATGGCGGTGGCGAAGGTGGCATTGAGTCCGAGATGCGGTGCCATGAGCCCCAGGCAGTTCGGGCCGATGAGGCGCACGCCGCTGCGCCTAGCTTCTTCGAGCACTCGCTGTTCGAGTGCGACTCCAGCGGGGCCAGTTTCTTTAAATCCGGCGGAAATAATGATGGCCGCCTTCACGCCACAGGCGGCGCATTCGCGAATGATCTCGGGCAGCGTGGCCGCAGGTGTGGCGATGACGGCGAGATCGACTGGCAGACCGATGGCGCTCAAGCTCGGCCAAGTGCGGTAACCGAGCACTTGGTTATGCTTGGCATTGATCGGGTAAAGCTCACCCGCGAAGGCGATGAGATTTCCCAGCAACGCGCGCCCCACACTGCCGGCACGCTCGGTGGCACCGATCAGGGCGACTGAGCGCGGTGCAAACAGGGCCTGCAACTGCGGCGTGCCTGTGGCTGATGTGCATGTAGCGAGTGGTGGGTGCGGCATGACCAGAGACTCATGGCGGAATACATGGGATGCCACCGCTGGCTTGCGGTCTCGCGTGCCGTGGCTATTCTCCGAGCACGAGCTTGCGGCTTGGTTTTGGCACTTCGTCGATCTGCTTTTCCCAGACGACTTTCTGCTGACTATCGAGCACGGAGACGGTGAAGTTTTTCAGCCGCTCGATGTACTCTTCTTTGTCCGTGCGGTTCCAAATGATGATGGCGTCAAGGGGCAGCTCACGACCGAGATCGAGCTGCCAGCGCGGGTCTTTGTCATTGAAGTGAGTTTGCGTGATGCTGTTGTTCTTGGAATCTCCATCGGTGTTGCCGTCGATAGCTCGCTCCGCGGCCCCGTCCGTTTGCTTAGTGCTCTGTGAGGCAGTGCCCTGAATGGCGATGTTTTCCGTGCCGCTGAAAACCTGGACTTCAGCCATGCTGATGATGCCTTTTCCCTTCATCTCGATGCGGATGTAGCGGCCTTTGATGTCTTTACCTTCAACCGTAGTGCCCTTGGGTTCTTCTTTGGCTGCATTCGGATCACTGGCCTGGACGACATCATTCATCTGCGAAAACCATTTCCGCCAGCCGCCCTGATCAGCCAGGGGGCTGAAGAACCAAAGCAGGCCAGCAAACACCCCGAGATTTAGTGCGATGGCGAAAACGATCTTCGGACTCAGGCTTTTTTTCTTCGGGGCTGGAGTCAGCGGAAGTGTGGCATCTGCCGCTGTGGTGGCCCCTTGTGGGGGGCGCGCTTTGAGCACACTGCTAGTGGGTGGACGCGGGGCGGCGGGGCGCGGCATCGCGCGAGCGCCGGACCCTGCGACGAGCATACCCGTGGCCGCACCCGCTGCCATTTGAGGGGCATGCTGTGGCTGATAAACGAAGCCCGTTTGCATCGAACGCATGAGCGCATCCAGCGCATGTGCCACCGACGGCGGGCGCTGATCAGGTGCCGCTTTGAGCAGCCAAGCCAGCCAGTCACCAAAGCTCTGATCCATGTCCGGCCGCATGACGGCGAGAGAACCACGCAGATCAAAGGTGCTGAAGTCAGCGAGGATTTCTTCGGGCGTATTTCCCTGCGCCGGAGCCGCCCCAGTGGCCAAGAAAAACAGGCTAGACGCTGCTGTGAAGAGATCGCTCTGCGATGAAGGCTGCCCGCCCTGGAGTAGTTCGGGGGCGCGGAACCAAAGGGTTTCTGGAGACGGCGTGGGGCGGGCCAGCGTGAGCCCCCAGTCCTGCACCTGAAGAAAAAGTCCGCCACCAGGATGATCGGTGATGATCAGATTACTCGGCTTCAGATCGCCATGCGGATGCCGCAGATGCTCACCCACCAGCAGCGCATTCATGAGCTGCACAGCCAGAGCACGCACATCATCCGCCGTCAGCTTTTTTTCCTGTGGCAGCGCCCGCCCGCTGATCCCCGGCATGAACTCATAGACGAGCGCAAACTCGTCCTCAGTCGGCAGTAGCGTGATCAGTCCAGCAATCTGCGGATGCCGAATCTGCATCAGAGAAGGAGCCAACATTTGAAGCTTCTCGCGATCCAACGGGTGCGAGGCTTCATAATCGTTAAGCAGCGCTTTGATCAATACTTTCCGCCCAGTCGCTGTTTCCACACCTCGATAAACCTTCGCCGCTGGGCCGACGGCGATAAGTTTCTCTGGCTGGAAGTAGTCGGAATGCATGAGTTGATTAAAGCATCAGCGGAGAATACGCCTGAGCGCAAGAAAAGAGTGCTCACTCACGCGCTCATTTTCGCTGTGCTTGCAAAAAAGTCGGCGCACATCTCTGCTTGCCTACAGCGGCCATCTTCGCTGAATGAAGGCCGACTCCACTCATGTCCACACTCCACGCTCCCACCGTCGTCATCGAGAATTTTTATCCCTGCCTCGAAGGCGGGCGGCACCCGATCAAGCGCATCATCGGTGAGCCGTTAGACCTGTGGTGTGACATCTTCATGGACGGACATGTGGTGATGTCCGCCGTGCTCAAATGGCGGCTGATCGGTGCCAAGCGCTGGTTCGAGTCAGCGATGACGCCCACCGACAATGACCGCTGGCAGGGCGCGTGCAGCTTTGAATTCATGGGCCGCTGGGAGTATGCGGTCGAAGCCTGGTCTGACAGCTTTCGTGGCTGGAAAAAAACCTTCGCCATCCGTGTTCAGGCCAAAGATCCTGATGTGCCAATCGAATCGCTGGAAGGCGCACGACTACTCCGTGAAGCGGCACAGCGTGCCCGTGCTGTGGGTGCGGCGGACTGCGGAACGCAGATCGAAGATGTCGCCGACCTGCTCGCCTCTTTGCCAGCAGATGAAGTGATGGAAGTGCTGCTATCGGAAGACCTTCAAAGGCTCATGGACAGCTACGCGGACCGCAGCCAGTCCACCACCTCCGAGCCGCTGCGTGTCATCGTCGAGCGTGAGAAAGCGCGCTTCTCGTCGTGGTATGAATTTTTCCCGCGCAGCGCGCAAGGCCGACCTGACAAGCACAGCACCTTCCGCGACTGTCTGCCGCGTTTGGACGACGCGAAGGCGATGGGTTTTGATACGATCTACTTCCCGCCAATCCACCCCATCGGCACCACCACTCGCAAGGGCAAAAACAACACGTTGATCGCCTATCCTGGCGATGTCGGCAGCCCGTGGGCCATCGGCGCAGCGGCTGGCGGACATCGCTCCGTGGAGCCGCAGCTTGGCACCCTCGACGATTTCGTCTGGCTAGTCGGTGAGGCACAGAAACGCGGGCTGGAGATCGCGCTCGACTTCGCCATCAACTGCTCGCCCGACCATCCGTATGTGAAGGATCACCCGGATTGGTTTTATCAGCGTCCTGATGGCAGCATCCGCTACGCTGAAAATCCGCCGAAGAAGTACCAGGACATCTACCCGATCAATTTCCACTGCGCCGACTGGAAGAACCTCTGGCGCGAGCTGATCGACGTCGTGCTCTTCTGGGTGGACAAAGGCGTCATAATCTTCCGCGTGGACAATCCGCACACGAAGCCCGTGTCCTTTTGGGAAGAGCTGATCAGCACCGTGCATCGCAAAGACCCATCGATCATCTTCCTCGCGGAGGCATTTACTAAACCGAAGATGATGCAAGCGCTGGGCAAGATCGGCTTTACGCAGAGCTACACCTACTTCACCTGGCGTGAAGACAAAGCTGGCCTAACCGAGTATGCCAAAGAACTCACGCAGGGTGAGATGCGCTGGTATTACCGTGGCAACTTCTGGCCGAACACGCCGGACATTCACCCCTTCTACCTGCAAAATGCAGCCAGCAGCATGTTCCGCCTGCGCGCCGCACTCGCCGCCACCATGTCATCCACCTGGGGCATGTATGCAGGCTACGAGCTGTGTGAAAACGCACCGCTGCCGGGTAAGGAAGAGTACCTCGACTCCGAGAAATTTGAGCTGAAGAAACGCGACTACAACGCGCCTGGAAACATCAAAGGCTTCATCGCCCGCCTGAACCACGTCCGCCGCGACAATCCGGCGATGCATCTCTACGACAACCTCGTCTTCCATCAGGCCGATCACGAGCAGATGCTCTGCTACAGCAAGTCCACACCGGACCACAGCAACCGCATCCTTTGCGTGATCAGCCTCAACGGCCACGCCTCCATCGCCAGTCTCGTGCATCTCGATCTCGCCGCACTGGGCCTTGATGCCAGCCAGCCTTATCGCGTGCAGGACCTCATGCACGGCCACATCTACGAGTGGATCGGGGCCGACAACTACGTCTCCCTGAATCCCGAGGGCACTTCGATGCACCTCTTTAAAGTGGAGCAATAGGACCATGAGCAAGCACCACCATCACCATCACGCGGGCTGCGTCCGAGCCGAGCCGGACAAACTGCTGCGTGACGCGGTGGATCGGGCGCGGGCTTCTGGGCTGCGGCGGACGAAGGCGCTGGAAGATGTGCTCTCCATCCTTATTAGCGCGTGTCAGCCGCTAACGCTGGCAGACGTCGCCGAGTCCAAGGATCTCGACAGCGGTGCTGACAAGGCGACGGTGTATCGCTTGCTGATGAAGCTGGAGGAACGTGCGCTGATTCGACGTCTCGGGCTGCATGACCGCGCTGCTTATTACACGATGATCTTGCCGGGCGAGCATAGTGATTATCTTATCTGCAACGATTGCGGCCGCATTGAAAAGCTGGACATCCACTGCCCGGTGCAGGAGCTCGAAAAGCAGATCGCCAAAAGCTCCGGCTTCAAGAAGCTGTATCACGAGCTGGAGTTCTTCGGCCAGTGCCCCGCCTGTGCGAAGGATTGAATGACGACCACTTCTACGAGTTACTCTCTGCCGCATGAATGATCAGACCACTCTCTCCACACGCTGGCACAGGCTGGCACGCCGCACGGCGTGGAAGGTGAATGTGGGCTGGCTGCTCGAATCACTCACACCGCTGCTCATCGGAGCTGGAGCGCTTGGTTTCGCCATGATCGTGTGGTCGCGATCACGCGGTGCTGTGATCGAGCTGATGCATATTTGGCCCTGGCTGGCAGGTGCCGTGCTTCTCGTGCTCATCATCGGCTGGCTGCTGGCACGCCGTCATTTCATCTCCGCACCAGATGCCTTGGTGAGGTTGGAATCTCAGCTCCATCTGCACAATGCACTCACTGTGGCGCAGCTCGGGCGCAGTGCCTGGCCGGAGATTCCATCGACTGTCGCAGATGGGCTCGAATGGCGCTGGTCGCGTGTGGGTGGCCCGTTCGCCGCCTGCGCGGTATGTTTGATCACCGCGCTCTATATTCCGATCAGTCCTGATGTGGCGGCGATGCTGCCAAGCGTGGAGCCGCAGGCCTGGCAGCAGATGGATCAGTGGCTTGAAAAGTTGCAGGAAGAGAAAGTCATCACGCCCGAGTCGAAGGATGAACAGGCGGGCAAGATCGACACGCTGCGTGATCAGCCGCAGGAGAAATGGTTCAGCCACGAAAGCCTGAATGCGAGCGACACACTCAAGGAGCAGCTCCAGCGAGATCTCGCCAATCAATCACACAACATGGAGAAAGCTGAGCGCAGTCTGAATGCACTGCAAAACTACGCCGACAAACTTTCCGAGCAGGCGAAGGAGCAGATGCTCAAGGAGTTCGATGAAGCGCTGGAAGGCATGAAGAGCGGTATGTTGGAGCTGGACCCGAAACTATTAAAAGAACTCTCCCAGATCGACCCGAAGAACCTGAAATCACTTTCCAAAGAACAGCTCGATCAACTGCGTGAGTCGCTGAAAAACAAAGGTGGCAGCATGCAAGGCATGGCCGGCAAAGGCTTCCTCGGCGATGGCGAAGGCAGAGATGATGAGATTGCTGACGGACTCGGTGGACAGGCCCGCGAAGAGGATGAGAAGCCCGGCAAAGGCGGCATCACTCGCGGTCCAGGCACAGCACCGCTGACGTTATCGAAGGATGAGAACAATTTTGGCACGAACAAAAACGAAGCCGTCTCCAATCAAGACATGTCACGCGCCCAGCTCGGCACTACGCTCGGTCTTCAGGATGGCAAACACGACGTGGACAAGACCTACACCGGCCCCACCGCCGCTGGTGACACCAGCAACAAAGGCCAGGGCGGCCAGCAGGTCTGGCGCGAGTCGCTGACACCGGAAGAGAAGGCAGTTCTGAAGCGTGTGTTTAAATGACGCTTTTCCTCTCGACGCCACGACCTGTCCGCTGCTTAACTCCGCGCCGATGCTCTCCAACACGTTCGCCTCGGACACAGAAATTGAAATCGCCTCGAAGCCCATTGCTGCTTTGCGGCAAGCGTTGAATGAGGTGCTGTTCGGGCAGGGCGAGTTGATCGACCATGTGCTCTGCGGTGTTATCGCTCGTGGACATGTGCTGCTTGAAGGACTGCCGGGTCTTGGCAAGACGGAACTGGTGAAAGGTTTGGCGAAGGCGCTGAATCTGACCACGCGCCGAGTGCAGTTCACGCCTGACCTACTGCCGGGTGACATCACGGGGAATCCCGTGCTGCAAGAGGTGGATGGGCGGCGCGAGTTTGTGTTTCAGCCCGGCCCGATTTTCACCAATCTACTGCTGGCGGATGAGATCAATCGCGCCTCGCCGAAGACGCAGTCCGCCCTGCTCGAAGCGATGCAGGAACGGCGCGTGACGGTGCTCGGCCAGACGCACACGCTGCCTGATCCATTCTTTGTACTGGCAACGCAGAACCCCATCGAACTCGAAGGCACTTATCCTCTGCCTGAAGCGCAGGTGGACCGCTTTCTCTTCAAGCTCGAAGTGCTGCGCAACAGTGCGGAGACGCTGGCCAGGATCGTGACGCATCGTGAACTCGGCGTGGAGCCGGAGGTGCCGGTGATCACGACACGCGAGGAGTTTGCACTCATCCAGAAAACCGCGCGGCGCATTTATCTGCCGGACATAGTGGCCGATTACATCGCGCGCATAGTCGATGCCACACATCCCGGTCAGTCGAAGGCGTCGGAAGGCGTGCGCTTCGGAGCCAGTCCGCGTGCGGCCTTGAGTCTGGCGTCTGCCTCAAAGGCTCGTGCGCTGATGCAGGGCCGCCCCAATGCGAGCTTTGAAGATGTGCAGGCTCTGGCGCTGGCGGTGCTGAATCACCGCATCCTGCTCGACTACACCGCCCGCATGGATGGCCGGACAAGTGCCAGTGTGGTGCGCGCAGTCGTGGCAGAAGTGCCGGTGCAGAATCTCTCCACGCCAAAGACACTGAAGGAGGCCGCATGAGAAGAGGTGCTGCCGCAGTCTTGGTTTACGCCATGCTGATCATCGTGACGGCTCATGCTCAGAATAGCATTACGAGTGGAAATATTGCTGACACAGCAGGCATGGCCTTGGAGATCCGAAGTGTGTTTGATCCGATGCCGCCGACTGGCTACGCTCCCATGCGTATCGTGGCGACGAATGTCGGAGACGAAGATGGCCGTTGGGATTTTTCCTTCCGCTCCCAGACGCAGAAGTTCCGATCAGAGAATACACACACCAGCCGTTTTCAAATTAATGTGCCAGCGCGTGGCACTGCGTCAGCGTCGTTTCTGGTGCCTATGGCGGTGTCTTATGGAAACGGCGCGGGCTATGGCACTAGCAGTCACAGGCTTTTTATCAGCCTTGATGCCGCTGGTGTGGGTCACCGTGACTTCAATGATTATGACAATCGTGCGCATGATTTTCCAGCTATCGCGATCAGCAAGATGCTCGCAGATCGGAACCACGCGCGTTTGAAAAATGAAGTGCAGCAGCGCATGAAAAGCGGCAGCACACGCAGTGGTCCAGCGGAGATGTTCGGCAGTGTTTACACTCCAGTTGATCTCCCAGAAGACTGGCGTGGCATGAGTGGTTTTGATGTGTGCCTGATGGCCAATACTGAGTGGCTCTCCCTCAAGCCTGGTCAGCGTGTGGCGGTGATTCAGTGGGTGCGGCTCGGCGGTCAGCTCGATGTTTATTCGAATGGTACCATCACCTTGAGCTCGCTCGGGATTACCGCTGATTCTGAAGATCGACTTTCTCTCGGCCAAGTGAATCTACTGACCTGGGATGGCAAGGATCTGGACTCTGAAAAGACCGTGGAGCGCCACTGGGGTAAGCTGAGTCGGGAAAAAACTCTGACCGTTGAATACACCGACCAAACTGGATCAAAACTGAACAAGAAACCTGACTGGGGTCTGCTCGACTCGCTCGGGGCGCGCAGTTTTGCCTCATGGCAGGTGATCGTGTTTCTCATTATTTTTGGACTTCTTGTTGGGCCTGTGAATCTCTTCTTGCTCGCACCGCAGGGGAATAGGCACCGGCTCTTTGTCACCACGCCGCTGCTCTCCATCGGAGCCAGTTTGATGATGGTTGTGATCATTCTTTTTCAAGATGGTGTCGGTGGTATGGGCGCGCGTCTTGTCGTCGTCAATGTCGTGCCAGAGGAGGCTGCGGCCTATATCACTCAAGAGCAGGCCAGCCGCACTGGCGTGCTGCTCGGCGGTGGCTTTGAGTTGAAACAGCCCGCGCTGATCGAGCCGCTCGCGCTGCCTGACTCTCCATGGGTGAAGCTCAAAAATAGAGTCACCAGCCAGTCCGTCCAACTTTCACAGGAAGGCGGCCAGCGCGGTGGCAATTACTTCCAAAGCCGTGCTGAGCAGGGTCAGATCTTGCGCGCTGCTGTCTCCACGCGTGCTCGACTTGAGCTCAAGACTGGGCTGCCTGCGGATGCTGCGCCGGAGATCATTTCAGCGCTTGGCTTCACGCTCGACACTCTTTTCTATGTGGATGCGAAAGGCTTAGTCTGGAAGGCAACTCAGGCGCTGAGCACCGGCCAGCAGGTGAAGCTTGTGCGCTCTGATGTCGCTGCGCTGCGTGAGTCTTGGAAAGAAATGGCGGCCTTATCGGAGAGTGCGATCATGCGCTCAGTGAATGGCAGTCTGGCGCGCAGCACCTTCTTTGCCACGGCGAAGCAAGCCCCCGATTTCACTCTTGAAACACTGACGTCCATCCGCTGGAAACAAGACCATGTGGCCGTGTTCGGCCTGCTGGCACAACCTTGATCTCATTCATGAGCGACACGCATTCAGCGCCTGACATGGACCTCTCTCAGCCCGCCATCGTGGTGGAAAATTTGCAGCGCAGCTTCGGCGATTTGAAGGCGGTGGATGGCGTCTCCTTCAGCATCAATCACGGCAGCGTGGTTGGTTTTGTCGGTGCGAATGGAGCGGGTAAGACAACGACGATGCGAATCATGGCCACGCTGGATTATCCCAGCGGTGGCACGGTGAAGATCGGCGGTCATAATGTGGTGCATTACCCGGCAGAGGCGCGTCGTTTGTTAGGCTGGATGCCGGACAGCTTCGGCACCTATGAGCACATGACGGTGCTGGAGTATCTCGACTTCTACGCCCGTGCACTGGGCTACAAGGGAGCGGAGCGCGTGCAGCGCATCCAAGAGGTGATGGATTTCACCGATCTGACACCGCTGGCCGATCGGCTGAGCAATAAGATGTCGAAAGGCCAGACGCAGCGCCTGTGCCTCGGGCGCGCGCTTTTGCATGACCCGAAGATTCTGATCCTCGATGAGCCCGCCGCTGGATTGGACCCAAAGGCGCGTGTGGAGTTGAAGCAGCTTATCCGCATCCTCGCGGAAGAGGGCAAGACGATCCTCATCAGCTCCCACATCCTCAGTGAGCTGGGGGAGATGTGTGACAGCCTGCTCTTCATCGACAAAGGCCGCATCGTCCATCACGGCGACGCTGATTCGATGCGGCGCGGCACCACACAGGCGGAGGTGACGCTGGTGAATGTGCAGGTCAGTGGACCACATGCCAAACTCATTGAGTGGGCGCTCACCGCACCGCTCATCCAAGTGGTGGAGGAAACGAAACGCGGAGCCAAGCTATGCTTGCAGTCCGTGGATGAAGCCGTCATCGCCAGTCTGCTCAAGCGCATGATCACGGATGGCCTCCCGGTCACTGATTTTCACCGCGAAGAACGCCGGCTTGAAGACGCCTTCATTGACCTGCTCGGCCAGATCGACAAAGGCACATTCATTGGCGATGCGGCGGTAAATGTGGTGCCACCGCCATTGCCGGGGAGAGTTGAGAGTTTTTGAGAGCCTGAAACTGAGGCTGCTCACTCAATTGGATCGCAGAGATCACCGTCCGCAGATTACTTCATCGTGGCGTGCTGGAGATACTCGACACCGTAATCGGCGGCGGGAATCCAGAGATCGAGAGTGGGAGTGAAGGCGGCACGGTTGACCTGGAGCCAGAGATTCGTCGGGGTATCAAAAGAGGCGACGGGAGTCATCACGCCGGTGGCGGCGGCGATGCTGGCGACTTCGAGATTGCCGTAGCTGCTGGCCAGGAGATGGCCGCTGGTGACATTGAGCATGGAGGGCACTTCAGTAGTGGTCCAGGTATTGATCTGAGCGAGGCGGCCGGTGGCACCGTTGTAGCCGATGCCGACCACGCCTTTGGTGCCCGCTTCACGCGCCAGATAGACTCGCGTGCCGTCGGTGGCACTGGCGGTATAGAAAGGAGTGGCGGTGATGTAGTTGTCGAGCTGCCAGGCGCTGACGCCATCGTAGCCGCTGGCTTGGATGACGCGCGTCGCCGAGCCACCAGTGCTGATCTGCTGGTCACTGTTGGTTAGGATCACCGCGCCCTGTGCATCTGCCTGAGCTACACTGAGGAGCTGGCCGGGGATGGAGACAGGATCACGCAGCACGGGTGCCGCCGAGCGCCAGTCCACGACTTGGAGCCATGAGGCGACACGCCATTCATACGGCAGGTAAGGGATGGCAATATTCAGGGTGCTAGTTGCGAGAATCCTTGAAGACGTTGCAGTCGGTTTGACGCTCGGCATCACTTGTCCGACCGCCGTGTCGTAGCTGAAGAAGATGAAGCCTGCTTCAACGAAGGCGCTGCTCGTGCCACGCAGGCTGCCTTTGACAGACACGGTCTGGGCCAGTCCTGCACTGATGCCCGTGCTGGTCACACTGATAAGGCAAAGAATAGCGGCTGGATTCTGCGGCACGACTGGGGTCGTGCTGACCGGTGGCGGTGCGGCTTGCGCATTGGTGACGGCTAGGACTGGCAGCGTCCCGGCCCTCAAGACAGGTAGCGCGATGACATCATAGACAGGTCCCCACCACCACCAGCGCTGGGTCTGCATGGGGATGTACCAGACGAGTGTCTGCACATCCGTCCACAGCGGTTGGAGGGCATCGAGATTCATCGAGTATTCGTTCAAGCCGGTGAGGTCATGATCGACACGACCTAGCTCTGTCACGGTCGGTGGTGAGCCGAGTTCAAGCGCTAGTGTGCGGAGCACTTGCGGCGTGGTGTTTGTAGCAGGCACCCATTGGGCGAGATAAAGGCGGTTGTCTCTTTGCGCGCTGCAGACGATACGACCTGCGCCGAGATCGATGACGCTCAGAAGTGCATCAGGATCACTCGCGGGAGTGATGCGGAGTCTGGCGTTAGCGCTGCCGTTGGTGCCGTAAGCGCGGAGGAAGTAACCGCCATACCAGCCAGTGCTGCCGTCTTCGATCTGCACCAGGAAATTACCAAAGGGCACGACACGGTCGGTGCGCCACGCCAGGGACAAAGTGACCTCAGGGGCAGCGCTTGCGGCACCAGTGCCATGCACCAGGAGTTCCTGGCCAGAGATGGTGACAAAGTGGCCCGCGATCCAACTGCCACGGCGTGGGTTAAAGCTGTGATTGATGGTGGCCCCCGCGGTGAGTGCGTCAGCGCCGACGTTGACGATCTGAATGGCTTTCTGACCGCCGCCAGCACCCCAGCTCCAGGTTTGGAAAGGCACCATGACCACGCCCTGATCAGGCAGATACTCCACGGCCTTTTCATCGTAGTTCGCTTCACTCCAACTGTGTGTTCCTTCGGCTCCTAACGGCAGGCGTGACAGCAGCGTCGGCGCGGTGACATCCGTCACATCAAAGAGGGAAACTGTGACGCGCCCAGCTTCGACGCCGACGGCCAGCAGCCGATCTCCCAGTGGCTCAAGATAGGTGCTCCAGCCGGGCACTTCTAGCTCGCCAGAGAGCACGGGCACGGCGGGATCTGCGAGATCGACGATGAAGAGCGGATCAGTATTGCGGAAGGTCACGACGTAGAGGCGGTCACCATCAAAGCGTGTGGCGTGGAGTTGCTCATTGCGGGCGCTCAGCAGTTCGATGGCTGCGAGTGGTGCGACATCGCTGCCTGCCAGCGGAAAGGTTTCCACCCAGGTCTGGCGGTTTGACCAGTTCTGCCAGTCGATCGAGACCGCGACGACGGCTCCATGGACGATGCTCATCTTGAACTTGTCCTGAATCTGACCGCGTGGCGTGAACGATTTCACCAGCACTGGAGCGGCATCGACATTGATGACATGCAGGCCACGCTGCTGGGTGTTGCTGACATAATTGTTCGTGCCCAAAAGAAGGTAGCCCTCGGAAGCCTGAAGCACGGCATTGTAGGATGGGAAGCGCAGACTCCCGAGCTTCTGCGGTGCCTGGATGTCTGCTAGATCAATGCTGGTCAGCACGGCCTCACTCCCGTAACTGCCAATGTTGGCATTCATTGCCGTCTGAGACCAGACACTGCATAGCACATGCAGCGTGCTGCCTATCAGGCGGCTGTCGCTGATGCTGCCTTCCAACGGCACTTCACCCACCAGCGCGGGCACGCCATCCGTCACGCGGATCAGCCAGATCGTGGCGGCACCCTGACGGGCTTTATCATTCGAGCGACCCAGTAGCGCCACCGTGGAGCCTGTGTCATCAAGCACGAACATTTGCTCACCACTCGCTGGCAGGCGCAGACTGCCGACACGCACTGGCAGCGTGGGATCACTCAGATCCAGGATTTGCAGGCCACGGTATTGATTGAAGAAATACACCTGATCTCCCACGATCTGCCAGATGTCTGACTCCACCGCTTTTGCTGCAGTAGAGCCTTTGGTGTCCGCTACGGCAACAGTGCCAGCGACGGAGTTCATGATCCTAGGCCCGCCATTGCCCGAGATCATTGTTCCGCCACCATTCAGATCCTTGCGGTCAAAGGCGCGCTTACCTTTGAGGAAACGCGCTGGGAATTTCACACCGCGATAGCCCTGGGCGCGCAGCTCCGTGGCTGGGATGGCTGAAGGTAGATTGAAGGTGGCGACACGCACCGAACCCCAACCCGTGGCACGCGGATAAGACACTGCCAGCGGCTTCCACCCAGCGCCCGATTTACGCTCTAAAACGATCTGCTCCACCCCGCGCTCGACGGCGACAGAGGCGATACGACTCTTCACATTGAAGCGCAGTGGCACGGCAGCAGTTTCTGCGGCGGTGAGCTGGGTCAGCGTGCTCATGAGCAGGAGCGCGGCAGTGATCAGGGCGATTGGTCGGAACATCATTTTGGGGTTGGGGATGAAGCTTTTACGAAAAGGCGAGAGGCTTGGCAAGACTTGATTCATTCAGTATCACGGCGTCGGCACAGCAATGATCACGACGGTGGTCGAGGCCGACCTGATATTGGAAACGGAAGCTGTTGTGGTGCCGGTCAAGTAAGACATTTGGTCTGCGGTAAGTTGCGTGCTAGCGCCCGTGACACGCAGTACAGCTTGATCGGACATGGACATTGAACCGATTCTCGTATGCACAAGACCGTAGGTCTGTTGCGGTCCTGAGTTCTGCGGCGATTGGGACGCGGCGCTGTTCCCGGATTGCAGAGCCAGCTCGCCCTCTTCACCATTGAGATCGAGTACCACGGGGTCTAGATTATTTGGCCCGGCAAGCTGCGGGGTGAAGGTGGCGAGCGGTTGGGCACCTTGATCCAAAATCGATCGCCGGAAAGCCTCGATCTCCTCTGGCGTCAGCACCTTATTTTGCGCCAGCGGGTCCTGCGGCACCACATAGACAGCAAAGGCTGGCATGGGAATGCGGCCCACTTGATCCCGTGAATCACTCATCATCCGCAGCGCCTCCCACTGCCCGCGCGACAGAGCCGCTGAGCCGTCTTCATTGACGGCGATGCCCAGAGTCGCTGCATCTTCCCACAGCCCAGCGAGCCGGTCCGCATCATCCACCATCGCCGTGCCGTCGGCATTCAGGCGACCCGCCAGCATGTCGCTGAGCGTGCGCTTCTCTGCCAGATGCGGGAAGATGCCATTCTGCATGGTCAGCGTGATCTCTGGCTCGCTCACCAGCACCTCACAGCCTGCCAGTGCCGCCACGGCGCGGACGGCTTTGAGGAAAGGAATGGCTCCACTGTAGAAAGTGACGCGCCGTGCGGAGGCACCCGTTGGGACATGGATGCGCAGCTTCGTCAGATCCAGCGTCTTCATGTAGTCAGTCTGTTTCAACTGGCCCTGGAGCAGACCCAGCGCCTGGCTGAGCGGCACTTGATCGAGAGACACACTGTGCAGGAAAAAGCGGTCGAGCCGATCCGTCAGGGGCACTTCACTGGTCGCCGGGCCGAGAGTCGCAGGCAGGTCCAATTTCGGAGCCGGAGCGTGTGCGATGAGCGGGCGTGTTTCGTTAACCGAGGGCTGCGAAACTGGCAGAGCTTTTTCCTGCACCACCTTCGGGCTTTCGGCAGCTTCCTCAGGCCAGAGTATGGCGGTGATCAGCCCCAGCACGACCAGAGCGGCGGCGACTGCGAACCACTTCATGGATGGCTGGCTAGGCGCTGTATATGCGTGCTTTCTGAGCGTCGTCGTCTTGGCCACACGCGGCGTGGTGGCGAGTATCTGCCGCGCTTCAGCCTCCACATTCCTGGCTCTCACCGTGTCGCCGAGCAGCGCGTCAAACCGTGATGCTGCGGCCAACTCACGCGCACAGTCTGGGCACTTTGAGACGCAGAGCCAAAGCTGGGCAGCCTCATTGGCGGTGGCGGTTTCATCCAGCCAGCGGGCGACCAGATCGGCAAACTCAGAACTGTCAGCGGAGAGAGTCATAAGCTTATTCGAGGATGAGTCCCAGCCGACGTTGCACACAGTCACGCAACTGACGGCGCAGGCGGCTGAGCGTTTGATAAAGCGCCTCCACACTCAGCCCCGCCTCAGCAGCGATGGTTTCGACAGGATGGCTATGATTGTATCGGTCGCGGATGAACCGAGCGCTGCGCTCTGGCAGATTCTCCAGGCAATGATTCAGCGCATGTTCCCGATCCTGCCAGGGCGACTCCGCCTCATCGGCGGCGAACCCATGAGAAAGAGCCTCCAGCGTCTCCGCCGTGCAGGACTCTGGCAGCTTCCCCTGCAAACGACGATCTTCTAAAATCTTCCGAGTCGCGATCCCCCGCGCCCAGGCTCCAAAGGGCCGGGCGGGATCATACAGTTCGAATTTTTTCCACAGGATCATGGCCACTTCTTGAAACACATCCTCCCGAGTGCCCGCATCACGCACTGCCGCCCCGATGAATGCCCGCAGGTCCGACTGGACGGCGAGAAAGTGGGGAAGGAACTGATCGTGGTCGGACATGAGCGGTTGGTTTACCCCTCTCTTTGGCAGAAGACCCCAATTCCTGACAAGAAATCTTCAGACCAGCCAAATTTACTTTTTTCCGATGCACCAGAGGTGCTTATAACCACGGATGAAAAGCTGGCCGTCACTGACGGCGATGGAGCCGATGATTCTCTCCCCAAGGCTGTTGGTGGCGAGGAGTTCGAAGGTGGTGCTGGCTTTGAAGACGAAGCAGTCACCGCCCTGATTGGCGGCGTAGCATTTGCCATCGGCACTGAGGACGAGTGATGACCAATTCTGACTGCTGGGGCCGGGGCCTTTGAGGCGCTCGTTAAAAAGCATCTCGCCGGTTTTCAGGTCGCGACACTCGACGATGCCGCCATCACTGAGGATGTAATGGTGACCTTCATGGATGACGCCGCTGCCGATGCGCTGGCTGACTTTGGGCAGATGCCAGAGGCGCTCAGAGGTCACATCGCCACTGCCGCCTGCTTTGACGGCGACTCCCATGCCGCCGTAACCACCGAATGCGATGACCACATTCTCAGGCGTCATGAGCGGTGAATTATAGACGAGGGGATTCAGCCCTGCGCATGTCCAGAGTTCTTTGCCAGACGTGGGATCAAAGGCAGCAACGCGACCAGGGTAGGGGAGGATGAGTTCATTCCGCGCGCCGACTCTACGGAAGAGCGGATCAGCCCAGGAACCGAGCCACTTCTTATTAGCACCTTCGCCGGAGGCTCCGCCGGGTTCGTCGTGCTGCCAGAGGGTCTTGCCGGTTTTGAGATCGAAGGCATAGAGCGTGGTTTTTTCACCGGGCCCAAAGTTCAAGAAAACGCGATCTCCAGCGATGACTGGCGAGGTGCCATTTCCCCAGATGTGATGCTGCTTGCCGAGATCGGTGCGCTTCCAGACTTCTTTGCCATCGAGGTCGTAGCAAAAGACGCCGGCGCTGGCAAAGAAGACGACGATGAGCTTGCCATCCGTGGCCGGTGATGCGCCGCAGTAGGGGTTCGTGGCGTGAGTCAACTCGGCTTCATTATAAGTGGTGCCTGCTTCCCAGAGCTGCTTGCCGGTCTTGCGGTCAAAGCAGAGTAGCAGGCGGCGGCCAGCTTTCTCGATGGCTTGGGTGACGAAGACTTTGTCTCCCCAGACAATAGGCGTGGAGTTGCCACGATCCGGCAACTCAGTTTTCCAGGCGACGTTTTCCGTGGTGCTCCATTTTTCCGGCAGGCCGGACTCGGTGGTGGTGCCGTCGCCGTTCGGGCCACGCCACATGGGCCAGTCGGCGGCAGGGGCGATGCTGGAAAGGAGAAGGCTGAGTGAGAGGATGAGTTTCATGGCGGCTGAATCTCTAAACGTCGGCTGGATGAAAAGCCTTCATGGGCTGAGGCAATCAGAAATCATGGTTGATGGCTTGACGTGATAGGGCGGTTTGTCACAGCATCTAATTTCCACTCGTAAAATCGGCCAACCACCGACGTTTGCTTGATCCCCAACCCAAGATATGTCCACAGCCACAGCTCCCTCGGCGTCTTCATCGACGACTCTTCGTAACGCGGTCATCCGTCTGGCCGGCAACTCACAAGATGGCATTCAATCCATCGGTGGCATCCTCGCCCGACTCGCGGGCCGCACTCAGCAGGATGTGGTCACTTACATGACCATCCCGTCCACGATCAGCGGCGGTCCTTCCATCTTCCAGCTTCATCTCGGCTCGGGCGAGGTGCTCCATGCGGGCGATGACAGCGATGTGCTGGTGGCCTTTTATCAGCACAGCTACGACAGCCACATCAGCGCGCTGCGTGACGGTGGCATCTGTTTCTATGACAGCGGTGAGGTGACCGAAGTGAAGCACGAGCGCGGCATTCACCACATCGGCATTCCATTCACCGCAGCTACGGTGGAGGCCGTCGGCGGCAGCGCGCGGGATCGTGGAAAGAACATCTTTGTTCTCGGCCTGCTATGCGCGGTGTTCCAGCTCGATAAAGATAAGGTCGTCGGCATCCTCAGTCGTCAGTTCGGCAAAAAAGACGAGAGCGTGCTGCGCAATGCCTTGCTGGCCTATGACGCAGGTTTTGCTTATCCGATCGGTGACATCACGACCTTCAATTTTGAAGAAGGTGAGCACAAGGATGCCAACCGCATCAGCACGGATGGCAACACGATCATGACGATGGGCCTGATCGCAGCCGGAGTGCGCTATGGCTCAGCCTACCCGATCACGCCATGGTCGAGCATCATGGAAACACTGCGCAGCGAACTGCCGAGATACGGTGGTCTTTATGTGCAGGCTGAAGATGAGCTGGCGGCAGTGTCGATGACCATCGGCGCGGCTTTTGCTGGCCACCTCGCCGTGACTGGCAGTGCAGGTCCGGGCCTGAGCCTGAAGATGGAAGCACTCAGCTACGCGAGCATGGCGGAGATCCCCCTGATCGTGATCAATGTGCAGCGCGGCGGCCCTTCCACCGGCCTACCCACAAGCGTGGAGCAGAGTGATCTCATGCAGGCCATCTACGGCAGCCATGGCGACTGCCCGCGCATCGTACTCGCTCCAAAGGATGTCGAAGACTGTTTCTACATCGCTCTTGAAGCTGGCAAACTGGCGCGTGAATACTCCTGCCCGGTCATCATTTTGAGCGATCAGGCGCTGAGCAGCCGCATCGAAGCATTCACGGAACCCGACCTCGACAAGCATTGGGTAGAGCCCACGCTCGATCTCTCGGATCGTGGTGCAGATTTCAAACCCTACCCGCTGGATGGAGTCACCCGCCACGCGCCTCCCGGCACGAAGATGACTGGCAAATATCCACACGTCACCGGTCTAGAGCATGATGAATGGGGCCACCCGAGCGGGAATCCGAAGATGCACCAAAAGATGACGGACAAGCGCCGCAACAAGCTCGTGGATCTGAGCAAGAAACTGCCGCTGCCCGAAATCTACGGCGATCAGGAAGGTGACATGCTGCTCATCGGCTGGGGCAGCACCTTTGGCCCCATCAAAGAAAGCGTGAATCGCATGCGCGCTGAAGGCCACAAGGTCGGTGCCGCACATCTGCGCCACCTGCACCCGATGCCAGCGAATCTCGACCACCTGTGGGCCAAGTTTAAACATGTGTCCGTCGTCGAGCTTAATGACAGCGGCATGTACGGCTACGGCCAGCTCGCCACGATTCTGCGCGGTGCCTATGCCGAGCCGAAGATCCAGTCCATCTGCAAGACCGACGGCCTCACTTTCCGCATCCGCGAGATCGTCACCGGTGCGGAGAAGGTAATGGCGGCTAGCTGAGTCGCGTGATAGAAGTAGCCACTTCAAAAAGCCAAGCCTCATGAATCCTGAGTTCAAAGATCTTGCTGATGACATCTACCGCCGCCGCGTGCTGCGGGCGCGTGCGCTGACTCCTGCGCAGCGGCTTTCGGATTCTATGGAGATGACAGACTTCTGCATCGGCATGGCGCGTGCAGGCATGATCGTCCAGCACCCCCAAGCAGACGAAGCAGAGATCAATCGTCTCATGAATCAGCGCAGGCAGCGAGTTCAGAGGATTTCAGACCATGGCTTGTTTCGTTTTGAACCCCTGACTGCTGTCGCATGACATCCGTACTAGCCATCAGGCAGATGATTCAGGCCATCGAGGCCGCAAACATTCCTTATCTGGCGACTGGCTCTCTGGCCAGCACAGCTTATGCGATTCCCAGGGCATCGAAGGACGCGGATTTCGTGCTTCAGATGGCTCATCGGTATCCTGAAGAGATCATGAAGCATCTAGGAGCGGAATTTGTTTTGGATGAGCAGATGAGTTTTGAATCGATCACAGGAACGATGCGCTGGATCGTTCATATCCCGACCATCGACTTCGATATTGAACTCTTCATCCTGAGTGAAGACCCCTTTCATCAGGAACGCTTTCGCCGTCGCAAGATCATCGAACATCACCCCATGCTCGGCTGCTCTGTCGTCCTCCCTTCTGCCGAAGATGTGATTGTACAAAAGATCCGCTGGGGTCGTCCAAAAGACAAAATCGATGTGTATGACGTGATGTGCGTCCAGGCCGGAAACCTCGACTGGTCCTACATTGAATCTTGGTGCGACAAGCACGGCACCCGCAGCTTGATGGAAGAGCTAAAGGCAGCAATACCGCCCGATCTGTAAATCATTTAGACACTAACGCTCATCCCTGCACCTCACTAACTTTTTAACCAACCAACCCAACCTCACCATGTCTGCCACCACTCTGGAAGCCTCTGTTACAGCCTCTCCAACCCAACTCGTGACTCCTGCCCCAATGGGCACCGAGGAGAAACTCACCAAGAAAGCCCTCACTGCCGATCATCCAACATGGTGCCCTGGCTGTGGTGACTTCGCCGTGCTTGCTGCTTTTTATAAGGTGCTGGAGAAGCTCCAGTATCCGCATGAAAAAATCGTCTGCGTCGCCGGCATCGGCTGCTCATCGCGCTTCCCGTATTTCATGAATACGCATGGGATTCATTTCATCCATGGTCGTGCAATTCCTCTGGCCACTGGTGTCTCGCTGAGCCGTCCAGATGTGCATGTGTTCGTCTTCGGCGGTGACGGCGATGGTTTCTCCATCGGAGGCAACCACCTCAACCATGCCGCACGCAAGAACATCAAGCTCACCTATGTGATCATGGACAATTTTGTCTATGGCCTGACCAAGAAGCAGACCAGCCCGACGAGTCCGCAGGGATTCAAGTCCAAGACTGACCCCATCGGCAGCATCGACCGCCCGATCAACCCGATGAAGCAACTCCTGGCCAGCGGTGCCACCTTCATCGCCCGCACTCATGCCGCGCAGGTGAAGCACATGGTCGATACCTTCGAGCGCGCCATCAAGCATGATGGATTCAGCGTCGTCGAGTGCCTGAGCGAGTGCATCATGTTCTATGAAGGCAGCTTCGACGATAGCTGGCCGAAGAAAGGCGGAGCCTTTGAGATCATCGATGAAACTCAGCACGACGTGAAAGACGACGTCGCCGCCTTCAAGCTAGCCGACCTGCCATCACCCGGAAAATTCGGTGTCTTCTACGACGTTGATCGCCCGACCAAGAATGCGCTTGAGCAAAAGTGGATCGACGACACCCAGACCAAGCTCGCCGGAACCAGTCAGAAAGACCTGCTCAAGAAGCGCCTGGAAATGATGCGCTAGTTCGTTGAGTTACCTCTTCTCGCCATAGAAGATTAATTTTTCCACAAAAATCATGGCGCTCAGACGTGGAATCAGTTATTTAAGAGATATTAATGATCTGCCAGATCTCCTGGCGGTTAATGGACCTCTTATTCAACAATGCCCGCGCGCGCTCCAGGCCCTGCTCCCAAACCCAAAGCTACTAAGGCTCCTGCGAGGAAGCCGAAGAAGGTGGGTGGCGTGACGCTGGAGGTGGATCTGAAGGTGGAGTCGCCCAAGATTCGCGAGATGGAAAAGGTGCAGATGAAGCGCAAGGGCTTCAAATGGGCCACAGCCATCATCATTCTGATTTGCTTGGCGGTGCTGCTGAAGATCACTGTGCGCGAGTCCTTCCTGAACAACCCGCAGTTCAGCCTGAAGCAAGTCATCGTGCGCACAGAAGGATCACTGACGGCTCAAAAAATCGTGCGCACCAGTGCACTGACCACAGGCACGAATCTGCTCACCGTGAACATGCGCGAGATTCAAGGCCGCTTGCTGCAATTGCCGCAAGTGAGTGCCGTCAAAGTTACTCGTGATTATGAGGGGCGACTGACGCTGGAAGTGAAACAACGCCAGCCAGTGGCTTGGCTAGAATGCTCAAAGTTAGGCATGATCCCTGGCCGACCTGATGTGGGGTTTTTCATCGACCGCGAAGGCGTGACTTTCCCCTGCGAGGTGCTGACGCCTGCCTATCAGGCGCTACCAGTCATTCGCTATGAGACGCTGGCGCAAAACCTGCCAGGCGTGGCCGTTTCTGACATGCAAGTGAAGGCTGCGCTGAGCTTGCTGAGGCAATTGCAGGACCGCTTTGAACAAGGCTCTGAAGAACTACGCGGCATCGACATCCAGAAGCCTTATGCGATGACCGCCAACTTCTCTGATCAATCCCTGATCACTTTTGGCGTGGATGATTTGCAGGAGCAGCTCACACGCCTAGACCGCATCCGGCTTGAGGCGCGGCATCGTCAGTGGTGCATCGCCACGCTGAACTTACTGGTGAAGCAAAATGTGCCGGTCACATTTCGCGCTGCACCCGACTTGAAAGGTCTTCTGGACGACCCAGTTACCGCTTCATTAAACACATCTCCCCAAGGCAAAACCACCGTTCGATAAGCATCATGGCGAAGAGCACCATCTACGCAGGATTAGAAATCGGCACGAGTAAGATCTGCGTCGTCGTCGGCGAGGCGAAGCGTGACGGCACGATCAAAATTCTCGGTGTCGGCACAGCGCCCTCACGCGGTGTGAGGAAAGGCGAAATCATCGACTTTGCCAAAGTACAAACCTGCCTCAACGACGCACTCGTGCGAGCTGAAGAGCCAAGTGATGTGATGATCCGTACCGTCTTTCTCGGCGTCAGTGGCTGCCATATCGAAAGCCTAAACAGTCGCGGCACATGGCGCCTGCCAGATGGGCAGAGTGAGATCACCGAAGATGATGTCGAAGAGGCCAAGGAGATCGCGCGCAATGTGCCCATCTCACAGGACAATGTTTTCCTGCACAGTGTCACGCGGCAATACATCGTGGATGGCCAAGAAGGCGTGCGTCAGCCCATCGGTCGTGAAGGCCGCCTGCTGGAGGCTGACTATCACATCATCCATGGCGTGCGTGGCCGCGTGCAAAATGCGGTGAAGTGCGTGCGTGAAGTTCCGTTGGAAGTCGAAGACGTCGTCTTCACCGGCATCGCCGCCGCGCAGGTCGTGCTCAATCGCGACGCCAAATCACAAGGCAGCTTGATGATCGACATCGGCGGCGGCACCGCAGACTATGTGCTTTATGAAGACGGCATGATCTCCGCCTCAGGCTGCGTGCCGCTCGGTGGTGATCACATCAGCCAAGACATCGCCATGGCGCTTCAGATTCCTCATCAGCGTGCTGAAGAGGTGAAAGTCACGGAGGGCAGTTGCATCTTTGACGATATCCCACCCGATGATATCCTGCGCATTGAAGATGACAATGGCTTCGTGATTGGCGAGGTCGAGCGCGCCTTCCTCAATGAAGTGATCTACCTCCGCACACGCGAAATTTTAGAGCAAGTGAAGGAGCGCTGCCAGGGTCACATTGGCCGACTCGCCGCTGGCGTTTATCTCACGGGCGGCACGAGCCTGTTGAAAGGTATTGACGTAGTAGCTCAAGACGTGTTTGAAAGGAAGGTAACGCGCTCCGGCTCGGCTCCCGTCAGTGGTGTCACCGCTACTTTCGAGAACCCTCAGTTTTCAGCGCCTATCGGACTGATTCGTTATGCCCAGATCCTCGATCAGGAAAAGCCCTTCATGTCACCGCTCAAGCGTCTTGGGCGGAAGATGGCCGACCTTCTGTCAGTCACAGCCTGAATCTCTTGTTTGTTAGCGCAACCTCAATAAACCCACCACTATGGTTGAATACGATCGCAATGCCCTGAATGAGCAGTCCACTCCATCGACGCTTAAAACCTGCATCGTCGGTGTCGGCGGCGCTGGCGGAAATGTCCTGGACCGCATCACGCTGGATCGCAGTGTTGAGGCCACCCTCGTCGCCATGCACACAGACATACGTGTGCTCAGCCACTCCATGGCCCCGGTGAAGATTCAACTCGGCATCGAGCTCATGCGCGGCGTCGGAGCCGGTGGTGATCCTGAGCTGGGCCGCGAAGCCGCTCTCTATTCCCGCGAGCAAATCCGTCAGGCCATTGATGGTCACGACATCATTTTCATCTGCACAGGCCTCGGTGGCGGCACAGGCTCAGGCGCAGCGCCAGTCATTGCAGAGATCGCCAAAGGCACAGGTGCTCTTGTTTTCCTCACGGCCACCATGCCCTTCAGCTTCGAAGGACAGCGCCGTCTCAAGCAGGCGGAAGAATCCCTGGAACAACTCCAGAAGCGCACCGACGCGCTGATCCTCTTTGAAAACAATCGCATGGGCGAGCTGATCCTGCCGAAGGATGGTATTCAGAAGGCATTTATTCAGGCGGATCAACTCATCGCCCAGAGCCTGCGCGCCGTCTCCACCATCGTCACCATGCCCGGCCTCGTGAAGCTCGGACTTGATGATCTCACCTCCGCCCTCAGCACCTCGAATGGTCGCTGCCTTTTCGGCTTTGGTGAAGCCCGCGGTCAGAACCGTGGCAGCGAGGCGCTCAAACGCGCGCTCAAATCCCCGCTCATCGACCAAGGCCGCCTCCTCCATCAGACGAAGACACTTCTCGTCCACATCGCCGGTGGTGAGTCACTCACACTTCTAGAAGTGGACGCCATCATGAAGCAGCTCGGCAAGAACGTGCCGGATCAAACGCACATTCTCTTCGGCGTCGCGGTGGACATCAAACTCGGCGAGTCCGTCTCCGTCACGCTCATCAGTTCACTCGGTCTGAATCAACTCAATACCGTCGCTGCTGCCGCACCGCCTTCAGCCATGCTGCCGCTGAAAGAGCGCGCCATGCCATCGGTACTCAATGCCGTCGCTGCTAAGCCTGCCGCTCCAGCCAAGCCCACGCCTGCACCTGTTGAGCAAGCACTAGATTTGCTCTTCAACACCGATGAAATCACTACTGCCGCACCTGCTGAAGAACCCGCTGTCGAAGAAGAGCTAGTTGAGATCTTTGAGAGTGAAGTTGTCATCGACGAAGTGATTCTCGAAGAGCCTGAAGCTGAGCTGCCAGTGATCGAAGAGGAGATCGAGATTCAAGTAGAAGACGAACTCCAAGACGAGCCTGAAGCCTATGTCCCCGAGCCAGAACCAGAGCCGGCTAAACCAGCCGCTCGCCCTCGAATTGAAGACTTCATCCCGGTGATCCCACGCACGAACACCTCTCTCGCGTCTGTCGTTTCGCGCACTGCGACGCCTCTCGATGAATCAGCCTATGCGCCTGCACCGCCGATCAGCGTCGTGTCCCCCGTCAAGAAGCCATCCGCACAGGATGAGCAGATCGCCTTCCGTTTTGGCAGTGATCAAGACCGTGGTCGCTTCAAGGACACCGAGCCTGCACTCGCCGGTGGCGGTGAAGATCTCGATGTCCCAACTTGGATGCGCCTGAAGCGGAAGCTGAAGAGATAATTCGTTACTGGATGTTCCCCAGACCAGCGTCGCCCTCGACTAGTTTCAGCGCCCACTTGATGCCACCGAGGATGTGTTCCTGGTAGATCTTGGCGATCTCGGGTGAGTTCTTGCGATCCTTGCTGCCTTCTTTCCACGTCGGGTCCCACACGTCTTCACGGTGGCCCAGTGAGGAGTAGAATACACGGCCTTTCCCGAACTCTTTGCACCACGAAATAGGGAAGTAGCGCTTCAGTTCCAACTCCTTCTTTTTCTCTTCGTCGGTCAACTGGGCGAGGTTGGGGTGCGCATCGAGTCCCATCAGCGCGTGGACCTTGGCTTTCTCGAAGGTCTTGATGATGTAGATCTCGTCATAGACCTTAAAACCTGCTGGCACGGGCTTCGTGGCCGGGTGAGCCGGATCATGCAGGATGGGTTGCACTTCTACCTGCGCCTTGTGCGTTTCAAATTCACCGCCCAGCATGTCCGAATAGCCACGGAAGGGATGATAGGTGTCCGAACCGGAGTGCATGGCCACAAAGGCCTTGCCGCTCTTGATCAACTCCACAAAGCCATCGCGGTCGGGGAAGAGAAGATCGCCCGTGGTGTTGGCAAAGATGAAACCGTCGTAGTCCTTGATCTTGTCGAGCGCCATCTTGTCGGCCATGTAGGCTTTGACGTTATCATTCCAAACTTTGTTAGCCGCGTTGTAATCAGCGAGAGCCTTGCTGTAAGTCTCCATCTGAGTTTTGAAGGATTCATCCGTGTCCTTCGGCTTTTTCTCTGGCTGCTTGCCCGGATTCTTTGGCTGGCCTTCAGGCTGATGCACAAAGTCCACGGTCCACGCGCCTGATGACGCACCGAGCTCTGCCAACACTTTTTCAGCGGTCTCGATGGATGAGTGACGGAAGCCAGTCGTGACAGTGACGACGAGCAGTTTTTTAGGAGCCGCCGCAGCCTGGAGAGACGCGGTCAGGATGAGCAGCAAAGCGCTACGACGAAGCAGGTGGGTGAGTTTCATGCGGGCCAAGAGAACGCATGCAGTCCAGCACAGCTAGCAAAAACCATTCGGCTATGTTTGCGAGGTGCTGGCCCGTCGGCGGTGAGCGACCAGCAGGATCGTATGGGCAAAGAATGGCACACACGGCACCAGCAGCGCCATCCAAAGTGGTGCGCTCGCAGGCGTGCCATCTGAAGCAACTGGCACGAAATCGATGTGGTGCATGTACGCTGCATAAAAGACTGCCACTGCACCGAGCAACGAACCCGCCAATGCCACGCCTGCTCCGAGCCTGCTTTTTGTCGGCGCAAACAGCCACAGGCCAGCCGTGATCACGACGAGAAAACCAGCGAGCGCAAAACTGCCGAAGGCCGTGAGATGCACCGACCTGCTGATCTCTTCAGAAGCTGCGGCTGTAGCGAGGACTAGCATGAGACTCAGTTCTTTGTCTCGATGAACTGCTTCCCGATGCCCCAGGCTAGATTCTCACGCGGCAGCACACCATCACCCCCCATGTAAAAGCGGCTGGCGATGATGAAATTCTCACGCTGAATACCGCCCTTTTTACCACCCGAAATCAGATCCGCCACAGCCATGCCGACTGTTCCCGCGAGACCTTCCTTCTGCCGGATATGCTCACGATAATCAGCTTCGTTCGGATTGGTGAGTGCAAGAGCGCCGACCACGACAATGAGGAGTAGAAGGATCTTTTTCATGAAGATTGATCAACCCGCGATGGAGAACACCTCGCGGGCATCAGCGATGCTGCCGGTCAGGGCAGCGGCGGCGACCATGACGGGGGACATGAGAATGGTGCGGCCGGTGGAGCTGCCTTGGCGACCTTTGAAGTTGCGGTTGCTAGACGAAGCGCAGAGCTGGTCACCGATGAGCTTGTCGGGATTCATCGCGAGGCACATGGAGCAGCCTGCGGCACGCCATTCAAAGCCGGCGGCCTCGAAGATTTCATGCAGGCCTTCCTGTCGCGCGAGTCCGTCCACGATTTGTGATCCTGGTACGGCGATGGCCTTCACACCTGCGGCGACCTTCTTGCCTTTGATGAATTTCGCCACTTCGCGGAAATCGCTCAGACGTCCGTTGGTGCAGGATCCGATGAAGGCGACGTCGATCTTGGTGCCCTTGATCGGCTGACCGGCAGGCAGCTTCATGTAATCCAGCGCTTCTTGAATGGAGACGCGGCCTGGCTCGGTGGTGGCGCTTTCAGGCGTCGGCACATTTTCAGTGACGGAGATGGCTTGGTCAGGACTGGTGCCCCAGGTCACGGTCGGTGGCACATCCTCAGCGCGGATGTTCACCACGTCGTCATAAACGACATCGGAGTCAGAGGCGACGGCGCGCCACTTGGCCACCGTGGCCTCCCATTCAGCACCTTTCGGCGAGTAGGGGCGGCCTTTGAGATACTCGAAAGTCTTCTCATCCGGGTTCACATAGCCGCAGCGCGCACCGCCTTCGATGCTCATATTGCAGACGGTCATGCGCTCTTCCATCGTGAAGCCGTCAAAGGTGCTGCCACCGTATTCATAAGCGTAACCGATGCCGCCATTGGCACCGAGCAGGCGGATGATGTGCAGAGCGACATCCTTCGAATACACGCCTGGGCGGAGCTGGCCGTCCACATTGATGCGGCGGACTTTCATTTTGCTCAAGGCCATGGTCTGCGTGGCCAGGATGTCTCGCACCTGAGTGGTGCCGATGCCAAAAGCGATCGCGCCGAAAGCACCGTGTGTGGCGGTGTGGGAGTCACCACAAGCGATCGTCGTGCCCGGCTGGGTGATGCCCTGCTCAGGTCCGACGACATGGACGATGCCTTGCTTACCACTGGAGAGGCTGAAATAGGTGATGCCAAAATCGCGCGCATTCTTATTCAGCTCCTGGATCATCGCCTCGGCGAGCGGATCGGAGAAAGGAGACACCTGGCTATCCGTCGGCACGATGTGGTCCACGGTCGCGAAGGTGCGGTGTGGGTAGGCGACCTTCAGATTCAAATCACGCAACATGCCAAAGGCTTGCGGGCTGGTCACTTCATGCACCAAATGGGTATCGATCAGCAACTGGGCCTGCCCGTTTGCGAGAGTGCCGACGACGTGTGATTCCCAGACTTTTTCGAAGAGTGTCTTTGCCATGATGGTTTTAAGTGAGGGGCGAGACTAGCACGCCCCACACGCCGCGCAATCAGCCCGGCAAAATTATCTTCCATCAGAGCCTCTTGCAAAACCTCCGAGATGCAAGGTCGCGGAGAGTTTTTTCATCACA
>CAZOVY010000069.1:0-32916 GCA_964583255.1 uncultured Prosthecobacter sp.
CCCGGCCCGCGCCATGAGGTCGCCCTCATACGAGCAGTCGATGAAAACCCGCGCGTTGATCGTCATCGCGCTCGCCTTCGTTGGAGCTGCCACCGGGCAACCCAGAGCATCAGGCGGCGCATGATCCAGCGTGATGCTGCGGATGCTCGCGCCGTCCTTCTGCACCGCGCTCACGCGATGCTCATAGATCACGCGGATGCGGTATTTCTTCACCAATTCCCGAAACACCTGCCGATACTGCGCATCGTCGTAGTTCTTCGAAAGGATGCTCAAAGCGGTGCCGCCCACTGCTTTCTCACGCCCCCAATCCACATGGCTCAAGCCCCCGCCTGTCATGCCACCCAGCCAACGACTCGGCTCCACGATCACCGCCGTGCGCCCCTGCTTCACCGCTGTGACCGCCGCCATCACCCCACTCGCCGTGCCGCCATAGACGCAGATGTCAGGGTTGTTGGTGTCTGCGGTCAGGCCGGAGTTGGGCATGAGGCCGACAGCAGTGGACGTGAGAATGAATTGGCGTCGTGTGAAGTGAAGCATTTGGAGTGGCTGGAGCGTGCGGAGCGGTGGAGTTATTTAGCCATCAAGAGCTGAAAGCGCTTACTCGGCGAGTCTTCATACTTCGTGATGACGGCTTCGTAAGCGTCGCCGCCGAAAACGAGGGTGGCTTGGCGGAAGATGGGCATGAACTCGGACTCGTGCTTGTCTTTGATCTGCTCAAGCGGCCATGGCTTCGGCGGCACGTTGGCGTAGGGCAGCATATAGTCGATGGCTTTGCGGATGCTGCGGCCGTCTTCGGTGGTGAAGTTCCAGAGATCGACTCCGACGTGCTCGCCGAGTGTGGCGAGTTCCGTGAGCGCTTCGAGATTGAAGCGTGAGTAGCTGAAGGAGGTGGTGCGGTCGAGTTCGAGCGGTTGTTTGCCATCGGGTTCGATTTGCACGGCGATGCGGCGTTGTTTGGCCTCTTCAAGCATGCGCTTGGCGGAATCATCGCGACCGAGCACAATCGCGATGCGCACGGCCTGCACGTCGTAGAAAGTGCCGTGGTTGTTTTTGGCGTTGTGCTCGTCATTGCCTGGATCACTCTGGATGAGCCAGTCGTGATAAGTGCTCAGCCATTCTTTGAGCGCTTGCTGATCCGCTTTGGGCCAGGCTTTGGACTCCGCGAGCAAACCGAGTGCATCCGCTGCCACGGAGATGTGGATCGCCTCCAAGATGCCGGTGCCGCGTCCGTCATTCACGCCCATGATGGCCTGCGCATAGTTCAAATGCGGGTTCATGCGCGTGGCGGGATCGAGGAACCACACGCGGGCGACTTTGGCCGCACCTTCGGCATAGGTTTCGTTACCGGTGAAGTAGTAGGCGAGCGCGAGCGTCTCGACGTTATCGCCCATGACTTTGATGGCCGGGCTGTCATTTGCTTTGGGATCACGGCTCTCGGGGTTCACTTTGCCGTCATGCCGCAAATACGGCAGACCGTCTTTGGTCTCGGGATTCGGCCAGAAATACGGCGCGATGCTCATGTAGTCATGCTTGTCGCCGCTGGGCGGAAGCTTCTCTTTGCTCATCACCGATGGCGGCGCTTCGGCCAAGGCTTTATCGGCGTCTCTGACAAGTTTCTTGAGTGCCTTGGCGAGCGTCTTATCACCAGCGGCGAGTTGCTCCTTCGACTTGGCGAGTGCGCCGGGTTTGGCACTGAAGTAGCGCGGTGTTGGCTCGGCTGCAGTGGCGCAGACAGCAACAAGAGCGAGGAGGGAGATCAGAACGAGGCGGGTTTGTGGGTTCATGGCTTGGCCGAATCCTTTCCTTGCTTCAGGTATTCCTCGCGGCTCAAGAAACCGTCCTTGTCGGTGTCCCATTTCGTGAAGCGATCACCTGCGGCGGCGGGATCGGATTGGTGAGTGGTGTAATACTCACGAGTGAGTTTGCTGACTTTGTCTTTGTCGAGTTTATCGAAGCGCGCACCGCGATCATCGGTGGTTGTTGCTGGGGTGGGCGTAGCGGGTTTGTCCTTGTTTTTCTTTTTGCCCTTCACTGGTTGTGCACCTTCGGGTTTGGCGTCGGAGCCCACGGGTGGGAGGTGTTTGGCGAGGGTGGCGAGCAGTTGTTTGTGCTCGGGTTTGCTAGCGAGGCTGACGGTTTCATTGGGGTCGCTTTGCTCGTCGTAGAGTTCGGTGCCGACGATTTGGGAGCCGTTGCGCAGGCGATAGAAAGTGGCGCGGTAGCGATCGTTACGAATGCTGTAGCCCATGACTTGGCCTTCTGAGGCCTTCTTTGGGTATTGGCTGATGGCGACGTCGGTGGAGGGTGCGGATGGATTGTCGATGAAGTTCTTGATGCTGCTGCCACCGAGGCCGGTGGGCTTGGGCAGGTTGCAAAGCTCAGCGAGCGTCGGATATACATCGACGAACTCGACAGGCGCAGCGCACTTCTGGCCTGCGGTCTTCGATCCGGGCACGCTGATGAGCAACGGTGCGCGGGTGGCGATCTCAAAGTTCGTGTGCTTGTGCCAGAGGCCGTGATCGCCGAGTTGCCAACCGTGATCACCCCAGAGCACGATGATGGTATTGTCAGCGAGGCCTTCCTTTTCGAGCGCATCCAGCACTTTGCCAACTTGGGCATCCATGTAGCTGATGCAGGCATAGTAGCCGTGACGCAGGGTCTTGGCGAACTCAGCGGGGATGGGGTCTTCCTTCGGCACGCCGGGGTAGTTATGAATCTCGCCATTGGTGTGGCCGACGTATGGCGGTGCTCCTTCAGGCAAATGATCGATGGCTGGCAAAGGAATGCTGTTGGGGTCGTAGAGGTCCCAGTATTTCTTCGGTGCAACGAATGGCAGATGCGGCTTCAAGAAACCGACCGCGAGGAAGAAGGGCTCGCCCTTGGCTTTCAGAGCTGCGAGGCGCTTCACGGCCTCATTCGCGGTGGCACCATCGGGAAGCTGGCTGTCGTCTTTAGGACTGACTTCAAAGGAGGGACCGCCCTTAGCTTCTTTGTCCTTCTTTTTGACTGAAGGGTCATTGGCCTCGGGTGCGGAATATTCGAGCACATTCACGTCATGCTTGGTCACGATCTGCTTGGTCCAGTCCACCAGATCGGTGTCCACGGATCGACCAAAAGGATACCAATGCGGCGCTGTCCAGGAGCGGCCATCTTCATGCCCTTTGTGGTAGATTTTACTCAGCGCTTCACACTGATAGCCGTTCGCTTTGAAGTGCTGAGGCAGTGTGATGCAATCCGGCTGTGCAGGACGAAAGTGAGTCTCTAAATCCCAAACTTTGGTCACGTCCGGCCGTAAACCGGTCATGATGGCGGTGCGTGATGGGCTGCACACGGCCTGCTGGACGTAGGCTTTTTCAAACACGATGCCACGAGCTGCGATGCGGTCGATGTTGGGCGATTTAATAAGCTTGTCTCCGTAGCATCCGAGTTGCGGACGCAGGTCATCGACAGCGATGAAGAGGATGTTGGGCCGCGCGGCGAATGACGAATGCACAATGACGAATGACGAAAGAAGCAGGAGCGTGGATTTCATGGGGTCTTGGGAAAGGGGTGGTTGTTGGTTGTTAGAAAGCGTCGGTCCTACTTCGTGACTTTGCCCTTCGTGATGTATTCGTCACGACTGACGAACCCATCTTTGTCGGTGTCGTATTTATCGAAGCGATTGCCAGCGGCGGCCGCATCGGATTGATGGGTGGTGTAGTAGTCACGGGTGAGTTTGCCGAGCTTGTCTTCGTCGAGTTTGTCGAACTTCGCGGCGCGTTCGGCGTCCTCGGCGCTCATCCTGGTCGCAGGTGGCGTCTCAGGCTTTTTCATGGGTTCCTCAGCCTTCTTTTTCTTGTCCTTGTTTGCATGGCGCCCCGTGCCGTCGCCGCTGTCGGGGATGCCGCCTGCGGGGTCCAGTTTTGCGAGCACGGCGGCGAGTTTGGTGCGGGCGGGATGATCGCCGGTGACGAGCTTCTCGGTGAAGGGCGCATCGCTCATGTCGTAGAGTTCGCCCTTCTCGTTGAGTTTCCATTCCGCATCGCGCACATACCACATGGCGGCAAGTTGATTATAGACCCACTCACGCGGCGTGCCTGCTTCGCCACGGAGTTGCGGAGCGATGCTGTGGCCGTCGAAGATCGTCTCTTTGGGCAAAGTGCCGCCGGTGAGTTCCGCGAACGTTGCCAGGAAGTCGGTGGAGTCGATCAAGTCGGCGCTGACTTTGCCAGCGGACGTTTTGCCGGGCCAGTTGGCGATCATGGGAACAAGGCCCCCACATTCGAGCATGGTGCCCTTCATGCCGGAGAGCGCTTTGCCGCCGATGGTAGCGCGTTCGGATTGGCCTTTGCCGGTGCCGTTGTCGCCCATGAAAATGATCAGCGTGTTGTCGCGCAGCTTGAGCGCTTCGAGTTCGGTGATGAGCTTGCCGACGAGCTTGTCCATGTAGGCAATGTTGTCCGCCATGAGGTCGGTGCTGCCGGATGCGCTGTCGGGAGTCGGGAGCAGATCGCCATGCACGCTCGACATCGGGTAATAGACAAAGAATGGCTCATCCTTGTGCTTCTTGATGAACTTCATCATGTGCTCGTGCAGCAGGTCAGGCATGTATTCGTTGTCAGCGAGCTTCAGTTCTTTGCCATTGACGAGATACTCTTCGGCTTTGCCCTCTTTCTTGTTTCGATAAACACCGCTGCCATTGAAACGCAGGTAGTCATCGAAGCCTGATCCATCCGGGTCGCCCGGCAGTTGCCCCCACTTACCGATGGAGGTCGTTTTATAGCCTGCACTCTGAAACACACGCCCCAGTTGCAGTTCCTTGTTCGGCATGACCGTGCACGCATCCTGATTGCTCGATCCATTGCGGAAGGCATAACGTCCCGTCATGATCATCGCACGAGACGGACCACAAAGCGCGGCCGTGAAGCAATGCGTGAACCGCGTGCCCTCCGCCGCCAACTGGTCGATGGCCGGAGTCTTGTAGTTGTCCGCACCATAGCAGCCGACGTTTCCGATGCCGAGATCATCCGCGAGGATGAAAATGACGTTGGGTTTGTCGGCGGCGTGGCTTTGTCCAAGAAAAACCACAAGGGTCGAGATGAGCGTAATAATGCGTTTCATTGTGTGGAAAATCTATTTGATCCAAAGCAACGGCTGCGTGATGCCGATGTTGCGCTGCACCTCGGGATCAGTGGGATCAGAAGGGAGTTTCTGCCAGAGATCGAGATAGCGCTGCTCGCCGAGCGCCATGCCGCCGAAGATCAGATTCGGCTGACGAGCGGGCCAGCCTTCCCAGGCGTTCACGTCGGGCTTCAGCGTCCACTTCGATTTGTCGGCGATGAAGGGATAGAGGTAGGAGATGGCTTTGCTGATGCTCTTGCCGTCTTTGGTCTCGAAGGTCCAGAGGTTGTCTTCTCTCGTGCTGAGCACTTGGCAGAGCAGAGTCATGTTATCGAGCTGGAAGATGGAATAGCCGTAGGGTTTGGTGCGGGCGAGTTCTAATGGGAAGCTGCCGTCTTCGGCCATCTGTTTGGCGACGAAGACCTCTTTGAATTGCTGGCGACAGAGCGTGAGCTTGTCTTGGTCACCGATGAAGTCGGCATACACAGCGAGCTGGAGATAGAAGGCGACGGCGTGGTTGTTCTTCGCGTGGGCTTCTTCGTCGCCGTTCTTGCTGGTGGTCATCCACTCGGCGAGTTCGCGGAACCATTGGCGCAAGGATGCAGCCATGTCAGCGGGGAAGGATTTGGATTTCTCCATGGCTTTCACCGCAGCAGGGACTTCGATCAAATGCAGGGCGTCGATGATGCCTATGCCGCGTCCAGGTGACACACCGGGCACGGCCTGCGTGAAGTTCAGGCTCGGGTTCATGCGCGTCTTCGCATCGAGAAAGAACACCCGGAGCAACTCGGCGGCCTTCGTGACATACTTGTCGTCGCCCGTGATTTTGTAGGCAGCGGCGAGCGCGGCGGTGGAGTCGCGCAGGGTCTTCACGACCATGCGATGCTGGGAGAAGTTCTCGGGGTTGGTCTCGCCATCGCGCTTGATGTAGGGCAAGCCATTGGGCTTCGATGGATCAGGCCACCAGTAGTCGCCGTTGGAATAGAAGTCGTTCGGGCCGCCTTCGCTGAGCTTCGCGGGGAAGGTTGTGATGGTGACGGGCGCTTGATTCAAGGCGGCGCTCGCGGCTTTGAGGATGCGGTCTTTGTCGATAGCAACGACGTCGAGCGTGAGCGGCAGGTCAGCGCGTGTCGGCGCTGCGAGCATGAAGAAGAGAACGAAGCGTTTCATTGTCCGGTGTAGGCTGGATCGTAGGTTGCGGTGGCGGTGCGCGTGATCTTGTAGAAGCGCCGCGTGTTGTTTGCGGGCAGGGCGGCGGCGTTTTCGGTGATGGGCGTTTGTGTGCTGTTGGATGAGGCGGGCACATTTGGCGCGATGATGCTCCATGCAGTGAGATTGGTGGACGCTTCGACTTGGTAGATGCCGCCTTCGAGGCTGTTCCAGGTGAGCGTCATATCACCGCTGGATGGATTCACGCCGGGGTTGCCGTTCCAGGATTCGGCGATGGCTGGGCCACCGGTGAAGAGCGTCGTGACGCTCTCGCCGATGTTGCCATTCGGGACGCGACCACCGGTGTTGCTGCCATACCAGTAGCGGCCAATCGAATACGGAAACGCGGGTGCGCCTGCTGCGTCGATGGGAATGAAGTAAGCGTAGGTGCCGCCGGGGAACTCGGGTGTGACGCAGAGGCGACCGTTGGGTTTGTCGAGATCGAAGTGCGTGCCCTGCGAGTAGCCGCGATCTCCGAGATAATCGAAGTCCTCGGCATACCAACCGATGGGGAAGCTAGCGGAGACATCAGGGCCGTAATTCGCGGCGAGCAAGGTGTAGTCACCACTGCCGAGCGTTGCGGTGAAGGTGTGAAACAGCGCGGCCCATGCAGCGAGCGAATGACGACCGGTGACGGCGAGATTCGTGGTGCCAAAGGAGCCATCACGCGGCCCATGGCCGGAGACCATGCGGCGCACGGCGCTGCTGGCATTCATCGCGGTGCCGTAACCATACGGGCCGTAGATCGGGTAGCCGTCATACGCCCAGCCGAGGATGGGCGAGTGATGCAGATTCGTTGTGTTCTCCGTGTAAGTGTCAGTCGCGGCGTTGTAGATGATGTTGTCGCCGAGTTGATAACGCAGTGCGCGTGGGTTCGCATGAAAGTGATAGCCGCCATCGGGCGCGGGATGTCCGAAGCCGCCATCGAGGATCGGCCCCTCGGCTCCGGTGGCGCAACGAATCCACACGTTGGTTTGATTGCCCGGCACGCCGCCGCCGGTGATGCCGGCATCGCGCTGTGTCGTGGGATTCCAGCCTGAGCCATCGCCGAGATTGGCGATGGTTACGCCATTGACCATCACGCCGACGGGGCCTTGCGCGACTTGGGTTGAGACGGAGAATGGAGTGGTCGCAGGTGTCGGATTGCGCGGCACTTTGGAGGTGAGGCGACGATTCTCCGGCCAGAGGCCGTTCACATTGATCTTGGCGTATTCTTTATACCACGGTCCCATTTTGTGGCTGGCGAGATCAGACGAGCGCACATAGACGAAGTTGGTGGAATATAGCACCTGCTGCACATCGGCGTAAGCGGGAAGCACCTGCTCGTTGTTCACGTTGTTCTGCGTGATGCCCGGCGAAGGCCACACGGTGACGGCTGCGGTGCTCGTGGTCTCGGTGACACGCGCATACTTGGTGGAGCTGGTCGTGAGCCACGAGTTGAGGCGCGAATCGGCGTGAGCTGTCTGCACGGCGACGAGCGCAAGGACGATGGATGTCGCGTGGCGTTTCATTGGCCAGTGTAAGCGGGATCGTAGGCTGCGGTGGCGGTGCGCGTGACCTTGTAAAAACGCCGCGTGTTGTTCGCGGGCAGGGCTGCGGCGTTTTCTGTGACGGCGGTTTGGGTGCTATTCGATGCCGCGCTCACTCCGGTGGCGATGGGTGTCCAGGTGCTGAGATTGTTCGAGGCTTCGACTTGATAGGTGCCGCCTTCCACGCTGCTCCATGTCAGCGTGACATTGCCGCTCGCGGAGTTGATCGCGGGACCACCTGACCATGATTCGCTGGTGTTTGGCCCGCCATTAAACAGCAGCGTGGCCGTGCCTGGGATGGTTACGCCGTTCGCGGCGTTTTGCGTGCCGTAATATTGTTTGCTCAGCATGTGCGGGAACGCCGTGTTGCCGCTCGCATCAATGGTGACGAAGTATGCGTAAGTGCCGCCCGGAAACTCCGGCGTGACGCAGTTGCGGCCATTGTATTGATCGAGGTCAAAGTCCACGCCCTGCGTCCGGCCGCGATCACCGAGGTAGTCGTAATCGCCCGTGTAGCGGCCCAAGGCCAAGGTCACCGTCGTGGGGCCGTATTGATTCAGCGGCGTGAGAGTGTGATCGTTATTGGCATTGGGGACAAACGTGTAGCCGTGTGCTGCGGCAATCCATTTGGGTAACGTGACGCGTCCATCGGCGACAATGTTTGCCGTGCCATAGGTCGCGGCATTGGCTGCATTGCGCAGCACAAAACCGGTGCGCATCCGCGTCACCGCGCTGCTGGGATTCATCGCCGACGAGTAACCATACGGGCCGTAGATCGGGTAGCCATCGAAGCACCAGCCGAGCAGCGGCGAGTGATGCAGCGGCGTGATTGTGCCACTCGGATCGGTCTCGGTGTAGCTGTAGGTGTTGTTCGCCGCGTTAAAAGTGGCCGTCATGTTGTCGCCGAGCTGATAGCGCAGCGCCTTTGGCTCAGCGTGGTAGTGATACTGGCCGTTGTTCCCCGGCTGATGAGCGAATCCCGGATCAAAGGTCACCACCTCGACCGCCAAAGCATCACGCGACCAAAAGCCATCGCCCGTCGCGCCCATCGCATCGGTGCCTGTCACAGTGGTTGCGGTGGGAGCGGTGACGTTGGTTTGATTGAAGGAAAACGCATCACCCAGATCATAGATCGCCACGCCATTGACCATCATGCCGATCATGCCGCCGCCATGACGCACCTTCGTCGCGGCGGGCGCTGGATTGCGCGTGATGCGTGTCGAGTAATCCCGCGCCAGAGGCCAGAAGCCGAACAAACCATTCCCAGCCGTGAGCCACGGCCCCATCGTATAAGAAGCCAGTCCGCTGGCATTGATGTACACATCCGTCGCTGTGTAATGAATGCGCTGCACATCGGCATACACCGGCACCGTTTGCGCTGCGCTGCCCGTGTTGTTGTTCGGCGTGACGCTGGGCCACGTCGTCACTGCATTGGTGTCATGCGTCCCGGTCGAGGTGCTCGTGGTCTGCACGACACGCGCCAGGGTGCTGGAGTTCTTGGTGAACCATGACGTGAGAATGGGATCGGCTTGCGCTGGGGACGAAACCGCCGCGACAAGGCTGATGACAAGGATGGGCAAGTGTTTCATCACTGTGGTGAACTGCATGAGTCTATAGGTGATATTTGATCAGGGCAGTGGACTGCGCGGGGTGAGCACCACGCGCACATCATCGGCGTAGCTGCCGGTGAAGGTGGATGAGTCGTCAGTTTCAAACAGCTGATTGATGTGCAATCGCAGCACGAGAAACTCGGTGTTTGCAGGCAACCGCATTTCCGTGGTGAGCCGCTGCCAGCTTGAAGGATCACGGTCCAGCTTGGTGCGGCTGCTGCGCGCCATCGCGTTCGCATCGTTCTCCAAAGCGGTGCCTATGTAGCTGGCGCTCTCAGGCAAGGACTCCGCATCGAGCGCGAAGATGGAGATCGCACAGCCAAACTTCTCGCTCTCCGGGAACGGCATCGCATTCACACTCGCCGAAGCCTGCACCACCGCGCCGCCGTCGATGAACTCCCGACGATACTCACGCAGATCAATCAGCCGATACACATCCGCGATGTGGCCGCCCATCGCTCTGGGTTTACCTTGGAAATCCGCGCGCAAGAAACGCAACATGCGCAGACCACTCTCAGGTTTCATGCCCTGCTCCGACGCGACGACCTCCGCATGATCTCCACGCCAGATTCCGGGTTCAAGCGACACCTTGGAAGTGAGCGTTGTCGATCCTTCAAAGCTGTCATTCAGCAGCGTGATGGACCGAGCCAGAGGCACCACATACGCAAACACCACCGATGTGCAAAACATACCGAACACAATGCCCGCCGCCGCCGCCATTAGTGGACGCCATGCGAGCCATGATAGCCTTGTCCTAGGAAGCTGGCCTGTAGATGTCGCCACATAACGTGGCTTCAGCTCCGCAAGGCCACACTCATTGTCATGGTAAAGAAACCAGAGCTGGCGGGCCTCGGCGCTGGTTTTGAGCAGCGTCGCGAGCTGCGTCTTCTCCGCTTCGGTGATCGTGCCATTCAGCGCCGCGCTAAACAGGCTGTGCCATTCGTTGTGTGCTGGATCATTCATGATGATGCCTCCACCATCCGCTGCTGCACGCACTCAGCGAGCGCTCGGCGGATGAAGTTGAGTTTGTTGTAAATCGTCTGTGGAGCACGCCCCTGCTGCTCGGCGAGAGCTGCGACCTCCACGCCCTGAGTATAGACCGCCTCGACGAGATCACGGTGGGCGGCATTGAGCTTCTCCACGCATGTCTCCAGCGCCTCCAGGCGCGGACTCCACTGCCTCACATGATGCGCGCGCTCAGCCGCGAGAGTCTGCATTAGATCATCATCAAACTCCAACCGCGACCTGCCCGTCACGCGCTGGAAGTTACGTGCTTCATAAAACGCCACAGTCGTCGCCCACGCGATAAAATCGGTGCCCACCTCGAACGTCGCAAACCGTCGCCACATCACCACGCTGGCTCGTTGCAGCACATCCTCGGCATCGTGCCGGTTCGCCACCAGCGACATCACATATCGCAGCAGCAAAGCGTGCGCTCTATTGAGTAGCAGCACAAACTCCTCCTGCCGCTCAGGCGATAGCGGGGCAGTATATTCGGGTTGGTTCGGGTCTTCGGTCACACAAGAGGAATGTATGAAGCCGGCGCGGACTTACCGAAAAAAGATTTCGATCTGGTCTTTGCGCCTATTCACCCAAGGCAACTGCGCCATGAGCACTGGTAAACTGTCACTGAATAGATTTCTGAGATCACTTCTTCCCATTGGTCACGGGCCGTGTGCCGGGCTTCCAGGTGCCGATGATTTCGATGTCTTCTGCGGCTTTACTCGTCAGGGCAGGCATGTCGGCGGTGCCGACGCGGTTGAGCAGTTGGGGCGTGTATTGGCGGTCGTAGATGGTGGCGTACTGCTTCCAGTGGGCGAGCGCATTTTCCGCGTGCTTGAGGGCTGATGTCTGTGCGGCGGAATCGGCGCTGGTGTTGAACTCGGCGAGGTCGATGGCGCTGCGAATCTTCGCGGCGAAGTATCGGCCTAGCAACGCCTGCGCTGAGGTGCTGTTGTCCGAATAACTCGGTGTGCGGAGATCGAGCGGGATGTTGAACTTGATGCCGCGCTTCTCGATGTGTGGCTTGTGATCGGAGTCCTTCAGTGAGTCGAGCGTGCCTGTGCGGATCGCCTCAGCGATGTCAAGGCCACCATACATCGCGCCCGTGGCATCGCCGCCGATGACGCGCAACTTTGCACCGTCCCGCTCAATGCGGTAACTCTGTGTCGCACCTGCCGTCACGCTGATAAACACATCCGGCACCGCTTGTTGGGCATCCTTCGCCGCACGCTCAATTTCCGCAGCCGCAAACTTCAAGAGAGCCGAGTCGGCGGGCTGAAAACTCACCCCAGCGAGTGCTGAGTGAGCGAGCGTCAACGCAAGCAGGGCGAGGATTAGAGAGAGGTGTTTCACGGAGGTTTGTGAGATGCCGATCAGTCGATTGCGCGGAAATGAGTGTCGGTGAGGTCGAAGGTGCCTTTGGCCTCACGCGGCATGGCGAAGCGCAGCGTGGTCTCGTCTTTAAAGGACGACTTCACTTCGAACTCGATGACGTGCTCCTTCCACTCGGCGGTGAGCGTGATTTCGGCTTCGGTGGAGACTTTGCGCCAGTCGTCGGCGAGTTGGAGTTCGACCTTTTGGCCAGGGGTGCCGCGCACGCGGGCGGTGAAGCGGTAGCGACCGCGTTCGAGTTTGATGCCGGGGCCGAACGCATAGCTGAGGTGGGAGCTTTTGCCGAAGTCGCCCATCACGCGGATCACGCGTCCGCCTTCGTCGAGGATTTGTTTTTCCAGCCTATGACCATCCGCATTCAGCACCCAGTAGCGCCAGGGATTGATAAGTTCGGTCTTCGGATCGGCAGACCAAGGCGTCACGGCATCCACGGATGGGAGCGGTGGCGTTTTCACGGCGCGGACCTCGGCTGGCACGAGGTAATGCAGACTGTCATCAGAGGCCGGATCATCGAAGGCGATGTGCTTCAGCGCAGCATCCTGCGGAGCCTCTCCGATGCCGATGTAGCCGAGCGGATGCCAGCCACCACGGAAGTAGTTCGCGGTCGCAAACCGGGCGCTCGGCATCATGCCGCCCTGACGATCTAGAATGGCGAGAGCGAGGATGTAACGGCCAGCTTTCATGCCGCTGGGCAACGTGGCAGTGCCGCTGCTGAGGTGTTGTTTGGCAGCGCGGCGATAAGCAAAGGCCGCGCCATCCCAATCCTCGCCCGGCAGCCATTGGCGAATGTCCACACCACTCAGCGGAGCAGACCACACAGGCTTTTTCGTCGCTGGGTCGAGCAATCCTACCGCCACGGGCCAGTCGAGATAAAAGGAAGCGCTGCCTGTGTTTCGCGTGGTGAGCTTCAAGGTGACTTTTTTGCCCGGATGCACGGTCAGCGGATAGCTCGCAGATTCGAGCACGAAACGATACCCGAAGGCTTTTTGCAGCTCGGCGGCACCGGCGAGCACGTCTTGGTCGCCTGAGTCATAGTTGTCGATCCAGCCCAGATAGCTCGCGTGGTAGCGGCGGATTTTGTCGATCATGTAGCGACGATAGGCGGGCACTTCCATCGTCTCATCGGGTGTGCGACCAAAGGTCTCCTTGGGCTTCGCGTCATCGCGTTGCGCCTGCCAGTTGTATTCCACCTCGCCTTCGATGGGCGCACGCTTCCAGAGATCGGGAAACACATGCGTGGCCTGCCAGGGGAACTGATCTTGCGGTCCGCCTGGCGGCTCGCGGTCGATGTAGGCAAAGGTGTCGTAGTAGATGCCAAACCCGGCCTGCATGAACTCCGCGTCCGTATGCCGCACGAGCACCGGCTTGTGTTTGAACGCCGCTTTAAAAGCCTCCGTGAGCAAACGACGCTGCGCCGCCGTCGGTGCAGGATGATGATGCTCGCCAAAGTGGCCGATGAGGCCCATCTGCACGGCAAAGATGCGCGGATCATTGTCCCATGCCTTCCCCAGCTTTGCCACGAGTGCCTTGAGCCTCGCCTGAAACGTCGGGCTGTCGTAATCAAAGGTATGCAAGTCGGCAGGCCAATGCTGCTTCGGGTCTTTCTGCGTTCCCGCTTCACCATTCCAGTCGAGATACACACGCGGCACCATCTTCACGTTCAGGTCCTCAATGCGCTTGCCCTGGGTGCTCGTGATCTTGTTCGTGTGAGCGATGATGCGCTCCACGCTGTCGCCCGCACCGACCTCAATGTCACACCACTTGATGTATTCCCGCTGCAAAAGCCCGTAGCCATCCTTCTTGTAGTCGCGAAAGCCTTTGAGCGGGTTGTTGATCGCACCTTCGAACTCCGGCGGATTGACAATGACCCAACCGTTCTCAATGGAGGTGCCTATGGAATCGGCATAGCCCGCGTGGGCGATCGCCAAAACGATCAGGATGCAAAGGAATGCAGAGTTTGTCTTCATCGCGTGAGCTGCAGTTTGTTCATGTAGATGAGTGTCGTCTAAAACTGGATGACTGGCTCACTTGCCCGGCACGATCCAGATGTTGCGGAAGACGACAGGGTTGCTGTGATTTTGCAGATGGATCGGTCCTTTGGGGCCGTCCAAGGGATTTGCGATTGGAGCGGAGGTAGTGAACTCTTTGGCGAGTTCGAGGTTTTCATGCACGAGCACGCCATTGAGCCGGACGGTGATCTGCGGCCAAGCCGTGCGTTTGCCAGAGGCATCAAATTGGGCGGCGGTGAACTCGACGTCATAGGTTTGCCAGGAGAGCGGCGGCAGGGCCATGTTCAGGCGCGGTTTAGAGATCGAGTAAATGCCACCGCACTCGTTGTCTTTGCCTTCGAGTGCGAATGAATCGAGGATCTGAGTTTCCCAACGGCCACTGTGGTAGATGCCGCTGTTGCCGCGCTGCTGGCCGCGTGCGCTCGGCATGTAAGGCGAGCGGAACTCCACATGCAGCGTGTAGCTGCCGAAGCGTTGCTTGCTGGTGCAACCTGTGGCGAGCAGGTGGCCGTTCTCGACCTTGCCGTTTTCCCACGCATCCGCAGATGTCCCATCGAAGAGCACCACCGCGCCCTCGGGTGATTTTGCGCCGAGCGTGGGACTGTTGCGTTTGATGGATGCGAGTGAGTGTTTAACGCCATCAGCGGCTGTGAGAGAAAGCTGGCCCTTAGAGATCATCGCGGTGGTTTTGCCCGAGTCGTCGGCGCATTCGATCAGGTCGCCCTTGCGCTCGCCCTTCAGCAGAGTGCGCGACTTGTCCGGTTCCCATCCTGCGCCGGACAGACCGCCGTCGAGGATATAAACATCGAATCGCCCGCTGCCCATCGCCACCACTTGGGCTCCCATGATTGTGCTGCCCTCGGCGCTGCGGTATTCGCCTTGGATCGCGAAATCGGGGTCTTCGCGGAGTGCTGATTCGGAATCGATCCACGCCTTGTGTTCCGTTTTTGGAGCGGCCTGGGCTGCGATCGTCGCAAGTAGGGTGCAAAGAAGAAGGAAGCGTTTCATGGGTCGGCAAAAGATGGATGCTCAAATAGCCGCGCCGAAGCTCCAGCCTTCGCGTGCTGGTTCTTTGACGAAGGCGTTCAACTCCGGGTGATTGGTGACGATGCCTGCTTTGGCATCCCATTCGATGCGCGTGTTGAAGCGCTGAGCGAGCACGCCTAACAAGATGATCTCGGTGAGCTTCGCCGAGTAATCGAAGTTTGATCCGGGCTCCGGGCCTTCACCTTTGATGGCGTGTAGCCATTCACGGAATGGGCCGCCCTCGACACGCGCGATGCTTTGCGCGGGTGGCTTGGCCTGCCATTCGCTCCGCAGTTCCTGGGGCAGGATCACGGGTGCGCCGGCATGGGTTCCGCAGCCGAGAAGGCCCTTCGATCCGACAAGCCAGCACGCAGGGCTACTCTTTGCGATGTGCTCGATGCCGAACTTCTCAATGCGTCCGACTTTTGACCAATCCTGCGGTCCATCGAACCAATCGAGCGTGACGGGTCCGCGGCTGCCTTTGGCTGCAAAGTGAAAACGGATGTGGCTGGCGCTTGGGATGACCCCTTCGAGCGATTTCTCACGTCGCAAGCATTCGACCGCAGTGGGCGCATCGAGATCGAGCGCCCACACCGGAGTGTCCAGCGTGTGGCAGCCCCAGTCCCCCAACATGCCCGAGCCGAAGTCATAAAACGCCCGCCACTTCTGCGGAAGGTAGTCGGCGCAGTAGTCGCGTTTGGCTGCCGGGCCGAGCCAGAGATCCCAATCGAGTCCTGCAGGCACCGGAGAGGATGGCGGCGGCATGACGGAAGGATTGGCGAAATGAGGCCCACCCATCTGCGGGCCACCGTTGCGGCAAAAAACCTGGGCGACATCGCCGATCACTCCACCTCGCACTGCTTCGACCGACTGGCGAATGCCATCGCCTGCGTGGCCTTGATTGCCCATCTGCGTGACCACCTTGTAGCGATCCTTCGCCTTCACCAGCGTGCGGCATTGCCAGAGGTTATGCGTGAGTGGCTTCTGAGTGTAAACGTGGATGCCGCGCTCCATGGCGGCCAGCGTGGCTGCGAAGTGCGTGTGATCCGGCGTTGAAATGACCACGGCGTCGATCTCCTTGTGCATCTTGTCGAGCATCACGCGGAAGTCGTCAAAGAACGGCTGATCAGTCCTCCAGTTCTTCATGTTCTCTGCAGAGTGATTGCGATCCACATCACAAAACGCGACAATGTTTTCCTCTGAGCATCCCTGGTTATACGGCTGTTGAGCGATCCAACCGCCCGAGCCGATGAACGCAACATTGAGCTTGCTGTTAGCGGACTTGCCCGGTTTGCCGATGGCAAACTGGGGTAACGCCGTGCTGGCAGCGACTCCGGTGGAGGTGGTGAGAAAGGTTCTGCGGTTCATATGGGATATTTGAGAATGAAGAAAATGAAGGCCAGTAAAAGATGGGTGGTAAAAGATGATGCAAAGCAAAAGGTCTTATCTTTTACCGGACACATTGGGCCTAGGACGGATGGGCTACGAGGCGGTCTTTTTCGGCGCAGGCTTTTTTGCAGAAGGTGCTCTCTTCCATGCCTCAGGCCGCACAATTTGCTTCGCGGCTTCCAGTTTCTCCCGCAGCTCCGCGTAGGGCACGTCCTGCACGCTAACATTTTTGTCGATGGCCAATCCAGCGGCAATAGCCGCGCTCTGGCTCAGCGCCATGAATACAGGCTCCATGCGGATCGATCCGTGGGCGACGTGTGAGGCGGAAAGACAGATGGACGACAAAAGATTTTCGCACTGGCCTTTGGCTGGAATGATCGCGCGATAAGAAATGCCATATGGCTTGGGCGGCACGCGCCAGATGACGCCTTCGTTCTGCACTTTACCTGCGTCGGTGACGATATGCTGCACGCAGTGCGAATCCATGCCGAATGAGCCAAGCGCGACGGGATCGGGTGCGCTGCGTTTGCCCTCGCAGTCGAGCTGCGTCATGACGTAGTCGCCCACCATGCGACGCGCCTCGCGGATGTAGAACATCCACGGCCAGCCGCCGTTGTCGGCAAACTCATCCTTTGGCAGGCCAAAGGCCGCCGTCTTTTGGCGGATATTTTCCGGCACACGCGGGTTGTTTGCCATCGTCCACAGGAAGCCACGGATGTAGGTCTGGTGTGCCTGCTCGATCTCGATGCGGCGCTCGTAGCTGGCCTCGGGGTAGTCCCAGTTGGCACCCACATAGTCGGAGCCGACGGCATGCATGTTGTTCCAATCGACCTTTTTGCCTTCACCCGCCAGCGGCTCGATGAGGGCTGGTAAACGTGTGTCTCCAGCGTCGAAGTTCCGCAGCAGTAACTCATGATCGATCTCGCGATAGCCATCAGGCTTCTCGATTGGGATGCTGATCGCCGGATCAGAGGTGAGGCAAACGCGGTAGTTGTAAGCTTGGATCTTTTTGTCGCCCTGGCCGTTCGTGAGGCCTTCGATCTTTGAAATGTGCGGCAGCAGTCCGCTGGCGGGATCGCCGGGCTTCACATAAGGGTCCACATCCACGATGAAGTGATCTTTGTCCTTCTGGCCATAGTGCACACGCGGCTTCGTATCGCCACGGCGCACACCGGCGATGTCCTCGCCATACTGACTCTCCGGCTCACGACCGACGGTGTGGCTCACGCCCGCCGCCGCCATCAAATCGCCGACATAGGTCGCATCGATGAACATCTTGCCCTGGTAGGTCTTGCCACTGAGCGTCGTGATGGTGGTGATGCGCTTGCCTTCCATCGTCACGCCTTTGCCGGAGGTGCGATCGAGCAGCTCATTGTAAACCACCGTCACACCCGCATCGGCGATCATCTTTTCAAAGACCTGCTTGCCGACATGTGGCTCGAAACTGCGGACGAATGTCTGGCCGTAAGCCTTCGCCACCTCATCGTAAAACTCCGAGGCGATGCCGCCAAAGGTGGTGCGAAAAGCGAGGAAATCCGTGGCCCCAAGTCCACTCGAACTCATGCCGCCGGCAAACTTGGTCGGGTTGATCCAGATGACGGATCGACCTTCACGTTTGGCAGAAATCGCAGCCGTGACCGCGCCCGAGGAGTCACCATAGATGACAAGGTCGTAGGATGATGTCGGTGGCGGCTCACTCTGTGCATTGCTAAATGGCAAGACGAGGCAGCAGATGAGGGCGCGCGTGTATTTCATGGTGTGGGCAGGTTTGGCGACAGGGAGGTCGCCCTTCCATTTAATAACCGTGGGCGAATTGGATATCGAGGGTCTGCATGTAGGTTTGCAGACCTGCATCTTGAACAGGGAGAACGATGGCGTCCTGCTCGCTATCATTGTGGTGAGAGTGCCACCAGCCGGGCGGGGTGACAAAGGCTCCGCCAGCTACCCAGTTGGCACGAATCGGATTGATGATGTTGCCATCGCTATCGAGATCAGGTCCGATCATAGTATAGACGCCTTCAGTGGCCTTCACGGCGAAGTCCATGGCGATGGAGTTGTGCCGATGTGCTTTCTGTCGGCTCTTGGCTGGCAACAGGTTATACAAGGACCACATGGAGTGAGTCAGTGTCTTGGTCTGCGGGCAATCAGGATTGGCCAGGAGGATGCCGTTGCGGTTCTTGTCCTTTCCCAGATTGGCCTGCCGGACTTTTTCCAGCTCAGTGGTCAGTTGTTCTTGAGAAAAGTAGAGCGGGCGAAAACGCGCTTTGTTAGGCGCAGCGCCCAGAAAGTCCAGCAGCGGCTGATCATTAACCCAATAAAAAGCGGTGTCCTCGCTGGCTTGATGCTGGATTTCACCGGTGGATGGGATGGCAAAAAAGTCACCTGTTTTCCAATCGAGCCTACTGCCACCGATCATGCTGAATCCAGCGCCACGAATGACATAAAACACCTGACTGCTGGCGTGAGTGCTGGTGGACAGCGCATCCCCTGCCGCAATGTGAATGAAATTTGCTAGCAGGTTAGGTCCTGTGGCTGGATAGTTGGTTTCGAGCTTTTTGGCGAGTTCCAGCGGGATGATCTTGCTCTCGGCGATGTGATGCATCGAAGGTGGAAAGACGTCGATGCCGATCTTGGGCATCCGTGGATTGGCCGCGCTGCCATATTCAAAGAAGAGGACGTTCTTCGCCCAATCATGATTGCAGGAGGTGGTCGCTGTGTCCGGTGTGTTCATGGCTTCAATGGTTTGATGTTAGTCTTCGGGGTGCTTTCAGTTCTTCTTTGGCAGCTTGATGCTGATGTCGTCGTCCAGCCGGCCCGTGAACTTCCAGACGCCTTCGATCTTGACGAGATCATCGACACCGATGGTCAGCATGGTGCCGTCGGCAGTGCGGAGAAAGAGATCAATGTCGTCATACGCGGGCTGCCCGGCTTGTGCATCCTTGTCCACATCGAGATCCACGGATTGCAGCGTCAGCGCGGAAAGTTCACCGAAGTGCTTGGTGAGAAACTCGCGCATTCGAGCCGCTCGTTCGGTGGTGTCTTCATTTTCATTGGTGCGATCCTTGATTTCGTCCTCACCTTCTTCAGCTAGTTTTTCCGGTGTTAGGGTTTTGCCTTCTGCAGCAGCCTCGGCGGCTTCTTCAGCTTGTTTGACCTTGGCGAGAGTCTCAGGCGTGTGCCAGCAGGCCAAGAGCACAGCATCGTCAGCACTCTTGAGGGCAGCGACGAGGTTTTCAGTAAGTTTCTGCACCTCCGGTGGCACGGGAGTGTCCTCGGCGGCGTGAGCCAAGGAGCCTGAGAGAATGAGGAGCGTGGTGAGGATGAATCTGGTTTTCATGTTTGTTGTGTAGGGGCTTATATCAGTGGCGTTGCAGCACGGTGCTTCAATTAGAGACGATGGTGAATACTCGCGGAGTGTTGATGAGGGTTTTTATTGAGATTTGGAAAATGAGTTCATCGGTTGAGGAACAGCTCGCTGGTCACCACGGCCTCAATCAGTGATCGCATGCCGTGGTTATGGTTAGACATTCCGGTGACAATTTCCTCCACGCTGGCTCCATCAAGGGCGTCGATGCGACGACCACAAGCATAGGTGAGGAGGCGGTCGGTGAGCATTTTGGTGAAGAGGTCTTTGCGCTGGACGAGGATCTTTTTCAAACCGGCCACGTCGGTGAATTTCTCGCCGCTGGGCAGTTCGCCGCTGGAGTCGATCTTGGTTTTGTCGATGCGTGGGCGCCAGTCGCCGATGGCGTCAAAGTTCTCCAGGGCGAAGCCGAGTGGGTCGATCTTCTGATGGCAGCCGTAGCAGTTCGGTGATTCGCGATGCTTGCTCAGCAGCTCGCGCATGGACTTGGCTCCGCGCACATCGGGATCAATGGCGGGCACGTCATCGGGCGGTGGTGGAGGCGGTGTGCCGAGGATGTTTTCCAGCAGGAAGACGCCGCGTGTCACCGGTGAGGTGTCAATGCCGTTGGCGGTGATGGTGAGCACAGAACCCATGCCGAGCAGGCCGCCGCGCTTGTCGCTTTTGAAGCTCACTTTGCGGAACTCGTGGGCGCGGGCTGGCTCGCCTAGATCGCCAAGTTCGTAGTGCATGGAGAGCGCTTGATTGAGGAAGCTGTAATCGGCGTCGAGGAAGTTCACAAGGCTAGCATCACGCTCGATGAGGTCGCGCATGAACATCCGCGTCTCGGTCTTGAAGGCTTGTTCGAGGCCCTGCGAATAGTATTCCTCGAACTCCTTTCGATCCGGCGGCATGCCACCGAGGCTGCGCAGATTCAGCCAGCTATCGAGGAAGCCGGAGACGAAGGCGTCGGAGCGAGGGCTTTTTAGAAGGCGGCGAGTTTGAGCGAGCAACACCTCGGGTTTGGTGAGTTCGTTTTGCTCTGCGAGTTGCATCAGCTCCGCGTCCGGAGTGGTGGAGCAAAGGAAGTAGGAGAGACGAGAGGCGAGCGCGTGGCTCGTGAGCTTCTTCGAGTCCTTCGTGGTCTCTTGAGAGAGGTAAAGGAAGCCCGGGGAGCAGAGCGTGGCTTTCAAGGCGGCTTTGAATCCTTCCAGCGGCGTGCGGCCGCTTTGGATGCGTTTCTCTGCCACGGCCATCAGGCGGTCGATTTCGTCTTGGGAGGCTTTGCGGCGATACGCACGGTCGGCGAAGCTTTGCAGCACTTCGCGCATGTTTTCGGTAGCGAAGGGTTTTTTGCCCAAAATGGCCTGCTGAGGTGCTGGCGGCCATGCTTCAATAACCGGGCCGCGAATCTTCACTTCATCGATTCGGATGTGAGGGAACTTAGCTACATGCAGAGTGATTTGCTTGGCCTCGACGATACCGGGTTTGCCTTCCTTCTTGTCGTCTTCATCCATGAATTGCTCCCACAGGTCTTTGTGGTAGTTGGCGACTTTGAACCAGATGCTACGGGCGTCTTCGGTGCCGTTTGGGAAAACGAATCGCGGTGTTTGTCCGGCATCGAGCCAGACCTTCATCGTGCGCCACTCGGGATCGCCATCCTTGAGCGCGACCTCGGCCAGCATGGGCTGCAAGGTTTGCGGCAGATCCAGCGGCCCGACTTTGGCATCTCCAGGGACGATGCCGAGGCGGAACGGTTGGCGGGTGTCTCTACCGAAGATCTCGGGATCATAAGGATGCTCGCGGTTCGCGGCTTTGACGAGCACCTGCACCTCGTAGAAGCCATCGACAGGCACGCCGTCTTCGAAGTCGTTGACGAAGGCATAACCGCCAGTGTGTTTGTCGGAGTCCATGCACTCGAGCACGAGCAGGTGTTTGTTGTCGTATTCGTTGCGCTTCTTTTCGGACTTCGTTTTGGTTTTGAACTCGCCCTTGAAATGCCATGCCTGCTCCTTCGGTGACTCTTGTTGGGCAAAGACTTTTTCCACTACGGCATCGGCGGCATCGAGATACTGATCGAGCAGGTAGCCGGAGGTTTGCAGCACATCACCGAGGTTCTCCATGTGCTCTTCGGATTGATCGCGGGGGAACTTGGTGGTCGGATCAAAAGCGGCCATGTTCAGCGAGAAGAGATCGCCGATGGTGTGGATGTATTCGTGTCGGTTCAGACGGCGGAGAACCGTGCTACCCCCGGTGCTGGCGAGCGTCTCGCGGCCTTGCGAGAGCGCGAGGGTGGCCTGCTCAAGGAAGGCTTTGAGTTCGTCAGAAGAGGGTTGTTTGGACTTCTTCGGTGGCATTTCACCGAGATTGATTTGATCGAGGATGTCTTTGAGGTCGATCAACGTGTCCACCTTGGCGACTGGGAGTGCGAGTTGGTCAAAGCGTCGGTCGCCTTTTTGTTTTACGGAGCCGTGGCAGTCGTTGCAGTAGGTCTGGAGGAAGTCCGAGGGGCCGGCACAGAGATTGGTAGTGAGGAGCAGTGAGAACAGCGGTGCCCAATCTAGTAATCGTGGAGGTAGCATGGCGGAGAGAAAATAGGACCAATAGGTCTTATGATTCATATGGGTCCTATGCTGATAGGCCTGTGAGCGTGCCTGTGCTGGTCCCAAAGGCATCCACCTCAGCCCCAAAACGCTGAAGCATCGACAGATAAAGATTACACAGCGGCTGCTTGCCCAATCCCTTCTCGGGATAGGTCTTGTGCTCACCGTGTTTGAGGCCGCCGCCGGCGAGGATGATGGGGAGGTTGGTGTTTTGGTGCGAGTTCGCATTCCCCATGCCGCTGCCAAAGAGCACCATGGAGTGATCCAGCAGCGTGCCACCACCGTCTTGGATGCTCTTGAGCTTCTCCAAGAACCTCGCGAACTGCTCCACCTGATAGCGCTCCATTTTGATGAGACCTGCGATGGCGTCGGGGCGCTGGCCGTGATGGGAGAGGCCGTGGTAGCCGCCGTTTAGATTGAAAGCGGAGGCCTCAAAATCACCGCCGATCTCAAGCGTGGCGATGCGCGTGGAATCCGTCTGCAGGGCGAGGGCGATGAGGTCATACATCACGGGTAGATCGGATACGAAGTCTTTGTTGTTTGGTTCGTCGATCTTCGCCACTGGCTTCGGCACATGCGCCCATTTGCGGCGGAGTTCGATCTGTTTTTCGACGTCGCGGACGGAGGTGAAATACTCGTCGAGCTTTTCTTTGTCGCGCTGAACGAGCTGACGCTGGAGAGACTTTGCATCACCCTGCACGGCGTCGAGGATGGAGCCTTTCATATCGAAGCGATCCAACGAGGCGGCGATGTCGGCAGCGCCATCGGAGACGAAGAGTTTCCGAAACAACTCACGCGGTGTGGCGATGGGCGGGACGCGGGTGCCGCTGCGAGTCCAAGACATGAGGCAGCCACCGTGAATGCCGCTCTCCGAACCAAGCGCGAGCGTGGGGAAGCGAGTGGCTCCGCCCAAGGTCTCGGCGGCCCGCTGATCGAGCGTGATGTTACCCTCAGGCATGCCTTTGGCATCAGCGGTGCGCACGCCACTGAGGAAAGAACTCATGGCAAAGTGTCCGCCTTTGACGCCGTGATCGAGCCCCGAGTAGAGCGTGAAGTCTTTTTGATACGGCTTCAGCGCCTGCACGGAATCTGGCAACTCGTAATCCGCGCCTGTTTTGGTGGGGAAGAACGCGGGCGGATAAAAGCCAAGAAGATTACCAATACACACCATGCGCATCGGTGACGATGCCGCGGCGTCTTTGGCAGATAGACGGCCTGTGAGCGACTCTAGGAATGGCAGGGCCATGCTGATGCCCGTGGAACGGAGAAAGAAGCGGCGATTGAATGTAGAGGTCATAGAATTGAATCAGGGGAGTGGGGTTTCCGAGGAGAGCAGCGAGACCTGCACCTCATCAAGGTAATGCACGTAAGCGGGCAGGGCTGCACCCTCTGGCGGGACGGCACCGTAGATGAGCACCAAGGTCTTTGAGCCTGGGGGTAGGCGCAGGGTCATGGAGAAAGTTTGCCAGCCATCCGAACCGGGCACGCTGTCAAAGCGCTGCGACTCGGAAACCACGCCATCACTTTCCACCTTGGACCAAAAGTTCTTTGTGGCTTGTGCGGGCGCTTCATCGAGAGCGAAGGCACGAATCAGGTATCGAGAGCTGGTGTCGCTGTTCGTGGCGCAAAACGAAGCCGATACTTCTACCTCGGTATCGACCGTCATGTCAGAGGCAGGAAGCGAACGCAGGTCGAGCACCTGATAGGCACGGGAGGTGTGGTTCTTCACGTTCTTCTCATGCGGAACCGGCTCCAGCCGAAGCATATGCTGTCCTGCCAAAGGCGTCACCTTCCCTTCCGCAGGCACGACCTTGGCGGCATCCATGCCCCATTGCCCAGCTTGAGACGGCAGGCCATCGTTCAGGATCTGCTTTGCATCTTCCAAACCGGCATCGAAAACGACAAGCGGCATTTTCTTTACCGCCGAACGCTGTGCCACAAACCCAAACACCACCGAGGTGCAAAACATGCCAAACACGATGCCCGCAGCGGCTGCGGTAAGGGGACGCCACGCATACCAGCGTGGTGATCTGGTTACTTTCACCTGACTCATCGGCGCAGGGTCTAACAACGACACGATGCTGTCGTCTCGTAGTCGGCTAATCAGCGCCTGCTCATCCACCAGCAGACGTGCCATCGCGGCACGTGCTGCGGGATCGCTGCGCAACAAATCATTGAGCGTGGCACGCGTTGACTCGTCCTGCGTGTCGCGCACTGCGTGCAGCAGTGTGAGGAGCTGATGATCGAGAGTGGTCAAATCGTTATTCATGATGAGTGCTGGAGTTGAAGGGTGATGCAGGCGCTGAGCTGTTCCCGCAGTCGCAGCAGGATCATCTTCACCGAGCTCTCGCTGCGGCCTGTGGCGCTGGACAGCTCGCGGATGCTGCGTCCGGCGATGTAGTGCTCCTGGAGCAGGTCATGCTGCTCTGGCTTCACTTTTTGAAGACAAGTGCCCAGCGCCTCGCGGCGATCCTCAAACTGCGCTGCCGCTTTCTCAGTCTCGTCAGACATCGCTAGCATCACTTCCTCGTCAAAGACCAGCCGGTCACGCATACGGTCGCGGATGTGGGACAGTACCGTGAACCGCGCCACGGCAAAGGCCCATGGCAGAAACGCCGTCTCCGGGTCCCATTCTGCCGACTTCTCCCACAGCTTCACGCACGTCGCCTGCAAGGCCTCCTGAGCATCCTGCCGGATCGCCAACTGCGCATGGCAAAACGCCTCCAATGCCGGCTGATGGCGGGTCAGCGCCGCGATGAATCGTGAAGAGTCTTGTGCAGAAGAAACCATTACAGCAGACTAATTCCAGATGCGGAGTCCTAGGTCACAATTATTTACTGATTCTTCACCGCAAGGACTTGGAAAACCGCAAAGAGCTTCTGAATTGTATCTCTCTGCTAAAGGCTCCCAGAATCACCGGCGGATGACAGCCAGCCAATCCTCACCTGCATTACTCCCCAGCCGCTTCTGCAGCTTTCTTGGCTTTGCGTTTCGCCTTCTTAGCTTCGCTGGGATCGCCTTCGTTGTCACCCTTTTTAGGCTTAGAAACGGAGTCGGGGATATTGATGGTAGGGAAGTGTTTGGCGAGTTCGGCTTTGAGGGCGGCGTGCTCAGGTTTGGTGGCGAGGTTGGTCCACTCGTATTCGTCGTTGCTGTGATCGTAGAGTTCTTCGCCGCCATCCGCATAGCGGATGTAGCGCCAGCGGTCGGTGCGGATGGAGTGGTTGTTTTGGCCGAAGGTGGTGACGCCGACGCCTGTCCAGGCTGCGGCCGGATCGGCGAGCAGGGACTTGATGTTGTCGCCTTCGAGCCAAGCAGGTTTTGGCAGTGCTGTGAGGTCGCAGAGAGTTGGATACACGCTCATGAAATCGACAGGGCTTTTGCAGATGCCGCCGGGCTTGGTGACACCGGGAACGACCCAGATGAAGGGCGCGCGCGTGGCTTCTTCCCAGAGCGCAAACTTCCGCCAATGTTCCTTCTCGCCGAGGTGCCAGCCGTGGTCGCCCCAGAAGACGATGATGGTGTTGCCTTTGGCGGGTGACTTGTCATACGCATCGAGCACACGACCGAGTTGGCCATCGAGATACGAGATGGCGGCGAGGTAGGCCTGCACGGCTTCTTTCCAGCGACCGGAAGCAAGCACAGCGGCGTGATCGCCCGTTGGCTTGGCCATCTTCACGCCTGCGGGTGGGATGTCGGAGAGATCACCTTCTTTGGTGGGGGGCAGTTGGATTTCGGCCAGCGGATGCATGTCATAGTATTTCTGCGGCACGTTCCAGGGCATGTGAGGCTTGTGAAAACCGAGCGTGAGGAAGAAAGGCTTCTCGTGAGTCTTGCCGAGCTCTGAGATGCCGAAGTCAGCAATACCAGTGTCTGAAACGGCTTCATCTCCGCCTTCGACGATGGGGCCAAAGGCGATGCCACCGATGCTGCGGTCATCGACTTTGCCCTTCGATTTTGTTTCTTCCTGGATGGTCGTCCATTGCTCCGGCCAGCCAAGTCCACCATGCCAGAGCTTGCCTGTGCCGAGCGTGTCATAGCCAGCATTCTTGAACTGCATGACGAGTGAGACGTCGGGCTTGAGCACCTTCTCGAACGGGTTGTTGTTGTCGTAGATCCCTGTCGTGCCTGGGCGCTTACCGCTGAGCAAGGCTGCTCGTGAGGGATTGCAAACAGGAGCGGCGCATTGGGCATTGGTGAAGCTGACGCCCATCGCTGCGAGGCGATCGATGTTCGGAGTTTTAGTTTGTTTATTGCGTCCGAAATGACCGATCCAATGATTGAGATCGTCCACAGCGATGAACAGGACGTTGGGCTTGGCGGTGTCAGCGGCGAACAGGCTTCCGGTGGTGGAGAGAGCGAGGGTGGCGAGAACGAGCAGGTGCTTCATGGGCGTGGAAACGTGCGAGTTGGCGGATGATTTCAAAGAGTATGCGAAATGAAACTACTCGGCCTTTTTCTTGCCCTTCCCTTTGCCGCTCTTCTTCGCCTTAGGTTGGCCTTCGTCACTTTTGCCTTGGCGGGTGTTGGCTAATTTTTCGGTCTCTAGGCCTTTGTCACCTTGTTGGATGATCCAGGCATCGAGTTCTTTTTGAAGCTTGGCTTTGATCTCTGCCAAAGCGGGATCAGTGGCGATGTTTTTCGTCTCGTAGGGGTCGGCTTGGAGATCGTAGAGTTCTTCGCCGGGGCGATTGAAAAGATGAGCGACACGAGCGGCGAGCGCGGGATCGTTTTTTGCATCAGCTTGCCAAGACTCGATGGGTTCACCTTTGTGAATGCCGCCGATGGTGTAGGTGAGTTCGGGTGCGAGATTGCGGATGAGCTTGTAGCGCGTGTCGCGCACGGCTCGCATGGGATAGGGGCCGATGGCTCCATTGGTGCCGATGGTGGTGTGCTGGGCGAAGATGACATCGCGGAGGGTATCCGTCTCGCCGCGGAGCCCGGGGAGAAAGCTGCGGCCATCAAAGCCAGTGGCACCGTGTGCATCCGGGCAGCCGACGTCGATCTTCGTGGGATCAATGCCTGCGGCGGCGAGGAAGGTGGGCGTAACATCGACGTATTGCACGAGCGCGGAGGTGCTGCTGCCGGGCTTCACTTTGCCAGGCCAACGCAGAATGGCCGAGGCATGGATGCTATTGTCATAGACACTCCATTTGCCGCCATAGGGGAAGCTACTGCCTTGCTCGCTCACGAAGAGGACGACGGTACTCTCAGACTGCTTGGTGTCAGCAAGCATCGTCATCAGCGCGCCGACTTGCTCGTCTAGCTTGCTAATCTCGCCGAAGTATTTGGCGAGGGCGTCACGCGTGATGGCATTGTCATGAAGATAAGGCGGCACCGTGATCTTAGCGGGGTCATACTTGGGTCCACGAGTCCATGGGCTATGCGGATCATTTGAGGCGAAGACCATGAACCAAGGCTGTGTGGTATCGCGAGTGACGAAAGAGTTCGTTTCTGTGAGATCATCAGCACCGTCAATGTGCTCATAAGGAAACGAGGCATCCGGGCCGACGTGAGTTTTGTTCTGCAAGGCCACGCGATAGCCTGCGGTCTTCAAATGCGTGAACAGGCTCTTGGTGCCGTCATAAACACGAGTGTGGTTTGGATACGCGCCACTGCGGATGGGATAAAGGCCGGTGTAAAGCGAATGGCGTGTGGGAGAACAACTCGTCGCAGGATTAAACATGCCTTTAAAGTGCATGGACTCACTGCGCAGCTTATCGAGGTTCGGCGTTTTGACATCGGGACTGCCTTCGTAACCGAGATCGCGCCAGCAGAGGTCATCGGCGATGATGATGAGAAAATTTGGCCGAGTTTCAGCGGCTTGAGCAAACCACGGAAGGCACAGAAGACACAGGGAGAGCAGGTGGAGGATGAGTTTCATTTCGAGGCCTTCTTGGCTTGTTTGTCGATCAGCGTGACGGGTTCACCTTGAAGTAGTGGCTTGCCGAAGACGGTTTGGGTGTCGCCTTGCTGCTTCATCCAGGTGTCGAGATCGTTGCGCATGGTAGTAAGTCGCTCGGCGAGCTTCGGATCGGCGGCGAGGTTGCGAAGTTCGTTGGGATCAGCGGCGAGGTCGTAGAGTTCTTCGGCAGGACGCGTGGTGTAGCGCTTCACGGTGGCTGCGGCTTTCGGATCATTCTCGGCGGCTGCGAGCCAGGTTTTCCAATACGCGAGGCCACTGGGGCCGGTGGAGCGCGAGATGTGGCTGTGATGCTGAAACTCGGGATGGAGATTGCGGATGTATTTCCAGTCGTGTGTGCGCACCGAGCGGATGGGATAGACGTTGAAGTCACCATCACCGCTGTGGGTGGTGAAGATGCGGTCGCGATGCTTGGCGGTGATGCCGCGCAGGATTCCGGCGAAGGATTTGCCGTCGATGCCTTCAGGGACTTTCCCGCCGCCGAGTTCGATGAAGGTGGGCAGCAAATCCGGCCAGCAGACCATGGCATTACTGGTGGTGGCAGGCTTCAGCGTGCCAGGCCAAGCGATGATGAGCGGGATGCGGATGCCAGCATCGTAGAGGTTCCATTTGCCAAAGGGCCACTGGCCGCCGTGATCAGCCGTGTAGATGAAGAGCGTGTCACCGGTGATTTTTTCGCGAGCAAGAGCGCGGACCTCGCCAAGCAGCGTGTCGGACTTCGTGATGTCGGTCAGGTAGCTCGCACGCTGTTCACGCGTGACGGCGGTGTTCACATGTGTGGGCGGAATCGTGACCTTCGCCGGATCGTAGCTGCGCTCTTCACTCCACGGCACATGCGGATGGCGTGTGCCGACGAAGAGGCAAAGCGGCTTCTTCGATGTGCGCTCGTTGAGAAACTTCGCCACATCGGCCGTGTCAGAGATGCCCACCGGAGGCCCGATCACCGTGTCGAAGTCGTAGAACTTGGCCCAATCGCTGTGCGCGACCTTGCCGATGATCGCCATTTCGTAACCGAGACTGCGCAGCACGGTGGGCAACGACGGCACATCAGGCCGCTTGGCCTTGTGATTGGCCTCTGCTCCGTTTCGAGCCGACCAAAGGCCCGTCAGCAGCGCCGTGCGGCTCGGCCCACACGCTGGCGAGGCGACAAAGGCATGCGTGAACTTCAATCCTTCCTCCGCGAGCCGCTTCATGTTCGGCGTGCGGACTTCCGTGGAGCCGTAAGCCTGCGAATCGAGCTGGCTGTGATCGTCCGAGATGAAAACGACGATGTTGGGTTTATCGGCGGCAAATGTTAAGCCACCGAGGGCACAGAGGAGCACAGAGAGGATGGATTTCATGTTGTGCTCTAAACGCAGGCATCGGCAGTGACTTCCAGTTCACCTCCACAGGCGACTATTCTGAATGCACTGGTAAGTGCTTCGTAACAAGGAGAGCGGAGATTGGATTGGATAAACAGTCTTTACTAAAGACCGCTTTAGATGCAGAGTGGTTTTCATGAACGACCGTATCCGAGAAGCCATCCGCCAAAAACTTGGCGACGCAATGGGTCTTCCTTTCCCACATTTCACGTCGAGGGAGACGGAGACGACAGTTCTGGAGGGGAAGGCACGGGCTGTGATCGGGATGCGTCGCGCGGGGAAAACGACCTTTCTATATCAATGCCTCACCGCGAGGCTGGCTGAGGGCGTGGCGCGTGAACGGTTGGTGTATTTCAACTTCGAGGATGAGCGCCTGGGGGACTTGGAGGCAGCGGATTTGGGGGTAATCCTGGACGAATACTATCGGTCCTACCCGGAGTTCCGCCGCCGCGAGCGAGTCACTTGGTGCTTTGATGAGATTCAGGTGATCGCTGGCTGGGAGAAGTTCGTCCGGCGCGTGATGGACAGCGAAAATGTAGAGGTGCTTCTCAGCGGATCGTCGGCGCGGATGCTCAGTCGGGAGGTGGCGACGACAATGCGCGGACGAGCCTTAGAGACCATCATCACACCGTTCAGCTTTCGTGAGTTTGCGCGTTCACGTGGGGCATTATTGCCCGAAAAAAACAGACTGGTAAGTGCAGCGGAGCAGTCGTCATGGCTTTCCCACTTTGACCAATATCTCGAGATCGGAGGTTTTCCTGAAGCTGGCCGCGAATCTCTGCGCTCGCAGCGGGTGAATCTCTTGCAGGGCTATGTGGACACGGTGTTGTTCCGAGACGTGGCAGAGCGGCATGGCATCGCCAACATCGTGGCGCTGCGTGCGTTTGTGAGACAGTTGCTGCGACAGCCTGCGTGCATCTTCAGTGTGAGCAAGGTTCACGCGGACTTTCGCTCGCGAGGTATCAGCATATCCAAAGAGACACTACTGGCACTGCTGGCGCATCTGGAGGATGCCTTTCTCGTTTTCACAGTGCCAGTGGCGAGTCGGTCAGAGCGCCGTCAGCAGGTGAATCCACGGAAGCTTTACTTGGCTGATCACGGTCTGGCGGCGGCTTATAATCCAGTGAGCGGCGCAGACCGGGGACATTACCTGGAAAACATGGTGGCCTGCGAACTACTGCGTCAAAACATGAGCCTGGCGTATGTAAAGACGGCGAATGGGCACGAGGTGGACTTCCTGGCAACCAGCGCCGATGGCTCGACCCAGCTCATCCAAGTGGCGGCTGAGATAGGCCACATGGCAACGTTTGAGCGTGAGATTCGTGCTCTCCAAGGCGCTGCTGCGGAGTTCCCTACGGCGCGGAAAGTGTTAATCACGGAAGGAACTCCGCCTCGCGGTGCGAGCACTCCAGAGGAAATCGAATTGCTCCCGATTTGGCGTTGGCTGCTCGATCCACAAATGACGGCTAGGTAAAGCTTTCTCTGGCCCGCCATCTGCTGCAACAATCTGGCCTTCCTGCTCGTTCCCTTGGCCCCCAAAACACCTCATGAATCGTCGTCACTTTCTTCTCAGTTCTCTCGGCACCACGCTGGCGTTGCCGGGCATGTCCTCGCTCATGGCCAAGACCGTCGGCGGCTCGGTGCAGGCAGCGAAAGGCGCGGGTATGGGCGCTAGGCGTTTTGTAGCGATCGGGAATCTGCTCGGCTACCAGACGAAGAGCCTTTTCCCGACGACTCAGGGCCGCAGCTACGAGAAGACGACGCTACTGGAGCCGCTTTGGGAAATTCGTGACAAGATGACCGTTTATCGTGGCCTCGATCATGGTGTGAAGGGCGGGCACTTTGCGGTGCATTCGTTTCTCTCCGGCGTGCTGAATTCCGAGGCTCAAAATCGGCCGGAGGGCAATGTGACCATTGATCAGTATCTCGCGGACGAAGTAGGCTTTGAGACGCGGTTTCCGGCGCTCACGGTGGGCTCGGAAGGCGGCATTCATGGTGGCTGTCAGATCGCTTGGACGAAGTCGGGCGTGCGTGTGCCGCCTGTGACGAATCCGGCGGAGTTGTTCGAGAAACTCTTCGTGACTGACTCGAAGGAGCGTCAGGTACGTCGCATGCAGGAAAATCAGGTGCAGGCATCCATCCTCGATTCCGTTTTGGACGAGGCGAATCGCCTGTCGAAGCAGGTCAACAAGGAGGACAAGGACAAGCTCGACGAATATCTCACCTCTGTGCGCGATGTGGAAAAGCGTCTGGAACTGCGGCAGCGCTGGACGAACCAACCGAAGCCGAAAGCGCCCTTTGACAAGCCCGCGAACCGCAACGCGGTGGAGGATCTGCCGCTGCTGTATGAGATGATCGCGCTCGCTTTGCAGTCGGACAGCACGCGCATTGCCACGCTGGAGATCGGCGGCGATTTCATGCCGCAGCATCTCGGCATCAAGAAGGACTGGCATGGCCTCTCGCATCACGGCAACGCCCCCGAAGCCATCGCGGACCTCATCACGCTGGAGAAGTATCAAATTGAGCACTACGGCAAATTCGTCGCCCGCCTCGCCAAGATGAACGACGGCGAGCGCACGCTGCTCGACTCGACGACCGTGCTTTTCGGCAGCGGCATGGGCGATGGCAACTCGCACAAGAACTCCGACCTGCCCATCCTCCTCGCCGGCGGCGGTTACAAGCACGGCGAATTCCGCGAAGTGCCACGTGAAGGCATTAACAAGGTGCCGCTTTGCAATCTCTTCGTCGATATCGCCCAGAAGATGGGCGTGGAGATCGATTCGTTCGGCAACAGCACGGGGCGGTTTGCTTGATGTCGAGAAGCCTCGACTGTGCGCCAGCAAAGTAGCCATCTTGCTCCGCAAGATGAGCACAACGCTCTCGCCACCACCTCACGTTTTTTCCGTTCGATGACAAAATCTCCTTTCACCGCCCCACGCTCCTCTCGCGGAGCGAGAGGGCTACTTTGCTTCGCGCTTGCGACCTCCTTTGCGCACGCCGCTGACGACACCCCGAAGCTCGTGCAGCAGTTCCTCGGCAATTACTGCCTGGAGTGCCACGACGCGGATGTGCAGAAGGGCGACCGCGCTTTTGACGCGTTCGCGCTGCCGCTGAAGTCGGTCGCGGATCTCATTGAGGCGCGGGACATCATCGACCAGCTCACGCTGAAGGAGATGCCGCCGAAGAAAGCGGATCAGCCGAAGGACGATGAGCGCATCGCGATGATCCGGGCGCTTCGTGACGGCACGGTGGCGGCGCATGCGAAATTCCAGACCACAGGTAGCCGCACGGTGATGCGTCGCCTTTCCAGCCGCGAGTATGAGAACACGCTCGCGGTGCTGTTTGGCCGTCGTGTGGATACGCTTGGCCTCACGGCGGATTTTCCGAAGGAGAAAACCACCGAGCACATGGACACCATCG
>CAZOVY010000070.1:0-31701 GCA_964583255.1 uncultured Prosthecobacter sp.
CGTCATTCGTCATTCGTCATTCGTCATTCGTCATTCGTCATTCGTCATTCCCCCAGGCTTGACCTCAAGCGGCTTTTGGGATGGAATCGGCTTATTGATCAAACCTCATTTTGTGAAAGCCCTTCTTTCAGCTCACCTCAACCCCGTTATTCCACAAAAAACTGTGGATTAACAACGTTAGGCGTTGCTACGCACTCACCATGTCCAAAGAGCTTCGAGTCGTCACCTTTGCACTTGCTGTGATTGCGCTGATCTGGCTTACACATGAGACGATGAAGCTCAGTTCTTGGATAGTTTACTCTGATCACGTATGGGGCGAGATGGATCGGGTCGGAGCAGGGCATGAACACTACTTTGCTGAGGGTATGCACCAGTTGCGATGGATGAAGTTCATCTATTTCGAGGCCGTAGTTGGCGTGGCCTTTCTGGTTTTACTCTGGAGACTCGCGTTCACTAAGGCTCAGACATCTCAGCCATGACTACACCTCACAAGACCAAAGACCATCGGCCACACAAGGGCAAAACGGATGCAGGTAACGGCTCGTATGGCATCTGTCGTGGCATCGACGCCTCCCACTCGCCGTCACCTGATCCGAAACGTTCGGGCAACTAAACACGCCACTCGTGAAGACCGACGAAGAACAGCCACTCAGCGGGAGCATGCGAGCAGTTCGTTGGTTCTACTACGCGAGCATGGCTGTCGGATTCCCGCTGTGGTTGCTTATCACCTTTGCCCTCGTTGCTTCGGTTTGGTTCACACTCTGGCCGCTACCCGACATCGGGCCAGTTGAGTTTGAGTCACCATCGGCCATGCAGACAGGAATATTGAGAGCAGCGGGACTTGGGTTCTTTGTGGTCTATCCGGCTGCATTCTTCTGGGCTTATCGGCTTACCCGACAGCCGTGGGTCTTGTTTGCCACCCTGCTGCTGCCGGTTCTCACGTTCTGTTACGCGGCTGCCTATTTTCCCATTACTGACTCGAATTCAGAGGAGTGGGCTTGGTTGTCTTACCTCGGCTCGCTAGCTCTTGTCTTGACCGCAGGAGGTATTGCCGCATCACTTTCACAGCGTCACTCGCCATAAGCCAGCAAGCGTAAAGCATCTTCACACTCACGATATCCCAGTATGACCAGCGCTGATGAGACTAGACCATCGTATCGAGGTGGCCCGAACATCGCCATGAAGATTCCTCCCGTCGAGTATGAAGCCACGCTCCGCTTCTATCGAGACGTTGTCGGACTTCCTCTGCTCGATGCATACCGTCTAGATCATGTGTTTCAGTATGGATCGAGCCTGCTTTGGCTGGACTCCGTGCCAGATATCGAGCGGACTGAGATTTGGCTTGAGTTGCTCACCCAAGATACAGCGATTGCTGGAGAGCATTTTGCTCAAACTGGCGTCGAGAGATGTGATGCTGTAGAGCCGTTGCCAGCCGGATTCGATGGCTTTTGGATTCGCAGCCCCGCTTCGGTCGTCCACCTTGTTACTTGTTAGCTTCTACATTCACATGCACAGCCACCACGACCAACCAAAGGCTAAACCACGTTCGGTCAAGAAACAGCGTCAGTCGCCTTTGCTTAGAAACCAGTCGAGACACCCGCACTAGCACAAGGAGTGAACCATGAACAAAGCCCAAGCCATGAAGATCGTCATCGTGAACCTCGCGTTCTGGTTCGTCGCGATGCTTTTGCATCCCCTGATCCGAATGCTCCCGACGGGGTCTGGTAGTCCACCGAAGATCTTTGAGTTTCTCATTCCCATCTTTTTCATCTTGCTCGCTGGCGGCTCCACCTACCTCCTCAAGAGCGCAATTGGAAAACCGAAGGATGACTGAAGCAGCAACTGAAGTGATGAACACGACTCCGAAGTACTTATGCCGGATTGTGGGCTTCCTTGGCCTCGCATGTGCCTTGATTTGCCTCTGGTATATCGCTTATGTTACTTCCAGCGTTTTCGGCTCGCTACCAAGAGAGGACAGCCCTCCACGATTTGTTGAGTGGTATGTTGGACTCTCATCGGTGGCGGCACTAATTGCCATTGGAGCAGCGGTTGGCAGCATTGACTTGGCTCGCCTTCGCATTCGCGGTGTTCGTCTGCTGACTATCTGCTCACTCCTGCCGCTTCCTCTCATTATGATAGTGGGCATGTCATGGCGCTCGCCTATGGGCAGGAGTATCGCCGCAGCCAGCGGAATCAGTTTGGGTGGCCTGATGCCCATGCTTTTCTCACTGCTTCCGGTGTGGGCGGGCCTGCTTTGGGTCTTTGCATTCCGTTCACCACAGCATCCACGTCCAACCAGCCCATGACCACGACCAAAAAACAACTCGTATGGCATCTGTCGTGCCATCGACGCATCCTTCTCCCAACGTCGCCTGATCCTGGTCGTTCAGGCATCGCTAGCTCACCTTGTAACCAATGATTTCTAAGCTGCCACGATGGGTCTGGACTGGCGCTTGGGCGCTGGCTTTCGTCGGCGGCATTGTCAACGTCGTTGGGCTGCTGGGCTTCGAGCATCAGGCCGTCACTCATCTTACCGGCACTACGTCCATGCTCGCAGCGGCTTTGGCGTCGCTCGATGGTGCGGCGGCTCTCCATTTTGCCGCTATCATCGGCTCTTTTGTGGCGGGCACGGTGCTGAGTGGCTTTCTCATTCAGGACAGCACTCTCCAGCTCGGACGCCGCTACGGCGTCGCCCTGCTTTTGGAGTCCATTCTGCTTTGCGTCGCCGTCCCGCTGCTCAAGCGCAACAACGTCTTCGGCATCTATTCCGCCTTGTGCGCCTGCGGCCTCCAGAACGCGATGGTGAGCACTTACAGCGGCGCAGTCATCCGCACGACTCACATTTCCGGCATGTTCACCGACCTCGGCATCTTTCTCGGCCACACTCTGCGCGGTCTGCCTGTGGATTCACGTCGTCTGCGGCTTTGCTTTCTCGTCATCTCCGGCTTTCTCGTCGGCGGCATCGTGGGCGCGGTTGCCTTCAAGCGTCTCAGCTACTCGGCTCTTTTCATTCCGGCTGCTCTCACCGCCATCACCTCGATTGCTTATGGCACATACCTTCTCCGCAATCGTCGCAACGGCTAACGTACTTGGTTATCCTTGCACGAAGCCGCGATGATAACGGCTGTTGGACGATTCGCGGTGGGGTGGCCCTGGACTTAGACTTAGCCCTTGGGGAACGGCTTTTCCCCGATTCTTTGTCGGTGGTCTGAAGGTGGTCCGCACACTCCGTGCGCGGTTTCCAGAACTCTGAGCCGCACACGGAGTGTGCGGACACCTTTTTAGAGTCTGCTGCCTCCGACCACGAAATCCCAAGTCCAGGCTCGTCGGCTGCGCCATACACGCGCTCCGTGGGCACTGCGGCGGTAGGGAGGCTGGTCCGCCAGCCGCCTTCAAAGAACCTGAAAGCAGGAATGGGCTTTCAGAACCACTCAGTCAAAAGGTGAGTCACCCGGCTTTCGGCTTTGCCTGACTTTCCGTTTGTTCCGCGTATTCCGAAGGCTGTCATTTCTGTTTCTAGGATGAACGGCGCTTGGTGGACCAAGCGCCCCACCATTTGAGCGCCTCACGAAGCCACCAACTCGCTATGCGGCCTCACCTTGACCGAATCCTGACAAATCTCTGTGCACCCATCGCACCAAGCGAACGTTTCAACTTGGAATATGAAAACGCCTCTTTTCGTCATCACCGGATTCTTGATCACCGCGAACGCTTTTGCCGCAAAGCCTAACATCCTCTTCATTCTTGCCGATGATCAATCGTGGAGCGGGACCTCGGTGCGGATGAAGGCAGACGAACCACTGAGTGGCAGTACCGTCTTCAAGACGCCGAATCTGGAAAAACTGGCGGCGCAGGGGATGATTTTTTCACAGGCTTACGCGGCGCATTGCAAATGCGAGTGCTCGCGCGCAGCCATCCAGATGGGACGCACGACGACGACGCTGAACGCGCCGGATAAGCAATCGCGTAACTGGAGCGCCCCGGTGACGGATTCGCTCGTGAACACGCTCAAGAAGGCGGATGGCAACTACCGCGCGGCGCACTTTGGCAAGTGGCAGTGGTTTCACACGCCAGAGTCGATGGGCTATGACGCGAGTGATGGAATCACGATGAACGAAGATGGCGACACGACTGATCCTGAAGACCCAAAGCAGTCCTTTGGCATCACTCGGCGGGCGCAGGCTTTTATGGATGCGCAGGTGAAGAGTGGACACCCCTTTTACCTCCAGCTCAGCTACTACGCGCCGCATCAGACAGCGCAGGCACTGGCCAGCACGCTGAAGAAGTATGAAGGCGTGAATCTGAGTAAGGGCGGCAAGGGAGATCGCGCGGCGATGGCGGCGATGACGGAGGATTTTGATGCCTGCATCGGTGAGGTCTTGAAGAAGCTCGATCAACTCGGCATCGCCGACAACACGCTGGTCGTTTACAGCAGCGATAACGGTGGCCGCACGGAGATCCTCAATGGTGGCAAAGGTGATCTCGGGGAAGGCGGAATCCGCGAGCCGCTGATCGTGCGCGGACCTGGCATCAAGGGTGGCACGCGCTGCGACACGCCGGTCATCAGCTATGACCTCATGGCCACCGCGCTTGATTTCGCCGTGCCTAACTATGTATTACCAAGAGGTGTCGAGGGCGGAAGTTGGAAGCCGCTTTTACTCAGCGGGGGCAAAGAACCCGTGAAGAGGCCGATTGAGCGATTCGTCTGGCATCAAGCCGTCGAAGTCGAGCATCCGCAATCGGCGATCCGCAAAGGCGACTACAAGCTGCTGTACTTTTGGGATACCAAAGAAGGCCTGCTCTTTGACCTGAAAAACGACCTCAGTGAAACCCGTGATGTGGCGAAGCAGAAGCCTGAAATCGCCGAACGGCTGGAAGCCGAACTCAAAGCCCATGTAAAGGCCGGACTAGGCGCTGAGGCCTTAGGTGCGCTAGAGCGCGGAGAGGTGCCGCAGGGCCGCCCGAAGGGAAAAGGCAAAGGTAAAGGCAAGGCGAAGTAGGCTATGCCTCGTTGGGATTCAGCTCAAGAACTAACTTAGCGACTACCCCTTTTTCATCATCAAAAGGTGGCCGAGACGCGAGTGCGGCGGCGCTGAGAATGTCACATTGAAGATCAAACTTGTGTCCGTAGATGCTTGCCAAAACATCCTCGGCATTGAATCGAAAGGCGTTAAGACTTCCGTCACTTGTGAGACGGAATGACGGTTCACAATGGACTAGGTCTTCGATAAACTCTTCCTTGGTAGGATGACCATGACACAACTCACGCACTTTTTGAAAAGCGCGTTGATCCTTTGGTGCTATGCCTTGCTGTCCCTCATGCCGGGTGCGGTGGAGCTTGCCTATTAAGATGTCACGGAGATGAGGGATCACGATTTTAAGTCCGTATCGAGTCTCGATCTGTGCTCTCTGTAAATAGTGGGGTGTCGGGCCAAAAAGCATCGGTGGACAGATCTGCACGCCGTATGTCGGGCGCAAGGTTCCAGCGCGGCCAATGCCCGCATCGGCTGCAATTTTGCGCAGGGTTTCTCCACCATCGATCACCATAATGTCCACGTCTGCACTGGTGAAATTTTCATCAAGGCAGAGCTGAATGGGAGCCGAGCCGAAGAGCGTCAGAGGTAGATCGTAATCAGGCAAGTTGGCCCTCACCGCAGCGAAGAAAGTATCTAACACACGTCCGGCAAGAGTATCCCAGTTGGGGGCTGGTGTGGGCCAATTCATGCAGAAGCTGTTTTCGGAGAATTATTGAGCCAACGCATCGCTTGGAGAACGAGTCGCTCTTCCACACCTGGATCGGACGAAAGTTGCTTTGCCAGAGAGCACCATTTTTTCCGATGCCGCAAACGCGTGCTGACGAGAACGCGTGCCACCATGCGTGCCAGCCTGTAATAGGCATCGGCGCGACCACTTGCAGCGACCAACATCAAGTGTTGGGCTAAAGTCTTTGGTGCGGCAGCGGTCGATTCCATGGGGTCAGAATACCTTAGCTAAACCATCTGGCAATGCGCTTCCTGATGCCAAAGCTCGGCATTTAATACAGCTCGCTATCCGCCCCGCGCTCTCGCTGGTAGGCGCATGATCGAGATGCTCAATGCAATGGACCAGTTTGGTTGGGCTTCGATGCCGGGATGTCTCGACGAGGCGGATTCATTGCGGCTGAGGACGGAATGTTCTGAAGCCAGTGATCGAGGTGAATTCAAGCGCGCTGGTGTGGGCCGAGGACTGGATAGGCAAGTACGCGAGGACATTCGTGGTGATCATGTGATGTGGCTGCAAACGGGCGAGGCATCCGTGGAGCAGATCATCTACTTGGCGAAGCTGGAGCTGCTACGACTGGCGCTGAATCAGCGCTTCTTTCTCGGCTTGTTTGAGTATGAGGGCCACTTTGCCATCTACCCTGTGGGCGCATTTTACAAAGCGCATCTAGATCGCCACGCAGGCACGAATGATCGCATCGTGACCACCATCCTGTATTTGAATCCGAACTGGCAGCCGGGGGATGGTGGTGAGCTGAAGCTGTGGACAACTTCTAAAGGCAAGGCTGGGGCATTCATCCTGATCGAGCCGCGCATGGGCACGCTGGTGTGTTTCATGGCCGGAGACTTTTGGCATGAGGTGCTGCCAGCAAATAAAACGCGCATGAGCATCACAGGCTGGTTTCGGCAGAGGTGAGCTTTACACAATCCCGACAATTCTCCCGCAATTGGCTGATGAACACCTGACACTGGCGAATCATCATTGGTAGAATGACACTCCGACTTTCTTTGATCGCGCTAGCTTTGCCCGTCGCCGCCTTGGCGCATACGGCGGACCACAATGGGCTGCCGATGGACAAGGAAATGCTGCGCCAGCACATCGCTGATGAGTTCATGGCGAAGCGGATGGCTTTGGCAAAGAAGGAGCCGAAGCCTTTGCAGGTGGCGGCGCTGGGGGGCTTTGATATTGCCGCGATGTTTGCGTATTCGGCGACGGTTCCTGGGACGGGCAATTTGGCGCTGATGTTCTCTTCGTTTGAGCCTTTCAAGCCAGGGGTGCGGGTCTATAACGACGCGAACTATTTTTATGTGGAGGGAGATTCCTTTCCTGATGCAACGCTGATGCCGACGCCGATGGTCGGGATCACGGCATGGCAGCAGCAGTTGCCGATTCCAGTGGGTTACTTTAGCAATGTCACGAATCCTGAGACGGACACGGGATCACTAGGATATGGGCAGCCAAATGTGTGGAAGATTCCGCTTGTGCCAGTGGCGGCGGCATCGCCGATCTCTCTGACGGGAAATTTACTTCGCGGTGCAGTGGCTTTGGGCGCGAATGGCATCCCGATCTTTAATCCGCGCAATAACACGGGTCAGTTCTCGCAGGCTATCGGCGAGTTGGATGCTTATGGTGGTCACTGCGGTCGTGCGGATGATTATCATTATCACATTGCACCGACTCATTTGTATAGCGTGCTGACGCCGGACAAGCCCTGTGCTTGGGCGCTCGATGGTTATCCGATCTACGGCTATGTGGAGCCGGATGGCAGTGCTCAGCAGGCTTTGGATACAGACGGCGGGCACAATCACGGCGCGTGGGGTTATCACTACCATGCTCGCGGCAGTGTAGCGGCTGGACCGCAGAGTCCGTATTTGATGAATGCCATGCATGGCGCGGTGGTGAACTATGGTGGCCAGATTGATCCACAGCCGACAGCGAGTTCCATTTCACCTGCGGGATCGCCCCTAGCGGGCTCTGTGATCTCTGGCTTCACGCGGCCAACGCCAGATTCCTATGTGCTGTCTTACACACTGAGCGGAACGACTTACAATGTAAGTTATACCATTGATCGCGTGGCACACACGGTTGCCGAGAGCACGCAAAGCGCGAGTGGCACGGTGAACGCGACTTACACCAATGCGACTCGCTTCAACTACTACCCCGTCGCGCCATGGAGCATGGCCAAGCTGCCAGATACAGGCCAAACGCTGAACGCTACAGCCACCTTTGGCGAAGACAGCGACTACACACGCAATACGCCATCCTTTACCGACAATGGCAATGGAACTGTGACGGACAACAACACGGGTCTCATGTGGCAAAAGACTGACAGCGGTGAAATGACCTGGGACACGGCACGCACGGGTGCATCGTCATTGAATCTCGCGAGCTACACGGATTGGCGGTTGCCGACGGCGCAGGAGGCCTTCTGCATTCTCGATCATGAGCGCAATCCCGCGCTGAACAGCACTTACTTCGTGAACAATGCCAGCGGCACTCCCGGCTACTTCTGGACCAGTGATTTGTTCTACGGCGACAACACCAAAGTCTGGTGCACGAATACCGGTGGTGGCCTCGGGCCGCACAATAAAACGGCAACGATCAGCGCAGGCGGCACGGCTCGTCATCACTCGCGTTATGTTCGTGGGCAAAAGCCAACGACGGGGCATCACTACATCAACAATAACGATGGCACGGTGACAGATCTCGACACTGGACTCATGTGGACGCAGGTGCCGTCAGCGGCGCAAAGCTGGTCCAGCGCGCTGACTTATGCCGAAGGGCTGACCACCGCTAACTTCAGCGACTGGCGTCTGCCGAACATCAAAGAGCTGCAATCGCTGCAAGACATCCCGCGTGCCACCGCCTCCGGAGCGACAACCAATCCATGCATCAATCGTATACTCTTCCCCACAGCGACAGCTACAGCGTATTGGTCCTCCACTTCAGTGAAATCAGGAACGCCCACACAAGCCTGGCTGGTCGATTTCGGTGTCACGACCACTTCGACACCTTCGCGGAATCAGCAGGGCATCACCAGCTATGAGCCTTATGCATCGACGTATCCTGTCTTCGCTGTTCGCACGGCTTCAGTGACCCGCTCGATCACACAGGGACTAGCGACGACGACCACCACCAACCTATTGCCCACGGGTCAGCGCGTGAGCGCTGTCGGCACCATCACCGCCACGGACAGCACCGTCTGGACTGTGCCATCAGCCACGCAGTTCACGACCGCCACCAAGGCACCTGATTTGCATAATGAAGTGAATGCCGTGACGCCGGCTAACATCGCTGCGGCATCAACTGCTATTGCCAACGCACCAACGGTAGTCGTCGATGCCGATGGAGAAGTCGTCACTGGCTACATCTTCGCCGACAACTACTTCGAGCTTTACGTCAATGGCATGCTTGTTGCCGTCGATCCTGTTCCATTCACGCCATTCAACTCCTGCTTCGTGAAGTTCCGAGCGAAGAAGCCGATCACGTATGCCGTGAAGCTCGTCGATTGGGAAGAAAACCTCGGCGTTGGTTCTGAACTCAATGGCGTTGATCCATATCATCCAGGTGATGGTGGCTTCATGGCCAGTTTCAGCGATGGCACCGTCACGAATAGCCAATGGAAAGCGCAATCTTTCTACATCGCGCCGCTGAATGATCCGGCGCTCGTTACAGAGCAGGCAAATGGCACGCACGATTCCTCTGCTAGTGGATTGGTCACACCGACCCTGAATCAAAACAGCTACGCGCTGCACTATGCAATCCCCACCAACTGGGCAGCGAAGACCTTCAATGATGCCATCTGGCCCAATGCGAGCACTTACTCTGAGGCGACCGTCGGAGTGAACAACAAGCCTGCTTACACCAACTTCCCAGCGCAGTTCAGTACCAGTGGCGCTTCTTTCATTTGGTCATCCAATCTGGTGCTCGATAACGAAGTCATCGTCCGCTACACCGGCCCCGCTTCAGTGCAGCAAATCGCCGTCGAGCAGCCTAGCGCCACACCTTTGACGGATGGCACCAGCACTGTGGCCTATGGCAGTGTCAATGTGGGCAGCACACTCACGAAGACTTTTGTCATTCGCAATACCAGTGCCAGCAGCGCACTAAGCATCACCGGCGTCACCATTGATGGCGCGAACAGCTCGCTCTTCACCGTCACCTCATCACCCGCCGCCACCATCGCCGCCAATGGCAGTACGACGATGATTGTGCAGTTCGCACCGACCACCGCTGGAGCAAAAACGGCCGCACTCCACATCGCCAGCAGTGATGCATCAGTGGGGGCTGCGTTTGATGTGAACCTAACCGGCACGGGCACCGTGGCAGCACCAGGGATCTCAGGCATCACGACAACACCTATCGTTCCAACCACCACAGCCACGACCGTCAGCGCCACGATCACACCTGCCAGCGGTGCCACGATCACCAGCGCCACGCTGACTTACAATACGGGCGCACAAACAACGACGACGATCTTCAATGAACCGATGGCCACCACGGCGACTACGACGGGCGGCTGGGATGGCACAGGAGCGACGTATGCCTGGACACCAACCTCACTGGATGGCGCGGGCAACATCAAGCAAACCGCCACTACATCCAATCACACCGCAGGCATCACCGGGAGTTGCGGAGTGGTGCTCGGCAAAGGCTTGGCGTCGAGCACAGACCCGACGCGCACCATAATCACCACCACGAATACGATCAATGCCACGGGCACCTTCACCAGTGGATCGCCGACCACGAACTACATTGAGTTCTGGGTGCGCACGGTGGGCCTCACGGGCACGAATGGCTGGTCGTTCCAGCTCGCGCCGAATGGCACGATCTTCACCGAGCGGGTGTCCGAGTTCACTGCGAGCGTCCATGGGTATCAGCTCTATCATTACGACCTGCTTGCTGGCGACCTCACGAATACGCTGAAGATGCGCTTTGGCTTCGTCGGCAACGGCGTCGGCGGGCCAACGGGATCGAGCGTGAACATTGATGACATCGTGGTCGTCACGACGAGCGGTTCAGCCTCTACTCCTGTGACCATGAACGGTCCTGCGAATGGAGGCACGTTCAGCGCGATCATTCCAGCGCACGCCGCCGGCACCACGATCACCTACTCCATCGCAGCCACTGACAGCAATGGTCAGACAACGACGATCACCAATGCGGGCAGCTACACAACGAGCGCCTTTTCCACACCACCGAACGTCGTCATCATTCTCACCGACGACCAGGGCTGGGGCGATGTCGGCTACCACACCGCCGCCGGCCAGGTGCCGATTCAGACACCCAACATGGATAGCTTCCTGACGAATGGCATTCGTTTGGAAAAGTTCTACGCCACCCCGGTGTGCAGCGTCACGCGTTCATGCCTGCTCACCGGACGAAATACCATCCGCACCGCCACCGGCAACAATCGAGGCCTGGACCTCAGCGAGCACCTCATGCCGCAGACTTTCAAAGCCGCTGGCTACCAGACCTACATGTGCGGCAAGTGGCACTTGGGTGGCTGGGCAAACAACATCAACACCACCACGCTCAATGGCACGACATTCATTGTGAAGCAGGAGAGTGATGCCTACCTGCCGCACAATCGCGGTTGGGACATCCACTACGGCCAGTATGGCGGTGCCATTGGTTACTTCACCCACCGCACGAACGATCCCGGCCTCAACACGGCCGTCGATTGGTGGCTCAATGGAGTCACCCAGAACGAAACGACCGACCTGCAAGGCAATGGAGGTCACTCCACCGACCTCCTCGCCGACAAGGCCGTCTCGCTCATTCAGAATCGGGATCCGTCGAAACCCATCCTGCTCTATCTCGCCTTCAATGCCGTCCATGCAGGCGTCACCGCACCGCAGAGCTACATCGCCAAGTATCAGAACCTCGGTGTCACAGATGCCGCACGGCGCACGCTCTGTGCCGCTGTGGACTGCATGGATGTCGCCATGGGCCGCGTGCTTGGCGCATTGGATACGGCCGGCATAGCCAACAACACCATCGTCGTCTTCATGAGCGACAACGGCGGCAACGAACCCACCGGCTCCATCAATGATCCCCTGCGCGGCACCAAAAATCAGGACAGTTACGACGGCGGCAACATCCACACACCAGCCTCCATCCGCTGGCCCGGCGTGTTGGCGACCAACGTCATCAGCAATCAGTATGTCTGGGTTGGCGACATCTTCCCCACGCTCTGCGCCGCCACTGGCGTCACGCCGCAGAACACCAAGCCGTTTGATGGCCTAAACCTCTGGCCTGCACTGCTTTCAATCAACAGCGGTAACCCAAATGGTGTGCAGCGTCCATCGACGCTCGTGACCTCCGTAGCAAAACCCGCCGCGCTCAACACCTTCACCGATCCCGTCTTCGGCGGCAGCATGATGTTCAAACTCATCCGCACCAAAGGCCCGCCCGTGACGAACGAGCTCTTCAACATGACCGATGATCCGTATGAGACCACCGACCTCGCCGCCAATGCCGCGTATGCCACGATCATCACCTCACTCACGACCTCCATCACCAACATCACGCCCGAGAACTACCCACCTCACATCGGCGAGGCACCGCAGACGCAGAGCGTGCAACAGGGCAGCAGCATCACCCTTTACGCGCCATTCACCAGCTATGGCAAAGTCCCGAGCGTGCAGTGGCGAAAGAACGGCACACCCACCAGCGGCGCGACCAGCTATTCCCAAGTCACCGACACAGGCGTCAACGTGAACGGCGTCTTCATGGCCACGCTCACCCTCACGAACGCCAACAGCACCCACACCGCAAACTACGACGTGAGCGTCAGCAGCACCAACGGCTCCGCGACCAGTGCCGCAGGCACACTCACCGTCATCAAGCCCGTAAGCACCCAAAACGACGGCGTTTCCGATGCCTGGAAAATTGCTAACGGCATCGATCCTAATAGCAATGCCCTGATCAACGGCCCACTTGGCGACATCGACAAAGATGGTCGGAGTAATCTACTGGAATACGCCTTCAATACCAACCCGCAGTCCAACGAAACCGATCCCGTCAGCGCCATCCCTGTCACTAAAGCCGCTGATGGTCTCCAGTATCTTGAAGTTCGCTACCCACGACGCATCGGTGCTCTCGATCTCCTCTACACCGTCGAGATCAGCGACGACCTCACCACCTGGCCATCTCCAGGCACATCCTCTGAGCTCGTCAGCACAACCCCGAATCCCGATGGCATCACAGAAACCGTTACGCTGCGAGTCTTACCCGCCATGACCAGCGCCGTGAAGAAATTTGTCCGAATGAAGATCACGACGCTTTGATGAAGTATGGTCGATGCCATGATCATGGGACCAAAGGCAGGCAAAATGGGCACCCACCTACGCTTAACCAATTTAAAAAAGCTCGCTCTGTCCGCTTACGGGTGGCACTAGGCCGAGCTTGCGATAGGCCGCAGGCATGGCGACACGACCACGCGGTGTACGTTTCACAAAACCCTGCATCACGAGGTAGGGTTCATGCACATCTTCCAGAGTCGTCGCGTCTTCGCCAACAGCGACAGCGATGCTGCCGACACCGACTGGACCACCATCAAACTTATGGATGAGAGCTTCGAGGAAACGCTTGTCCATCTCATCCAGACCTGTTTCATCAATGTCACGCATGGTGAGAGCCTGACTGGCCACGGCTTGAGTGACGACGCTTTGTGCTTTCACCTGAGCATAGTCACGAACCCAGCGCAGGAGGTGATTCGCGATGCGCGGCGTGCCACGAGAACGCTGGGCGATCTCACGCGCGCCACCGTCTTCCATCGGCACCGCCATGAGGCGAGCGGAGCGCATGAGGATGTGCTGAATCTCCTCGACCGTGTAGTAATCCAGCCGGTTCGGAATACCAAAACGTGAGCGCATGGGCGCGGTGAGCATCCCAGCGCGAGTGGTGGCACCGACGAGAGTGAAGGGCGGCAAGTCGATGCGGATCGTGCGCGCCTTGGGTCCCTGATCAATGATGATGTCGAGCCGGAAGTCCTCGATGGCTGGATACAGGTACTCTTCGATGCTGGGATGCAGGCGGTGAATCTCGTCGATGAAAAGAATGTCCCGAGGTTGGAGATTTGTCAGGATACCAGCAAGGTCCCCTGCCCTCTCGATCTGGGGACCACTCGTGGTGTGCAGCCGCGAGCCGATGGCGCTGGCGATGAGATTGGCGAGCGTCGTCTTACCCAAACCTGGAGGTCCGCATAACAAAGCATGATCCAAAGGTTCACCGCGCATTTTAGCGGCTTCGACCATGACGAGCAGTTGCTCCTTCACTTTCGTCTGACCATGAAAGTCATCGAAGTCCGCCGGGCGCATGGCGAGATCAAAAGGGGCGTCGGCTTCGGTCAGAACGGGATTCACAAGACGGCCTTTCTAGCGTGGGAGTCCCGAGCCTGCAACGATGGACATACGAACAGCACTATTTACTCATGTCACCGACGAGCCAGCCAAACACCCAGCACAGCCACCACCATACCGACGAGTGACAGGCCAGTCAGTGTCTCGCCAAAGATGACCCAAGCCATCAGCGCCGTCACTGCAGGCACGGTGTAAAAGAGACTCGCCACATTCACTGCCGTGCCGCTACGGATCAGATGATTCAAGAGACTGATCGCACCGATGGAGAGCACCAGCGCCACCCAAAGCAGCGCGAAAACAAACTGCCCACTCCATTGTACCTGCATCGTCTCTGTGGTGAATGCCAGAGTCGCCGTGATCAGCAGACTTGCTGAATATTGCACCACCGTGCTCGTGCGCAGATCAAAAGCCGGGCAATGCCGCTTCTGCCACATCGTCCCCGCCGTGATGCCTATCAGTGCAGCAATGGCAGGAACGGTCATCAGGAAAGTAAGCCCGCTACCCATCTTGTGAGCCACCACCAACGCTGTGCCAATAAAGCCAAGCGCTAGTCCGGCCCATTGCTGTGGCCGCACTCGCTCACCCAATGCCACACCAGCAAACGCCGCCGTGAACAGCGGCTGCATCGACACAATCAAACTCAATAGACCCGCAGGCAGCCCCAGTCGCAGTGACCACACACAGCCACTTAAATATAGTGCATGAAGCAGCAGACCAGCAAAAGCCAGATGCATGATCTGTCTCCTCCCTTTCGGCCACGTAGCACGAGTCATTAGAGCGATCGGCACTAAAACCGCCAGCACGATGCAGTAGCGCATCGACAAAAACGTGAACGGCTCCGCATAGGGCACGCCCAGTTTTGAGCCGATAAAGCCGCTGCTCCACAGCAACACAAACAGCCACGGAATAGCAGACGTCCATCGAGCTGAGCGAGGCGTGGCGCTCATGCAAAAACGATGAAGATGAGGGTTGGCATAAATCAAGATCACGAGTCTGCCCACTGCGAACAGCGCACCCGACAACTCGGTCCCAGCTTCAACCTAAACCGGAAATGATCGACCACTCAAACCAACAGTTTCAGAGCATCTCGCCCCCGCCAGAACTCCATTGCCAGTCGAATCTATTTGAGAGCGCGCTCGACGGCTTCTGCGACTCTCATGCCATCGGCAGCGGCGGAGATGATGCCACCGGCGTAGCCTGCGCCTTCACCGGCTGGATAGAAATTTTTGATCGTGGTGCAGAGGAGTGTTTCAGCATGACGCGGGATGCGCGCGGGCGATGAACTGCGCGTTTCGGCACCGGTGAGGATGGCGTCATCGAGATGATAACCAGGGAGCTTTTTAGCGATCTCGGGGATGGCTAGCTTGATGGTGTCGATGACATACTCCGGCAGGCATTCGCGGAGATCGGTCCAGACGACACCAGGCTCGTAGCTGGGCTTCACGGTCCCCTGCCCCGTGCTGGCTCGGCCTGACATGAAGTCGCCCAAAAGCTGGGCTGGTGCGTGATAATTGCTACCACCGAGGCGAAAGGCAGCGCGTTCGATCTCGCGCTGAAACTCGATGCCTGCGAGTGGATGCTGCTCGCCATAATCCTTCGGTGTGATGTCCACCATGAAGCCACTGTTGGCGTTGGCTTCATCACGGGCAAAGCTGCTCATGCCATTCGTCACGACCGTGCCAGGCTCCGAGTTTGCGGCGACGACGAGCCCGCCTGGGCACATGCAGAAGCTGTAAGCCGCGCGGCCATTTGGGCAGTGGGAGACGAACTTGTAAGGCGCTGAACCGAGTCGTGCATGACCTGCCCATTTGCCATAGAGCATCTGATCCACGAGGCGCTGCGGATGTTCGATACGGACGCCGACCGAGAAGGGCTTGGCCTCAAACGGCACGCCATTGCGATGCAGCATCTCAAAGGTATCTCGGCTGCTGTGTCCGATGGCAAAGATGATGGGTGCTCCCTCGATCACGCTACCATCGGCCAGCACGACGGCGCGCATGGTATCCTTTTCGATGATGACATCGCTAACACGCGAGCCGAAACGCACCTCACCGCCGAGGGCGATGATTTCTTCACGAATATGACGCACGACTTTGATGAGTCTGTCCGTGCCGATATGTGGACGTGCTTTGATCAAGATGTCCTCCGGCGCACCCGCCGCGACCATCTCCTTCAAAAGCCATGGGATGCGGTGCTCACGATCTCGGATCTGGGTGTAGAGCTTGCCGTCAGAAAAGGTGCCCGCGCCGCCTTCACCGAACTGCACGTTCGACTCGGGATTGAAGTCCCAACCACGTCGCCAAAAGCCAGTGACATCGCGAGCGCGATCCCCAGCAGCTTTGCCACGCTCTAAGAGGATCGGTTTGCGTCCAGCACGGGCGAGTATGAGACCAGCAAAGAGTCCGCAGGGTCCCGAGCCGACAATGACGGGACGGCTTGAAACAACATGCTCACCACGCGGCGGCATCTGGCGATAAGTCTCATCTGGCGCGGCGCAAATCTGCGTATCTTTGGCGAGCGACTTGAGAACGCACGATTCATTTTCAACCTCGGCGAGCAGCGTGTAGCTGAATGTCACATGCTGGCGGCGGGCGTCGATGGCGCGCTGTTTGACGCTGAAGCCGCGCAGGTCTTTATCCGCGATACCGAGGCGCTTCAGCAGCGCAGGACGCAGGTCGGCATCGGCATGATCGACGGGGAGAGTGAGTTGGGAAATTTGGAGCATGAATCAGACTCACTCGCCCCCCAAATTTTCTTCTGTATAGGTGCCACCGTAACCAGGCCGATACAAGCGCACGCCCGTCAACAAGCCGAGCGCGTCGAAGTGCTTGTCCTTGGCATACACGCGCAGGTTTCGACGCAAGGCGACCGCAGCGATGAGGATGTCATTCCAAGGAAGAACGTGACCTTTATCACGCATCATCCAGCCGACTGAGATCGCCTTTTCCCAATCCTGGGCATCTGCCTGGAAGTGCGGGATGATGGAAAAATAGCTCGCCATGCGCTTGCGTTCTTCTTTGCGAGAGCCACCGAGCACTTCGAGAAGCACCGGATTCGTGGTCGCCGCTTCATACTCTTCGAGAAGAGTTTCCAGAGCGACCTTGATACCGATGTCCCCGTCACGCCGGGCGGACTCGATCCAGATGGAGGAATCAACAAGAACCATGAGCTTAGATATCCTGCTTTTCGATTTCCTCATTCAGGACAGGGTAATCAAAGGCACCCTGCCTGAGCAACTTGCCGAATTCCTTGGCCTTCTGCCTCTTCACAAATTCGGTCACGGCCCGCGCCACAGCAGGACTCTTTTTTGATTCCCCCATGATGCCGACCAAGTCTTCCAAGATGCTTTCTTCGATGTCCACCGTGATTCTCATGCTCCAGAAATGACGCCTAAATCATCTTATTCAATATTTATTTTCATCATTTATGCACAGATCAGCCGAACAATAGACGCCCAAAGAAGATCGCAGCGACCATTCCGATGAAATCTGCAGTCAGTCCGGCCATGAGCGCGTGGCGGAAACGGCGGATGCCGACGCTGCCGAAGTAAACGGTGAGCACATAGAAGGTCGTCTCCGTGGAGCCATAGAGGATGGCGGCGGTGAACTTCACCATCTCACTAAGATCAGGGCGGGTGAGTATCTCATTGAGGATGCCCTGCGCACCGGAACCGCTAAGCGGACGCATCAGCGCCAGGGAAAGCAACTCGACCGGGAAGCCCAGGAAACCCAGCACGGGAGCGAGCGCATACTCGAGAAGCTGGAAGGCACCTGATTCACGCAGAATCGCCAGCACAGCGAGCATGGCCACGAGGTAGGGCATGATGCGCACGGCGACCTGAAAGCCCTCCTTCGCACCATCAACAAACTCTTCATACACCCGCACGCCACGCGCCCATGCGACTCCAACAGCAAGGATGAGGATAGCAGGAATCGCCAATCCAGAAGTGCCGTCCATCATGCGCCGCCAGACGGGTGGCTCAGGCTTGACCTCTGTGGCTGCGGTCGCGAGAGCCTGTTCTTTATTCTTCGCGAGTGTGGCGACGGCTTCGGTTTTACGCTGGGCAGATTTTTCCAGCACGGCGGAAAGCCCTGATTGATCCAGCACGGTCTGACGCCATGCCGGCGGGCCGAGTTCGAGGGCGGAGACGCCGATGAAAAGAACAGTGAGGATCGTGAGCCAAGTGCGGGCTTTGGTGGAGAAGCGGTGAGTCGTGGGTGCATCGACCACGGCGGGCGGAGGACCGCCCGCCCTACCTTCCTCTTCATCGGGTTGTGCGACGAATTGCGGCAGACGCTGAAAACTCTTTGCGGCCATCACGGCACCGATGGAAGCACAAGCCGTGGCGAGGATGGTGGGGACGATGACTTGGTAGCTGTTGCGAATGCCAGCGGCGTTCAGGAAATTCATCGCCGACATCGGAATCAAAGTGAAGGCACCTGTATTGAGAGCCAAGAATGTGACCATCGCATTGCTCGCGCTTTGCTTGTGTGGATTGAGTTCCTGGAGATGACCCATAGCTTTCAAACCAAGGGGCGTCGCGTTGTTCGAGAGGCCGAGCATGTTGGCAGAAAGGTTCATCACCATCGCACTCATCGCGGGATGGCCGGTCGGTACATCAGGAAAGAGTCGGCGGAGCAGAGGTGAGAGCACGCGCACTACCGCCTCCAGCACGCCGGCCTTTTCCAGCAAACGCAGTACACCGAGCCAAAACATCATCATACCTGCCAATGGTAGCGCGATGCCCATGACAGCTTTTTCAGCGCCCTTCATCGCGGCGTCGATCACACTGGCGTCTCCCGACACACGCCCGACGAGTCCGGCGACAATCAATCCGATGAAGAGCAACGTGGCCCAAATGTAGTTCAGCATGGCGGTGAAAAATGCATTGTATCCGATTTCTAAAAGCGGGCGTAGCTTTCCTTTGAAATCAGTCTTGGAGCAACCAGCAAAAACATGGCGTGACCAAATTGACGAACTCCTGATACAGTCCCAAAACAAATCACCGACTCCCGCACTTTTCATGCCCTGCTCGATTCAAATGGCCAGCCAACTCAGCGGCCTCAGCACCCACGTCATCCGCATTTGGGAAAGACGTTACGGGGCGATGAATCCGACGCGCACAGACACGAATCGTCGGATGTTCTGCGAAGAAGCAATCCGGCGTCTGAAGCTACTACGGGAGCTAACCGAGAATGGGCACCGCATCGGGAATGTGGCGCAGCGACCCACGGATGAACTGCAAAAACTCGTCGATCAGCAACTCCAGCAAACTGTCCCGGCATCAGCCAGTGCCAGCACAGACACCACGCCACTGGAGTCGCCACATCAGTTTGTGGATTTATGTATCGAAGCCTCTAAAGCCTATGACGGCGACAGAGTCCGCCGTGTGCTACTGCGCGCACGTCAGCAACTCGGCCAGCGCGGCATGTTGCACCATGTCATCTGCCCTTTGATTCAGAACATTGGGGACGCCTGGCAAGCTGGCAACCTGCGTCCGAGTCACGAGCATGTCGCCACCTCTGTCATTCGTGAAATGCTGATGACGCCGGTCCCAGGCAGCCAGACAGCAGTGAGTGCGCCCGAATTAATCATCACCACCCCGTCAGGTGAGACTCATGAACTCGGAGCCATGCTAGTCGCCGCCTCAGCGCGTGATCTGGGCTGGAAGGTGATCTACCTCGGCCCAAATTTGCCCATCGAAGAAATCGCCGCCTGCGCCACGACTCGCCGAGCGCGCGCCGTGGCATTGAGCGTAGTCTATCCGGAGAGGTGCCCTATTACTGAGGATAAACTGCGGCGGATGCGGCAGCTACTACCGGAGCCGATGGCACTAATCATCGGCGGACGTGCCGCCAAAGGTTATCAGGAGCAAATGCCTGAATTGAACATTCACTGGGCACACAGCTTGAATGGATTGGACCAAGTTTTGATCCAGATATCAGTCACACGCTGAGCGCAGCTCAATCGCGGCCCAGCAGTCGGCGCACCTCGTCCTCTCCATAGGCCGAGCCACGGCCCTTATCATCTAGCTCGATAAACTTGGGCGTATTGTCCTTCGCTGCACTCTTCGAGATGCGGCTGTCGGGACGTGTTTTGAAAACATCATCCGCACCTGAAAAAGACTTTGTCCCGTCCCTCATCGCCTTGTCTGCGAAAGGACTCGTGCCGGTGCGGAAGCTATCGTCGCCATAAGCTGGAGTCTTGTTGCGCTCGGAGAAGTTTTGCCTGCCCATGGCGCTCTTGTGATCACCCTCGGCAAACTCACCTGTCTTGAAGGGAGTCGTGCCGAATGACTTCACACCATTGTAGTCTCGCGCGCCATACTTCTGTCGGCTGAACCACGAGGCACTGCCTTTCTTTTTGCCAAAAGTAGCCTGCATTGACTTATCAAACTGGCTGCGATCATTCGGATCGTTCATGCGCTTCATCGAGTTGGCGATGCGCTTGGACATGGGTTGCCCGCTCAGGTCTTGGCGCTTGTTCGATTTTGAAGACGAGCAACCAACCACCGAACAGGCGATCAAGGTTATGAACCAATAAACTTTCATGATGAAGGGACCGAAGTGACAGGCGGTGGAATACCGAGCGACTGAGCGGCAAGGAACAACACCTCCTTCTCAATGCCACCAGGAAGATGAAACTTCCGCAGCTCAGCGCGGACATCTGACAAGCGCCCCCAAGCAGCATAAAGATCGAACAAGAGCTTCGGTGCCTCATTCGGCAGCGTCCAGAGCGCGTGTATCAGATAGCTTTCGGCAGATTCAAACTCACGGCGCTGGATCAGATGACGAGTCCACGCTGCGCTCAGGTCTGACTGCATGCCATTCGTGGCATCCAGCCGGTCCAGTGCCGCGAGATAAAGCTCACGCGCTAAATCATTCTCACCGCTTTCCTCCAAAGCCTTTGCCCAGGCCACCGTCTGCACACCACCGGGGAAAGGCATACGCACCACTTCAGCAAAGATCTCCTGAACAATCGTGCGATCTCCCAGCGCATCAGCCACGCGCAGCATGAGCGGCAGCTTACGTCCATCAAGGCGCAGCGTTGGCAGATCCTGGAGCGCGAGACAAGCGCGCCAGGCCCAGCCAGCGTGGGCCTTTTTCAAAAGTGTTTCGGCACCGAGTTCGAGACAGATGCGATCTCCCTCACGCACCGCCAGCCACCCCTGAGAGAGATCATCTCCCATCGACTCGGGCGCACCTTCAGCAAAAGCGCACAGTGCCATAGCAGCTAAGGGACGATCCACTCCAGCTCGCGATTCAGCGCGCAGCAGACTGATCCAAGCCGCACGATTTGCGCCCAGCGCCTGAGTGCCGAGCCAGTCCACAAACTGCTGTAAAGTCTCACGATCACGACTTCTCACCCGCAGTAGAGCAGCCACCTGCGAGCGACCGCGCTCAGGTGTCCAGGTCGTTTCATGAGCGAGTAGTTTCAGCAGCTCCAGCCGCAGTCGGAAGCGCGCTCCATCATCCTTTAATGAGCGCTCAGCCTGCGTTAAAAAATTCAGTGCCTCAGTGCCACGCCCCTGCACACGAGAAAGCTCCGTGAGATGCGCGATGCAGTCGATGGATTTGATCTCCACCGCCAGGGTCATCAACTCACGAAACTCATCCCAGTCCTTCGATTGCGCTACAAGATCAGCACGCAGCATCAAGGCCACCCTGCCCTGCTCACCCGATTTTTCAGCCAGTGGCACAGGCCGCAAAGCTGCCAGCGCCGCAGCAGGTTTGTTCATTTTGATCAGCAGCTTAGCGCGGCGCACACAGCTCTCCGCATCTGTCAGGATTCCGCTTTCCGCATTTTTAACAAAGGCCTCATGCAAGCGATCCCAGGCAGCGAGGGCAAGAGTGTCCTGGCCTAACTTTTCATGCAGCAGCGCCAACTCACGCAGGTACGGCACCTCATGCGGGATGCGCCCCTGAAGCACGCGCGTGATCTGCGGCAGGTAGCCACGCCGATGCAGTTCGGCCAAATCAAAATCCAGCGCTAGAAAATGTGCATGCTTCTCACGCAAAATTTCATCCCCAGGCTGTGGCGGCTTCATGGGCGGCTCAGCATTGAGAAGCTGAAGTGTGAATTTCAATCCCGTCTTGGTATCCAAAGCCGACTCACTCACGCGGATAAGCCACTGCGCGTATTCAGGATTCGCGGGCGCACGGCTCGGTAGCAGACCATAGACCTCAATGGCTTCACGCGACATGCCTGCAGTTTCCAGCCGACCACCCAGCTCACTCAGTGTGTCCACCGACACTTCGAGTTTCATATCCACGCTGGCCAAATGCTCACGCAGCATTCGCAGACGAGTTGGATAGTCCACGTCACGCATTTTGCGCACGAGATGGCCGAGCCGCCATTCACCAAACTCAAGCCCAATGCGCGAACTCAGACCGACACCACCCCACTGAGCAGCAAGACCAGCATTCACCTGCTGGATCACCTGCCCCATGCCCTCCTGCACAAATCGCGCCTCAATCTCCCGCGTCTCCTCCCAGAGAGTGCGCAGATGCATCGGCTCCTCATAGCGCACAGCCCCCTGCGGCATGAGCATGCCCTTCATCTCACCCATCGGTCGAGCAGGTAAAAGATCACGGGTGATGAAGCCCTGCATTTCTGCTGCTGCGGTCTCCGGTGCTCCAGCTAAGCCAGCCACGGCAGACTTACGCAGTCGCGTCATCGCCGAGCTGGGAGTGGCCTGTAAATGTCGCCATGCTGCGCGGAGATTTTCCTCACGCTCCTCAGCGCTCACGGCCAGACGGTTCGCCGCGCTCAGGCTAAAAAGATACGGGTCATAGGTGCCACGATACGCCTCTGGCCGCACTGGGCCGCGCACCACACGACTGAGATACTGCCGCGCCAAATCCCAACGTTCAGCGGACTCCGCGATGCGAGCCAAAGAGAAAGTGAACCCATCTGCAAGTCCCGGATTATGCAGACGCAGACTCTCCCCCAGTTCCAAAGCCTCAGGGTAGCGTTGATGATCCTGCAAGCGCCGAAGAATGTCCACCACCGACATGCTACGCACTGTGCCAAGCAGCGTCAGCTCACCACGTTCATAACGAAAAGTATCCAAATCTGCGAGCATGGCCCCGACCGCGAGCAGCATACGCTTTCTGGATTCCTGCACTTCATAGTCGAGTCCCGTTTGCTCCGACCAGCGCAGCCCCTCGGCCATGCCGCCCGATCGCAAAGTGAGCCAAAGCTGACAAAACTGAGCCTCTAAGCTGGAGCCAGTAGCCATGACCTTTCGCAGCTCACTGCGGAACTCATCACCAGCATGGGCAAAGTAAAAAGCCCACAGTTTTTCTACAGCCGTGCGCACGCCACCTTGACCACTGCTGCATTCATTGATCCACGCCGCATGCTTCACAGAATCACCACGCCGCACCAGCTTGGACAGCTCTTCAATCGCACGCAGTCGAATCAGCGGCACTGCATCTGGTAACTCGGAAAATTCAGCGCGTGGCAAACTCAGATAGGCACGCAAAGCGGTCACTTCTGCCGCCTTCAAAGCAGGCACTGTATCGAGCACTCCTGTGATTTCCGAGACAGGTCCTGGCGCACCCACTTTACGAAATTCAGCAAGCGGCAATGGCAGGCGCTCGGGACCACTCACCGTTGCTTTAAAGGCATCACTGACCGTGCGTGTACAAATCTCACGCAGATACTTTTCAGCAGCCTCTTCATCAGCTAGTCGCAGCGACTTCAAAGCCAGTCGGAGCTGTGAGCGCGCATCCCATGGCCGTACTCGCGCGACCTGCTCATAGACACGGCGCTCAGCCTCATCCTGACCCGTGGAGCGGTAATGCTCCGCAAGCCCCTCAAGTGAAGCGACATCCTGTGAAAAGCGACTTTCCAAACGACGGCGCACACGATCAGCCTCGGCGATTTGAAACGTCTGCTCCAGCATCTCGACGAGACGCCGCGATTCAGCGGCAAGTTCCTTTGGGCCAGCGCTTGCAGCGATCTGTTTTTGAAAATAGATCGCCGACTTCATATCCTGAACATTTAGCGCGGCTTCACGAAGTTGATCGAGAGAGAAGGGCGTGTCAGGTGAGGTGTAGTAAGCCTGCTTCATCGCAGCAAAAGACTTGGCCGCATTCCCTTCCCGCTCATAGACCTGCGCTAGAGCCTCATGGTAAAAGCCATCAAAGGGGTGCCGCTTCACTTGAAGCACCAAAGCATCACTCACACTTTTGAGCCGCTCTTTCAGCAATTCAGGGCTGAGATCACCGCCCTGTTCTGACCACAGCAGCCGATCCAGAAAGCGCTTGTAGGATTCGCGCCGACGCTTCACATCCGTCTCTGTTTCCACGATGCGAATTTGAGTGGCTATGAACTCAGGCAGCTTCATTTGCCGAAGCAGCATCTCCGCATAGCGCTCCATCAGCGTCACTGCTGCTCCGCCTGTAGCACGGTCGATCGCATTCTTCCAAAGTTTCAACGCATCTTCATTCCGTCGTTGCAGTGTGTAACATTGAGTCAGCGCTTGCAGTAGCTGATCTGAATCTGGCATGTCATGAAATGCACGCTCCAAAAAGGCAGTCGCTCTCAGTGCTGGCAGTGGCGATGCCTCAGCTAAGCGCCAGCCTGTCCTTTCCGCAGAAAGACCGACCGCGCCTGCGGTCGATGCAGTTTGCTCATCTTCCAATAGCAACTCACTCAGGCGTAGAGTGTAACGCACCTTATTGGTTTCATCCCGTGTGATGAGTCGGCGTAACACACGCATGGCGAGCGCCGTGTTTTTATCGACCAAAGCCAGGTCCAACAAGAGTCGCTCAGCTTCGAGTGACAGGTCACTAGGCACTCCCGTCTGCAAAAGCCTAAAGGCAAGATAAGCCTCATCAGACATCTCCGATCGCACCGCCCACCAAGCTGCACGAAAGATTTCTCGCGGAGTCTTATCGGACAACTTTTGCTCCTCAGGAAGCCCAAACATCTGCCGAACTTTTTCCAGCACGGCCTCAGGCATCGGCTGCTTTACTTGAGCTTCATCCGTTGTGGCAAAACCCTTGCCGGTAAAAGCATCAGGCAATTGGAAGTCACCACCGCTCCCTTTGTTTTTCCTGACCTGCTTTTTCTCGTCGCCCATCAGGAGCGAGTAAATACGGTCATCCACATCGACTCCATCTTCATCGGTCTCCCCCGCCTGCCAGGCCTTTTCCAGCAAGCTCAGAGCCTCTTCCATGTCCCCATGCTCAGTGAGTAAATCGGCCAGTCGCAGAAGTTCATCACGCCCCGCGCTCGGCTTAGCTACGGACTCACGGGCCAGCATAATGGCGCTGTCGAGATCACTCCCAGAAGCCAGGAAAGCGGCAGCGTCATTGAGACGCCGCTGCCGCTCCTCTTCGGTCGCTGCGTCTTGTGTGAACCTCCGCAGCAGCACGTCCGCAGCCGCCATGTCTTTTCTAGCGCGATGAAAAGCAGCCAGCTCAAACACAGACTCCGGCTTGCTGGGATCACGTTCTAGGCGCGACTTCAGAATCATCTCAATCACCGCATCCAGTGCCCGCTGCTGAGCAAAGGCGAGCGCCTGTTTCTCCAACTCGGGTGACGCGCCCTGAGCTTTCATCAGCTTCTCAATACGAGACGTAGCAGCAGAAGCATCGCCTCGGCGCAAATCAGCTTCACAGCGCAGAAAGACAATGGCGGGCAGATCACTGCCATCACCTTTGAGACGTTCATCCAGCAGTTTTGCGGCTTCTTCAGCACCTTCATGATCGAGCAAAGCGCGCACCAACTCCCAGCGATAGTCATCCACCTGAGGCAGTTGCTTCACCAGCTCACGCAGTGCGCTCAGGTGCTCATCCGTATCCACCGTGATCTCATGAAAGCGCACCAGATCACGAAGAGCATGCTCGCTCACTGGCTTCTGCGTGGCGGACTTGGTGAGCTGCTGGCGGAGATCATCGAGCGAGCCAAATCGCTCATGCAGCCGCACGCGACGGAGAAAGAAATCAGCGTAGCGACCATCACGGAAGTCGAGCAGTGCTAACCCCTTCATCAACGCGGCATCAGCTTGCTCAAACTGATCTGCATGCTCATGGATTCGGGCTAAATCATAGAGCGCATCGAGGCGACGCTGTGGATCACTTTGCTCAGTCAGAGTGCTGTAAAAAGCTGCGGCTCGATCTGGAAAGCCCGCACGCAGAATAAACTCGGCCACTTGCCTTATCAGGTCAAAATCACCCGGCTTCAGCTTCACCGCATTTTCCCAGGCTTTCACCGCCTCATCATTCTTGCCAGCCGCGAGCGCCAGTGACCCGAGTTGTAGAAGCGCCTCTACTTTTCTCGGATCAGCATCGAGTAATTGAGCGCTGAGCTGACCGATCAGACGCCATGCCGTCGTCGGATCACCCATCTCCTGAGCCACCGCCGCACGGGCTTGAAGAGCCTCGGCATTCAGCGCATTCGCTTTGATCACTTCATCATAAATCGAAGCGGCTTTCGTGAGATTCCCGCCCTTCCTGTGCAGATGCCCCAGCACCATCAAGACCGAAGGATGCCGATTGGACTGAGCTTGCATGGTCACATTTTCAATGAGCAGCGCCGTCGAATCGTGCTTCTCGTAAAGGCTCCACAGCAGATCCAGAACGCGCCCATACTCAGGCTGGGAGACAAGCAGTGAGAGATATTGATTGGCAAGCCCCGTCTCGCGGCCAGTCCATGCACTGGCATCCTCTTCAGCTCGACTCACAGAGCCTAGCGTGAGTAGGCCCCCCAGCGCCGCAGTGAATGCGGCGCGGTGCAGGAAAGACAGTTGAGTCAGCATGGCTCAGGGAAGTCCGACACTACCACGATGAGAAATCGTGGCAATCGCCAGCAGGGGCAGGTGAGGTTCCAAACTCACACTAATCGACGAATCTCTCATTTTTGACACACCTGGGCGAAAACATTCTCAAAATTATTGATTCTATATTTGCCTCACGTTACAATTTTCATATATAATAGTCATAATCAAACACGGCTATGAAAACAGAGAGCCAATCAAAAATCAAATCAGCAGGATTCAGCCTCATCGAGATGCTGACCTTCGTCTGCATTCTTGGCATCATGGCCACCATGGCAATCCCCCTCTTCGGTAACACCGCTGGTGCACGACAAGCCAAAGATCAGCGCAATGCCCAGAACTTTTGCTCGATGGCCACAGCCGCTAGTGCGGCGGGGATCGCCGTCATCTCAGGCACCTCGGATGTCGAAGTCGTGATGCACCGGCTGACAGACGGCCTCACGGTGACAAAAGGTCCGCTCAGTGGACGCACCTTCAAGGTTCCCAATGTGACTGATGAAGAGATTAAATTTGCGAGCGACTATCTTGAAATCCGAAACGGCAGTCTCTTGTACTCGTCCACGGCGCTTCCACGCCTTTAAAGCCGAGGCAAGATCTCAAATGGGCCGCAGTGAGGCAACACACGCGCGAATGTGAATTAGCTTGTTGGCAGAAAGCTGGAGGGTCGGCAGAGTAGCCACTTCCAATGCCAGCACCTGCATCACTCTTCCTCGCCCTGCGCTACCTGCGGCCTCGGCGCTCCTTCGTTTCGATCATCACGCTCATTTCGATCCTTGGAGTGGCCGTCGGCGTGTTGATGATGATCGTCGTCCGTGCCGTCATGATGGGCTTTGAGGTCGATTTTCGCGAGACACTCATGGGCGCCAAGCCGCATGTGCTATTCAGCCAGGATGCTGGCAGCGCATCCGCTAGGCCGTGGCCTGAATCGCTCAAGATCATTCGCGCCAACGCCGAAGTAATTTCTGCTACACCTTATGCGGGCGGCCTCCTTTACCTGGCAAACGGCGATTTCCAGACAGGCACCCAGGTGATCGGCATCTCCCCGGCTGATGCCCCACGCCATCTGAGGAAGATCACGCCACATCTGCTAACCGGAACTCTATCTTTAGCCGAAGGCACCCTCGTGCTCAGTGACAGAAACGCCGAGGAACTCGGCATCAATCTGGGAGATGAAGTCAGCGTCTATGCCGCTGAAAACGTGAACGATGCCGTCCGCCAATACAGTGACGCCAACGAGCAAGATGACGACGCTAAACGAAAGGCCATCCTCGAAAAGATCCGACTCAATCCGCAGAAGCTCAAGGTGGTGGGCATCGTGAATCATGAAGCCGCCGGGTTCCTGGCCTACACATCACTCACGACTGGACAACAGCTATTTAAGTTAGGCCAAGAGGTCACAGGAATCGCCAGTGAGCTTTCCCATCCTGAGGATTCAGCAGACTTAGCCACGGCACTTCGTTCACAGCTACCTGGCTGGAAGGCACAACTCTGGTCAGATGACGACAGCGCCAGACTCGCAGCCATGCGCAACGAGCAAACCATGATGCAGTTCGTACTCTCCATCATCGCGCTGGTTGCAGCCTTCTCAGTGATGAACACCACCATCACCGTCACGACTCAAAAGCGGCGTGAGATTGGCGTGATCGCAGCCATCGGTGGTAAGCGCGGTCAAATCGTGAACGTCTTTCTCATTCAGGCCACCATCGTCGGAGTCCTCGGTACCGTGATAGGACTGATCGGCAGCCTACTCGTTCTGCACTTGAGAAACGATGTCCGAGAATTTCTTGCATTGCTGACTGGCGGCCAAATTCATGCCGTGGAAGGCGTGTTTCTATCTAGCATACCAGCCCACATTCAGCCGTGGGACGTGGCCCTTACCTGCACCACTTCCATTCTACTTTGCATCCTAGCAGGTTTCCTGCCCGCATGGTTCGCCGCCCGCATGGAACCAGCCTCTGCACTACGCGACTAATACGAAATAGCGTGCATTCCATTCGGACATTACGAGAACTCCGAATCCATGATGAATGAGCATCATTCATAGATGAAGTGAAAATTATTGCGCTTGGTTTCTGGATGAGCTTGGCACGCTGGCACTGCGCGTGCTTGGGTAAAGAACTGTCATGCAGAAGACAGTCTCCATCTCCAAAACAACTCTCAGTGGCGTTGTTAAACCAGTTCGCATCGGGTTCATCCCCCTCGCTGACTGTGCGCCCTTGCTGGTAGCAAAGGAGCAGGAGCTGTTTCGCAAACAGGGTGTTAATGTTGAGTTAAGTTGTGAAGTCGGTTGGGCCACCATCCGGGAGAAACTGCTCTATGGACAGATAGACGCAGCCCACGCCATCGCGGGACTGGCGTTGGCTATGCGGCTGGGCCTGAGCACTCCGCCCTCCCGTGTGGTGGCACCATTCGTTTTCAATTTGCATGGTAACGCCATCACGCTCAGTCGAGACCTCTGGAATCGTGGCGTGCGGGATGCAACCTCACTCAATAAGCTCATTCGTAGCACCACTTCACGCCGCCTGACCTTTGCCATGGTGTCGCGCTATGCTTCCCATCATTTCCTCCTCCGGCGCTGGCTCATCAGTGGCGGCATCGACCCAAATCAGGACGTCCGCATTGTCGCACTGCCGCCGACTCAGATGGCGGCAAGCCTCGCCGCAGGCTTAATCGATGGCTTCTGCGTCGGGGAGCCGTGGAACTCTGTCGCTGTAGAAAATGGCTTCGGTTGGGTAGTCGCCACCAGTGAGCAGCTCGCACCCGAGCATCCCGAAAAAGTACTCTTGATGAACGAGAAATTCATCGAGCAGAATACCGATCAAGCCCGAGCCATCACCGCCGCATTGACTGAAGCTTGTGCTTTTTGTGATGCCAAAGAGAATCGAGCCGAAGTGGCGCGAGTGTTAGCAGCTAGCGGCTATTTTGCCGGTGGTGAAGCCATCCTAAAACGCTCCCTCGTTGGCCCCTTCGTTCTTGGTACAGGTCAGCACGCCGATGCGTCCAGATTCCATATCTTCCAGCGCGGCCAAGCCAATGAACCCACCAATGAGAGAGGCCGCTGGCTGCTCAATGAGTTCATTACTCATGGCCTGATCAGCCCCCAACAACGAACTGAAGCCTCCGCAGCTCTCGCAGCCTGCTGGACCTCCAACGCACTGACCTTTCCCCAAACAGCCGCCGCCAAGAAACCCAGCAAAACTAACAAACGCCACGCACTTGCACTCGCATGAACACCAACAAATCTGACAAAAACATCTCACGTCGCAGCCTGCTGCAACGCTCCACCGCCGTCGGTCTCGGAACGCTTTTCAGCGGCCTGCCAAAAGGCTGGGTCGGTTCCGCCTATGCCGACGACTCCCCAGAAGTCGCCGACATCAAACTCGGCATCATCGCCCTAACCGACTGCTCCAGCATCATCCTGGCTCACGAAAAAGGCCTCTTCAAAAAGTACGGCATCAACTCCACCGTCAGCAAAGGCGCGAGCTGGGCGGCTATTCGTGATTCACTAACCAATGGTGATATACAGGCCACACACATGCTTCTTGGCATGCCGATCGCCAGCACCATGGGTCTCGGAGGCGCGCCGAAGAAGCCAATGGTCGCCCCCTTCATTCTTAATCGAAATGGTCAGGCCATCACGCTCTCAAACACCTTCAAAGGCAAGGTCGCCGCTGATCCAAAGGCGCTTAAACCATTCGTCGATGAAGCAAAAGCCAAAGGCAACCCACTCACCTTTGCAATGACCTTCCCGCCTGGAACTCACGCCATGTGGATGCGTTACTACCTGGCCGCGGGCGGCATCAACCCAGGTGACGCCGCTGGTGCAGGTGCCGACGTTTCCCTCATCACCGTCCCACCTCCACAGATGGTCGCGAACATGAAGGTCGGCAAAATGGACGGCTTCTGCGTCGGCGAACCTTGGAATGCCAAGACCATCGCTGAAGACATTGGTTACACCTCAATCGCTACCCAGGGGATCTGGAAAGATCATCCTGAAAAAGTCTGTGCCTTCACCGAAGAGTTTGCCAACAAAAACCCCAAGACGGTCAAAGCCATGCTGAAAGCCCTGCATGAGGCAAGCGTCTGGCTCGATAAAATGGAAAACCGTGAGGAGCAGGCACAAATCGTCAGCGCTGCTACCTACATCAATTGCCCGCCAGAAACCATCCTCGGACGTCTCATGGGCAAGTACGACATGGGTGATGGTCGCAAGATCAAAGACCCTGACTACATGATCTTCAGTGATCGTAACTGTAACTTCCCACAGGCCAAATACGCCAAGTGGTGGCTCACACAGCTTCGCCGCTGGGGCTTCGTCGAAGGCGCGCCAGACTATGAAGGAGTCGCCAAGCAAGTCATGCGCGCTGATCTCTATACGGAAGCCATGAAGGAAATCGGCTACGCCCACGGAGGAGTCGATACCAAGGCAGAAACGCTCTTCGACGGAGTCACCTTCGACCCAACCGCAGACCTTGAAGCATACGCCGCCTCATTCGCGGTGAAGACTTTGAAGGCATAACCATCAATTGCACGCCGCACATGCACCTGATCCAACGCTACAAGCTCGACTCTATTTTCCTGCCGCTCGCGGCCATCTTGGTCTGTTGTTTCCTCTGGTATGTCATTGCCGGAAAATCAACGATCACGACCAAAAAAGATGAGTGGGGTGACACGGTAAAAGTCACGAAACGCCAGGGCATCTCTGCTGACCTCCCGACTCCGGTCGAGACATGGACAGCGAGTAAGCTCTACGTCACCGAACCTTTTGCCAAGCGTGGAGAATTG
>CAZOVY010000071.1:0-31582 GCA_964583255.1 uncultured Prosthecobacter sp.
CAGACCTTTAACATTCCTTCCACCATCCACGACTGCACCGGCACGCTCACCCTCTTCTCCGGCCTGCACCTCGCCGCCTCATCCACCAACGTCGTCTTCCAGGAAAGCGTCCGCGCCCACATCCGCTCCTTTTACCACAAGCTCGTGGACACACTGCCCATCATCCAAAACGGCCACGCCCAGCTCCCCACCGGCACCGGCCTCGGCACGCGATTGAAGGACGAGCTTTTTCAGCCAGGCGTGAATAGCACACGGGTGAGCCGCGTGGGGTGAGAACTGGTCTGCGCCTCAGCGAACTCGGAGTCAGGCAGCGCGCTAGCAAATGCGAAATCATCTTCGACAAGATCTGCATGAAAAAAGCAGGTGCCGCTTGCGAGGCTGTGGCGTATTGCCAAAGTGAACTTTCCCCACTCATGAGCGCTGTTTTTGACTCCCTTTCCCGTTTCTATGCTTCTTCCATCGGTAAAAAGATCCTCGTTGCCCTGACGGGGGCGATGCTAGTGATCTTTGTACTTGGCCACATGATCGGCAACTTGCTTGTCTTTGTGGGGCCTGACGCGATCAATGAATATGGCCACTTGCTGCAAACCGCGCTGCATGGCGGCGGGGTGTGGATCGCGCGTCTCGGACTGCTGGCCGCTGTGGTGGTGCATGTGATCGCCACCATCCATCTCACGAAACAAAACCGCGCGGCGCGTGTGGACGGCTATGGCAAGGTCGCCTCTCAAGTCTCTAGCAAATCGTCCCGCACGATGATCTGGAGTGGACTGACCATCCTAGCCTTTATCATTTATCACCTACTGCACTTCACGGTTCGGCTATGGCATGGCTTCGGTGGTGCTGCTTATGATATTCAAATCGACGGCCACAAGGCGCACAATGTTTACAAGATGGTGATCGATGGATTTTCCTGGTCTCCAGCTTCGATCTTTTATGTGATCGCGATGCTGCTGCTGAGCAGTCACTTGAGCCACGGGGTGTCCAGTCTGTTCCAGACGCTCGGTCTTTCCACCCACCGCACGGAGCCGCTGTTTAAGAAGCTCGGCTATGCTTTTGCTCTGCTTGTCGTGATCGGCAACTGCTCTATCCCGATTGCCATCCTCGTCTTTGGTTACGGCCGTTAATTTCGTCATTCTTCATTTCTCTCCGCCATGTCACTCGACTCTAAAATCCCCTCCGGCCCGATGGCTCTCAAGTGGTCCAAGCACAAGCAGGACTCCAAGCTGATCAATCCGAAGAACAAGCGTAAGTACACCGTGATCGTCGTCGGCAGTGGTCTGGCGGGTTCCTCTGCTGCGGCCACGCTTTCTGAACTGGGCTACAAAGTTAAATGCTTCTGCTTTCAAGACAGCCCACGCCGCGCCCACTCCATCGCTGCGCAGGGTGGGATCAATGCCGCGAAGAACTACCAAAACGATGGTGATAGCGTGCATCGCCTCTTTTATGACACGGTCAAAGGTGGCGACTTCCGTGCGCGTGAATCGAACGTACATCGCCTCGCGGAAGAGAGCGTCAACATCATCGACCAATGCGCCGCGCAGGGTGTGCCTTTCGCTCGTGAGTATGGTGGTGGGTTGGCGAATCGTTCGTTCGGCGGCGCTCAGGTGAGCCGTACGTTTTATGCTCGCGGCCAGACGGGGCAGCAGCTTTTGCTCGGTGCTTATTCAGCTCTCAATAAAGAGGTAGCTCGTGGTGGTGTGGAAATGCACACGCGCTCAGAGATGCTGGAAGTCGTGGTCGTGGATGGCCATGCGAAGGGCATCATCACGCGAGATCTCACCACTGGAAAAATCGAAGCTCATGCAGGCGATACTGTGCTGCTCTGCACGGGCGGCTACGGCAATGTGTTCTACCTTTCCACCAATGCGATGGGCTGCAACGTGACCGCCACTTGGCGTGCTCACCGCAAGGGTGCCTACTTCGCTAACCCCTGCTACACACAGATCCACCCGACCTGCATCACCGTCAGTGGTGACTACCAAAGCAAGCTGACGCTGATGTCTGAGTCGCTGCGCAATGATGGCCGTATCTGGGTGCCGAAGAACAACAAAGACATCGGCAAAGCTGCCGCGCAGATCCCGGAAGCAGATCGTGATTACTTCCTGGAACGCAAGTACCCGAGCTTCGGAAACTTGGCCCCGCGTGACATCTCCAGCCGTGCTGCCAAAGAAGCTTGTGATGCCGGTCTCGGCGTCGGCCCCGGTGGGCGTGGCGTGTATCTCGACTTTGCCGAAGCCATTGGCCAGTTTGGCCAGAAGACCATCGCCGAGCGCTATGGCAATCTTTTTGAAATGTATGAAAAGATCACCGGAGAAAGTGGCTACAAGCAGCCGATGCGCATCTATCCTGCCGTGCATTACACTATGGGTGGCCTGTGGGTGGACTACAATTTGATGAGCAGCCTGCCCGGCCTCCACGTGCTTGGTGAAGCGAACTTCTCCGACCATGGCGCGAACCGTCTCGGTGCCAGCGCTCTGATGCAGGGCTTGGCGGACGGATATTTTGTTATCCCGACGACCGTCGCACCCTATCTCGTCACTCAGACACCGGGCGGCGTCACCACCGAGCACCCTGAATTCCAGAAAGCTCTGGAAGATGCTCGGGGCCGGACCAACCGACTCCTCAACGTCAAAGGCAAGCGCAGCGTGGATAGCTTCCACCGTGAGCTCGGTCTTCTCGTCTGGGATAAGTGCGGCATGGCACGCGACAAAGCTGGTTTGGCAGAAGCCCTCAGGCGCATCCCCGAACTGCGTGAAGAATTCTGGAGCAATGTACGCATCCCTGGCTCTGGCAGCGCTGCCAATCCCGAACTGGAAAAAGCCGGTCGCGTAGCCGACTTTATGGAGTTTGCCGAACTGCTCTGTCAGGACGCTCAGAACCGCGAAGAAAGCTGCGGCGGTCACTTCCGCACTGAGCATCAGTATCCAGACGGTGAAGCCAAACGCGACGACGAAAATTACTGCTATTCCGCCGCCTGGGAATACACCGGCGACCTCTCCAAACCAAAGCTCAACAAAGAGGCACTCACCTTTGAGGAGGTGCATCTCAGCGTCCGCAGCTACAAGTAAACGCTTTCTGCACGAACCCACCTTCAAACACACTGGTTTATGTCACTCCTCAACCTCCAACTCAAAGTCTGGCGTCAGAACCAAGGACAGCCCGGTCACTTCCAGGACATCAAAGCAAGCCAGATCCCCGATCATGCGTCCTTTTTGGAAATGATGGACATCGTCAACGAGCGCCTCATCAAAGATGGTGGTGATCCGGTGGCCTTTGACCATGATTGCCGTGAAGGCATCTGCGGCATGTGCTCGATGACGATCAATGGCATCGCTCACGGTCCTGAAAAAGCCACTACAACATGCCAGCTTCACATGCGCAAGTTCCGCGATGGCGACACCATCTGGGTCGAGCCTTTCCGCGCTCGTGCTTTTCCTGTGGTTAAGGACTTGATGGTGGATCGTGGTGCTTTTGACCGCATCCAACAGGCGGGTGGTTTTGTTAGTGTGCGGACTGGCGCTGCCCCTGATGCCAACAGCATTCTCATCGGCAAAGAAGTAGCAGATGCAGCCATGGACGCTGCAGCCTGCATTGGTTGTGGTGCCTGTGTGGCCTCATGCAAAAATGCCAGCGCTATGCTCTTCGTCTCAGCCAAGGCAGGGCAGCTCAATTCCCTGCCGCAAGGCCAGCCGGAAAAAGATCGCCGCACACTCGGCATGGTCCGCCAGATGGACAAAGAAGGTTTTGGAAATTGCACCAATCAATATGAGTGCGAAGCCGCCTGCCCCAAGGAAATCAGCGTCCGCTGGATCACCAAACTAAACCGTGACTACGCCCTGGCTTCTGCCAAAGAGGCCTTTGTCGGCGTGCAAGAACGTGCTGAAGGCGGAGATTGATACTCCCCTCTTATCCCTTTCTATACCTCCACTCTTATGACCAATCGCCGCCACTTCATCACCTCGACACTTGGCGGCGCGTTCGCCAGTATTGCCTCTGCACAGGGAGCAAAGCTCAGCTACAAGGGCGAGAACATTGAGTTCGGACTCGTCACTTACATGTGGGGTGCGGATCTGGATCTGCCCACGCTCATCAGCACGCTGGAGAAAGCTGAGATTCTCGGAGTCGAATTGCGTATCGATCATGCCCACGGCGTCGGCCCCAAACTCAGCTCCGCCGAGCGCGCAGAGGTGCGGAAGCGATTTGATGATTCGACTGTGAAGGCCATCGGGCTGGGCACCAATTTTGAATTTCACTCGGCCAATCTCGATGAAGTGAGGAAGAACATCGAAGGTGCCAAAGAGTACATCAAACTCGGTCACGACATCGGCACCTCAGGTGTGAAGGTCAAACCCAACGCCCTGCCGAAAGAGGTCGAGAAAGCCAAGACACTGGATCAGATCGCCAAGTCGCTCGCGGAACTCGGTGATTACGCGCTCGGGTTTGGTCAGGAAATCCGCCTCGAAGTCCACGGCGGCGTCACCGACCTCGGCGACATCGCCACCATCATGAAAACCGCCGCGCGCGACAACGTGCGTGTTTGCTGGAACTCTAACAACATCGACCAAGAAGGTGATGGCATCGAAGCCAACTTTGCCAAAGTAAAAGACTACCTCGGCCACACAGTGCATATCCGCGGAGCCAAGGTTCCCGGCTACCCGTGGGACAAGCTCGCGAAACTTCTCGTCGAAGCCGACTACGAAGGCTGGGTGCTGCTCGAAGCTGGTGGCAAGCGACCTGAGGGCGATCCTGCGATCATCCTGGCCGAGCAGAAGACTGCCTTCATGGATCTGGTGAAGACAGCCCGCCTTGCTGCGGCCTAATGGGCGAATGGTTTAGCCAATCTTTTCTGCTCCGAAATACGAGCGGAGCGCCTCTGGAATAAGGATGCTGCCGTCAGCCTGCTGATACGTTTCCACAAGCGCGACGAAGAGCCGGGCCAGAGCGGTGCCGGAGCCATTTAGCGTGTGACAGAAACGGTTCTTCCCTTCGGCATCTTTGAAGCGCAGATTCATGCGGCGGGCTTGGTAGTCGCCAAAGGTCGAGCAGCTCGATACTTCGAGATAAGTCCCCTGCCCTGGCGCCCAGACTTCGATGTCGTAGGTCTTGGCAGAGCCGAAACCGATGTCGCCGGTGCAGAGTTCGATGATGCGGTAATGCAGGCCGAGGAGTTGCAGAACTTTTTCGGCATTGGCAGTTAGGCTTTCCAGCTCAGCCATGCTCGTCTCAGGCGTGGTGATTTTCACCAACTCCACTTTATCAAACTGATGCATGCGGATCAGGCCGCGCGTGCCAAGCCCAGCGCTGCCAGCCTCACGGCGGAAGCAGGGCGTGTAGGCGGCGTATTGTACGGGCAGTTGCTCGGCTTTGAGTATCTCCTCACGGTGCAAGTTCGTGACAGGCACCTCAGCGGTGGGGATGAGATAAAGGTCGTCTTCAGGGCAGTGGTACACTTGGTCGCCGAACTTCGGCAACTGACCTGTACCGACGAGGCATTCAGGTTTAACCAACAGCGGCGGACTGATCTCCGTGTAGCCATGCTGCGTGGTGTGTAAGTCGAGGAGGAAATTGATGAGTGCGCGCTCCAGTCGTGCTCCCGTGCCGCGATAAACGACGAAAGCACTGCCAGTAATCTTTGCCCCAGCCTCGAAGTCGATCATGCCCAGCGCCTGGCCGAGCACGGTGTGATCTTTGGGCTGGAAGTCATAGCTCGGTTTGGTGCCCCAGACGCGTATTTCGGGGTTCTCCTCGGCGCTGTGGCCCACGGGGCATGCGTCATGCGGCAGATTTGGGATACCAAGGAGTAGATCACGCTGGCGGACGTCAGCGGCATCAGCCTCAAGACCGATCTCATCAATGCGACTGCCGATCCCACGCACCTCGGTTTCGATGGCGCTGGTGTCTTGGCCGTTCTTTTTGGCGATGCCGATCTCCTTGCTGATACGATTGCGGTCGCTTTGAAGCTTCTGGCGCTCGGTTTCCGCCGTGCGGCGGGCGCTGTCGATGGAGAGCACTTCATCCACGATGGGCGCAAAGTCACCACTCCGGTTAGCGAGGCGTTGTTTGATGAGATCAGGGTTTTCGCGGATGAGGCGGATGTCGAGCATAGGGCGCGGAGGCTAGGACGGGATGCTGAATTGGCAAGAGTGCTTTGGCGGTGGAAACGATCTCTTTGATCGTGTGCCAGCAACGTCACTGAACTTTATTCACATAAGCTGCGTCTTTGTGAATAAATGGCTTGTCGGCTGCTTATGATTTTGACAGCCTTCATTAATTCCGTGAGACACTCACAAAATTCAGAACTTGGAACGGCCAACTTGGCATCTGATATGCACAAGACGGGGAGGACCTCCCCCAGCGCCGGACCACTCTTTAACCACCAACCCACACCGACATGGACCGCGACGACCATACCGCCAGCCACGCTTCCACCCTCATCGAAAACCTCGACCTCGCGCCCATCGCGCAGTCAGCTCGATCTGCCCCTCGAAAGCGAAAAACCGTCACCAGTCACCGTCACTCGACTGTGCCCGTCGGCACCAAGACCTTTATCTTGGATACCAATGTCCTGCTGCATGACCCGGCCTGTATCAATCGCTTCGCCGAGCATCACATCTGCATCCCTGTGGATGTGCTCAGCGAACTGGACCGCTTTAAAAATGAGATGACTGAGCGCGGCGCGAATGCCCGTGAAGTGCATCGCGCTCTGATGAAGATTTTCTCCGCTCCAGGTGCGTCCGTGATGGATGGAGTGAAGACGGCTGGTGGTGGAAATATCCGCATCGTCACCTACGATCCCGAGACGGCGAGGCGTATCCCAAGCGTGCAGCAGTTTGAGCGCATTTTCCCTGGCATCGAAAAGACAGATCACCGCATTCTCGCCTGTGTTCTTCAGCTCTGCGAGCAGGTGCAGCCGCCAGTGATCCTAGTGAGCAAGGATTTAAACATGCAGCTCAAAGCCCGTGCTGTGGGCATCGAATGTGAGGACTATCTGCATGACAAAGTCGAGCAGCGTGAGGTGTCAAATTTTGACATCGCCCGCATCGATGTCACCTCACATGAACTTCAGCGCTATGCCAGCAGTGGTCGCCTCACCTTGCCCGCCAAACGCATGGGCGATGTGATGACCAATGACTACGCGCTGCTAACCGCAGGTGAGAAAACTTCCATCCCCACGAGGCTGAACGCGCAGGGAGAGTTTGTGAGGCTGATACACACGCCTGAGGCCATCAAAGTGGGCCAAGGGCGCTCCATCAAGCCGATGAATTTGGGCCAAACCTGCCTGCTAGACGCGCTGCTCGATCCCGAGATCAGCCTCGTCACCTGCTACGGTCAGGCGGGCACTGGCAAAACCCTGCTCGCTGTGGCTGCTGGACTTTCGCAGGTTTTTGGCCGCACCTACAATGGCCTAACTGTAAGTCGTCCGATCGTGGCGATGGGGCAGACCGTAGGTTTCCTGCCTGGGACGCTTCAGGAAAAAATGCGCCCATGGCTGCAGCCCGTCTATGACGCGCTCGATCTGCTCATGCGGCCCGTGGACAATCTTCAGGGACCACAGCGCAAAAAGAATCGCTTCCTACCAGAGCGCGCACCAGCTCAAACAGAAGCAACTTCGCCCTATGACCATCTCATTCAGCAGGGAGTGATCGAGATCGAGGCCCTCTGCTACATCCGCGGGCGCTCCATTCCAGATCGTTTCTTCATTCTCGATGAGGCGCAGCAGCTCACGCCTTTGGAGGCCAAAACCATCGTCACCCGCATGTCGCGCGGATCAAAGCTCGTGCTCGTGGGCGACCCCGCGCAGATCGACAATCCCTATGTGGACAGCCGTAGCAACGGTCTCGTTTACACACGCCAACGCATGAGGGGCCAGCCCTTTGCGGCTCACGTCCCGCTTACCAAAGGTGAGCGCAGTCCCTTGGCCGAAGCCGGGGCTCGGTTGTTGTAATCAAAGTCCGCTGATTGCATGTGGCGGGCTTCGAGTCCGCCACATGCTTCAGCGCACATCACGCCAGAGCCAGCGCAAAGCATCCGGCAGTGCTGGAGACATGCCTTTGCTGCCATGAAAGCACTGGGTCCAGTCCATGCGATAGTCGTAGTTCATGAACTTGAGGCTGGCTTCCATCATGCGATTGGCGAGCGGCCAGTTGCCATACTTGTTATCGAGATCATTGGCACCATCCAGCAGATAGACGCGAATGGGTTTGTGCTCGGTAATTCGGAGCAAGTAGGGGTAAGCATTGCCGCCACGAATATCCACAAACGTGCCCACCCAACAGAGCACTTTGCCAAATTTATTTGGCCGCTCCCAGGCCGCTGTAAAAGCACAGATCCCACCCGATGAACCACCGGCGATAGCCCACGCAGCAGGCTCAGAGCGAAAGCGCACGTTGTAGAGTTTCTGTACTTCGGGCAGGATTTCCTCCAGCAGGAAGCGAACGTAGGCATCTCCGAGACTGTCGTATTCAAAACTTCGGTTGCCGGCTTTGTCGCCTGCCTTCTGATTCAGTTTACGACCTGGATCAATGAAGACGCCGATCGTCACAGGCATGTCTTTCTTGGCGATCAAATTATCAAAGACCACGCTGGCACGCATCGAGCCTTTCGGGTCTGCATGGCGACTGCCGTCCTGCCAAACCATCAGGCAAGCTTCAGTGCCGGGCTGGTATTGGTGGGGGATGTAAACCGTCACATCACGCAGAGTGTCTGGGAAAATTCGACTCTGCTTCCACTCAAACTTTTCGAGCCTGCCGGTGGGCACGCCTTTTTGGGGTTCGCTATCTGCCGTGTAGGTATAGTTTTCGATGCTGACTTTGCCTGCGAGCAGCGGCTTCGCATCAGCGGTGATGTGGTAATTGAACTCCGTAAAGTTGGGGTGCGTTTGCACCAGCACTTGCAGTCCATCACCGCCCAACGGGGTCATCGCGCCGATCAGTGACCCATCATCACGCAGCACCTGTGCAGGCTTGGCGTTCATGACCGCCCATGCGACCGTGGTTCCCTCGATCTTGGCACCCGATTTGCCTTTCAGCAGATTCTGCTTTCCGAAGAGCTTGAGCACTTGGTCATGCAGTTCCTGCGTCTTCGTCGCGTCAGGCGTAGAGGCCAGCGCTAGCTGCAGGGAAACCGGAGAAACTCCAGGTAAAATGGCCGTCTGGCAGAGAGCGCTTGTGGTGCAGAGGAGGAGCGTAAGAAGAGAGAGTCGCATTTGGATGCGCCCTCAAACGAAGCCCTTAGCTCAAGCCTTCCATCCAATCATAAAGAAGCCGTCGCCCTGGATTTATAACTGTCGGCAGCCGCTTGATAAATTCGGGCCTGAATATCCTCCACCATGTGGCGCACGTGCGGCCACTTCATGCGGTCTTTCATGATCGCCATGCTACGCTCATACGATCCCCATTGGAGCACCTCAATATCCACATGACGCACTCCCCAGTCATTCATCAAGCTGCGGGAAGGCTTATAAATATCGATCGTGCCCGTGCCGACAAGAGCACTGCCGTAGTCGTCCACTTCATAGACAATGTTAGGCTGATTGGCGATGCGGAAACGTGTCCCAACTGGATAGCGTGACCAATCTGCTGCCGCACTGCGGACATTGCCAAATTTGAGGGAAGAACCCACGGCATTCTTGGAGCCATAAACAATGTGATCAGCCTCGTCATGGCAGTAAGCCGTCGTGCGGACATTCAAGTGGCGGCCCGTCTTCAGCGACGCCGCCATGAGTGGTGGCCGTGGGGACTGCATGACAAAATAATACCGCTTCATTTCCTCCGGCCTGAATGGCACCCCAGCCGTCAGCGCTTTGCGCACCTCATAGCGCACTCCCGGTTGGAGAGGCTTAGCCGTCGAGGCGAGCACTCCTGCTCGCTCCGTCTTGATAACTTGATCGAGCGAGCAAGAAGACAGAGTGGACATCATCCCAAGGATGGTGGCGAGTCCTGCAAGATTTGTTATGGTTTTCATATATAATTATGATTACATAATATTTTACCAGAAATTTCACAAACCCGCAATATAAATACAATAATTTAAATTATATTAATAATCTAACCAAGCGTGGCCACTGCGACCTTCGCTTGATCCAACTCACGCGAGCATGAAACTGCATCATGCCTAGATCTCTCAAACGCTGGCTCATGTTCCTGCCTCTTCTCCTCATTTTCGGAGCCATCGCCGCCTGTCTTTGGGCTGGTCGTGAACTCGCCTCTCCGCCGAGGCGGACTCTACAGGATTACCATCGTGAGTTCCTAGCCGATCCGACGGCACATGGCGTGCAGGTGAAAACATTCATCATCAGCGATGGCACCCCATGCCTGCTGGTCGAGCCTGATCCCAGCGGCAAACTGGGCACGCGCGGCCTGCGGGTTAGGGAGCAGCTAAGCGGCAACGGACTTACCTTCACAACGCCGGGGAACATCAGCGGCACGCTTGTGCTCGTGCATGGTCGTAAAGGCCGAAAGGAAGACTACCTCCTTATCGCCGAGCGTTTATGCGCTGCTGGGTTTCGCTGCCTGCTACCTGACATGCCTGGTCACGGCGAGCATCCGGACAGATACGTCACCTTTGGCCTCACAGAAGCCACCATCCCCAGTCGTGTGCTGCATGAATCCGCAGAGCGCTACCACTTCTCCCCTGCCCCTGCTGGGCTTATGGGCATGTCGATGGGCGGCGCTGTGGCCATGCGTGCGGCTTCTTTACCCCAGGCCGAGTGGCGAGCGCTCGTCATTGTCAGCAGCTTCGATCGCTTAGAGGTCGCTATCCAAAAGACCGTCTCAGATCGTGTCGGCAGCTTGATCGGTAGTATATGGAGCCGGGGCGCAGCTCTAGTTTACCAGTTCATGACGGGCCATGCTCTCAGTGAAATACGATCAGACAACGTCGCCAAGATAATCACGATGCCGACCCTGATCGCCCATGGCACAAAGGATCGCGTCATCCCACTCGAATCAGGCCAGCGGCTCTACGCAGCTCTACCCGCCACTTTGGAAAAGCAGTGGATCGATGTCCCCGGAGCGGATCACGACAACGTCCTCATCACCGATTTTCCCATCTACGCCACCATCGCCGAATGGATGCTGCGGCATGTGAAGTGAGTCCGCAATTGCCACGGCGTTAGTCTCTGCTAACAACCTGGGTCCAATGAAACTCTACGCCTACCAAGGATGCTCCACCTGCCGCAATGCCATCAAGTGGCTGCGGGCGCATGACCTCCCTTTCACCGAAATCCCCATCCGCGAAACACCGCCAACCATGGCTGAACTGAGCTCCATGCTAAAGGCACATGACGGCCAACTGCGCCTGCTCTTCAACACCTCCGGCCTGGATTACCGAGCACTCGGACTCAAAGACAAACTGCCCAGCATGAGCACTGAGGAAGCGCTGCAATTGCTCACTCAAAACGGTAACCTCGTGAAGCGGCCCTTTGCCATCGACAGCAAACGCGGCGTCCACCTCGTCGGCTTCCGCGAAGAAGAATGGGCGAAGGCACTGACTTGAACATCTTCGATTGAGTCATCCCTCTGCCTGCCTATTTCTAAACGATGCTCAATGACACCATCGCTGCCGTTTCCACCGCGCACGGAGAGGCCGCTATCTCGGTGCTCCGAGTTACTGGGCCACAGGCGCTGAGTCTGGCTGAGCGTGTTATTAAAGCAAAGTTCCCGATCTCCGAACTGAGCGCCCGCACAGCTCATCGCTCCAGTGTAGTAGATGCTGAAGGCAGGCTCTTGGATGAGGGGCTTGTCTTGATCTTCCGTGCGCCCGCCAGCTACACCGGGGAAGATGTGATCGAGTTTCAGGGCCACGGCGGCCTGCTCGTCACGCAAAAAGTGCTCGAAGCCCTGCTCACCGCTGGCGCACGCGCCGCTGAGCCAGGCGAGTTCACGCAGCGGGCTTTTTTAAACGGCAAAATGGATCTCACGCAAGCTGAGGCGGTCATGGATCTGATCCATGCACAGAGCACCTTGGCGCTGCGTGCTGCCAATGAGCAGCTCGGTGGAGCCATCGGTCGAGAAGCCAATGCGCTGCGTGAAGAACTGCTGCCCGTGCTTGCTCATGTCGAAGCCTACATCGACTTCCCTGAGGAGGACATCTCGCCTGACACAGGCGCGGCTTTGATCGCGAAAATGGATGCCGTGCTTGATCGTGCGCGTCGTCTGATCGCCACCAGCGAGCAGGGGCGCATCCTCCGCCACGGCGCGCGCACAGTCATCTGTGGCGAGCCAAATGTCGGTAAGTCTAGCTTGCTCAATCTCCTCTTAGGCTTCGAGCGCGCCATCGTCAGCCCCACCGCAGGCACCACGCGCGACACCATTGAAGAAATCATTCAGGTACATGGCATCCCGCTCCGCCTCGTCGATACCGCAGGCCTGCGTGAGAGTCGCGACGACATCGAGCGCGTCGGCATTCAGCGCACTCAGCGCGAGCTTGAGCGTGCTGATCTCATCCTCGAAGTGGTCGATGCCAGCCTGCCTGCGGCCAATGCCACCCGCGTCGTGCTGTCGCCTGAGTTAGAGTCACGCCGCTTACTGCTTTTAAACAAAGCCGATCTCGGCATCGCCCCCGGCTGGGAAAGCGGCATCCCCATGTCCTGCATGAACAGCAGCGGAGTCGAAGCCCTGCGTGATGCCATCCGTGACATCGTCATGAGAGCTGGGCCGCTGCTGGCCGATCACCCCGTAGCCATCAATACGCGTCACAAATCCTGCTTTGAGCGACTCGTGCATCATGTCGAAACAGGACGCGCCGCACTGCTAGCCAGCGCCGCGCCGGAGTACGTCGCCCTTGACCTGCGCGAGGCCTTGCAAGCACTCGGCGAAGTCGTGGGCGTCGTCGATGTCGAGCAAATCCTGGATGTCATCTTCTCCAGTTTCTGCATCGGCAAATAAAGCCTACCAGGAGCGGTCGATCGAGCGGCGCTTGTAGAGGAACTCAAACATGTTCCCCTCATGCGGCTGATCCCAGCTGATACTCATCGTGCTAAGCGGTCCGAGGTTGAGACGGTCAATGCTTGGGCACTCCAGGAGAGCTTCGCTGAAAACAGGGTCTTGAGTGATCGCCGTGACGATTAGTGAATAGCCGATCTTCGAGAGCACCTCACTCTGCGGCACTTCGACCACGCTAGCGTAGGGGCAGAGAAACTCACGATTGGCCAGCGGGTGGCTGAAGTTGTCGCAACGAATGATGGTCGGACGGAGGAAGGTTCCACCCTGGAACTCGACCTTGCGCGGGCCGTTGCGATACTTCGCCGTCACGTCTTCAGCCCCTGGCGTGTTGGCCAAATCGGCGTCGATCGCCGCATCAATGTAATCAGCCATCTTGGTATTGGCAAAGCCAGCTAGACGGGCATTCTCATCATCGCTCGGCAGTGGTTGAACCGGACCCAGACGCTGCGCAATCGCATCTGCGATCTCTTTGCCATACTTCGGCACGAGCACCGCACTGGCATTGATGCAGGAGCGGCCACCATTGTCGCTGATCGAGCCAACAATGACATCGAGGTAGTCTTTCCAATTCTCGATTTTATCTTCGCCAATGATGATCTTGCTCCAACCTGGACCGTGGACTTGGACAGAGGGATTGCCCTCATACAGCTTCGCCATCGCGACATCACCAAAGACAAGATTACGTCCGCTAAGTTTGACGACTTCCCCACTGCCCTCATGATCGGTGGGGTAGAATCCGAAAGCCTCGGGTGGCGCACCTGCGGCGATGAAAGCCTGGATCAGGCGGAAAGGCGTCCAAGGCTCCTCCCGGCCTGGTTTGATGACCACCGGGATCTTCAGCGCGATGGCTGGCAACCAAAGTGAGTTCACCGCAGGCGAGTTACTCGGCATGACGAGTCCGAGGCTGTTTGTGGTCGGAAAGTAGGAGACCGGGCAACCCGCCTGCGTGCCGAATCCTTTGTCGATCACGCTCATGTCGAGACCGCGTGAAAGGCCGTTGAGGATCATCTCCATGTGCGTCAACGCGTAGTGCAGCTTAGCCATGTTTCGCTTCACCATTATGTGCGGCAGACCACTGGTGCGGGACAGTGTGGCGATGTATTCCTGCGGGCTTTGCGTGTGACCTTTGTCACCCAGCGGCAACGTGCCATTGAGGAAAAGCTCTCCCGCTTTGGCCGAGATTTCGATGAGCTGCGCGACTGTGAATTTCTTCAGGACAGCACGCGCCTCGCTGATGCGGCCCAAGTCCTTGCGAACAATGCCCGCATTGACCTGACTGATCTCAGCGCAGACTTCGCCAGTTTTGTGATCTTTGACCTGAGCTTTATCGAGTGACTCGTAAGGGCGGCCTTTGCGGAGAGCGGGGAGATGGGGGATAGACATGTGAGGAGGTGGGAAAACTTACGAATGCCCGCAGAAATCGGGCGAAGGGAAACTGGCGGTAAGGGCGATGTCTTTCAGCCCATCGGATTCACCAGCGTGCCGATGCCGTCGATCGTGATGGCCACGACATCTCCAGACTGGAGCGTGAATTCATCTCCGGGGACAATGCCTGTGCCGGTCATGAGTAGTGCGCCTGTGGGGAATGTGTTGTCACGATAGAGGAAGCCCGCTAACTCGGAAGGCGTGCGCTTGAGCTGTGAGATCGGGGTTTCACCGCTAAAAACGGACTCGCCACTGCGGGAGATGGTGATCTGGATTTTGGTTTCAGGCGGCAGCAAATCGCGAGTGATGCGCAGGCAGGGACCAATCGCGGCGCAGAGTTTGAAACACTTGGCCTGCGGAAGGTAGAGTGGGTTCTCGCCTTCGATGTCGCGGCAGGAGAGATCATTGCCGATGGTGTAGCCGATGACGTCACCCTTTGGATTGATGACGAGTGTCAGCTCTGGCTCCGGCACCATCCACTTCGAGTCGCTGCGCAGATGCATCCCCTGCCCTGGATGCGCGACACGCTGAGGCGTCGCTTTGAAAAAAATCTCAGGGCGCTCTGCCGCATACACGCGGTCATAAAAGCTACCGCCTCCGGCATCCTTACTCTCCTCCATGCGTGCTGTGCGACTGCGGAAATACGTCACCCCAGCCGCCCAGACTTCCTGCGTGCCAATGGGCGCGAGGATGCTGTCCGCCGTCGGTGCAGCGACCGCCGTGTAGGTGCTAGCAATATGAGCGAGGTAGCCCTGCAAATCCTCATGAGCGATCAGCCCGTCCCACTCCTGATCGGGGAGTCGATACCAAAGATCCGTGTGCAGGTAAATGCCAAGTCGAGTGCGATAGAGATGCATGAGGGCGCGAGATTAGCGGTGGCAGTCTCCCTGTCAAACTGGCCGCACGGGAGTGCGGTGCACTGCGTCTGATAATGAGCTTCCCTCGCCTGAGCCAGATCAATTTCCAGATGAGCGGATCACGATGATTTCACCGAGCATCCGCTCCTGCTCGATCATGAATTGATTGAGCTTCATGAGTTCCAGCACAGCCAGGAAGGTGACGATCACTTCCACCCGGCTTGCCGCATCGCTAAAGAGTGTCTCGAAGCTAACACGCGCACCGATAGGCACTGCCACCAGAAGGTGCTCGATCTTGTCGGCCACCGTAAAGCGGTCGCTGACGATCTCACGAATGTCCGTCGTGTTCTCAAAGCGCTTCAGCACGCGCTGGAAGGCGCGGATGAGATCAAAGATGCCGACTTGACCAGCGATCTCAGGCAGAGCACTCAGGTCGAGCGGTTCGGGATTGGTGGCGAAGAACTCGTCGCCCTTGATCTCCTGGTGCCCCAAGAACTGCGCCGCGTCCTTGAACTTCTTGTACTCGACGAGCTGCCGGATCAGCTCCCAGCGCGGATCCTCTTCATCCGCATCGTCTTCAGGTGGCTGCAGGATCTGCGGGAGCAGTTCGCGGCTCTTGATGTACATCAGATTGGCCGCCATGACGATGAACTCGCTGGCCAGCTCCACGTTGAGCATCTTGAAGGTGTTGATGTAGGCCAAGTACTGCTTCGTGATGCGCTCGATGGACACATCATAAATACCGATCTCATCCTTCTTGATGAGATACAGCAGCAGGTCGAGGGGCCCCTCGAAAATCTCCAGTTTAACCTTGTAATCCTTGTCTTCCACCCGCTGAGCTATGGGCAGGACACAGCGGGATGCGAGAGGAAAATCACTTCACCAAAACCACCGCTTTCACCACTGCGCTAGCAGGCTTCACCCACTCGGCCATCTTTGCAGGCAGCTCATCAAAACCACAGCGATGCGTGATCCATGGCCGCGTGTCGATCTGGCCGGACTGGATCAAGCCGAGGATGCGCGGGAAGTCGGAGGCAACGGCATTTCGGCTGGCCAGCAGAGTGAGTTCGCGCCGGTGAAACAGCGGATCATCGAGCGGCACGGGCTCCTTCGTGATGCCGACATAGACGATGCGTCCAGTGAAGCAAGCCATCTGCAGTGTACGCGCCATGGAGCCGGGATGGCCCGTCGCATCAAACACGACCTGCGCGCAGGGTTCATCCGGCAGACTCTCGACGACTCGGACGCCGCTGTAATGCTGCTGCACAAAAGTGCGTCTGCTTTCACTCAACTCCAGCACCGTGATCACTGCACCGGTGAGTCGTGCAAACTCCAGCACCGTAAGCCCAATGGGACCAGCGCCGATGATCAGCACATCATCACCCGCCTCGATAGCCGCGCGATTCACCGCATGACAGCCGATGGCCAGTGTCTCCACGAGCGCGAGCTGTTCAAAGCTCAGTTCGTTGCACGGATGTAGCTTATGAGCGGGCAAGATCATGCGTTCACGCATCGCTCCATCACAGTGGACACCGAGCACTTGCAGCGTCTCACAGCAGTTCGTTTTGCCCTGACGACAGGCATGGCAGTTGCCGCAGTTTAAGTAAGGTTCGACCGAGCAGCGATCACCCTCTTTCAGATGCGTGACATCGGCTCCGACAGCCAGCACCTCGACACCCAGCTCATGGCCGAGAATGCGCGGATACTCGATGAAAGGCATCTTCCCCAAGTAGCCGCTGATGTCCGTGCCACAGATGCCGATAGCGCGAATGGCCACCAGCGCTTCACCCGCAGATGGCGCGGTGGCTTCGGGCAACACAATAAGAGCAAGCTGCCCCGGCTCAGTCAGTGAGAGTCCTTTCATAGCAGCACAAATCACACGGTGCCAAAGCGGCGGTGCCTCTTCCCATATGCACGCACGGCATCATTGAGTTCGTCTTTGCCAAAGTCAGGCCACAGCTTCTCCGTGATGTAAAACTCCGTGTAGCTGAGCTGCCAGAGCAGGAAGTTCGAGAGGCGCATCTCACCACTGGTGCGGATCAGCAAATCAGGATCAGGGTAGTAGCGCGTGTAGAGGTGCTTGCTGAAGACCTCTGTGTCGATCATGCCCTTATCCAGATGCCCGCGCTCGATGCTCTCGATCAAGCTCTTGATCCCATCAATGATCTCCTCACGCCCGCCATAGCTCAGCGCCAGGATCAGCGTGAGTCCCGTGTTTTGGGAAGTCGATTCGATGGACCGGTGCAACTGCGCCTGACAACTCTGCGGCAGATCATGCAAGCGACCGATGGCTTGCAGCCGGATGTTTTGCTCCTGCATCTCCGGCGTCTTCTGGCGGAGGAACTGCTCAAGCAATTTCATCAGCGCATCCACCTCACGTTTCGGGCGCTTCCAGTTCTCCGATGAAAAAGCATACAGCGTGAGAAACTCCACACCCAGCTCGCTGCACCCTTCCGTCACGCGCCGCACCGTCTCAGCGCCCTGGCGATGCCCCTCCGTGCGTGGAAGACCGCGCTCCTTCGCCCAGCGGCCATTGCCATCCATGATGATGGCGATGTGGCGCGGTACATTCTTGATATCTTCGGCGGGAGGCATGAGCGGGATTTAGACAGGACAGTCAGGAAGTGCAACGCCTCTTCATTCCTCTCGCCAACTTACCTGCAACTTTCCACGCCTCGCCCGTGTTTGATGGCACCCATGAAACTCTGCCAACTTTTGCCACTCGCCTTTGTCTCTCTGAGTCTGCACGCCCAGCAGCCGCCCACACCAGCCGAGCGCGCTGCACAGCAGTTTGAGAAAAACGACCTCAACAAAGATGGCAAGCTCACCCGCGAAGAATTGCCCGAGCGTTTTCGCGCTAACATTGAGCGTGTCGATGCCAACAAGGACGGCAGCATTTCCAAAGACGAGCACATCGCCGCATTCACTCGTCAGCAGGGTCAGGCCAAGAAAGGCGGCGCGCGCACCGTGCCAGCCGACATCGAATCACATCTCGATCTGCCGTATGCGGATACGGACAATCCACGCCAGAAGCTCGATCTCTATCTGCACAAAACACGCAAGTCCGACAAGCCCCTGCCCGTGATCGTTTTCATTCACGGTGGCGGCTGGAAAGCCGGTGATAAAAGTAGCGGCCTCGGCAACATCGCCCGCTTCGTCCAGAGTGGCGATTACGCTGGCGTTTCCGTTGGCTACCGTCTCACCAACGAGGCCAAGTGGCCCGCGCAGATCCATGATTGCAAAGCCGCCCTGCGCTGGATCAAAGCCAACGCCAAAGAGCACGGGCTTGATGCCAGCAAGATCGCCGTTTGGGGAACTTCAGCCGGTGGTCATCTCGTGTCCTTTCTCGGCACCAGTGGCGATGTGAAGGAACTCGAAGGCACACTCGGCAAGCACCTCGATCAAAACAGCACCGTCACCTGTGTCGTGAACTTCTTCGGTCCTGAAAACTTTGTCACCATGGTGCGCCAGCCGAGCACCATCGACCGCACCAAAGGTAGCGACTACCCCGAAGCCCTTCTGCTCGGCGGCTCCGTGCAGGAGCGTGAATCCGCCGCCAAAGAAGCCTCCCCTGTGACCCACGTTTCCAAAGGTGACGCCGCCTTCTTCACCGCCCACGGCACCAAAGACCCACTCGTCCCCTTTGCCCAAGGTCAGGAGATCCACGCCGCCCTGCAAAAAGCCGGTGTCCCATCTCTGCTCCAAGAAATGACCAACGGCGGCCACGGCTTCAAAAGCCCCATCCTCGACGAGCGCGTGAAGCAATTCCTCGACCTGCATCTGCGCGGCATGGCCGCCGAGATTGTGACCACACCGATCGTGGTCGAAGAGCGCCGATAACGAATGCAGATTTCCTCATTCCTTCGGCAGCGCCAGAGCGGCAATCGCCAGTCGCAGCCGGTTGATGAAGGCTTCCAAGTCCGTAAGAATCAGCTCACGGATCATCCAGACGGGCAGTTCATCCACGCGCAGTCCGTCGAGCAGCATCGCGACCACGGCAGGCTCCCAGCCGCCGTCCTTCGCCTGTGCGTCGGGGATCGCGGCCAGCAGATCATGACCAGCCTGCTCCAGAAAATAGAGGTCCACCACGTCCTTGAGTTCCGTGCGGCTGAGCAGCGTGGTCAGCTTGTTCGCGATCATTTCACGTAGCGTGTCCACGCGGATGCCATCGAAGCTCACCTTCTCCACATCGAGCTGCGGCGCACGGTCCACCACCACATCCACGATCTCGCGCTCCTCACCGCGCGTCAGCCGGAAGCGGTGGAAATCGGGTGCCGTGCGCAGCGCCGCCCATTCAGCGCCGATCTCGGCGGCGATGCGCTTCAGGAGATTCTGCACTTCTTTCCCTTCCACCTCCGCGCTGGTGAACAGATCCAGATCGTAGGAGCGCCGGTGATCCAGGTAAAACAAGCCCAACGCGCTGCCACCGGTGAGGAAAAAGCGCTGTTCCTGCGCGAACCACGCCCGCAGAAAGTCGCGCTTCAGTGGCGTGCAGGCTTTAGAGTCTTCCCAGTTCATGAGCGGCGCGCAGTAAGTGGTCCCAGACCGGCCGCCGCCGTCCCAGCATTGGGCTGAGTTGCGGAAACAAGCTCGCGATCTGCCGCAGAGTCAGGAATTGCCAGACCTGCTCCACCCGCGCCTCACGCATAAGCCAGGCCGCCGTTTGCAGCCAGTCGGGTGAGGTCGGTGCCGCCAGCTTCGCACGCAGGCTCGCCACGCTCTCCGGGCGGTCCCAGGCAAAGTCGAGATTGTCAGCAGGCATGGCAGTGGCGGGCGGCATGATCCGCCGACCATAGACGCCCACCGCCTCTCTGAAAAGCCGTGACTTGAGATTTTAAATCCAGCCACTCCGCTGCCCGCCTGGCCGTGAGTGGCCCCGACCTCCTTACCGGCGGTTCCTTCACCACCTTAAGCAGAAGCACCCAGTCAAACATCTCCGCCAACAACGTCGCCAAATGGAGCACGCCGGGGAGCACTTGGTCACTCCTCGGCAGCGCGACTCAGAACGAGGCGAACGGCTGCCACGGCTTCAAAAGCACCATCCTCGACGACCGAGTGAAGCAGTTCCTCGACCTGCATCTGCGCGGCATCGCCGCCGAGATTGCGACGACGCCCATCGTGGTCGAGGAGCGCCGGTAAGTTTGACACCCTGAAGTTCTACGAGTCGCTGCTAATTCAGCCTTCCGCTCACTCCCTCAAAAAAGTGAGAACATTGAAGGTCCCGGCATACAAAACTACAGACTTAGAAGTATCGTCTCAGCGACGTATGATCTGCACTGCCAATGCTACCTCGTCTCCTTTTCGCCTGCTTCATTCTCCCGGCCGTTCTGTCCGCCGATCCTAAACCAGCCATGCGTGTGCTGCGGGATCAATGCCTGGGCTGTCATAAGCCTGGCAAAGCAAAGGGCGGGCTGCTGCTGACCACTCGTGAGAAGATGATGAAGGGCGGCGATACCGAGGTGCCAGTAAAGCCGGGTAAAGCAGCAGACAGCTTGCTCTATCAGTCCGTTCTCGCCGATGCTGAGTCGCACATGCCGCCAAAGAAAAATCTCTCGGCGCTTGAGATCACGGCTTTGAAAACATGGATCGACAGCGGCGCAGTCTGGGATGCAACCGTCTTCGATGAAGCTCCTACGCCGAAGCCGGTGAAGCTCAGTGCCATGCCAGCGAGTTATCAGCCCGTGCTCGCGCTAGCATTGTCACCAGATGAAAAACAACTCGCCATCGCGCGGGCAAATGCGGTCGTCATTTTCGATCTCTCGAAGCCTGAACGGCCCGTGCTCGGCAAACTCGAAGGTCACACAGAACTCGTGTCAGCCCTGACCTGGAGCCGCGATGGTAAGTGGCTCGTGTCCGGCGGCTTCCAGCGCTTGCTCGTCTGGGATGTGGCGACACTTAAACAAGCGCGAGTGCTAGAGGGTGGCCTACTCGGCTGCATCACCGCCGTCGTCGTTGATGCATCAAGCGCCGCCATCTTTGCCGCTGATGGCGAGACGGGCGGCGCGGGCTTCATTCGCAAGTTTGATCTCACCACAGGCAAGCTGCTCGCCACCTGGAAGGCCCATGAAGACAACGTGCTTGCCTTGAGGCTATCCCCCAAAGGCGACCGCCTGCTCAGTGGCAGCGCGGACAAACTGGCCAAGCTGTGGGACAGCGCTAACAACAAGCTCGTCTCCACCTACGAAGGCCACACGAACCACGTGCTCTCGGTTGCCTTCAACAAAGACGCCACGCAGATCGCCACCGCAGGGGCGGACCGTGAAGTGAAACTCTGGAACACTCAGAGCGGCGAGCAGGAGGCCACACTCGGCGACAAAAAGACTCCCTGCTCCACCCTCGCCTGGTCGCCTGATGGCAAGACGCTGGTAGCGCTTACCGAAAAAGGCGGCGGCAGCCTTTACACCGACTTCGTCCGCCACACCGGCGGCGAGCGCAGTGAGGCAGCCAAAGCGCGCAAGCTCACCAACATCCCTGAAACACCCACAAGTGTCGTGATCACCAGCGATTCCAAAACCGTCTTCGCCGGGGCCTTTGATGGCAAAGTCTATGTTTGGGATGGAGCCACAGGGAAGACCAGTGGTGAGCTAAAACTTTGAGTTCAGTCAAGCAGGAGGGAGAGCTTCCGATGCCGATTTCAACCGCAAGCCTCTTTCACGGCTGCGCATAGTGCAGCCTTGAGGCAACGGTGAAAGTGGCCAGAGTCCTCAGCATCACTCCAGGATCACACCGCCAGATAGGATCTGCAGCACGGCGGGCTGGGGGAAAATTGGCTCGGGGAGCTGCTGGAGGAGGTAGAAGCCGTGGCCTTTGAGGCCGGTCGGGGTGCGGACGATGATGCCTTGATAGAGGGGCTTGCGCGTGATCTTGGGAACTCCTGGGGTGACAGGGTGGGTATCGACCAGCGTGAAGCCGCCGCTGATGGCTCCGGTGGCGGTGGTGATCTTCAGCGTGGTCTGCGCGGGGCCAAAGGCGGCGATGGTGAGGCTGCTGCCGGGGATGAGGGAGACGCGGCGATCCGCGAGGATGGCGGAGTCTTCGATGTTGGCATCAAAAAAGGCGAGTCCGGCGTTATTCGCGACAGCAGGTGTGGGCTTGCCGAGGACGATGGCGGTGGCAAGCGGGGCGACGTAGCGACCACCGGTGACGGCGAGGGTGATGGGTCCAAAGCCGTCTTTGTAGGTGCTGGCGGTGGCTGCGGTGTTTTCCGGGCGGGACCATGACGGCGAGCCGGTAAGGGTGTTGTCATTAAACGCGGGGCCTGTGCCGGGGACGATGTCGAGGATGCCGACGAGGCTGCCTTTGAATGGCAGGTCGTCATAGATGGCGAGATCGCCATCCGGGCCGAGGAAGGTGCTGGAGGTGAAAGTATCGCCATCAGAAGTGCGGCCTGCGATGGTGAAGAGTTCACCTTTGAGCGGGACTTTGAAGGAGCCGAAGCTGAGTCCCTGTGGGATGCTGTAGCTACCGCTGAGGACATCGAGGGAGAAGGTGTAGTAGTCGTCGTAGTCGGTGGCCTGAGTGGTGGCGTTCCAGACGTTTTTCCAGCCGGTGAAGTTGCTGCTGCCGATGCCTACGCTGCTGACGCTGCCGGTGGTGATGCGCTTCGTATTGGTATCGATGGTGAAGGTGACGGCGAGGGCGGGCAGGGGAGCGCGAGTGATGCTGAGGCTGCCGGTGACGAGCGAGCTGCCTGCGGTGGCGGTGATGCTGCCTGCGGGGAAAATGTGCGGTCGGGAGCCGAGCAGGATGCCGCCAGTGTAGCTGCCAGTGGTAGTCACGTTGAGGGTGAATCTGCCGCCGAGGTTATCATTTACGGGGCTGCGGTCGATGATGCCGGTGTAGGCACCATCGGCGCCTGGAGTGAGCGGTCGGACGATGAGGGTGGCCGTGGCGGTGGAGGTGCCGAGCGTGTTGATGGCACTGATATTGATCGTGTAAGGGGGGGAGATTTTCGTCGTCGTTGGCTTGCCGGTGAACTCGCCCGTGACGGTGTTGAATTTCAAACCGGGAGGCAAAGGTGTGGCTGTGAAGCTGGTGGGGGTACCTTCGTTTTCATCCAGCGGAATGAAGAAGCTGTACTCACCACTGACGATGCCTTCATCCATGACGACAGGCTTGGGCAGGATGCTGGGAGCGGAGTCGAAGATGGTGAGGACGTTGTCACCACCAGCGAGGGTGCCGCCGGGGCCGGTGACCTGGCAGGTGTAGGTGGCGGCGTCGGCGGGGACGAGGGTGTTGATGACGAGCTGCTGAGGGCTAGCTGGGAGCACGACATAACGGGCATCGACGGGGAGCGCTTCGCCATCTTTGAGCCAGAGGTAGGTGAGGGTGCTGCCGGGGGTGGTGGCGGCGCTGACGGTGAAGGTGGCCTTGGGCGCAGCGGAGGCGAGATTAAAGGACTTCGCGGTGCGGTCCACCACGGTGAGGGCTGCGGGGTTGCTATCGGTGGAGCCGGCGGGGTTCGTGGCCTTCATGCGGTAGCGCACGGCGGCATCGGTGAGCTTCACGGCAGGGAGGGTGTAGCTCGTCGTGGTGGCTGCGGCGATGTTGGCAAAGATGGTGGTGCCTTTCTGCCACTGGCTGGTGGCGGCGGTGGGGCTGTCCACGACGGAGCTGAAGGTGGCGGGCGCGCCGAGGGCGACGATCTGACTCACCGGATGCACATCAAAGGAGGGATTCAGCGTGAGCACGCCCTCACCGAGGATGGTGATGTCGAAGGGGTTTTCGTCGTAGTCGTTGCTGACGATGCGGAGGGTGGAATTGAAGGTGTTGATGGCGCTGGGCGTGAAGCGGACGACGAGGGTGGCGGTGCCCTTCGCGGCGAGGGTAGGGGGCGGGGCGGTAGTGACGCTGAAGTTCTCAAAATCTGCGCCGACGATGCTGGCGGTGATGCCGGTGAGGGTGGCTGTGCCGGGGTTCTTGAGGGTGAAGGTGCGGGACACAAAAGCTGGTTGCACGGCAGGACCGAAATTGACCGTGCTTCTGCCGTCCACAAGAACGGTGGCGGCGGGTTGCTCGACGCTGATTTCAGGGCCGACGGCGGTGCCGGTGAGCTTGATGTCGTAGGGGCTCTCGTTGCTGTCGTTGTTGACGATGTGCAGGGCGGCAGTGCGCACGCCGAAGGTGCTCGGGTAGAAGTAGATGTCGAGTGTCCTCGAAGCACCGGGGGCGATGCTGTACCCTGACAAATCGTAGTCGAAGTCGTCGGCATTCACGCCGTCGATGACGATGTCAGCGATGTTGACGGTGGCGGTGCCGACGTTTTTCAGCGTCACGCTGCGAGTGTAGTCGGAACCCACGGCTGCAGTGGTGCCGTAATTGATGGCTCCACCATCTGCGAGAGCAGTGCCGGCAGGTATTTCTGCGTTCAGTTCAGGCGTGGTGCCGTTGGCGGTGAGGGCGATGTCGAAGGGGTTTTCATTCGCGTCATTGCTGGCGATGCGGACGGTGGCCGCGCGTGCTCCGACGCCTCCAGGAAGGAAGGTGACGGTGAATTCCATGCTCTCCTGAAACGCGAGCGTCGTCTTCTCCAGAGTGCTGAAAAGGACGTCAGCGGCATTGGTGCCCGTTTTGCTCAAAACAAGACCTGTGAGAGGTGCTGTGCCAGTATTGCGGATGCTGAAGGTGTGAGTCCTGCCGATGCCGAGAACAGCGTCTCCGAGCGCGATGGTGCCGACGTTGTCGGTGAGGGACACATCACCGCCGGTGGTGTTGATGACATCGATCTCAGGCAGCGTGGGCAAGATGCCATTACCGGTGAAGGCGAGGCCAAAGGGGCTATTTCCGTCATTGCTGGCGATGCTCATGGTCCCGTTCGAGGCACCGACGGCGGTGGGGGCAAAGGCGACGACGATGTCGGTCTTGGCTCCGGGGGCGAGGCTGGTGGGCGGCGCTGTGGCGAGGCTGTAGATGCCGGGGGGACCTGTGGGGAAGGTGACGGCGATGCCAGTCAGCGGCAGCTCACCACTGTTTTCGAGGATGAAGGTGCGCAGGCGCGGGGTGTTCGTGGCGGCATCACCAAAGGTGAAGGTGCTATTGGAGTTGAGTTCGTTTTCATCGGCGTCGTAAAAGGTGACGCGAGGTTCGCCATAGCCTTCACCTCTGAATTGGATGTCATAAGGGTTCTCATCAAGGTCATTGCTGCTGATGTGAAGATAGGCATTTTCGCCATCAAAGTTGCTGGGCTTGAACTGGACGGTGAAAGTGGTGCTTTCTCCTGGCAGCACGAGTCCGGCAGGCGGCACGATGATGTCATAGTCATCTGCGGCAAGACCGTCGATGGCGAGGGTGATGCCAGTGAGCTGGCCGACGCCAATGTTCCTGATGGCAAAGGTCTTTGTGGCGGCGGTGTTGAGGATGACGTTGCCGAAATCAGTGTTGCTGTCATCTGGGAGGATTTGATTTTGGCCCACGTCGAACACTTCGATCTCACCCACGGCGGGTCCGGCGACGACGGCCATGGAGCTGTAAGACCGCATGGCGTTTCCAAACCAAACGAAGCGCTCGGTGGGCAGCAGCGCAGAAGCATCGACAGCGACGGGGAGGAAGCGGTTGGTGTCGGTATTATCTCCGACACGGAATCCATCGTCTGCTCCTAAATTGTTCCCCCAGCCAACTAAGCTGCCGTCTGAGCTGATGGCGAAGCGTGCATTACCCGAGGCCATGTGGTCGGTGATGGTCTTGCCGTTCAATGCGGAGGCGGGAGTGGTATCGACAAGCACGGGGTTCAGGACGGTGTTGCTGGTGTCGTCACCGACGTTGAAGCCCCAGGTGACGAGGCTGCCATCGCTACAGAGCACACTCGGACCAGCAGTGCCGGCAGAGATGCTCACGGCCGTCCGGCCCTGGAGGGCGGAGCCAGCACCTGTATTGACGAGAACTGGGATGCGTGAGCTGTCGTTTGAAATACCCCGACCGAGATAGCCCGTGCCCCAGGAGACGAGAGTGTTATCCGTGCACAGGGCATAGCAGACCTGATAGCCACCGACGATCTGCTTCACGCGCTTGCCTGCCAGTGCGCCAATGCGCAGGACGGCGACGGGACTTGGGCGTGAGGTGCTTGTGCCATCACCGAGTTGGCCCAGTAGATTGTCACCCCAGGTGCAGACGGTGCCGTCCGAACAAAGGGCCATGTTCATTTCGAAGCCAGCGGAGATGGCGACGACTTTTTTCCCAGCCAGCGCACCACTCATATCGACGAGCCCGGGCAGACCAGATATGTTGGAGAGGCTGCCGCCATTGCCGAGTTCACCGTCAAACTCACGGCCCCAACCGACCAGAGTGCCATCCGAGCATAGGGCTAGGCTGTAATACTCGCCTGCGGCGACGTCGATGACACGCTTGCCTGCGAGCACACCGTCTTCATAAACACGGAAAAAGAGTGGGTCATTTTGACTGTATATACTGCCATTCGCACCATAACCGCTGATCCCCACGGTGATGAGTGCGCCGTCCGAGCAGAGTGCCAGGACATGTTCCCGACCTGCGGAGAGCTTCAAAACGGTGCGCCCAAAGAGCTGCTGGACGCTGGTGACGGCTCCAGGTTTGCCGGTGTTACCGAAGCGGCCGAGCTGGAATTGTGGGCCCCAGGTATAGATACGATTGCTGGCCCAGACGAGCACAAGGTCGTTGTTGCCACTGCCGCCGTAGTAATCGGCCACATAATAATAGGTCACTCCGCCGAAGGTCAGCGGCACTCTTTGACCGTGGGCCAGTCCAGCGAAGGTGCCGTTGATCTGCTCCAGGCCGGTATTCTCCACCACCGTGAAATTTCGGCCAATGACGGGCAGGTGACCGAGCGTGACATTCAGCGTGCGACCCGCTGCCGTGAAGCGCGGCGCGGAGACAGGCACCTCATTGCCAGTGACGTAGTTCGCCACCACTGGCGCGGTATTCAGTGCGATGCCGGTGCCGCTGAGATTCAGGTCAAAGATGGCCTCATCAGCATCATTCGATGTGATTTGCAGCGCCGCCGTCCTGGCTCCGGTGCCGACTGGGGTAAAGGTGACGGCGATGTTGGAACTGGACAGTTTTGGCAGCACGATGGGGAAGCTGGCACTGGCGACAGTGAACTGCGCGGCGTGAGTGCCGCTTTTCGTGATGCCTGTGATGGTCAGTGGCGCGCTGCCCGTATTGGTGACGGTGAAGGACTGCGTGCTCGGCACACCAGCCTCCGTGCTGCCGAGGTTCAGCGTGCTGGCTCCATCGATAAACGCTGCGCCGATGGCTGGCTCCGCGCTGATGTCTGGCACGCCGATCGTGGAGACGATGTAGAAGAGATTGCCGCCGGCACTGTCCACCGTCTGGGCGGTGAAGGCCTCGTCCGTGCCAATGGTCGTGATGGCAGCGACCGGGGCGAGGACGTTTGAAGTCGAGCCGACACTGAGTTCGCCATAGTAGTTCCCACCCCAGACGGCGAGCGTGCCGTCCGAGCAGAAGACAGCCTTGTCATTGGCATGGCAGCCGATCTTCACCACCGTCTTGCCGGCGAGTGCGGTGGTGGTGCTGACCAGCGTCGGGAGCAGGCGGCGGGTGTTGTCCACGCCATCACCCGACCAAAGTCCCCAGCTCACCAGCGTGCTGTCCGTGCAGAGGACCAGGACTTCTGCATCACCGACGGAGAGGGACTTCGCAGTCTTGTTTTCCAGAGCCGATCCAGGGCCTACATTCACCAGCGTGGGTGTTTGTGTGACGTTCTCACTACCAGTGCCCAGCGCACCATAGAGGCCAGCTCCCCAGGAAACGAGGGTGCCGTCCGTGCAGAGGACTGTGACGCCATTCCCACCCACGCCGAAGCTGGCCACGGTGCGGCCCTCGAGCGGTGAGCCAGTGATGTTCAAGGCCACAGGGGAGGTCCGAGCCGTCCGATCGCCCTGGAGCAGCTCGTAGGAGTTGTTGTATCCCCAGCCGACCAGGGTGCCGTCTGAGCAGAGCACGATGGTCGTTCCATTTGAGCCGACAGAGAGAGCGACGGGTGTTTTGCCAGCAAGAGCGCCGCTGGTGCTCACGAGCACCGGGCTGCTGCGTTTCGTCGTCGTGCCGTCACCGACATGGCTGACACTATTGTTCGCTCCCCAGCTTGCCAGCGTGCCGTCGGAGCACAGGACCACCGTATGATTGCTGGTCGCACCGATGGACACCACACGCTTTCCCGCCAGCACACCGGTCTGATCCACCAGCCCTGGCTGCTCGCGGTTGTTCAGAGAGCCATAGCCGAGAGCGCCGGAAAAGCCATCTCCCCATGACAGCAGCGTGCCATCCGAGCAAAGCGCCACCGTCGTGAGGATGCTGCCCGCCACCTGTAGGATCGTCTTCCCCTCCAGCTGCCCGCCCGCAGCGCCCACATCTCGCATGATGGTGATAGTATCGGATTGGCCTGCAGGTGGACTCACCCCGGCCTGCGGAGCACCACGGCCCGCGACCACGAGGCGATTCTTTTTCCAAACCAGCACCAGATCATTCCCCGAGCCGCCATAGTAGTCCGCCACGAAGTCGTAGTTTTTGCTGTTGTGCGTCAGCGTCACCGACTGCCCCTGAGCCAGATTGCTGAACGTGCCGCTGATGAACGGCAGGCCCGTGTTATTGACCACCATCAACTGCGTGCCCACCGGCGGCGCGAAATTGAGCGTGAAATTCACCACCCCCGTAGCCGAGTAGCTGGCCGCCGTCACCGGCACATCCGTCGCCGTATTGTAAGTCGCCGCGACTTGCGCCTGAGCGCCCAGAGTCAGGAGTGTACAGGCGGCTGAGATCAAAACAGCACAACGTGAGAGCAGGGAGTGATTTTGTATGAGCATAGGAAACTTTGAGTTACGAGCGGATTGCCTTTCGCTGCCGATTTTATTTTACGCAAACGCCTTTCTGTGAATCTTTTACGTTGTCTAACTTTTCGGGGCGTAGAAGTGATCAAATGCCACCCACGCTTCAACAACGCCTCTCTTTGCGAGACTCACCTCTTCAGCCCGTGGTCATGCATCAGCGCTGGGACGATCTGCTGTTTCTGCACTGGGCCTGTGATCCGGCACAGATTCAAAAAAGACTGCCAGCAGGGCTGCATGTGGACACCTTTGATGGGCAGGCCTGGATCGCCATCGTGCCGTTTTTCATGCGCGGCATCCGCCCGCGTTACTGCCCCACCGTGCCGGGCCTCAGCGACTTCCTGGAAATGAATCTCCGCACCTACGTCCACGATGATGCGGGCCGTCCCGGCGTGTGGTTTGACTCGCTCGACTGCAATCAATCCTTGGCCGTGTGGACCGCGCGCGCGCTCTTTCATCTGCCCTATCAGAATGCGCGAATGACTGTCACGCGCAGGGCAGATGGCCTGATTCACTACCGCTCACAGCGTCGGGGTCAGGCTCATGTCTCCGAGTTCAAGTATCGGCTCAAGACGACGACCCATCTGGCCGCACCCGGCACGCTGGAGTTCTTCCTCGCCGAGCGCTATCTGCTCTTTGCGAACACACCACGCGGACTGCGCTCAGGGCGTGTACACCACGCGCCGTATCCACTGGCTGAGGTGGAGCTTGAAGCCTGGGACGCTGATCTCTTTCGTCTCAACGATTACCCCGTGCCGAATCGGCCCCCAGATCACATCATTGGTTCGCCGGGCGTGACGGTGAAGGTGTATCCGCTGTGCTCGTAGCTCGACTTTTCGGTCAGATACAGATCACTGTGCGGGCAGATCTTTGCGGACATGGATGTCACGTGAGGAAAATCTCATTCGAGAGGATGGATGGGGCCGAGGATGCGCTCTCGATCCATACGCAACTCCACAGCGACCTTGTCACCGTTACCTTTGCTGCCCCGAATCTTCTTCGGCACGGGAAGGAATCTCTTCTTCCTTTTCGAGTCTTTCCAGATCGTCGTCTTCCAAGTTTTACCATCCACATTTGCGATGACTGGTGTCATGCCCCAAGAACCGGTCACCGGCGGCGAGATACTTTTCGGCAGGGCAACGAAGGTCCAGGCCCCCTTGCCCTCTGTGGTGAAGAGCGTGCCGGTGAAGCAGTGAACTTCATCGAACGGATCGCGCTGATGTCTCATGCAGGTGGTGTGGCAGTGACGGCCGTTGTGTAGGCAGCTTTGAGATTCTGATCGGTCTGCGTGTGGCTGCCACGATAGACGAGCAGCAGGCCGAGGCGGGAGAAGTCAGTCGTATTCGGTGCCGAGTGATGAATCGTCTCGCACTGATGGATCGTGGCATCGCCGGGGGCGAGAAGACCGCAGAATTGATCGGTGAGTGGCAAATTGGATGGCTCGGCCATGCCGATGCTGTTGCCGCGCACGCCGCTGGGCTTCGTGGGCGCCATGCCTCCTTTGTGGGAGCCTTTGACGAAGAACACGGGGCCGTTGGCCTCGGTCACCGCATCAATGGCGATCCACACGGTGAGCATGTCGGGCGGCGTCTGGCAGAAGTAGGCATTGTCTTGATGATAGGGCACGCCGGAGCCGATACGGGCGGGTTTGTTGAAGGTCTCGACGCCTACAAGCAATGGCGCGCCGTGCACGAATGGAGCGATGAAGGCGAGGATGTCGGCGCGCTCACCGAGCTCGCGGAAGAAGCTGTTGTATTTCTCCAAGCGCCAAAGATTACGCACAGTCTTCTCATCCTTCTCGAACGTGCGGGCATCGACAGGCTGCGCGGCGAGATCATCGCGAATGTAGCGCTCGAGTTCGGCTCGCACAGCGGCGACTTCATCAGCGCTAAGAAAATGCGGAATGCACACGACGCCGTCGTGTTCGTAGTTAGCGAGAAGCATGGTGGTGTTCTTGATGTTCATGACGGGGAGTTTGGCAGGATGATTGAGGGCAGGATAATCGGGAACCAGATTCTTCATCCATTATCCTGCCCACCATTATCCTGCTACTTCAAGCTCGTGCTGATAGGGTCGTGAGAGTGATCTTGGATCTGTTGAAGTTAATCCACAGCATCGCTCGCAGCCGGGTATGACTGAGGAAGCGGAGAAGGTGGGGTTGCACCTGCTTCAGCGGTAGCCGGGATGCAGTCACGCTGAGTAGAATGTCGGGAGTGAGTAAAAGAGCTGGCTGTTTGCCGATTTGGCCACCTTCAGAGTATATCTCTACCATGGCTTTGTCCGGCTCTTGCGGACAAAGAAAATAGCTGAGCGCCTCGCGATAGGCGGCGACTTCGAGATGAGTGCCCCAGTCATTAAGCAGATGAATTAACTGCCCTCTGGCCAGGCACATCTCGGGGCACAGAATGACGAAGGACTCCTCCAGCAAAGTGTACTGCCTTCGGACTTCTACATTCAGTGAGGTGGAGACAAACTCGTGTCCCACCGTATTGCCTCATCAATAAATCACACCGGAGAGTGGCGTTAGGGTAGGGATCGT
>CAZOVY010000072.1:0-31249 GCA_964583255.1 uncultured Prosthecobacter sp.
GGCCGTTTTCCTGGACGTAGAGTTCGCAGGTGTCGATGGCCGTGTTGTCGAGTCCATCAATGCCAAAGAGACGCTCGACTTTGCCACCCGCTTTGGTGCCTTGGAAGACCACGGAGACTTCCTCACGCTTGACCATTTCAGCCCATGAAACCTGGAGGGAGAGCACTTGGCCGCTTTTGAATGTCACGAAGCCGTGCGCTGCGTTTTCCACATCAGTGGTGCCACCGACGCGGTCAGGAATACCCCAGGGGCCTTTGAATTGCTTGTCTTCAATGAAGTCCGAGAAGGTCTGGCCGAGCACATGAGCTGGCTCTGGGTAGCCCATGAAATACATGGCGAGATCCACCATGTGCAGCAGGTCGATCAGCGGGCCGCCGCCAGAGAGTTCCTTGGTCGTGAACCAGCCACCGAAGCCTGGGATGCCCGTGCGGCGAATCCACTTGGCCTGAGCGGAGTTGATTTTGCCCACCACGCCCTGGTTGATGTAGGTCATCATGGCCTGCGATTCAGGTCGTGCGCGGTTGTTGAAGTTGAAGAGTACTTTTTTGCCAGCCTGCTTAGCGGCAGCGATGATTGAATGGACTTCATCAGCACTTAGCGCGGGTGGCTTTTCACAAAAAACATGTTTGCCAGCGGCGAGGCACTGGAGTGTGAGCGGCGCGTGAAATTTATTGGGAACGATGATGCTCACGGCTTCGATCTCTGGACTGCCAGACAGCATCGCTTCCACGGAATCATAAGCCTTTGCTATGCTCCACTTCTCTGCTGCCTTGGCTGCTGCGCCGGGAGCCGCATCTGCCACCGCTACGATTTCCGCACCTGCCTGGCGGAAGCCCGCTGCGTGATACTGCAACATGCCGCCTGCTCCGATGACTCCTACTTTGGTTGACATAAATTTGGGTGATTGATTGGGTTGTTTATTGGAGAGATTTGGAGTGCGAGAATGGGAGGCACCAAGCGCAGTGTCAAGACTCGAAGCAGCCATTCATGTGGAGCATTTTTACGAGTCACTACATTTGTAGTTGACTGATCACGACGGATGTAGTGAAATGGTTTTATTATGCCATTACCTGACATTTCTGAATCCGAATGGTCCTGCATGGAGGCGCTCTGGGAGACTTCTCCGCAGACCGCTTCTGAGCTGACCAAGACGCTGCGTCCGACCATGAACTGGGCGGAGAATACGGTGCGCACGCTGCTCACGCGCTTGTTGGATAAAGGTGCGCTCAAGACGGCTGAGAATGCTTCCGGCACGCGCACTTTCCTGCCGGCTGTGAAGCGTGAGTCCTGTGTGCGGGCGGAGGGTGAGTCCTTTATGCAGCGCATCTTCGGCGGAGCGGCGAAACCGCTGCTGGTTCACTTTGCTCAGAACAGCAAGCTCACCGCTGAAGAGGTGCGTGAGCTGAAGAAGATCCTCGATCAATCTCTCGAATCCTAATCTCTCATGAACATACTCACCCAGATCTTTGATTGGCTGCTCGCCGCGAGTGCTCGCGCTTCTTTGCTTACTGTGGTGGTTCTCATCGCTCAGGCTGTGCTGCGGCATCGAGTGCCTGCGCGTTGGCTCTACGCGCTTTGGTTGCCAGTGCTTCTGGTGTTACTGGTGCCGACTTTTCCGGAGAGTCCTTGGAGTGTGGCTTCGATCATTCAAACGGCTCCTGAACCGTTGACTGTGGATTCAATCATCGAGCAACGTGCCACGCTTCCGGTTTTGACTTCTAGCGTGCCGACAATGGCTTTACCCAAACCGATCAATTGGCAGCAGGCCATGCTAATCGCTTGGCTCATCGGTGCTGCGAGTGTGCTTGCTGTTGGAGCAGGCTCCTTTGCGAGTAGTCTCTGCCAGATCAAACGCACGCGACTTCCTGTGAGCGATGCGTGGCTCCATGAACTCACCCGACTTGCTAGCGAGATCGGTCTTCGGCGGGCACCTCAGGTCTGGATGGCCTCCGCCATTCGTGGCCCTGCGGTCACTGGTTTCCTGCATCCTACGCTTCTACTGCCTGTGCACTTTGATGAGACACTCACACCGCAAGAAGCACGTCTCGTTCTCAAGCACGAACTCACACACATCAAACGCGGCGATCTTCCTCTCAATGCCTTGCTCTGCATCCTGCTCGCTCTGCATTGGTTCAATCCGCTGCTGTGGCTAGCCTTCATCAGAGCACGCCTCGACCGCGAAGCTGCCTGCGATGCTCAGGTGCTCGATAGCCAGAACCAAGCCCAACGCGTCGCTTACGGACACACCCTTCTGAAGGTCGAGACGGCCTTCAGCCACCACGGACTGAGCCTCGGCTTCGTCGGCATCATTCAGCGTGGCACTGCCCTGCGCACCCGCATTCGATCCATCGCAAACCAACCCAAATCACACAACCTGATGAAAACGATCTTAACTCTTAGTATTGTCCTTCTGACCTTCTTCGGTATCACCAGCGCCCAGCAGCCCGTTACGGCCAGCGCAGCAAGTCCGAGCTCGATTCAAGTCAAGCTCGACTCCATTATCCTCCCCAACGTAGAGTTTCATGAAGCCACGGCCAAAGAGGCAGTGGATTACCTTCGTGCTATCAGCATCAAGCTCGATACCGCAACGCAAGACCCAGATCTAAAAGGGGTGAACTTCGTTTCGAAACTAGAGCTTTCGGCAGCGGATCTCAAAATCACGCTCAGTTTGAAGAACGTCACCTTGGGACAGGCGACGAAATACGTTGCCGAGCTTTCGGGCTGCAAAGTGTCTGTCCAGCCATCTGCGGTAGTCTTGCTCGCACCAGCGGAATATGAGGCCGCTCAGAAGCTTGCTGCCACGCCAGTTGATCAAAGGTTCATCTTGCCGAGTGTCGTGTTTGTCGGAGGCACGTTGGCGGAAGCGGTTGAGTTTGTCCGAGTGAAATCCCTGGCTCTTGATCCTGCCAAGCATGGCCTCAATATTATTCTCAAGCCCGGCTTTGATGCTACGGCAAAGCTCTCGCTCTCCCTAAAGAATGCGCCAGCTAGTGAAGTGCTGCGCTACTGCGCTGAGATGACGATGCACAAACTCACCCTGGATGACGACATCTTTATAATCGCGCCTTGAGGCTGCCACTTCAGACGATCCGAGATCACCTCTGAAACAAGTCTCAGCCAAACAAATTCGTCAGAGGCTGGCCTTTGTCGGCGATGGTGAAGGGGCGTTTGGTGGGTGAGAAGATCACTTGATCGAGTGGCAGGCCGAGGGCGTAGCCGATGGTGGCGTTGAGGTCGGGGACGTTGACTTTGTTTTCGGTGACTTCGATGCCTTTATCGGTCTTGCCGTAGATCTGGCCGCCCTGGATGCCGCCGCCCCACATGACGCTGCTAAAGGCTTTCGGGTAATGATCGCGACCTGAGTTTTGATTGATCTTGGGTGTGCGGCCAAACTCGCTGGTGAGGACGACGAGGGTGTCTTTGAGCAGGCCACGACGATCGAGATCGCCGAGCAGTGCGCCGAGGGCTTTGTCGAGTTCACTGATCTTTTCAGGTAGGCGGGCATAGATGTCCTGATGCATGTCCCAACCTCCAAGGCTGACTTCGATAAAACGTACGCCGTGCTCGATGAGGCGGCGGGCGAGTAAGCAACCTTGACCGAAACTGCTTTCACCATACTCGGTTTGGAGTTCGTCGGACTCCTGGCTGAGATCGAAGGCAGTCAGGTCGGCGCTCTTCATCACTTTGACGGCATCTTTATAAACATCAGAGTAGGCACGCACGGCGCTGTGCTTGTAGGTCTCTTGGAAGCCAGCGTTGAGCTTGGCAGAGAGGTTAAGTCGATAATCAAAATCACTTTCTTCGAGTGTGGCAATGCGCTTACTGAACTGAAGTCCGGTACTTGGATTGTTCAGAATGAGAGGCTGGAACGACGCTTCAAAAAAGCCACCACCAGGGTGCTTGCTGCCACCAGAAATGACGACGGTTCCAGGCAGGTCAGGATTGCCCTTTCCTTGAAATTTTTGTAGCCAAGCTCCCATCGTGGGGTGGCGTGTGGCTCCGCGCATGGTATAGCCAGTGTGCTGAAAATAATTTCCCTGCTCATGCGCGCCCTGGGTGCTGCTCATGCTGTTGATGACGGCTCCGTGATGCATGTGCTTGGCCACTGTGGGTAGGCCATCGCCGAGCTGCACGCCGTCTGCGCTGGTGGGGATGCACTTTGTATCGCCCATGGTATCGGCCCCAGGGACGACGCCGAAGGTGTCGAGGTGGGTCATGCCACCGGACATGTACAGGTAGATGACGTTGCGTGCGGTGGGGATTTGTTTGGCCTTGGAGCTGCCTTCAAAAGGCACGGCGCCAGCTTGGCTGCTGAGCATTGGTAGAACGGAGACGCCGAGGCAGGTCTTGGCGATGCCGAGCACGAAATCACGGCGGGAGGGTTCGTCGGTTTTGAGGAAGGTGTTCATGAGATTTATGATTTACGATTCTTGATTTATGATTTCCTGAGCCCGCAGAGGGCTGATCCGTCCGAGCTTATTGAATGAAAAGAAACTGACTGCCGGTGATGAGGGCGTGGGTGATATCTTCGATGGCGTTGGCACCGCGCTCATGGACGACGCTGTCGAGTGTGGCTCGCTCGTTGTTGGTTGGGCGGCGGCTGAGCAGCGCCTCATAGAGTATGGCGACCTTTTGGTCTGGTGCACCGGCTTTGGCGAGCTGCTGACTGAGTAGTGAAATGGGGCTGGTGAGGCTTTGGATAATGGGGCCATTGAGTAACGTGAGCGCCTGTGGGACGGAAGCATCGTCATTGGCATTATCGATCACTTCGCGGTCGCTCTGGCCAAAGGTGCTGAGGAAGTGCCCTGGGCGTGCTGGGCTGGGTAGCTCAGAGGCGCGTGAGGTCATGGTGTTGTTACCAGCGTTTTTCATGACTTCCTTACGCTGTTCTTTAGACATGCTGGCGATGGCCGCCTTGTCGAGATTCGGGCGTTTGACCTGTTGCTGCTTCTGTGGGTTGTAACCTTTGATTAGTGCCTCAGCACGCTCTTCACCGACGAGGTTCTCCAGAAGGTCATTGGTGGCCTCGCGACGTAGTTTGTTGGCGGCATTAGCCAAGGCTTTGGCATCGGCGTTGGAGGCGTTGCCTTTTTCTTTTTGCTCGGCCATCTTGGCACGGAGTTCATCGAGCTTTTTGTCATTCGCTTTACGCTGCTCCATACCCACTTTGGCTGCGGCTAGGATGCCTTCTGGGCCTTTCTCTTTCATCGTGCCGAGGAACATGGCCAGATCGTCCAGATACTGGTGCAGGCGCTGATTTTCATCATCCACCGCACCGTCCACGTTCCCCCTCGTTAGTGTGATCATGCTGTCCCAAACCTGCTCAGCACTCATGCGGCGGAGCATCGGGCCAGTGAAGTGAGAGGTCTCACCCAGGGCTATCTCCTGAGTGCCTGTCGCACGCTGGTAGGTGTCGGTGTTGTAAAGCACACGCAGGAAGGATTTGAGCGAGTACTTCTTCTCGATCATGAGCTGCGTGAGGTAATCCATCAGCGCAGGATTTGAGGGCACTGTGGAATCGGTCATTTCATCCACTGGCTCGATGAGACCGAGACCGAAGACTTTCTTCCACATGCGGTTGGCGATCACGGTGGTGAAGCGCGGATTGTCCGGGCTGGTCATCCATTCGGCGAAAGCCTGCACGCGGGTCTGGCCCTCTTTAGGCTTGGCCTCGTGACCGAAAATGGCGCGGGCTTCGATGGTCTGGCCGGGCTTGCCGTCGTCGTATTTATAGTCGTGAGGCAGCTCAGGGAGTTTGCCATCGTGATTGGTGATGGAGGTGTAGCGCAGAGGCTTCATGATGTCGCCCAGCGCTTTGCGGACTTCCTGCATGTCTTCGGCATCGGCAGATGGCTTCTTCGCTTCTTCACGCAGTTTAGCGATCTCTTCCGGGTGCTCTTTCATGTACGCCTTGCGTTCTTTTGGGGACATCTTGGCTAGGGATTCAGGGAGCTGCTTGCCAGCCTGCGGGCGCTTCGGCAGCTTGATCTCGCTCGCTGCACCGTTCTTGGTATCCATACCATAAGTGAAGGCCGCCATGCTGTAGTAGTCCATCTGCGTCCATTTATCGAACGGGTGGTTATGGCACTGCGCACAGACGATGCTAGTGCCCAGAAAAACCTGCACGGTGTAGGCCAGATGATCGAGCTTGTTTTCATCCCGCTGGTAGAAGCCGATGCTGCCGCTGTCCCATGCTCCGCCTTCAGTGGTGAGTAGCTTTTTAACGAGTTGATCGTAGGGCGTATTGGCCTTCAGTTCCTTTTTCATCCACTCCTCGTAGGCTTCAGCCGTGATCCTACCTTTCGTGTTATCGGTTAGGCGTAAAACGTCAGCCCAGTAGTTAAACAAGTGGCTCGTGTAGCCGTCGCTACCTAATAGCGTGTCGATCAGCTTTGTGCGCTTCTGTGGATCATTTGAGCTGATGAACTCCTGCCGTTCCGCGATTGTCGGGATACGCCCGGCGATGTCTAGATACAGTCGTCGCACGATGACATCGTCAGAAGCTGGCACATTGGCCTTGAGACCATTCTTTTGCCAGTCAGCCGCTAGCAGGCTGTCAATTTTGGCAGACTCCGTCAGCGCCGCCCCGTGGGCAGCACAAGTCGTGAAGAGGAGGAATAGAGTGAACTTTTTCATATCAGCGGGTGGGGGTGATCCGGCCTAACAGGCGCTGAAACGACAGGTCTTGGGCATTCTTTAACAAAAGATGAGAAATACTTTGTGATGGGGGATGGTAGACTATCTCCCCACTGCACTCTGAGCATCATCCCACACCAGTGGGCATAGGAGTTGAGACCTAGTTGGTGTCTGACTTCTTTGGGGCTTTCCCGTCGCTACGGGTCTGATCCGAGCACAGCTCGGGTGTGGGATCGAGATTGAGGCGCTGATCTGTTCAAAGCGCAGCATGATTGTGGAAGATCTTGGTGAGTATCAGTCACTCATCTTTGCGCTCCACTCGATCCGCCTTTGATAAAGGGCTTTCATGCTGCAGCCGTCAGTGGCTAGCTTTTGACAAGCTCGATCAGAACTGGAAGGAGCCGCCGATGTAGAAATTGCGTCCGTAAGCGGGGTCGATGCCATCATTCCGCACGCGGGAGTAGTAGCTCTCGTCGAAGACATTGTTTAGACCTGCCATGGCGGTAAAGTTTTTGGTGATTTTTACTTCTGCTGTCAGATCCCACGTCATGTAGGCAGGGATTTCGCGCGTCGGGTTTTCATCGTCGGTGGCGAAGTGGTTGCCGACAAAAGTGCCGAGGAAGGAGACTTTTACTTGGTCCTTGAGATTGTAGATCAAGCCACTGCGCACAATGTATTCAGGCGCGTATTGCGGCTGTTTGCCATCTGCGGCACCGCCATGGATCTCTGCACTCAGCAGCGTGGCGTTGGCATAGAGATTGAGCGAGCCGATGCGCTTGACGTTGTCAGTGCCATTCCGTGCATCATAGGCACCGATCATGTCGAACTGGATCGCTCCATCCCAGCCGTAATTGACGGAGCGGCCTACGTTCTTGAGTTCTGTGACTCCGCCGCCGGTGACGGTGCCGCCGAATTTGTTATCGAGGTCCACGAGGAAGACGCTGGTGTCGAAATTAAACCAACTGCGAGGCTGACCACGGTAGCCGACTTCATAGCTCCAGCCTGTCACTGGCTCGGCATCGGATGTGAAAGTGGTGCCATTGGTCGGCACTACCAATGATTCGACGAAGACCGTGGTTCGATAGCTCTGGGAGACATTGGCATAGAGCTGTGTCTCACCCGCCATATCATAGGCGAGACCGAGGCCGAAGAGCGGCTGTGGGTCGAATTTACTCTTCTCGCTCTCATTGACGAAAGCACCGGTCGTGGCGCTAAAATTCTTGGTGTGGATGTTTTGTTTCACCGCCTCCATGCGGAAGCCGGGTGTGATGGAGAAGTCGCCAAAGGTGAATTTGTTTTCGACGAACAGCGAGCCGTAGGTCACCTGGCGTGATGAATCGAGGAAGGTAACGCCGCTCTCCGCATTCGGCGTGCTGCCGCGCTGATCTTCGCGCGGTGAGTCCACAAAATAGAATTGCATCCCGGCGGCCAGTGTGTGATTTCCGCCCCAGGCCTCCCAGTCATGACGGAGCCGTGGCTCGAAGCCGAAGGTCTTGAACTCTTGGTTTTCGATGTTGTTCGTGGAAGCGGTGGCGCCAGTCGGCAGTGTGCCAAAACCGCCGCCACGCTGGCGCATGCTCCAGCGCTGATAATAGCCGCCCCAGGTTTTGATGCTCATCTCAGTGCTCGGCGAGAATTTGTGCTGAAGCTCCACCGAGCCGACATAGCGCTTCAGGCGGAACTGATCATTGAAACGAGTGGTCTTGTTTGGATTGCTGGCAAAGTCCTGCGCGGTCAGGCCACCGGGCTCGCCATGCTGCTCTTCATAGGCATCCAAGGCGAAGATCCAGCGCGTGTCCGCCGAGGCATCATAGGCAAGCTTGAAGTGACCTCCGTCGAGAGTGTAGCCACTGTTCGCCTGGCGGAAGCCTGCTGACTCACGGTGATTGTAGTAGCCGTAGTAACCTAGTTTCCCGACTGTTCCAGTCACGGCGCTGTAGCTGGAAAAAAGCTCATCCGAGCCAAAAATATTCTGCGTGCGGAAAGAGAACGGCGTGTTTCGGTCAGGCATGTAGGTGATGTAGTTCAGAGCACCGCCGGGCTGCGGGCCATACATGAGCGAGCCGCCGCCGCGCACGAACTCGATGCGGTCCACCACGTCCAGCGGTGGAGTGTAGTAGGCCTCGGGGTAACCAAAAGGATCTGCATGAATGGGGATGCCATCTTTGAGCACCTGCATGAACTGCATGCGATGCGGCTCACCGATGCCACGATAGCCGATGCTCACGAGCGGTGAGGTTTCCTCAGAGAAAAGCAGGCCAGGCGTCAGAGCCAGAGCCTGTCGATAATTATTCGCCTGCACTTTCGGCAGCACATCAAGGTCGATGACGGTGGCGCGCTTGCCGACGAAGATCTTGGTGCCCTCGACCGGGAGCATGAAGGGATTTTGCACGACGGAATCGTTCTCGGACTCACCATAAACGGTGATGGTGTCCAGCGTCTTGGTTTGAGTAGGAGCAGCGGCGGAATCAACGACCACTTCGGGCGCTATCGAGGGTTTCTGGGCGCTGGCAATCGGCGCGATCAGGCAGAAGAAAAAGGGGAAAGCGAGGTGGGGTTTCATGTTGGGGAAAGACTCTTTTGCAAATGAGATACTGTCGCAAAAGAGTCCGTGATAGTGGCCTGTTGAGAACGTGACGCAACTAAAATATGAGACATTGTCGCAATAGCGGGGCTTTAGATCTCGCGAAGCGTCCTGGAGTGCTCCAGCCCTCTGGAGCTTTCCGTCGGGGGGAATCCAGATCTATCGAGCCGTGAACGGATCACGCTCGGACTTCGGAGGTGTGCATGCTGATGCAGATCACTCAGCCCTCGAAAGAGCTGGAGGGCCAGCGCACTCCAGGACGCTGCCGCGACATACTTTACCATTGGTCCTTCGGATTCTGCTTCTCAAAGCTGCGCGGCATAAGCTAAAGAACCTGCATGGCAAACGACCCGACTCCTGATCCCACGCGCTGGTGGCTGCTTTGGCTGTTTTCCACGGTGGTGCTGCCGGTGTTGAGCGGGTGGTTGTGCATTCTGCTCGATAACTGGCTGTCGATTGATGTCACAATGGTTTTGCTCGTTCTCCTGTTCATGGCGGTGCTTTGCGTCTGGCTGCTTTGCTTCGCCTCGGTCAAAGCCATCGCCCCGAGAAAAGGCGCGCTGCTGGCTCTGCTTATCATTGGGGGGAACCTGCTCCAGTTTTGCAGTGGCTTCTTTGGCTGCCTCGCGGGTATTCCACACTGAGATTCAAATCTATTTTCCTGCATGACCTCTCCGCAAGACAAGAAATCAAACTGGGCAGTCATCTGGCTGCTGAGTGTCACGGTGGGACCTATGATCGCCATCACATTCGATAACAATTTTCTTTGGATCGGACTGCTCTTGGTATGCATGATCATTAATCTCACCGCTTCATTCTTGATAACTTCTGGCGACCAGGTCCGAGATGCCTCAGCGAATACGAAAGAGATCACCAAAAGCTGCCTGTTCTTTTTCGGCGGGTTACTTATCTTCATAGCGTTCTTCTTTTTTGGCTGTTTGGCTACCCTTGGAAAAGCGCTTTAAGCCACCCTCGATCCACCATGGCACCCGAAACTCAGCCCAAGCCGCCATCACATGCTCTGTTCCTGTGGTTCTTAGCCACGGTGATTTTGCCGCTGATCGCGGGGAGTGTTGTTGGTTCTATCCATCGGGAGGGTGCTTTTCTTTTTTCAGTTCCATTCATCATCGCCTCCATGGTCCTGCTCATCACTTCAAGCCAGAGAATCGCGGGCAAGGATCGCTGGCCGCTCCACATGCTGCTGATTCTCGGCGGGCTTCTATTAATCTTCGGAATGCTTTCGGTGGGATGTATTTACGGTATTCCAAGCCAACGCTGAAACGATCTCATGCCCACCTCCGCCGCATTCTCGATCAACACCACGCTGAAGCACACCACGTCACGCTGCCCGGTCTGCCAGCTTGCCTGCCCGGCGGTGGTGGAGAGGAAGGGGCGGCAGGTGTTTCTGCGGCGGACCTGCTCGGAGCATGGGGAAACAAGCGCCTGCATCGCCTCGGATGCGCGGTTTTACTGGCTGGCGCAGGGGAAGGAGGAGAACCGCTGCTGCGGTGGCGGGACGTGCTGCACGGCGGAAGGTGAGGCGGCGGGCACGCTGGGAAAGAATGCGGAGGGACGCGGCAGTGATCCCATCGAGGTGCTTTCGACCTGCTTGGCGCTGATCGAGATCGTGAACTCCTGCAATCTGTCCTGCCCGACCTGCTATGCAGACTCGCCCATCGGTATCGGCTCGAAGGTGGATGCGGTGCCGATGGCGGAGATCCAGCAGCGCGTGGATGGCGTGATCGAGCGCAAGGGCAAGATCGAGATTCTGCAACTCTCCGGCGGCGAACCAACGTTGCATCCACAGCTCGTCGAGCTTTGCCAGTGGGTGAAGCAGCACACGAAGATCGACTTCATGCTGCTGAACACGAACGGCGTCCGCCTCGCCAAAGAGCCGCAGCTTTGCCAGCAGTTCGGCGAGGTCTTCCGCGATGGCGGGATGCAGGTGTATCTGCAATTCGACGGCGTTCAGGAGGCCGGACACAGCGCGCTGCGTGGAGCGGATCTGCGCGCGATCAAAGCAGCCGCTCTCGCCAATCTGTCGGCGTCGAACATTCCGGTGACGCTGGCGATGACGGTGACGCGGGACAATCTGCCGCACTTGTGGGAGACGATCCGCTTCGGGCTCGATGATCACAACATCCACGGACTCACCTTTCAGCCGGAGTTTCTCAGCGGGCGCAATGAGCGACCTCAAGCACGCCCGGAACGCCTAAACACCGCTGACATCATCATCGCAGCCGTGGAGCAGAGCGGCGGTCAGTTGCGGTTCGAGGACTTCACGCCGTTGCCTTGCGGTGATCCAAACTGCGCCACGATCGGCTACCTGATCCGTCAGGGGGAGCAGGTGTGGCATGTGAGTGACTTCCTGGACTTCACCCAGCTCCAGGGTTTCCTCAAAGACAGGGTGCAATACACGCTTGCCGATATGGCGAAGTGCGGCTGTGAAAACGAGCCGCTGGGCGAGCTACTACACACGCTGGAGCAGACGCGCAGCATGGCGTTTCGACTGATGGTGAAACCCTTCATGGATGCCTGGACCTGGGACGAAGACCGCATCGACCGCTGCTGCACACACGTCATCCGCCCCGATGGCAAGCTGGACTCCTTTTGCCGCTACTACTCCGGTTTCCCCGACACCCGCGCCGCCCTGTGACACCGCAACATCAACTCATGCCCGCCAGCCCGGTTTATGCCTGGACGATGGCTGCTGGCATCCTTATCGGCGCGCTGTTTTGGCATCGCCGAGCCAAGGGCAATCCCGATCTACTCATCATCTACATCGGCGCTCTGTGCGGTGCTTTCATGGGAGCCAAGCTGGCCTACCTCATCGCTGAAGGCTGGTTGGATATTGGCAAACCAAACCTTTGGTTACGCTGGGCCACTGGGAAATCAGTGCTTGGCGGTCTGCTCGGCGGCTATGCCGGAGTCGAGTGGACGAAGCATCTCGTCGGGCACAAGCAATCCACCGGAGATGCCTTCGCGCTTATCATGCCCGTGGGGCTTTTCCTGGGACGGATCGGCTGCCTCACTCACGGCTGCTGTCAGGGCCGCCTTGGCACGACAGGCATGCGCTGGCCCGCCCCTCAAGTCGAGGCTGGTTTCCAAGTCGTCATGCTGATCGTCATCCTCGTGCTGTATCGGCGTGGCTTGCTGCGCGACCGCCTGTTCTTTCTCTACCTGCTGAGCTACGGCCTGTTTCGATTTGCCCACGAGTTCATGCGGGACACGCCGAAGATTTGGCTGGGCCTCAGTGGCTATCAGGGCATCGCATTGGTGCTGGCTGCGCTGGGATTCATCATGCTCCGCCGCCGCAGCCAATTCATGCTTGCAGACGTTGCTCTCACTCATCCTCCATCAGCTTCACCGCGAGCTTCCGCATGACGTGGCGCTGTGGGAGATTGTCGGTGCGGTCGTAGGCTTCGTCGAGATTACGCAGCATGCGGAGCAGGATTTGGTCGGTGGCTGCGGGCTGACGAATGACTTCCTCCATGGCTGGATTTGCCGCTGGATGATGTTTGGCCACGTCACTGGCCAGCATGAAACGACCACGATTGAAGCAGTCCACCAGCCAAGTGCGATCTGCCAGCTCGACCCGAGCTAGAAAATGGCCGGGGAAATTACAGCCCAGGATATCGATACCGAAACGCTGACCGAGCAGACGGTAGAGGCAACTGAGGCTGATGGGATTTCCCAGACCGGTCTCCAGCACCCAGAAGAGGTTGCTGTTATTGGCGGTGTAGTAGTCTTTGCTGTTACCCCGAAAACGCACGGTGCCGTCACGCACGGCAAACATCCATTCGCTCAACTCACGGGCATCCATGTGGCCTTGATCACGAAAGGCTTCCTCTGCGAGCGCATCCAGACGCAAGGCTAGATCACCCGGCTTAGTGCGCCAGCCATGCATGTAGGCGGAGATTTGAGCGATGCCTTCCTCAAGCTGCGTGTGAGAGTTTTCCAGCCAGCGCCAGCGCATCCACGTTTCATCGAGTTCAGCACGGCGTGCGGGTTCAAGCAGGCGGCCCACATGGCGCTCCTCATCCGCGCTGAGTGGTCGATTTAAATGCTGGAGCCGCTCGGGCAATTCACGCCGCATGGTGGTGAACTCACGCTGCAAGGCCTCTTGAACCACCTTCGAATCGTCATCAAGGAGGGAGAGGAGGTGGCCGAGCTGCACGACTGCTGACATGGGCATCTTGATAGCAGAGAGAGAGCCTGATCGCCAAGCTCGAAATATCAGGTCTGAGATTTTGAGTGCCTACGCGGTGTCTTCTCGCCATGATGTAAGTCGATGCGCATCGCCCTACTTCACTACACCCACGCCCCGATCATCGGTGGGGTGGAGCGTGTGATTCGGGATCAGGCGGCGGCTTTGACCGTGCTGGGGCATGAGGTACAAACACTCACGCGCGGTGCTTGCCAGGATCTGGCTTTGTTTGATGGGGTGATCGTCCACAATGTCTTCACCATGCCCTTTGATCTGGAGTGGACGCGCGAACTCACCGCGCAGGCTGCCGCGCTGCCTCACATTCGCTGGATCAACTGGGTGCATGACGTGGTTTCTGTGAACCCGCATTATGCACATATCGACTGGCAGGAGCCGGTGCCACAGGCCACGCATGTGGCGGTGTCTGAGGTGCGGCGGCAGGATTATGCGCTGGCTACAGGTCTGCCTTTAGAGGCGATCCATGTCATCCCCAACGGGCTAGATTTTGCGTCCGTGTTAGGATTGACTCCATGTGTCGCTGAGCTGCGGCTCTGGGATCACGAGCTCGTCTTGGCTCATCCCGCTCGGCTGATTCGGCGTAAGAACATCGAACTCGGCATCCGCACCACAGCGGCACTTGTTCAAAGCGGGTGCGACGTCATTTACGCGATCACAGGTGCAGCCGACCCGCACCAGGCGGATGGGGGAGCTTACCACCAAGAACTAAAAAGGTTGGCTGAGGAACTCGGCGTCACCGAGCGCGTGCTGTGGCTGGGTGAATCCAAGCCGTTGACAGATGATGACGTGCGCAGTCTTTACGTCATGGCAGATGCACTTTTCTTTCCCAGCACGGGGGAGGGGTTTGGCCTGCCTTTAATCGAGGCGCTAGCCCACCGGCTTCCCGTTTTCTGCTCCGATCTTGCGGTCCATCGCGAGGTGCTTGGCGAAGCTGGCCACTTTTTTGACAAGGAAGAAAATGCCATCGTCATCTCGGCACAGATCATGCATTGGTCACAAAATGACTCAGTGATCCACCACCGACGCCAGCTTTGGCGGGATCATGAGATGGTTAAAATCTGCCAGGAACATCTTGAGCCTCTGCTGCTTACCGCTACCGCTATTACTTACCCATGACCGACCCAACCAGTCCCTCCCCCGAGATCCTTGCCATCTTGGAAGCACGCCACGGCAATCCCTTTGGATTTCTCGGCAGGCAGCCTCAAGATGGAGGTGGCTCCATCATCCGGACTTTTCAGCCCAAGTCACATGCAGTAAATGTTGTCGCTCGAGATGGTTCTGGTATCTGGCCGATGCAGCGTGTGCATCATCACGGCTTTTACACCGCTGACTTGCCAGCCGCTGCCGCAGGCAAAGCCTATGATTTGGAGTTGGCCACCTTTGAGGGAAAAGCGGTGCGTGTTGCTGACCCGTATTCGTTCGGTCCTATCCTGGGCGATCAAGACATGTACTTCTTCCGTGAAGGCACGCATCAGCGCCTTTGGGATTGTCTCGGAGCGCGTCTGCGCACGATTGACGGCATCAAAGGAGCTGCCTTTGCCGTGTGGGCACCGAATGCTAAACGTGTCTCGGTAGTTGGTGATTTTAATGGTTGGGATGGCCGCATAAACCCGATGCGTCTGCGTGTGGAAGCTGGCATCTGGGAAGTTTTTCTTCCGGGCATCACCGAGCTGACACATTACAAATATGAAGTCTTAGCGGCAGATGGTGGCGTGCAGTTGAAGAGTGACCCCTTGGCTTTCTTTGGCCAACACGGCACTCAGACGGCCAGCCTTGTTTTCGATCTCGAACGCTACACTTGGGGCGATCAGGAGTGGATACAGAAGCGTGAGGTCAAAGATCTCTACCACACACCGATGAGTGTTTATGAGGTGCATCTAGGCTCATGGAAGCGCATTCCAGAGCAGGGCAATCGGTCTCGTTCGTACCGTGAGCTTGCTGACGATCTCATCCCCTATGTGAAGAGCATGAACTTCACCCACATCGAGCTGATGCCCGTCGCTGAGCATCCCTTCGATGGGTCATGGGGCTATCAGATCACAGGTTACTTTGCTCCGACGAGCCGTTTTGGGAATCCTGACGAGTTCCGCGAATTTGTGGATCGCTGCCATCAGGCAGGCATCGGTGTCATCCTTGATTGGGTGCCCGGGCACTTCCCCAAAGATGCTTTTGGTTTGGCTAAATTCGATGGCAGTGCTCTCTATGAGCACGCTGATCCACGTCAGGGAGAGCATCAAGACTGGGGCACACTCATCTTCAATTACGGGCGGCCAGAGGTGAAAAACTTCCTCGTCGCCAATGCCCTCTTTTGGATGGAGCAATACCACATTGACGGCCTGCGTGTGGACGCTGTGGCGTCGATGCTTTACCTCGACTACTCGCGCAAACCCTGGGCCTGGGTGGCTAATAAATACGGTGGCAGAGAGAATCTCGAAGCCATCGACTTCATGCGTGATTTGAATCGCATCTGTTACGAGAAACATCCTGGCACCACCATCATCGCCGAAGAAAGCACCGCCTGGCCGGGCGTCTCGAAGCCGACTGATGCAGGCGGCCTCGGCTTTGGCTTCAAATGGAACATGGGCTGGATGAACGACAGTCTGCGCTACATGCAGGAGGACCCGATCCACAGGAAGTATCACCACGGAGATGCTACCTTCTCCATGCTCTATGCTTATGACGAAAACTTCTTCCTCGTGCTCAGTCACGATGAAGTCGTGCATGGCAAAGGCTCCATGATCAACAAGATGCCCGGTGACCGCTGGCAGAAGTTTGCCAACCTGCGCATGTTCTACGCGTGGATGTGGTCGCATCCGGGTAAGAAGCTCATCTTCATGGGGGATGAATTTGGCCAGTGGCAGGAGTGGAGTCATGAGCGCAGCCTCGACTGGCATCTCTTCCTTGGTGAGGAGCATGCATCGATGCAGAAGCTCATCAAAGACCTCAACTGGCTCTACACCACACGGCCAGCGCTGCACGCACTCGATCACGAGTCTGGCGGTTTTGAGTGGCTCGATGCCAATGATGGAGACGCCAGCATCTTCGCCTTCATGCGTCAGGCACCTGATGGGGATAAAGTCTATTGCATCATCAATGCCACGCCCGTTCCGCGTAAAGGCTACCGCGTCGGCGTCTCAGAGCCGGGCAGCTATCGTGAACTCATCAATACGGATGCTCCGGGCTATGCCGGAAGCGGTATGATCAATCCGCTGCCGATGCCAGCCGGCCAAACTCCTTGGCAGGGCCAGCCATGCAGCATCATCATTGATTTGCCGCCACTTGGCGCTGTGTGGTTGGGCCGTTAATCCAAAAAGGAGGGCGGACTTGCGTCCGCCCTCTCTAGGTAAGTTAGGTCGAGAAAATCAACCGCCGTAGAAGCTGGCGATCTTTTCATTCACCGCACGCAGACGGCGGGCGATGGTCTTGCCGACGCCGATCAGCAGCCAAGCAGCAGCGCGGGGATACTCATTGATGTAGGACTCGAGGCTCTTGGAGTCGATGTACCAAACCTGGCTGAATTCAACAGCCGTGACCGAAGCGCTTGCGGCAGAGGGGTCGAGTAGATTGATTTCTCCCACCGTCTCACCCGTGCTCACACTGCCCAGCAATACCTTGTGACCAGCACGCATGGCCGTTGCGTGGAGTTTACCACTGATGATGAAACAAAGTCCGGTCTGGACACTGCCTTCTTCGATCAAGTGGCAGCCCGGCTGAACGGGGCGAAATTCGCCGTAGCCGCTGAGGATGTCACGATCCTCATCGCCGAGGGGTTCCATAATGCCTAGTGCTGGGATTTTTGGGGTAGAGAAGTTTGCGCTCATTATTTGTGGGAGATATGCTGTTTTTTAAGTGACCGCCTGCCAGATGGCAAGCACGCGAATGAGATTTGATAAAAAGAAACTGATCTTGAAAGAGCCGTGGTAGCCGCCGCCTATTAGCCCGCCCTTCATCATGAGTGTCCATCTTTTCGGCCTTTTAAGTCTCCTTTTTCTCAGCATTTCCGTGTTGGCTGCTGAGCCTGAGTTTCCTTTAGTCGCCGCTCAGGAATGCCGCCCGCGCACAGGCCTGCCGAACTTCCTGCACAAAGTCAGCCAGCCCGGGGCGGAACTGCGGGTTGGCTATTTTGGCGGCAGCATCACCGCCCAGCCTGGATGGCGGGTGAAGACCCTCACTCATTTTCAGAAAACCTGGCCTCAGGCAAAGATCACTGAAATCAATGCCGCCATTGGTGGCACTGGCTCTGACCTTGGCGTCTTCCGTTTGAAGCAGGACATGCTCGATCAAAAGCCCGACCTACTCTTCGTCGAGTTTGCCGTGAATGATGGCGGCGCACCACCCGAACAAATCATCCGCTGCATGGAGGGCATTGTCCGCCAGACTTGGCGTGCGCTGCCTGAGTGCGACATCTGCTTCGTCTATACCGTCACCGAGGCCCTCGTGCCTGCGATGCTTGACGGCAAATTCCAGCGCTCAGCCAGTGCCATGGAGAGTGTCGCCAATCACTACGGCATCCCCACCATCCACATGGGCATGGAAGTCGCGAAACTGGCGAAAGCCGGCAAGCTCGAGTGGAGGGCCAAACTCCCGAAGACCGACGACGAAAGGAAAGCTCTCGGTGACAAGTTTGTCTTCGCTCCCGACAGCGTGCATCCGCATGTCGAGACCGGTCACGAGATCTATCTCGCGGCCATCGTTCGCTCACTCAAACCTATCACTGATGCCTCAGTTAAATCTGCCGCACACACACTCGTCGTAGCGTTGAACCCGAAGAACTATGAGAACGCCAAACTCGTGCCAATCAGCGCCGCCAAACTCTCCAGTGGCATCTCTGCAGTCGATGTAAAAACTGACGAGTTCGGTAAACGCTGGGCTGCCCGGTTACCGAATCTTCACACCGGCTCAAAGCCTGGCGAAACCATCTCCTTCAAGTTCAAAGGCACCCGCTGCGCCCTCTATGACCTCGTCGGCCCGGATTGCGGGCAAGTCATCGTCACTCTCGATGACCAGCCTGCGAAGATCGTCCCGCGTTTCGACGCCTACTGCACCTACCACCGTCTCTCCTCACTCATGATTGGGGACGGCCTAACCGACAGCGTGCATACCGTGAAGATTGAGATCCATCCCGATCAGCCGGACAAAGCCACCATCCTAGCCAAGAATAAAAACACCATCGACAAGCCCGAGCGCTTCAACGGCACCAAGATCTACCCCGGCGCGCTTCTGCTCGTTGGCGACTTGGTGGAGTGAATCACCACTTCACGGTCGCGCCGATGACTGCTCCGAAGCCGCCTTCATTTGAACCGGAACCAGCGTGGCGGATTTCATCGTCGAGCAGGTTTTCTAAAGCTAGATTGACGCTGAGGTGCTCGGTGATCTGGCAGCCGCCGCGCAGGGCCAGCCAATTGAAGCCTGGATTACCACCGGGCGGGATGCGGTCGGTATCGCGTTGGTCGCTAGCATTCAGCCTCTCCAAGTCAGACTGGCCGAGAGTGATGAACTCGGCCCACCAGCGCCTGTCCACCGTCTGCCAGCGCAGGCCTCCACGCCACATGAGCGGGACGACGCGGGAGGCTGGCTCAGCGCGCAGTGTATTGGTATTGCCGACGAATTGATCGACCTTCCCCTCGGTCCAAGTCAGGTGGCCGAAGACGCTCCAGTTGGGGTTGAAACGATACTCGCTAGCGAACTCGATGCCGTGGATGAAGCCGTCGCCACCGTTCTTTTTTTCGACGACGCGATTCGCACCAATGAAGGCACCAGTGGCGCGGCGGATGATCATCTCATTGATGTCGGTGTAGAAGTAACTGAGGCTGCCGCTGTAGTGCTCGGTGTCAGCTTTGAGGCCGATTTCGACGTTGATGAATTCTTCGGGATTCAGGCCGAGAGAAGGGATCTCGACCTCGCCAGTGCGGTTGATGTCGAGCCGTGAGATGTCGGAGAGATTCGGAGCACGGAAACCCTGTGAAACGCCAGCGAAGAGCCGGTAGCGGTCCTTTTCATCGAGGTCGATGGAGACGCGCGCGCTGGCGGAAAAGTTCTTCCATTGATCGCTCTGGCTGTCGTAACGGATGGCTGGTGTGTTGGCATTGTCATAGCGACCCACATCAGCGGCGGCATAAGTGTAACGGCCACCGAGAAAAAGGTGTACGCGGTCGCCGAGGTCGATCTCATCCTGCAAATAGGCGCCGAACAAATGATAGGTGGCATCATCGCCGACGGGACCTTGGATTTCGTCTCGGATGAAGGTGCCTTTGAGGTTGTAGCGCTGACTGCCGGTATTGACCCTGTCGTGGAAGTAATCCACCCCGTAGGTGAGCTTGCCGATGGGGGTTTGGCTTTGAAGTTGGAGATCGAAACCGAGAGTCCATAGCTCAGTCTGAGAGCAGTTCTGGCGGTTGTCGATGGGGCGGCGGATACGGTGCTCATATTCGCCCATGGACTGGAGTGAGACGGTGAGGCTAGCGGCCTGGATGGGGCCTTCGAGGTCGGTGCCCGCGAGCTTCAGATAGGAAAGGGAGCGCTCTTGATCATAGGCACGCTTCAGATCCGAGCCGACCGTCGTGCCCTGCCATGAGACACCGCGGACGGTGGCATGAGTGCGCCAGACATCGTTTTGACGGAGTTGCTGGTGGACGGCGGTGAGAGTCCAATTCGGATCAAGAGAGATGTCGAGCCGTGAATCGTAGGCCCACTCATCGTAGCCAGTGCTGGGCTGATCGCCGAGGCCTGCTGCGTGGGCATCGCCAAAATATTTCAAGCTAGCTCCGAGGTGGAGTCCCCAGCTTCCGCCTTCGCCAAATTGCACTTCCTGGCGCATGACGTTGCTCTCCTCAGCGGTGGAGCCGCGATAAGCGGTGAGGCCGTGGAAGAAGGTGCCGGGCGCTTCATTCTGGTAGCCGCTGCCTTTGGTAAACATATTGACCGTGCCCCCGATGGCGTCGCTACCATAGAGGACGCTGCCTTGGCCTGGTACGAGTTCCAAGCGGTCGATGGCGTAAGAGTCAATGGTGTTCCAGTATTGGTTAGGACCTTCGCGGAAGATGGAGTTGTTGAAGCGGATACCGTCGATGAGAGCCAAATTACGGAACCCAGTGAAGCCACGGATGAAGGGTGAACCCTGACCATTCGAGGTCTTCTGCACATTGACCCCAGGCAGTTCTTTCAAAGCCTCAGGCAGCGTGCGCGCCTGCCGCTCAAGCAATGCCTCAGCGTTCAGAGTCCTCACTTGAGCCGGCACTTTGACAGAGTCTGTGTCACTGCGAGTGGCGGTGATCACAATCTCTGGCAGCTTCTTCACCGCATCGCTAGGATCAGCCGCCAGCAATAGAACGGGGCAGATCATCAGAATAGGAAAGTGGAGGCGCATGTGAGAGTGGAGCGCTTTCTAAAGACACAACGGTTTCCTTGTCACTACGCATTCGCTGCCGACTCCGATCTGGAACATTTTAAGTCCACTCAAGCCGCCTTGAGGACAAATCCTGCTCCGGTTCAATGCTCCTTGAGTCGTTCCGAAATCAGGTTTCTTCATTGCCACTCCGCTGTGTCTCGCGGACAATGAGGAACCCATGAGCGACTCCAACACGGAACCTCCAAACCCAGCCAAGCCGCATCCCTCGCCGGAGGAGATCACGCGTAAGCTGGAAGACTTCATCAAGAATAGCCTCGGCGGTCAGGTCATCTTCTCGCGTGTCGAGCCGCATGACCTGCGTACTCCCGCTGAGTCGGGGGAGGATGATGAATCGCCGGTGATCGATGTGCCCGCTGCGGCTTTTGATTTTCACTACAAGCCTGCCGACATCAAAGCCTACCTGGACCGCTTCGTGATCCGTCAGGACGAGGCTAAAAAGGTGCTGGCCACCGCTGTCTGTGATCACTACAACCACGCTCGGATGCTGCGTGAGCATAAGCAGCAGAAAGGCGTGGCGGCGCTCGAGTTCTCAAAGCAAAATGTCGTCATCAGTGGGCCCACAGGCGTGGGGAAAACCTACCTCGTCAAACACATCGCTGATCTCATTGGCGTGCCGTTTGTGAAGGCTGATGCCACCAAGTTCAGCGAGACGGGATATGTCGGTGGTGATGTCGATGACCTCGTGCGTGACCTCGTGGCGAAGGCTAATGGCAACGTTGAACTTGCTGAGCATGGCATCATATACCTCGATGAGATCGACAAGCTTGCGACAGGCGGTGAAGGCCGTGTCGGTCGTGATGTCAGTGGGCGCGGCGTGCAGACGGCGCTGCTCAAGCTCATGGAGGAAACCGAAGTGGCGCTCTACGCACCAAACGACATCCGCAGTCAGATGCAGATGATGTTTGATACGCGCAAAGGCCGCACAGGTCGTGAGGTGGTGAATACACGAAACATCCTCTTCATCGTCAGCGGAGCTTTCTCAGGACTCGAAAAGATCATCGAGAAGAGACAGAGCAAAGCTTCCATCGGATTCGGTGCTGCGATGCATGACAAGCCTGCGGCTGAAGATCTTTTGCGTCAGGCGCGGACCAAGGATTTCATCGACTACGGATTCGAAGCAGAGTTCGTTGGTCGCCTGCCCGTACGTGTCTTTTGTGAGGCGCTCACTGCTGATGATCTCTTCCAAATCATGAAGAACAGTGAGGGCAGTCTCATCCGCCAATATGAGCGTGAGTTTCATGCTTATGGCGTGCGTGCCGTTTTTGAAGATGATGCCCTCCGCGCTGTCGCGGTGACTGCTGCTGAAGAGAAAACGGGCGCGCGTGGTCTCGTCACGGCTTGGGAGAAAGTGCTGCGCGACTTTAAGTTTGAACTGCCCAGCCTCGGAGTGCCTGACCTCATCGTGGATGGCGAACTGGTGAAGGACACGGCCAAGGCCCTTGAGCGCTGTCGTCTCGATGCGCACAGCCTGCATACAGATGTGCGTGCGGATGATGTGCGCCTTTTTGCCACACGTTTTGCCAGTGATCATGGCCTGACTCTTGTGTTCGATGCAGGGGCGATCCGCTCACTTGTTCAGCGTGCTGAGCGTGAGGGCAGCGCTATCGATGTCATGTGCGCACGGCTCTTCAAAGATTTCCCCTTTGGGCTACAGCTCATCTCTCGTAGTCGCGCCCAAACCGTGTTCCATCTCACACGAGAAGCGGTCGAGGAGCCTGAGAAATATTTGAGTGACCTAGTCGTAAACTCTTACCGCCAACCTGAAATTTTTAGCACTGAATCCCATGGGTCGTAATCGCTCTGCCACTTCACTCTTCATCGGCATCCTCGTCTGCGTGCCCATGCTCGCGCTTTATCACTTCGGCATTTTTGTCGAAGCGGCACACTGGCTTGGTGATCGCCTGCCGCGCTTCCTTGTCTTGCCTGCTGATGGGGTGGATCACTGCAAGTTGCTGCAATACGCCTACTATACCTTCATGGCCTTTAGCAGCGCGTGGCTCGGCATGACATTGCCACAGGTTTGGATGAAGATTCTCTACCTCTTCGCTGTCACCTTTCTGACTCTTCTGATGACGCCTGTGCTCGCGTTCAACGGCATCCTTTTTGAGCCGTTCTCAGGCGTGCTTGCGGCTTGGTTTGCCGGCCTTCTCGGTGTGATGCTCTGCGATGGTGCTCTGTCTGATACCGCCACTAAAGCGGAGCACCCTCTGGCTGCACTCAAGTAAGGCGCTTCAGCTTTCCGCTCGCGGTCAAAGGTAGTTCCGTCACGACGGTGAAGATGAGCGGGATCTTGTATCCTGCGAGTCTTGTGCGGCAATGCGTACGGATCTCCATCGTCGTCGGAGCGCCATCGGGGCAGGGGATGTAGCGCGCCACGGGTACTTCTCCATAAAGCGGGTGCAGGCGTGCTTCGACGATTGAGCGCTGCACTTTCGGATGCGAATCCAGCACAGCTTCGACTTCTTCAGGGAAGACCTTCATGCCGCCGACATTGATGAGTGTCTTCTTGCGACCACAGATATAGATGCGTCCCGCTGCATCGCGTTTGCCGAGATCACCTGTGGCGAACCAGCCGTCAGCGTCCACGACTTCAGCGCGCGGCATCCAAGGATCAAGATAGGCATCAAACATGCCTGGTCCGCGTAGGCAGATTTCACCCAGCTCTTGGTCGCTTTCACCTTTCAGTAAAGCTTGGTAGGCGGGCAGTGGCAGGCCGAGTGCTTCTGGTGCATCATGCGCGCCTGTGAGATTTAGGATCGGCAAGCCAAGCTCGATGATCCCGAGTCCCTGCACGAGATCGAGTCCGAACCGCGCATGAAACTTCTGCGCCGTTGCGGCATCCAGTGCGGCCGCCGTCGCCACCGCGAGACGCAGCGTCGTCCATTGTGCGATGTCCGGTGCCTCCACGAGCTGACGGTAATGCACGGGGCTACCATACATGATCGTAGCTTTTTGCTCGGCACCTGCGCGCAATAGATCTTCACCGAGGTGTGTCTCCTCGATGATCGTCGTGGCTCCGTGATAGAGATAAAGCACGATGGAAACCGCGAAGTGATGCGCCATCGGCAACACCCACAGGACACGATCTCCAGGGCCGATTTGCAGCCCTTCATTCGCCGCTGTGATGCGTTGTAAAAGAGACTCGTGTGAAAGCAGCACGCCTTTTGATTTACCCGTCGTGCCGGAGCTGAAGCGGATGAAAGCCGGGTTCAATGCTTCAAAGGCTTCTGTCGGAAAAGCAGGCGTCGTGCTTGCCACTCGCAGGATGAGCACGCGCTGTCCGCCGACTTCGAGTTCACCCAAACGCTGTGCATCCGCTGGCACCCATGCAGCCCCGCTTTCTATCACGAGCACGGCATCCAGAGCCGTGCGGTTCAGCAGTTCGCGTTTCTCTTCTTCAGCGAGTTCGTCCGGGATCGGCACAAAGCACCCACCTGCTGCAAGCGTGGCTAGCGCGAGCGGCACATAGTCGAGACAGCTCGGGTAATGCACCCCGATGCGCAGGCGATCACTACGCCCCGGCTCGCGAATTAATACCGAGCGCAGTGTGGCCGCGATGGTATCGCAGCGAGTGAAGAGTTCTTGGTAGCTGAGCGTGCGTTCCTTTTGCACTAGCGCGACCGCCTCAGGCTTCGCGCGCTCACGGATGGCTTCGACAATGCTAAACATATTTTCTTATCAGAAGCTCCGCGACATGCCGACGGTGAAACCCAGTGTGTTCACGCCTGGATTCGGCGTGGTCGCACCACCGTTTGATAGATGCTGAAACATCCCGCCGACACGAATCTGCGTCGTGTCATTGATGGCACGAGCCACGCCAAGAGTGCCGAACCAATTGAGTGTTAAGTCACGTCCTTGGCCACCGGCGACACCTTGCGAATCGATCAATCCCGCACCACCACCGATGCCGCCATAGATCGACCAAGTGCCAGCCGCATTCCACCACTCGATGGAAGGCGCACCCATGAGGCCGAAGTAATGATTTTCCGCGCCCGTTTCAACCCACTGAGCGACGAGCGAGAGGCGATTGCGCACAATGAGCCTTGAGCCATCTGCAAAGCCCATGCCGATCACTTCTGGCGAGCGCCAAGTCAGCATCACAGGCACCATGCCATAGTCCAGTGGTGTATCCCCGCCGACCTTCCACAGGTAACCTGCCTCGATGTCGATGTAGTGGCTATCCCAAGGCTTGATGGTCGGCGAAAGGACTGAGCCAGTCATGGCTTTGCCATCCTGTGCATTCAGTGAGGAGAGTGATAGCAGCGCCGCGAGGCCGAGGAGAGTGAGGTGCTTGAGCATGTGACCATCAAGCCATGCGTGGCACGAACATGCAAGCAGCAGAGCATTGCCTTTGCTGCCATGACATGGCACAAGCTCCACCATGCCTGACTCACCAGCCCCGCTCACAGAGACGACCATCGACGGTGCGAAAACTACGCGCTGGGTCGTGGAGGCTGCTGAATGTCGCGCCTTGGCTGCCCATCGCATCGCACGGCTTGGGATTGATCATGCGGCAGCACCTTATGCTCGCGTGCGGCTGGCTCCTGGAGGCAGCTTTTTCATGATCGTGCTGAAGGGTTCCGGCCGTGTGCTGCTGGATGGGCGCTGGCAGACCGTCAGCGCTGGATGGGCCTGCATGGCTCCGCCGCGTGTGCCGAACGCCTTTCATGCTCTGCCGCGTCAGAGCTGGGATTTTCTCTGGATGCGCTACGACGAACCGTCCTTTGTTTCACCGCAGGTCAGCGCGGCGTCGCCATTGAAAGTGAAGGTCGATGTCGATCAGCTACAGCGAGTCTGGGAGGGGCTGCGCGGCGAGTGGGACTCTGCGCGTGATCCGCAGGCATTGCATCACTGGATTGAGCTGGCACATCACCACACTCGTCGTCTTGCCGAACCGTGGCGTCGTGATGAACGCCTCCGCCTGCTCTGGGAAGAGGTGCAATCGCGGCTCATTGAAGATTGGACCCTCAAAGCCCTGGCCCATTCTGCCCATGTGAGTGAGGAGCACTTCCGCCGACTCTGCTGGAAGGAACTCGGGCGCAGCCCCATGGCCCATCTTACTTCATTGCGGATGCAGGCTGCGCAGACCCTGCTCGTCAGCACCAAGGACAAACAGGAAACCATCGCCCAACTTGTGGGCTATCGCAGCCCCATCGCCTTTGCCCGCGCCTTCAAGCGCTGGGTCGGCTGTCATCCCTCAGAGTATCGGGCGCGCAGTTGAGGTGCGTTTCAGTCAGCTTGTGGTGGACGCTTCCTGCGGAATCTGATGCAATCATCACGTTCTATCATTCACCATGCGCCTCATCTTCATCCTATCACTCCTATCGGCTCTATCTCATGCCGCGCCCGTCTCTCTCTTCGACGGCAAAACGCTCGAAGGCTGGGACTTTGATCCCGCCATGTGGCGTGTAGAGGACGGTGTGATCACGGGCGGCTCCACGAAAGAAAAGATCAAGAAGAACGACTTCATCAGCACGAAGAAGTCATACATGAACTTCGAGCTGAAGCTCAAAATCAAAGTCAGCGGCGATCCGAAGACCGGCATGCTTAACAGCGGCATCCAGATCCGCTCCGTGCGTGAAGGCAGCGCCATGAGCGGCTATCAGGTGGACTGCGGCGCAGGTTGGTTTGGCAAAATCTACGACGAGCACCGCCGCAACAAGGTCATCTGGGCGCCCACGCCCGAGCAGCAGGCAGCGCTCGACAAGGCCATCGACGTCTTCGGCTGGAACGAATATCGCATCCTCGCCGAAGGGCCGCGCATCCAGACCTGGATCAACGGCGTCCACTGCATGGACTACACCGAGACCGATCCGAACATCGCGCTCGATGGCCACATCGCCCCGCAGGTGCACAGCGGCGGCGTTTGCCTCGTGCAGGTCAAAGAGGTCACGATTGAAGAACTGCCCGCCACGCCCGGTGCGCCCACTTGGGAAAAAGTAGGCCACCCGAAGCCCAAAGCCGCCTTTCAAAACGAGAAAGGAAAAAAACGCGACACCAGCTACAACGACGTCCAAGGCACCTCGAAGACCGCTGCCGAGCAGCAAAAGCTCTTCCATCTCCCCGAAGGCTACGAGATCGAACTCGTCGTGCAGGAAAGCGCAGGCCTCGGCAAATTCGTCAGCGTTTACTTCGATCAACGAGGACGAATGTGGACGCAGACCGCGCTGGAATATCCCGTCGATGCCAATGAAAACCCCGCTGCCGCCGAGGCGGTGTATGCAGGCAAGGGTAAGGACAAGGTGCTCGTCTATCCGCGGGAGTCGGTGAACGGACCGATTCCCGCGGGTGGACTCACCAACCCCACCGTCTTCGCCGACGGCCTCGCCATCCCGACCGGCATGCTGCCCTGGGGCAATGGCGATACCTGCTACGTCCAACACGGCCACGATTTGAAGCTCTACAAAGACACCAATGGCGACGGCAAGGCCGACACGCATGAAGTCATCCTCACCGGCTTCGGCGTGCAGGACTCGCATCTCTTTCCACATCAGTTCACCCGCGCTCCCGGCGGCTGGATCTGGATGGCGCAGGGCCTCTTCAACAACAGCAAAGTCCACAAACCCGGCAGCGATGTCGTCGTCGATTACCCCAAGTGCGGCATGGCCCGCTTACGGCCCGATGGCAGCGAGTTTGAAATGACCAGCATCGGCCCCAACAACATCTGGGGCCTCGTCATGACCGGCGAAGGCGAGACCTTCATTCAAGAAGCCAACGACTACGGCTACCCAGTCATGCCCTTCCACGAATACGCCTACTACCCCGGCGGCATGGAGGCGCTCAAAAAGAGCTACCAGCCCGACTTCCCCCCGCAAGCCGAGTTCCGCATGGGCGGCACAGGCTTGAGCGGCCTCGCGTTGGTTGAAAGTGGCTCGCTCAAAGACAAACAGGCCGCGCACACCATGGCCGTCGCCAATCCCATCACGTCCAAGATTCAAACCATCGCCATGCACCGCGACGGCGCGTATTGGAAGCTCGCCCAGCTCCCCGACCTCATCACCTGCGACGATCCCTTCTTTCGTCCCGTCGGCATGACGAACGGCCCCGACGGCTGCATCTACATCGTCGATTGGTACAACAAGATCATCTCCCACAACGAGGTGCCAAGAGCGCATCCGGATCGTGACAAGACGCGCGGACGTATCTGGCGCGTGAAGCTAAAAGCCGCGAAGGCTGAAGTGGCTGATTTCACCAAGCTGAGCACCGAAGAGCTTACCGCTTCGCTTAGCAAAGAGCCTGTCGCGAAAGCGCATCTGGCGTGGCAGGAGCTTCTCGACCGCAAACTGCTCCCAGCGACTCATTTTGCCGCTCAAGAGTATCTCGCCAGCGGCCAATTTGGTCAGATCAGTCAAATCGGTCGGACCCTGTCCGATCAAAACATCTCCGCCCTCCTCGCCCACGCCAAACCCTCCCTCACCAACGGCCCCACCATCGCCTCCACGCGTGGCGCCAAACAGCTCCCCGTGCGCGAGGCCTATGACCGCGAGTTCGAGCGCTTCCTCGTCCGCATGTTTCTGGAGCGTCATCCCGACCTCGTCGCGAAGTTCCTCGACTCCGAAGCCGCCGCGAAACTACCCGTCGAGGCCCGCGTGCTCGCCTCGCTCGCGTTGGAGCCAAAGGCCAGCGCATCCCGCGTCGCGAAACTGCTCCCACAGCTCGACCGCGCCCCGAATGACGAAGAACTCCTCCGCCTCGCCCAGTTCCCCGCCGAAGCCGGTGTCGGCGAGGCTCTCCAAGCACTCCTCACCAATGAAAAATCCCGCGCGGCCGTCGCCGAGACGCTGCTGGCCCAGCGCACAAAACTCGATGCAAAGCAGATCGCGCCGCTTCTGACGGAAACGGCGCGCGCCATGCTCAGGAGCGCGGACGCCCCCGTCCGCAATCAATCGCTGGGCCTCATCGGTGGCTTCCAGCTCACAGCACTCGAAGCAGATCTCGTTTCTCTCCTAAAAAACGAACCAAGCGGACGAGACGTCCGCACTCCTATCCTCGTCACCCTCCGCGATCTCCGCAGCGGCGAAGCCGATCTCTTCGCCACCCTCGCCAAATCCGATCCCGATCCTCGCGCGCGAGATGCCGCGCTCGAAGCCCTCGCCGCCTCACGCGCACCGGATGCCGCCACAAAGCTCCTTGCGCTTTATCCTTCACTCCAAACCGCACAGCGCCGCACAGCGCTCAACACCATCTCCAGCACCAAAGCCGGTGCGAAGACCATCGTCACCGCCCTGCTCGACAAAACCCTGCCGCAAACCGACCTCGACGGTCCCACTGTCGAGCGACTCGCCACCGTCCTCGGCGACGATCCCGCTCTAGAAAAACTCCAGCAACAGCTCGGCGGCATCTTCCGCGAGGTCTTGCTACTCGATGGCCAAGACACCGCTTGGGTCGATTCCAAGATCACGCTCGACGGCCCCTTCACCGTCGAGACTTGGATTCGCCTCGCGCCGAACATCGGCAACGATGACGACATCCTCGGTGCCCCCGGCGGACCTGAGATGAACTTCTTCCAGTCCAAGTTCCGCGTCTTCGGCGGCCCCGAGTTGCACGATGTCTGCGTCTCCACCAAACCTATGACGCCCGACCTTTGGACACACATCGCCATCACCCGCGATGCGAAAGGCATCATCCGCATCTACCAAAACGGCGAACTCGACGCCACCGGCAGCAAACCCGCACCCGCCAAATGGGAAAACTGCCGCATCGGCTGGAGTGGCCCGAAAGGCGGCACTGAAGGCGTCATGACCGAGTTCCGCGTCTGGAAACGCGATCGCACCGCGCCGGAGATCCGCGCCAACTTCGACCGCATCCTCGCATCAGCCGAAGGCATGACGCGCTACGACTCCAAATGGGGTAAGTTTGAAAAAGGAGCCCGCATCGCCAAAACCATCGACACCCCGCCGCTGCTCACCGAGGAGCAGGCCAAGACCCTCGACACCAAGTTCGCCAAATTCACCGCCCTAGCCCCCAAAGGCAACGCCGCCAACGGCAAAGCCCTCAGCGCCCTCTGCATGGCCTGCCATCAAATCGGCAGCGCTGGCGGCCAAATCGGCCCGAACCTCTCCGGTGCCGGCGCGATGGGCCTGGAGGCCGTTTTGCGCAACATTTTGACGCCAAATGCCGCCATGGAGCCCGGCTACCGCATCTACCGCGTCGAAATGAAAAACGGCGACCTCATCGATGCCTTCTTCGTCAGCGAAGACAAGCAAGCCACCGTCATCCGCCAGCCCGGAGCCCCAGATCGCCGACTGAACAAGTCCGACATCCGCTCCACCCAATTCATCCGCCGCTCACTGATGCCCGAAGGCCTGCTCGATGCACTTCCGGAACAAAGCGTGGCCGACTTGCTCGCCTATTTGATGACGCTAAAAGGCTAGCCCCAAGAATTTCCACATTTCACCAAGCTGCGCGCAAACGCTGGCCGCAAATTGCCTCATGATGGGGCCTCCCATCCTTTTTCCCTTAAGGCTTCGTGATCTCAACGCGATAGAACTTTCTCACCCCAGTTGCATTGGGATCAGTCACAGTGCGTGTGGCGTTGTTGTCGGAAAAAGTGGAGCCTGTCAGAGTGGTCCAGCTTGATGATTCCAAGGTGGTGCTCGTTTTCACCACGTAAGTGCGATCTGCGAAGCGCGGGTTGAAAATGATGTTCTTCTGCAGGGGCTGGCCAGTCACGGCGGCGATGTTGATGAGGAAATGTGAGCTGTTGTTGGTGGGGATGACTCCGGCGGTGAATTCGAAGAGGTTGTTCTGGCCGTCGAAGTCAGGATCGATCAGCGGACCTGCATTGCTGTTGGGTGGCTGGCCAAAGTACTGCACCTGCCAGTCATCACCGATGCCGTCGGCGGCATAGGAGCCGAAGTTGTCGGGCAATGTGTTGAGCACGGTGAGATTCAGTGTGTCGGTAAAGGTCTGGTAGGTGCCGCGCGCCACGGCGGCGGTGTCCTGATAGACTGCGGCAGCCGTGGCGAGGCCGCTGGCGCTGATGCTGGTGAGCGGACCGCTTTGCACGCTCCAGGCGATGCTGCTGGCTGCGAGAGGCTGAGTGCTCAGGTCATCAAAAATAAGCGTCACACTGAGCTGGCGTGTGCTGGTTTCATTCACAGTTAAAGGGCTTGCGGTGATGTCGATGGCTGTGGCGATGGCATCGGCAAGCTGGCCGATGAAGCCTGTGCGCAAGGTGTAGGCAGCGCTGGTGCCGTGACCGCCGGGCATGGCGGAGGGGTTGAGGGTGTAATTTGTGCTCGTGCCGCGCACGCCGCCAGCATCGATGGAGTCGGGAGAGAGGGTGTAGTTGAGGCTTGAGCCTGCGTAGGCACTGAGTTGAAGGCAAAAAAATGACAGACGAGCCTCTTGCAAAACCCTGAATTCATCTAGATTTGCGATGGATGGTTGACAT
>CAZOVY010000073.1:0-31230 GCA_964583255.1 uncultured Prosthecobacter sp.
GTCAGGGCGTGCCAGCCAGTTGCGCGCTGGCTTGGATGCCGTGTACGCCACCTACCGCGATGCCATGCGCAAAGACCCTGCCATGGTCCAGGCCATGGCGGCACCAGCCCAAGCTTCCGTGTCTCCGAGGATCGGCTCAGCGCCAACACCCTCAACGAAACAAACCGGCGTTGCTCCCCCACGAACATCAGCCTTACCTGTTGGCCCGCATACTAATTCTCTGGGTATGAAGTTTGTGCCTGTCGAAGGAACTAATGTGCTTTTCTGTATCCATGAGACGCGCAGAAAAGACTACGCTGCTTATGCGGCAGACATGTCAGGCGTGGATGAAGCATGGAAAAACGTGGAGAAAGATGGCGTACCGGTGGGCTCCGAAAATGATCATCCAGTGGTCAATATGAACTACTTGGATGCTCATGCCTTTTGTGAGTGGCTGAGCAAGAAAGAAGGAAGAACATATCGGCTGCCCACTGATCGAGAGTGGAGTTATGCCGTGGGTATTGGACCAGATGAAAAGGACGGTGAAACGCCCGAGCGTTTGAGTGGGCAGATTCCCAACAAATACCCTTGGGGTGGCCAGTATCCGCCGCCGAAAAAGTCAGGCAACTTTGCAGACGTAACTGCAAAGGGAAAGTTCCCAGGGTTGCCTGCCGGGTTGATGATAGTTGGTGGCTATTCGGACGGCTACCCTACCACGGCACCGGTGATGAGTTTCAAGGCAAACCGGCTCGGGCTATTTGATCTCAGTGGGAATGTTTGGGAATGGTGTGATACTTGGTTCGATGAAGCCATGGTGGACCGCTTAATGCGTGGATGCTCTTGGAATATCAGCGATGAACCGCGCCTGCTCTCTTCCAGTCGATCTCGCGCTCAACCTGGGAATCGAAAGCCTGACCATGGGTTTCGATGCGTGATTGAGCTTCCTTGAGAAAAGACGCCAGACATTGGGGGCCGGAAAGTACTCGAAACGCTGATGGGATACTGATCCCAAAACTTCAGCATTGGCACCGTGGCAACGTCCTAGCCGCTGGTCTTGAAGGCAGGAAGATGGAGCCACTTGCAAAACCACGGCGTTCTTGGCTCTGTTACCTCTGTTTTCTCCTGTGAAAAGACTGGGCTGCCGGGACGGGGAGTTTTGAACAGGAGGCAACGGAGGGAACAGAGATGGGAGAAGCCTTGGGAGTTCATCAGAAACGGGAATGACAGCCTACGGAAGACGCGGAACAAACGGAAAGGCAGAAACGCCGGAAGCCGGGTGATTCACCTTTTGAGTAGTGGTTCTGAAAGCCGTTTTCCGAGTCTTCTGTGTGTTCCGTAGGCCATCCATTCCCGGCTTTAGGCTAATGTCTCCGAGGGGACCGACTGCGGGCCATCACACAAATAACTCGGGATACTGCTGGATGGCCAGCATGCGGCTTTTGGCGAGAATCTCTGGGGCGCTGCCGAGCTGCATGATGTCGGCGGCGAGGGCCTGACACTCGGTGGCGTCGAGCTTGCGGATGGCGTGCTTCAGGCGGGCAACCTGACCGGAGGCGACGCTGAGTTCATTGAGTCCGAGCCCGATGAGCAGGGGCGTGAGCTCGATGTCGGAGGCCATCTCTCCACAAATGCAGACGCGGATGTCGGCGTTGCGCGCGGCGGTGACGGTCATTTCAATCAGGCGCAGCACGGCGGGATGCGTGGGCTGGTAGAGATCGGCGACGCGCTCATTGAGTCGATCGACGGCGAGGGTGTATTGTGTGAGGTCATTGGTGCCGAGGCTGAGGAAATCTACCTCGGTGGCGATGAGGTCGGCGGAGAGTGCAGCGCTGGGGATTTCGATCATGGCACCGATGCTGATTTCCTCTGGCACGGCATGGCCTTCACGGCGCAGTTCGGTGGCGCATTCGTCTAGCAGAGCACGCGCGGCGCGCACTTCTTCAACACCACAGACCATGGGGAACATGATGCCAGCGCGGCCATGAACGGCGGCGCGCAGGAGGGCGCGGAGTTGCTTGCGAAAGAGGTCCTTCATGCCCAGTGAGACGCGAATGCCACGCCAGCCGAGGAAGGGATTTGGCTCGGCGGCGACGTTCATGTTCGGGTCCACTTTATCTCCGCCGATGTCGAGGGTGCGGAAGATGACCTCACCGGGTGACATGGCTTTGACGGCCTGAGTGTAGCAGTCGGCCAGCCAGTCCTCTGAGCCGTCCGGGTTTTCGAGATGCAGGAACTCGGTGCGGAAGAGGCCGACGTGCTCGGCACCACTGTCGCGTATGGCAGCCATCTCCTCGATGAATTCGGCGTTGGCGCTGACATTGACGACATAACCATCTGTGGTGACGGAGGGCTGATGGCGGGTGACTTGCAGCGCATCTTCACGCGCGTCTGACTGCTCTTCACGGCTGCGGTATTTGGCGAGCGTGGCAGCGGAGGGATTGAAGATGAGCAGGCCTTCATCACCATCGAGCAAGACGGGATCGCCGGAGTGAAGTTCGTCACAGATGTTATGCAGACGGACGACGGCAGGCAGGGCCAGAGAGCGGGCGATGATGGCGGCGTGTGAGTTCGCACTGCCGGTTTCCAGGGCAAAGCCGAGAACCTTGCTGCGATCAAGCTGCACGGTGTCTGAAGGCGTGAGATCGTGCGCGATGATGATGACGGGATCATCAAACATAGGGTGCTGGAGCATCTCACCACGCAGATGCCGCATGACGCGGTGGGTGATGTCTTTGATGTCGAGAAAACGCTCGCGCAGGTAGGAGTCGGCGAGGCCGCGCAGGGCGTCCATGTGCTTGCACATGAGACGGTAATAGACGGCATCCACACAGATGAGTTTTTCCCGCACGGTCTTCTCCACCTGCTTCAGGATGGAGTTGTCATGAAGGATGAGTAGGTGGGCTTCAAAGATGTCTGCCTCGGAGCCGCCTTGCTCGTCGGACATGACTTTTTGCAGGGCCTCGATCTCGACGCGGGTGACCTCTAGCGCTTTGTGCCAGCGGGCGAGATCGGTTTCCACGTCCTCAGGGAGGATGGGGTCTTCATCAGGCTCGTCGAAGTCGTCCTTCATCACATGCACGACGGCATGGGCCACGCCGGAGGAGACAGCGGTGCCTGGCCAAATTTTCTCGGGTCGTGTGTCGGCTTGGGTCATTCGGCGCGCATGATGGGGAGTAGTAGGTGCTTTGGCAATCAAGAAACAGGCCAGATGAGGAGGCTTTCATCCACGACTCAGGTTTTCTTTGAAAGAGGAGAAAGGAAGTAGCTGATCCTTACAACACGAATCCACGCATCCCATGAAACGCCGCCGCTTTCTCCAATCCACTGCCGCATTAGCAGTAAGCCCCGCCGTCACAACAAGCCAGGCTGCAACAGTGGCGACGCGCATCATCGACACGCACACGCATTTCTATGACCCGACACGCCCGCAGGGCGTGCCGTGGCCGGGCAAGGGAACGAAACTGTATCGACCTGTCTTGCCTGCTGACTGGCGCGCGCAAGCTGAGCCGCACGGCATCAAAGAAACCGTGATCGTGGAGGCGAGTGCCTGGGTGGAGGACAATCAGTGGATTCTGGATCTAGCCGAGCAGGAGAAATGCATCATCGGTTTTGTCGGCCATCTAGAGCCTGCTGACGCGGGCTTTAGGGATAACTTAAAGCGCTTTGCCAAGAATACGATCTTCCGAGGGGTGCGCTGGAGCGGTGCGGCAATGAGTGATGCGGCGATCAAAGATCAGGTGCTTTCTGGAGCAAAACTGCTCGCCGATCATGGACTGGAGCTGGACCTGAATGGCCCACCTGAATCAATACTGCCTGCGGCTGCTCTAGCGGCGGAGGTGCCGGACCTGCGGATCGTGATCAATCATCTGGGTAGCAGTGGGGATCCAAAATCATTGAAGCCTGATTGGAAGGAGAACATTCGCGTCATCTCGAAGCAGAAAAACGTGTGGATGAAAGTGTCTGCACTGGTCGAGCAAGTGAAGGGAACCGAAGGTCAGGCTCCGAAAGAAGTCGGCTATTACCTGCCGATCCTGGATCATCTGTGGGAGTGCTTTGGACCGGATCGGCTGATCTATGGCAGCAACTGGCCGGTGAGTGATCGCGGGGCTTCGTATGACGTAGTCTTCGGCTTGGTGCGTGATTACTTCAGCAGCAAAGGCACTGAAGCCTGTGAGAAGTATTTCTGGAAGAACTCGCGTGCGGCTTACCGCTGGATCGAGCGGTAAACACGGCAAGCTCAGCGACGATCCTGTGCGCGCGCTGGGTCGAGTGGCTGCGCCATGTTCATCGTCGGCACAGCACCGATTTGCTGTGGTTTGGTCGGCGTGACTTGCACGGGGAGAGGCACTGTCTGCGGCTTGACCTGACCTTGTTTAAATTTGGCGATCTCTTCCACCGAGGGGAGTAAAGCCTTGCGGATGATGACGGGGTTTGGCACGACGATCGGCGCAGGCGGCGTCATCGGCAACGGTGCAGGTTTATCGACGGTCGCTGCTGGAGTCACGTGAGCAGGCGGATTGGCAGCGATGGTCTTCGGCGGCTCGGGTGTCTTCACTGCCACGACCTGCGCAGCTACGGGCTTGGGCGTCGCCGGTGCCACGACGACAGGCTTCGCAGGTGCTTCCTGTTTCGTTTCAATCTTTGGTTGGGCAATCTCGGCGACCATGGGTGGCGCTGCTGGAGACATCATCCACCAAGCGATGAGTCCGAAGATCACCACGGCGGCGGCTGCCCACACGGGCCAGGCAGGGCTGCTCTTGATCTTGCGGTGATCAAACTCATGCGCGTGCAGTCGGCGGGAGATCGGGCTGATGTCTTCATCCGAGTCATCGAACGAGCTATCCCGATCATCATCGAAGTCAGACACGCTGCCGACGCTTTCCATTTCCTCTAGGGCGACGTTTGCGCCGCGTAGCCGAGTCGCCAAATCTGGCGCTGCTGGGCCGCTCATGATGGACTCGAACTTTTGCAAAAACTCGGCAGGCGCGACTGTGCGACCCTGCTGCCGAGTCTGCTCCAGCGTATCACGAATAAAGACGGCGAGAGATTCAGCAATGGCTTCAGGAAAGATGGGCGTCTCCGCGACCTGCCGCTCGCCCGTGAGTAGATAAGTGGCTAGGGCGACGAATGAGCGATTCCTGTATTCACGGTCCGCCTGGCTTTCACCATCGAAGTCCTGTGATGGAGGCGAGTCCACAAGCGGTGGCTCATAGAGATTCCGCATGGTCAGATGTGCGCGTAGTTTCACCACAAAGGGTGGCCAAGCATCGAGACGCTTTTGCATCAGCCGATCAAACTCGCGGGACTGCATGGGTCCGCCTTTGCCGACACGGAGGACGATGTTTGATGGGTGCAGTTCGAGGCGCGGCACACCACATTCCAGAGACTGATCTAGGCCTGCCAAAACCTGACGCAGCACGACGGACACCTCACTGGCATTCAGCGTGAGACGCTCGGTGAGCAGACGACTCAGGGTGAAGCCGGGCTCACGCTCTTCAGTCAAGAAGCTCCATTCAGGACTCTCCCACAGGCTGAGGCTGCGGAGGATATTAGGGTGCTTGTCCGCACTGAAGTGCCAGCTTTGCAGCGGCACGGCATCGTACTGTGACTTTTCCACCAATCGTGAAGGCGGCAGCAGGTGAACCGTCACGGGCTGGTCATTTTTCACATTCAGACAGGGAATGGAAAATGGGAGACGTCTGACCGGACCTTCATCCTCAGCACGGAAGCGATTGCCGAGAAGTTTCTCCACAGGCACGCCTTCAAGCAGCAAATCCTGGAGCTGAGAGAGCGGCTGCGTGGCGATAATGACGACGAGCTGCTTCCGCGAACTGCGCGCCTGAATACTGCTGACAAAAGCACAGTATGCCTCGCGCACATCGTCACGCAGCTTTTCGGTGGAAGTGGACGTATTGGTGGAGTCGCTCAAGGCAGCGCGCAGCGTGGTGCGCAGATTCATCGGCAACGATGTCAGCACTGGGAAGCGATCAGGGTTCTCACCCGCATAGCTTTTCCCAGTGAGCAGCAGAAAGATCAGCTCACACACCTGCAAGACCTGCGCAGAGCCATCAGCCGCCGTGCCTTCGTCTGTGGATAGTCCAAAATCATAGAGCCTAAGTTGCAGGAAAGTGTCTTCCAAGGTGGAGACCATCACTCGATCCAAACGCATCTGAGCAATGAGACGCGGGCGGTCGCCTAACAACATCAAGTCATCGAGCATTTGCAGCAGAAGTGAAAACACCGTGGCAGGTGGCAGCGCACCACGACGCTCGATGTAGTTGGTGACAAACTCACCCTCATTAAGATTGCTCGTATAATAGACGAGCCCCTGATCCTCACCCACATCGATCACTCGCATGAAAGTCGGACTGCGAACTCCCACGGCCATTTCAGCACGTTCAAAGGCCGAGCGTTTAGCATCAGCACCGAGCACGGCACCTTTTTTCAAAACATGCAGTTCGACCAGACGCTTGATCTGCGTGTCGAAGGCAAGAAACACCAACTCGTCCGGAGAACGAGTGACATGGACCGGCTCACCACTGGCGCGGCGCGCGATGGTGAGATGTCCAAAGTTGGGGAGTTCTGTGAGCATACTGGCGGAGTCAGAAGAGCTTGAAGTGTGCCGCAAAAACCAGCTCTGAAGCGAGGCTAATCTTGGCGACAAATTTCCAAGCAAGGGCGTATTCTAAAACTTGGGGCGCATTTTTGCAAAGATTTTCTGAAAAATACAATAAATACAGATGAGGCGAATGTCGTAATGTATGGAAGTTACAGTTATATGACTGGCTCTATTGGGATCTCACCTCGTGAATTTTAGGCTTACTCGGGGTGCAGGCATTCACAAAGCTTGCCACAAGCCCATGAATGCCCAAAGCTCGCCTCTTTCCATGACCCGCTCCACCCAACCCAAAGAAATCACTCGCCTGCGCGACCTCTCGTCTCATCAAGTGCGCTCAGGCATCGCCGCGTGGCTCGGCTGGCTTTTCGATGGATTGGACATGCACTTGTACACGCTGGTGGCCACAGCCTTTGTGGCGCAGCTCATGGTGCTGCCAGAAAGTGATCCATCCGTAGGCAAGCATGGAGCGATCATCCAGGCCGGGTTTCTCGTCGGCTGGGCGCTAGGCGGCGCGTTCTTTGGTCGTGTGGGGGATCTCCTGGGCCGCAGCCGCACGCTGACGCTGACCATTCTGACCTATGCCTGCTTCACAGGACTATCGTTCTTTGCTCAGACATGGTGGCATCTCATGATCTTCCGCTTCCTGGCTGCGCTAGGCATCGGTGGCGAGTGGGCCGTGGGTGCTTCCCTCCTCTCAGAGACTTGGCCGAAAAAATGGCGTCCATGGATCGCCGCCACCCTGCAATCGGCGGTGAACTGCGGCGTGCTGCTCGCCTGTTTCGCCGGTTGGATGCTCGCCGGTCAGGAGCCGCGCTTCATATTCCTCATCGGTGTCCTGCCAGCCTTCCTGACCCTCTGGATTCGCAAGGCCGTTCCTGAAACCGAAGCCTGGGAGCAGGCCCGTGTCGGTCAACCTGTGCCGCGCATTGCCGATCTCTTTGGTCCATCGGTGCGCGGGGTGACGTGGCGAGTCATGATCATCTGCGCCGTATCACTCACCGCTCACTGGACTTTCCTTTACTGGCAGCAAAAGCACATCCTCAGCCTACCCGAGATCGCCAGCCTGACGAAAGAGGGAAAAGACAACGCGCTCGTCACTGCGCTCATGTGGATCATGTTTGGCAGCCTCATCGGTAACTACATCGCCGGCGCGCTGGCTAAATTGATGGGCTATCGCAAAGCCATCGTACTCATGATGCTCGCCTACTTTGCCATCATGTACTTTGCCTTCTCCCGGACCTGGGACTGGGAAACGACGAAAATTCAGTTCGCCATCATCGGTGCCTGCCAGGGCGTCTTCGGCCTCTTCACCATGTGCCTGCCGCCGCTCTTCCCTGTGCTCCTGCGCACCACAGGCTCAGGTTTCTGCTACAACATCGGCCGCATCGTCGCAGCGGGCGGTACGGTCTTCTTCGGCATCTTTGTCAAAGTGGGCGACTACCGCGAAGCCCTCCTCTACGCCGGATTCTTGTTCATCCCTGCGGCACTCGTGTCGATCATGCTGCCGCTGGAGAAAGACGAACCCGCGATCCTTGATCAGCCTGCGGATTGATCTTCATGAAGCTGCTATCTGGCCTCCTCCACCTCCTCTTCGGCAGCGTCTTCGTTTATGCTGGGGTGGTGAAGGCTTGGAACCCGATGGTCTTTCTTGATGACGTGCGCAGCTTTGCTCTGCTGCCTGATCCGTATGCCGGGATGCTCGCCATGTTTCTGCCGTGGTTGGAAATTTTCGGGGGACTGGCAGTCATCACAGGCTGCTTGAGAAAAGGCGGACTGCTTGTCCTGAATGGAAGCCTGCTCGCCTTCCTCATCGCTATTAGCATCGCGTGGTTTCGCGGCACCGACATCCGCTGTGGCTGCTTTGGTGACAGCGGCGCGGCTTCGAGCAACTACGCAGAACTCATCGCGCGCGATCTCGCCCTCCTAGCGCTCGGCCTCTGGCTTAACTTCATACAACGACGAACTGCGAATCGTGAACACTGAACTCAAATACCACTTCGCCTCCGACAATACCTCCGGCATCTGCCCCGAGGCTTGGCAGGCGCTCCAGGAAGCGAACACGGGCTACCACCCCAGCTATGGAGCCGACACTATCACCGCTCAGGCTTGCGAGAACTTCCGCCAGTTCTTCGAGACCGATTGCGAGGTGTTCTTTGTCTTCAATGGCACCGCAGCGAACTCGCTCTCCCTGGCCTCTCTTTGCCAAAGCTATCACAGCGTCATTTGCAGCGACGTGTCCCATGTCGAGACGGATGAATGTGGCGCACCGGAGTTCTTCTCCAATGGTAGCAAGCTTCTCACCGCCAAGAGCTCGTTAGGCAAACTTGATCCCACTGATGTCGAGCGCCTCATCACTCACCGCACCGACCTGCATTACCCGCGACCACGCGCCCTCAGCCTGAGCCAGAGCACCGAGCTGGGCACCGTCTATCGTCCGGGCGAGATCGCGGGTCTATGCGGACTCGCGAAGCAATATGGCATGTCTGTCCACATGGACGGTGCGCGCTTCTTCAACGCTCTCGCCGGAGGCACCGCCTCACCTGCCGACATCACCTGGCGTGCCGGAGTCGATGTTCTCTGCTGCGGTGGCACCAAACTTGGAATGGCGGTCACTGAGGCCGTCGTCTTTTTCGACAAAGCCCTCGCGCGTGATTTTGAGTACCGCTGCAAACAGGCCGGTCAGCTTTGCTCGAAGATGCGCTTCATCTCCGCCCAGTGGCTGCGCATTCTCACCGACAACGTCTGGCAAACACACGCCGCAAGAGCCAACGGACTTGCCCGCCAGCTCGCAGATGGCCTTGGCAAAATCCCCGGCGTGCAGATTCTTTACCCTGTCGATGCCAACGCCGTTTTCGCAAAGCTACCTGATCCCATCAAGGCTCGCCTAAAATCCCACGGATGGCAGTTTTACAGCTTCATCGGCGGCGGCTCCCGTCTCATGTGCTCATGGGCCACGACTCAGGCTGATGTGGAAAGCTTCATCGCCGATGCAATCCATGATCGAGAATGAGTAGGCAACAAGCGGCCAAACCGCTTGACCATCCCCACCGCCAGACGCTAACTGAAAACAGATGAAGTCACGGCACGCCGCCTGCGTTGTAGTGACTTCTTGGAATCCCCCCTGCATGATCCGCTCGCTCTCAACGCTCCCTTCTTTGAATCGTTCTCTGAACTCGATGTTGTGGGCGCTGCTGATCTTCGTGAGCCCCGTGGCAAAGGCCTTTGATACCGTGGTGCTGGACGCTGGGCACGGCGACTTTGATCGCGGCGCTGCCATTGGTTATGTGTATGAAAAGCACCTCGCGCTGGATACCGCACGCCGGGTCGAGGAGCTTTTAAAAAAGGCAGGGCTCAAAGTGGTGATGACCCGCTCGCGTGATGTCTTCATTCCGCTGCCAGCACGCGCCGCCGTAGGCAATCGCTATGGCAATGCCATCTTCGTGAGCATTCACTACAACTACAACCGAAGCGGTAGCGGCACAGGAGTGGAGACATATCATTACTCGACCAAATCCTTCACCCTCGCCGCTTACATCCAGGCCTACCTCGTGCAGCGCACGAGCATGACCAATCGGGGAGTCAAGCACGCCAGCTTTCACGTCATCCGTGAGACGACTCGTAACCCAGCCGTGCTGGTGGAGTGCGGCTTTGTCAGTAACTCCTCCGACCGCGGCCGCATGATGACGGGCGAGTTCCGCAAGCGCATTGCCGAAGGCATCGCGCAGGGCATCGTCTCCTACAAGAAAGCGAACTGAGGGCCTGCACCATGATCGTGACTTGCCAGCAGATGCAGGAGATCGAACAACAGGCCTTTGATCGTGGTGTGAGTGCAGCCGATCTCATGGAGCAGGCGGGCTGTGGTATCGCCAAAGAAGTGCGGCGCTTCTTTCCACATCCTGGCACGCTCATCATCTATCTTGGCTCAGGCAACAATGCCGGAGATGCGCTGGTGGCTGCGCGTGAACTGCAAAAGCAAGGCTGGCAAGTGCTGGCACGACTCAGTGGTCCGGCGGAGTCGATGAAGCCCCTGCCCCGCGCCCATCTCTCGGCTCTGACGGGTGTGCGTATTCTGGATAACGCACCCCAGATCACCGGCGCTGTGCTGCTCGATGGCCTGCTCGGCATCGGCGCAGTGGGAGAGATGCGTCCTGCGATTCGCGCGCTGGCGGCTGAGATGAATTTACTACGGAGTGCGCATCAGGCATGGACCGTGGCCATGGATATTCCATCAGGCTTGAACGGCGATACAGGAATGCCTGCACCGGACTGCGTGCAGGCCGACCTGACCGTGACCGTGGCCTTTGCCAAGACAGGACTCATTGCTGACACTGCGACAATATTTGTTGGGCGGCTGGCACTCGTGTCGCTGCCAGATCTCCATTCATCAGAACTTGCTGTCACGGCACAGATCCTGACGCCGGAGTTGCTCAGCGGATGGTTGCCGCGTCGTGAATTCGATTTTCACAAAGGCCAGGCTGGGCGCGTCGGCATCATCGCTGGATCACGCGGGCTTCTCGGCGCGGCCATCTTTGCCTGTAGCGGTGCATTGCGCGCCGGAGCAGGTCTGGTGACGCTGCTGGTCAAAGAAGAAGTCTATCCCCTGCTCGCCGCTCGCGTGCCACCTGAGGTGATGGTGAAAATCGTGCGGGACTATCGTGAAGTGTTAGAGATGCACTTTGATGTTTTAGCCATCGGTCCTGGACTTGGTTTTGAATATGAGGTGGAAGTGCTAGAGATCATACGTGATGCCAAAATCCCGGCCATCATTGATGCTGATGCGATCACGATGATGGCGAAAAATGATTTGGCTTCAGCAGGGCCAAGACTGCTAACACCTCATCCTGGTGAGATGGTACGACTACTACCGAATCAGACTGCACGTCACGACTGGGCCACACGCTGGGCAGTCTCACATCCCGCTCACACACTGCTGCTCAAAGGAGCACGCACCGTCATCGCGACCGCAGGTCAGCCGACACTCTACAACACCACAGGTCACCCCGGCATGGCCACGGGTGGCATGGGCGATGTGCTCACGGGCGTCTGCGCCGCTCTCGTGGGGCAGCAGCTTCCTTTGCATCACGCCGCCGGCCTTGGGGCCTGGGTTTGTGGGCGCGCGGCGGAGATCGCCGCGCTGGAAATGGCGCAGCTTTCCGTCCTGCCCTCGGATGTCCTCCAGCATCTCGGCGCTGCGTTTCGGCTTTGACCTTGAGCGGCTCCGCGCCAGTGATTCGCCATGCCCCACCGCCACACTCTCACCGAGCGCGTCCAGTTTGCCGACACGGACATGGCCGGCATTGTGCATTTTTCGAATTTCTTCCGCTACATGGAGCGCGTGGAGCATGACTTCTTCCGTGCGCTGGACATGTCCATCTGGGATAACTCACCGCTCATCCCCGATGAAGAGCGCGTCGGTTGGCCGCGTGTCCACGTCTCCTGCGACTACCGTGCGCCACTGAGATTTGAGGAGCAGTTCACCATGGAACTTCTCGTGGAAGAAGTGCGCCCAAAGACCCTGCGTTATCTGATCCGCTTCTGGAAACAAGACGGCACGCTCAGTGCCGAAGGTCACCTCGTTGCCGCCTGTGTGCGAAAGGATGCGATGTCAGGCAAAATGAAGGCTGTAGAGATCCCCGTACGCTTTTTGGCGAAGATCGAGGCAGCTCCAGCTGAACTCCTGGCAGCCGTGAAATGAAGCCTCACTCGTCCGCTTTGGCTGGCTTGCGAATCTGCCATTGTTTAGCGGGCAACTTCAACAGCTTCACGACACCGGCTGGATAGCTCCATGGTTTTTCATCCGCGCTGTAAATGATCAAACGAGTACGCTCAGCAGCCATCGCAACGGCTTGAGTGAGATCGAGATGTCTCAGCACATTGAGGTAGGCCGGACCGATCTCATGACTGGATGGCAGATCATGCAGATCCAGTCGCGTGATGCCTTCTTCAAAGAGGCTGGCATAAAGAGCATCCGCAGCCATGTCGCGGTGGCCCTGTAGCCAGAGCGGCGTCTTCTCGAAGCCAGGGATCTGTTTCACCGCCTCCACGGTGCGGCGGATGTCCCACACACGCATGGAGTCCACCGTTTGACCGAGCAGATAAAAGCGGCGCAAGCGCTGGGTTTGAGCCTTCTCACTGCCCGTCCATTCCGTGGGGCCGATGCCGCGTGGGCAGATGTAGGCCATGCCCCACTTGAAGGTCTCAAACATCTTCTTCTCGCTATCGAAAGCCGCATCATCCTTCTTCGTGTTGGGAAAGGTTTCGATGTGCTTGGCAAAGCGCGACTCGTAGGTGTTGCAGAAGTCCTGCCAACCTTCGGCATCCAGCACGTTGAGCGCGACCAATTCCAGATCCTCAGCCCGCAAACCAGCGCGATGCGTGACATAGAGGCGCAAACGAATCCCTGGCTCAGGCTCGAAATCATAGGCCGTGAGGCGAATGCCATCGCGCTCACTACTACCTTCCTTGCTCAAGACGATCGCTGCCGCTTCACTCGGCCAGCCAGCAAAAACTTTCTCTTTAAGCGCATTCATCCAGGCATCGCGCTGCTTCGACCAATCTTCTGCGCTCAAGGGCACCGCAGGTGTTGGAGCTTTCGGAACAAAAGTCTGGTCGATGGTGGTGTTCTTCTCGTCCTTCGGCAGTTCTTTGAAGACCTGAAGCTGCTCAGGTTCGAGCGACTTCTTCGCACCTTCATCCAGCACCGCCATCGGGTCCGCGCCTTTGAGTTGGCGCTCGAACCAGTGGAAAGCGCCATTGTTGAGCGGCTGCACATCTTTATGCGACCCCTCAGCCACTTGCAAACCGATCTTGTCCTCCGCTCCGAGCAGTGAGTAGATGCGACGGACGTTTTGATAGAGGCTAAACACACCGTCGATGGGGAAGATCGGGTCCTTATCCGTGTTGCAAATCAGCAGCGCACGCGGAGCCACCAGCGCCACGAGCCGATCATAATCCCAGCGATACGTGTTCACATAAAACATGCAGTCGCAGTGCCCCTCGACACAGCCATCGGCCACATGGTTTTTCATGGACGTCACGCCTGCCGTGGGAGCCGCCGCTTTGATGCGCTCATCCAGTGCCGCCACCCACCACGAGTAGGCACCGCCGCCGCTGCGCCCCGTGACTCCGAAGCGCGTCTTGTCCACCTCAGGCCGTGTTTCCAAATAATCCAGCGCGCGCATTCCAGCCCAGGCTTCGAGTCCAGCCGGTGTGTAGCCACGAGAGAACCACCACCAGCGCCCCTTGCTGTACGTACCGTGATGCTCACCGCGAATCTCACCGAGCTGCACGGTATCGATGATCAGGCAAACATAGCCATGCTGAGCAAACCAGACGCCGTGATGGTGATAGCCTGTCTTGTTGCCATAGCTCACGCCATCCTTCACCACATTGGCATGACCGCAAACATACAGAATCGTCGGCGCAGGCTTGTCGATCTTCTCCGGCAGATAAAGATTCGCCGTCACATACAGCCCCGGCACCGCCTGGTAATGCATGTTCTCCACGCGATAGCCATCACCAGAAAAGCCGCCCGTCTTGGTTGCCATGAGCGGTGTGCGTTCAGGCATCGGACTCAGCCCCAGCATCTCCGCGAGTTGCTGGCGATAGCTCGGCGCTTTGGCTTTCCAATCTTCAGCCGTCTGAATGTCCTTCAGCCCGCCCGTCATCTCGATCTCACGCACCTGCCGCTCCCAATAGCCTTGCAGCATCCGATTCCCCGGCGTGTCGGGTGTCTTCTCAGGATAAGGGGCAGCCACGAGGCCAGAGACGAGCATGAGCCAAATCAGAAGTTTCATGCAGACCATACGCGCCTATGTCGCCACGCTCTTTCTTTCCATGACATGCAAAGCTTCACTTCAAGATGAGATTGATCTGGCGCACGTCCATGACGCTGTGACCGGGGATGTCTGTGGCACTGAGGCTGAGAACAGAGCGGCCTTTGTCGAGATGGAGCGTGCCGGCTTCAAGGGTGTGGAATTCCTTCATTTGAGACTCGGCGGCTGGACGTGGGATGGTGTCTTGATTGGTGTAGAGCGGTGGATTCCAGCCTGGCGTGACTTTGGCACTGAGCCGGTTTTCACCAGAAGCCAGCTCGATGGTGGAGCCAGCATCGGCGAGCGGACAGGTGTAGAGAATTTCGACGGTGTAGTCGCCTGTGGTGTTGACGTCGAGGTTCCAGATCATTCGGTCCTCCTTGTTAGTCCAGTTCACAAAGAAGGAGCAGTTTGGCGCACCTGAACTGCGCTTCACACCCCCCTGAGGCTCGCCATCACGAGCGGGCAATGGAGTGCGCGGGAACTCACGATAACCCACAGGGATGGGGCGCTGATCCACGGCATTGCCTTTGCCTGCTTTGTTGCCTTTCCCTGCGGGCGCGGCACCGCCTAGGACTTCTTTTCGCCATTGCGCCACGGCTTGGGTCAATGCTTGAGCGATCTCTGGCTGCGCGGTGGCGATGTTTTGAGTCTGATCGGGATCAGTGATCATATCAAAGAGCGCGCCCTGGCCATCAAGCCGATGCGCTTGGGTTCTGACGCTGACGCTCGGACCCCAGGTGGAGAAGATCATGCGGTCGGGCCACGCGGCGGATTCCTTTTTCAACAAGGGGCTGAGGTCGCGCCCATCGAGAGGCTTATCACCAAGACGCGGCACGCTGGTGAGGGCGCAGAGAGTGGGCAGGATGTCGATGGCTCCTGTGATCTCTTTGACGACATGATCGCTGGGCAAATGGCCGGGCCAGCGAATGAAGAAGGGGGAGCGCACGCCGCCTTCATCGGTGGTGCCTTTCTTGCCCTTCATGCCGCCATTCCAGCGAAACGTATTGGGACCGTTGTCGGTGAAGAAGATGACAATGGTGTTGTCGGCGATCTTGAGTTCATCGAGACGACGCAGCACTCGACCGATATTGGCGTCCATGTTGGAAACCATGGCCAATGCGCAGCGTGTTTCGTCGATCTCCTCTTTGGCTTTGTCACGCTCGCTGGTGATGATGGTCTTGTCTTTGAAGCGCGCCCAGTCGGCCTGCGGAACGGCCCAGGGGGAGTGCGGCACGTTGTAGGGTACGTAGCAAAAGAAGGGCTTGTCCTTGCTGGCATCAATGAACTCCAGCGCCTTGTCGGTGAGCAGATCGGTCATGTAGCCTTTGCCGCGCACGGGCTGGCCGTTGTGATCTAAGGGCGGGTCAAAGTACTCGCCCCAGTGGCCGGAGGTGAAGCCGTAGTACTCATCAAAGCCGCGCGCGTTTGGATGATAAGGCCACTGGCTGCCATTGTGCCATTTGCCGAAAGCTCCCGTGCGGTAGCCTGCGGCCTTGAAGGCATCTGCCAGCGTGCGCTCATCGAGATTCAGCCGCTCTTGACCCGTGGAGACGCCTTTGACGCCGCCTCGTGGATGATAGCGCCCGGTGAGAAACTCCGCGCGTGTCGGCGAGCAGACGGGGCAGACATAGAAGCGGTCGAGCTTCACGCCATCCTTCGCGATGGAGTCGATGCTTGGCGTGGCGTGATTGGGGTTACCATTCGCGGAGAGATCTCCCCAGCCCATGTCATCGGCCAAAAAGATGAGCACGTTTGGCTTGTCCGCAGCAGGGAGTGTGAGGGCGATGAGAAAGCAGGCGAAAATGAGACGTGTCATGACGGGCCATCCTTAACAGTCTGCGCGTGCGCGCCTTTCATGAAATAAAAAGGCAGGATGGAGAACCATCCTGCCTCGGAAAATGAGGTTCGGTGAGAAGCCTTACTTCTTCTTGGCGTCTTCTTTCTTCGCTTCCTTAGCCTCGATTGGGGTGATGATCGGGCGATCCTTCATCTCAGGCCAGATGACCCACTTGCCGTCTTCTTTGATAAAGGAGATGAGGAAGAGTTCTTCAATGCGGTCAGTCAGTGTCTCCTGTGAAGTGCGGACAGTGGCGTGAACGTAGCCTTTTTCTTTTTCTTCGACGAGGCCGAGCACGTCAATCTTGAGGGTGTCCTGCTTGCGCTTGGTGACATCAGCCGCGGCATTGATGCGCTTGTGCCAGGCTTCGCGATCCAAGACATAAAACTCTTGAGGGCTGAGTTTTTCGAGGTCGCGGATTTCTTTAACTCCGAAGCGCTCAAGCATCTGGGCCTCCTCAGTCATCGTCGGAGCGGTCTTGATGACAGAGATGGTTTCCTTCTGTTTTCTGTCCAACGAACCCGGGAGCAAGAGGCTGGCAGCGGTTTTCCATTCTTGGTTAACCACACAGGTCAGGTACTTCTTCACTAGCTCACCACAGGGATGATCGGCAGGCAGGGGGGAGCCGGAAACGGAGCCGATGAGGGAGAATAGGCTGAGGGCCAGAGTGAGGCGAAACAAGGGGCGAACGATTTGCATAGGGCTGCTTTGACCGAACATGAGTCAAAGTGTTCGGGGCGAGTTTCTAGCCCGCTCGTCTGGCTGCGTCAAATGAAGAAAGCCTTTCAACGCGAAGGTAGTTTCTCAAGTGAGTCTGCAGGGACTTCCAAAACCTTTTGGCGACTGCCCTCACCGCGCAGAAGCTGCACCTGCCCTTTAGCACAGTCGAGCAAGTCGGCCATGAAGCGCAGGAGTTCCGTGTTGGCTTTGCCATCCACTGGCGGAGCGGCGAGTTTTATCATCAGGACAGAGCGCCCCTTTTCATCAGCGCCCCAGCCGAGGATCTCAGATCGGCGTGCGTTGGGTGTGACTCGCACCACGAGTTGAACACGATCAGTCATGATCGTGAGCCGAGTATGCCTGAGGCGATGGACTTGGCCAACTCCTGGCGATGCGCGACCGTGCCACAGCGCTGCGACTCGGTACGATTGCTCAAATACCCGCACTCGATGAGGACGGCGGGCATGAGCGTACGGCGCAGAACACTGAGATCCCCCAGAAACACACCACGATTCACGCCTTTCAAATTCTGGTCCATGCTGCGTAGGATTTTCCTGGCCAAAGTCTTGCCGCTGTCGCTGCGATAAAAGATCTCCATGCCACTGATGCTGCGATCTTTTGAGGCATTGAAATGGATGCTGACAAAGATGGCCTTTGAGTAGCGATTGGCGATGACCGCTCGGTCTTCGAGTTCCACATGCTCGTCACTGCGCCGAGTCATGATCACACGCAGTCCTTTGGCTTTAAGCAGACGCTCCAGACGCTGCGCGGTGTCGAGACAGAGCTTCTTTTCCACAAGCCCATGCCACACGCAGCCGCCGTCTTTTCCGCCATGCCCAGGATCGATGATGACCGTGCCGAACGTCAGTGCCTGGGCTATCGGACTGACCAACCCGATGGTGAGGAACACGATGAACCGGATCTTATTCATGAGTTTACTTGGGGATCTTCAGCGGTTTGCCTTCACGGATGTTGTCTGATGACATGCCGTTGGCGGCCTTGATTTTGGAGACGGTGGTGCCGTTCCTTTGAGCGATGGCTCCCAGCGTATCGCCTTTCTTGATCACATAATTGGTGCTAGCGCCTTTGCTGCTGCCGCTCCTCGACTTGCTGCTTGTGACGGTCTTTTTCTTGCTAGGTGATGAGGAAACTTTCCTCACAGGCGAAGGATTCCTTTTGGAAACCGATCCATCATGGGATGAACTCCACGAGTCGTTGTCGGAGTCTGAAGCACTGCCATTGGCGGCCCAGGCGGTCTTGTAGTCGCCGTCAGCGCTGAAGGGATAGTTCTTCTTATCCATGCTGTGCGCTGGTGTCTGTGCGCTGCCGTGCAGATCAATCACAGGCAGCTTGCGCGGCACACCTCGAACTCTTGGCGACGAGCCGCAGGAAGCCAGCAGGGCGGGCAGGATGATAATGGAGAGAGCTGTGCGTAAATTCACTGGGATCATCGGGCCGCAGCTTCGGCGAATCGCGCGCCGCTGCAAATCCATAGTGAGCCGGATTATACGGGGGACGTGACCTGCGGGTAATCGACCAACTGCACCAACTGAATGCTGTAGCGCTTGGCGATGAGGTCTGCTTCAGACTCAAGATAGTCGTCGCGGTAGTACACTTCTTTAACGCCGTAAGCGCAGAGCATCTGCATGCAACTGGTGCAGGGCTTGGTCGTGCAGGCCACGAGGCGGACATTGCCGCGAGTGAAGAGGCTGCAAAGATTCACCTCGGCATGAAGCATGTATTTTCGGCGATCATCGCGATCAATCCAAAAGTCCGGTGATGCGTTGTAGCCAGGAGCCAGCCCGTTGTAAGCGGTGCCGATCACTCGATTGTCGAAATCAAGGGCCACCGCGCCGACTTTCCGAAAGGGGTCCTCGGAGCGCAGGCTGGCCACATGAGCTAGAGCCATCGCATACTCAGGGATGCTCAGTCGCGCGCGCGGCTCGGGATTCAGGGGGGAAGGTGCGTTCTCCATAGCCTCAGTCCTCTTCATCGACTCCGCCTTTACCGCCAGCGATGATGCCGCGCTTGGTGCCTGCGACAAAGTCGGTAAACACGGCTGCTTCGGCGCTGAGTTCCTGCGCGCGCAGTTCTTCCACGGCTTGGGCATTGTTAAGTCCTGAGCGATAGATTTTGCGAAACGCATCCCGCAGCGCACGCATCTGATCACGGGTGAATCCGGCACGCTTCAGACCGACGATGTTTAATCCCCGAGCACGCGCTGGGTTGCCATCGGCCGTGCAATAGGGCGGCACGTCCTGGACGATCTTGGAGCAGCCGCCGATGATGCTGCGTGTGCCGATGCGGCAAAACTGATGCACCGCGCTGAGTCCGCCGATAATCGCGTGATCTCCTACCAAAACATGGCCTGCTAAAGTGCCGTTGTTTGAGAAGATGACGTGACTCCCCACCACGCAGTCGTGGGCGATGTGGACGTAACAGAGGAAGGTGTTGTGACTACCGATGATGGTTTTATCACCGGCTGAAGTAGCGCGGTGAACGGAGCAAAATTCACGAAAGGTATTGTCGTCACCGATCTCAAGACCGGTGGGTTCAGCGCTGTATTTAAGATCCTGCGTTTGCTGACCGATCGAGCTGTAAGCGTAGAAACGATTCTTCTTCCCGATCTTGGTCGGCCCCATCACGGTGACATGATGCTGTAGCCAAGAGCCATCACCGATCTCTACCTCTGCGCCGATGATGCAGTAGGGGCCGATGCTGACATCAGCACCCACACGGGCTGACGGATCAATAATGGCGGTGGGGTGGATCATGCGAGGAGCTGAAATTGAAAAATCGAGAATGGAACTTGTCGCTGCACCTCACCGATCCACGACGCTGAACATGAGATCAGCTTCGGAGACGACCTGGCCGTTGACGATGCAGCGGGCCGAGGCCTGAGCGATGCTGCGTTTGATCTTATGCATTTCAGTCTCGATGATCAGCGTATCGCCTGGCTGCACGGGCTTGCGCCACTTCACATTGTTGGCACTCATGAAGTAGCCGATCTTGCCCTGGTTCCCGGGCAGTCTGAGCAGGACGATGCTGGCTACTTGAGCCATGGCCTCAAGCTGCAGCACGCCTGGCATGATCGGGTGGCCGGGGAAGTGGCCTTGGAAAAACGGCTCGTTGATGGTGACGTTCTTGATGCCTGTGCATTTGGTCTCACCTTCAAATCCGATGATCCGATCCACCAGCAGGAACGGGTAGCGGTGTGGCAGAATGCGCATCACCTCATTGATGTCGAGCACGGCATCACCCGTCGGGATGTTCACCGTCGGCGGCACCATGGCGCGCATGGCGTTGTATTGGACATCGATCGCACGGGCCATCTCGGTATTCGGCCCGTGGCCAGGGCGCACGGCGATCACATGGCCTGTGATGCGTTTACCGGCCAGCATGAGATCACCCACAAGGTCGAGAATCTTATGCCGAACGAATTCGTTCTCAAAGCGCAGCGGCTGCTTGGAGAGTAGCGTCTCTCCACGGACGACGACGGCAGCCTCCAGCGTGCCGCCTTTGATCAGCCCCTTTTCCATCAGTGGGGCGATGTCTTCGTAGTACACAAAAGTGCGCGCGGGAGCGATCTCCCTTTCATAGGTTTCAGGATTGATCTCCACTGAGAAATACTGCGTGAACCGCCCACCGGGTCCGACATTGGTGCAACTGATGCGGAATTTTTTGTCAGGCACGATGGTGATGATGGTGCCATCACGCGTCTCCTGGTAGATCGGCTCACGAATCTCAAAAACCTTGCGCGCAGCCTGCTGCTCCTGAATCCCAGCTTTCTTGATGAGTTCGACAAATGGCAGCGAGCTGCCGTCCACGATCGGCGGCTCATTCGAATCCATCTCGATGATCGCATTGTCCACACCCATGCCAGACAGAGCGCTGATCACATGCTCCACGGTATGCACATTCACTCCGCCTTCAGCGATGGTGGTGGCGCGCTCCACCTTCTGCACTTTCTCCACTAGGGCGGGGATGAAAGGCTTGTCCTCTAGATCCATGCGGCGGAATTTGAAGCCGAAGTTCTCAGGGGCAGGTTGTAAAGTCAGCGTCACCTGTTCTCCCGTGTGCAGAGAGGTTCCCGTGATGGAGGCCGATTTGGCGAGGGTGTGTTGGCGGTCAGAAGCAGACATGGAAAGAAAAGGCAGCCCGTTTTAGCCGTGCGGCTCTGTGGGGTCAAAGAGAAACGCTCAAAGTGTCACTCAAAGAGACGCAGCAGCCGGTAACCTGAAGTTCTTGGTTTGAGCCCTGTCACACTTAAATAAAAAGGGCGATGGATCACTCCATCGCCCTCAAAAAACAAAGTCACTCAATTATGGTTTGGGGGAGGGATTCCCTACAGTCCCACTAGAAGATTGTGACTGATTGCCGCCTGCTGCTGAGAGAGCTGCTGCTGCAGCAGATGCAGATGCATCTGCTGCAGCCTTAGCCTTAGCCGCCGCATCAGTATTAGCCAACGACGGATCGTTTTGGCTATTATTAGTAAGAATTCCAGCGGCAGCCATGCCAACCAAAGCGCCAAAACCACCACCACCAAAACCACCACCACCAAAAGCACCACCACCAAAAGCACCGCCACCAGGAGCACCGCCACCAGGAGTACCACCACCAGGAGCACCACCACCAGGAGCATCACAACCAGGAACAACGGCACTTATCAGGGCTACCTGTTGTTCTTGCCAATAAGAGGATAGATCCATGCTTCTTGGGGCATGATCCATGCTGCCCACCAAAGCTGCGGGATGGGCCTCCCAGCGAAGAGCGATGTAACGTGCCTTGACTGGTGATTGGTTTTTGATTTTGACAAAGCCCTGTCCTTTGGCGTCATCGCCTTTGGCGGTAGGTGTCATGGTGTCGAGCACGGATGAATCAAAACTGAGCCGACCACGCCAGTCTTCTTTCTCCGGAAGAGTATCAAAAGCGTAAACTGAGAGGCGAATAGGGCGGGGGGTATGAGTTGAGGAAAATTCAGCTAAAGAACGAACCTGCCCGAGATCATACACGACAGAGCAGTACTTCTCTTGGCTCTCTGGGAATTGAATGAGGCCGCCACCTTGCAAGGCTTGATTCCGGCTCGCGACAGTCTCGGGACTCATGTAGATCAGGCGCCCGCCACCAACACCACTCGCCAAGTTGACGGTTGGAGCTGATTTGTCTTCTTTGAAGGTGTAGTCCGCGTCCGTATCCGCACCCAGCACGCTGAAGCTGCGGATCGTGCCTGCACGAATGATTTCGAATTGCAGACGCAGGTAGCGCCCCTGGGCCGTAGCCATCGAAATCTGCACAAAACGGTCAGCCGCAGAAAAGACCGAAGTTGCCGGACTGCTCCAAGCTTTACCATCCGTACTGACGGAGGCAGACACCTTGCCTTCGAGTCCGTCGCTGACGAATGAAGCGCTGTTGATGACGGCCTGCTTGGTGAATTTGATCACCGCATCACTTTTCCCGGCGGCGAGTTTGATCGGATTGATCGGATTACTCGCGACAAAATTGTCTGTATCAACAATGCCATGTGACTCACTCACTGCCGCACTCTTAGAAGACAAACACATGTTAACAGGAATCTTAGCAGACGCTGGAAGGCGGCTCCACTTGGCTGCTGCCGCAGTGATGATGCATGCAGAGATCAGCAGGACGTAAATGGGAGCTTTTTTCATGATGTGTGTGTGAGGTATCGGGAGGTAAAACGTAGATCGGCACATTTTGTCCGCAATACATGGCATTTCAACCATAGGGGCCTGGCATTGTAAACACTTTTTCGTCAACCTTTTACGCTAAAATGTGCAGAGGCTCTGGTCACCTCAATCTCTCGATCTTTACCCTGGCGATTCCCTGCTGCCGAGTCAGGCCAATTTCAGAGGCCGCACAGGGGGTTAAATCAATCACTCGTCCTCGGATGTAGGGGCCGCGGTCATTGATCCGAACAATGACTTGGCGACCTGTGCCCAGATGAGTGACTCTGACCCGGGTGCCCATGGGCCAGGTCCTGTGCGCAGCGGTGCAGGCTGAGGCATTGAACCGCTCACCACTGGCCGTTCGGCGATCTTTATAAATGGAGGCAATCCCGTGCTGGGTTTGCATGACGGTGACAGTCGGCCCGACCGTTAAACGTCTGTGACTCGAGTGCTGGCAAGCTGGGATGAGTCCCAAGAATAGAATCAATAGAGAGGTGCCAAGACGTTGCATTCCCAGTAGTTCACTGAAAAGGCAGAGGCAATTCAATCTCCATTTTCAGTCAGTCGGAGAAAAGCGGTCATCACCTTTTTCGTGATCAACCCTGGAGTCGAAAGCACCCTCTCATCGATCTGTTCGATGGGCTGGACTTCCCGAGTGGAGGAGGTTAGGAAAGCCTCCTCACAGTCTTGCAGCACCGAAATAGGTAGGGCTTCCTCAAAACAGGAAATGCCCGCCTCACGACAGGCCTGAAGCACCAAGCGCCGCGTGACGCCGGCCAGACAGCCGGAGGAAAGCGGCGGCGTGATGAGTCGGCCGCCCATGACGACGAATACATTTGAACCCGTCCCCTCACACAGTTCCCCACGAGTGTTTGCCAAGAGAGCCTCCCCACAACCATGCGCCCGAGCATGGGCCAGCGCGCGGACATTTTCGCCATAGGAGGTGCTTTTCACTCCCGCCAATGCCCCGGACTCGTTGCGGGTCCATGGAACCAAGCACACGCGCTCCGTCGCTGGCCAGGGCTTGTAGGCTGTGGCGGTGACAAACACCGTCTGGGCCGAAGCTCCACGCTCTGAACCGAGCGGCCCCTCGCCACTGGTGATGGTGACGCGGATGCGGGCTTCATCGAGTTGATTGGCTTTCAAAACGGCATCCATCGCAGCCAGGTACTCGGCCTCAGGCAGTGGCGTCAGGCCCGTGACCTCACAGGAATGCACCAGCCGCTCCCAGTGCTCGCGTGCCGCAAAGGGACGACCCTGATGGGCGACCAAGGTTTCAAAGACCCCGTCCCCGACGAGCAACCCGTGATCAAGCGGTGAGATGTGGGCTTCTTCTCGGCGGCAAAGGCGACCATTCAGCCAAATGAATGCAGACATGGCAGAAACAACCGTACCTCGGCAGCAGATGCAAGTTGTCAGGTGGCGCTTGTGTCCGGCCACATCTACGGCTACAAGCCCCGCCCATGTTTGTTGACCAGATTAAAGTTTATGCCCGCGCCGGAAAAGGCGGCGACGGCTCCGCGCATTTCCACCGAGGCAAGTTCCGCCCCAAAGGCGGCCCCGATGGCGGCGATGGCGGACGCGGCGGTAGCATCATCCTGCTCGTCGATAACAGCACCAACAGCCTGCGCACCTACTTCTACAATGCCAAGCTCCTGGCCCTTGATGGAGAAAAAGGCAAAGCCAACCAATGCACCGGCATCAGCGCGGAAGACGTGGTTTATAAAGTCCCCAGCGGCACCGTCATCTCCAGGATCATCTCGGAGGAAGACCCTGAAACCGGTGAGATCACCGAGACCTTCGAGCCAGTCACCGACCTGACCGAAGTCGGCCAGACTTTCATTCTTTGCAAAGGGGGCAAGGGAGGCAAAGGCAACGTCCACTTCAAGACCAGCACCCATCAGGCCCCACGCGAATTCACGCCCGGTGTGGATGGCGAGGAAGGCCGCTTCCATTTCGAGCTACGCAGCATCGCCGATGTCGGCCTTGTGGGCTTCCCGAATGCGGGAAAATCAACTTTGCTTTCTAAGCTCAGCGCAGCCAAGCCCAAGATCGCGAACTATCCCTTCACCACCTTGCAGCCGATGGTCGGTGTCATTCACTTCAATGACAACCGCCGTGGCACGATGGCTGACATTCCCGGACTCATCGAAGGCGCGCATCAGAACATCGGCCTGGGCCACGACTTCCTGCGCCACATCATGCGCTGCCGCGTCCTGCTATTCGTCGTCGATGCCGGCGGCACGGAAGGGCGCGACCCCGTGAGCGACCTGGAAACCGTTCGCAAAGAAGTGTCGCTCTATTCCAAAGAACTCTCCAAGCGCCCCTGGTGCATCATCGCCAACAAGCTCGATGTCGAAGGCGCCGAGCAACACGTCGAGAATCTCAAAGAACGCTTCAAGCGTGTGAAGATCCTCCCCATCTCGGCAGAGACCGGACTCGGCATGGAAAAGCTGCGCACCTTTCTGAGTAAAGAGATCGGCAAGGACATGGAGCACACCTTTCCGGGTGCGGAGTGAGATAGACCCTGAACGCTGAGAAGAGTATGCGACGTCTGCACCCCTTCTGGCTCAGCCTAGCCCTCATCACCGCAGCTTATCTGCTGTTCTGGCTCCTGCTTCTGGGAGCCACCGCTACCTACAGTACACCGCAGGCTTGGTGGGAGACTTTGATGAAGCCCGAGATCCGCTACGCCACCGGACTCAGCCTTCTGACCTGTACCGCCGCCGCAGGTTTTGCTCTCATCATTGCCGTGCCCATCGGCTACCTCATGGCGCGCTGCCAGTTCCGTGGCAAAGCCCTGCTCGATGCCGCACTCGACATCCCCATCGTCCTACCACCGATGGTCATCGGCATCTGCCTGCTCATCTTTTTCCAAACTCCGCTGGGCCGGGTCATCGAGGGCGTGATCTCCTTCACCTACACCATCGCCGGGGTCGTGCTCGCTCAGTTCGTCGTCGCTGCTGCCTTCGCCATTCGCACCATGCGCGGCACCTTTGATCACCTCTCCGCGCGGCCTGAAGAAGTCGCGCTCACCCTTGGTGCCACAAGATTTCAATCACTCTGGCACGTCGCTTTACCTGCCGCAAAACGCGGAATGCTCGCCGCCTTCTGCATCGCCTGGGCACGCAGTCTCGGCGAGTTCGGCCCCATCCTCGTCTTCGCCGGAGCCACCCGCATGAGGACCGAAGTCCTGCCCACCACCGTCTGGCTCGAACTCAGCGTCGGCAATCTCGACTCCGCCGTCTCCGTCAGTCTCGCCATGATCGCCATCGCCGTGACCGTGCTCGTCGCCGTCCGTGCCACGGGTGAAAAGGTATGAAGGGGGGAGGAAGAAGTTGACGGTGGTTTACGGTTGTTGACGATGGTTTACAGTTGTTTTCCGAGCCTTCTGCTAACAACCGTCAACGACTGTCAACGCTCGCGCAGCGAGCCTCAACCACTGTAAACTTTCCCCCGTGATCTCCCTCAACAACATCTCCTGGAAAGCCCCTGGCGCGGGCTTCAGTCTGCGTGACGTCTCACTGACCATCCCCGACAACACCTATGCCGTGCTCATGGGAGCCACCGGCTGTGGTAAGACCTCGCTCCTCGAGATCCTCTGCGGTCTGCGCCAGCCCGACAGTGGTAAAATCGTCCTTGATGACCGCGACGTGACTCATCTCGAACCACGAGAGCGGCGCATCGGTTACGTGCCGCAAGACCTCGCGCTTTTTCCGGGTCGCCGAGTCCGCGATCAAATCAGTTTTGCCCTGCAAATGCGTGGCCAAAAGGATGACAACCTCATCACCCAGCTCGCCACCGATCTTGGCATCACGCACCTCCTGGATCGTCTGCCCGATCTCCTTTCCGGCGGAGAAAAACAGCGCGTCGCCCTCGCCCGCGCCCTAGCCGCTCAGCCCCGCGTGCTGTTGCTTGATGAGCCCCTCTCAGCACTCGATGAAGCCACCCGCGATGAAGCCATGGAACTCCTCCGCTCCTTGCAATCCAAGCACGCCCTCACCGTCCTCCACGTCACCCATTCTCGTAGCGAAGCCCAGTCCCTCGGCCAACTGCATCTGCGTCTTGATCAAGGCCAGATCCAGCATCTGTGATCCTAGAAACAGTGTTGAGAGTTCATCGTTGAGCGCGAAGCCCCTAAGGGAATTGAGAGCGAAAGGCTCAACCGAATGAATGAACTGAGATGAATCACTCAAAAGGTGATCGGCTTTAATTTCAGGCGCTCAACTAACCACTAACAACTAACAACTCTGGCTTTAGCAATCACTCCACCACGCGCTGCACGACGTCTGAACCATCTGCCACCACATCGGGCGGATGCATCAGCACCAAATCGCCCGCTTTCAGGCCATCGAGCACTTGAGTTGATCGACCATCTGTGCGGCCCGTTTGCACCACTCCTTGAGTAGCTTTGCCAGCACTCAAAACAAAAGTCTTCCATTCGCGACCTTCGCGATAAAGCGCACCGCTCGGCACCAGCAGCACATCCTTGTCATGCCACACCGCCACGCGCACCTCGACACGATAACGATCTCCCAGCATCCGCGCTGATTCAGGTGGCGAATCCAGATCACTCAGCACGATCACCCGCTGCTCCTCCACTCCCAGCGCCGACACTTTCGTAAAGGCGGCGGGCTCGATCCGCCGCACGCGTGCTTTCAGCGGCACATCGCCGCCCCATTGCTCCACCTGCACCTCTGCCCCGACACGGATCGCCACCGCATCGCGAGATAAAATTTCCGCTTCGATCTCTAAATCCGCTGGATCACCGATCTCTAAAAGCGGTGTGCCAGCCGTCACCATCATCGCACTTTCCTGCTGCACTTTTAACACACGACCACTCACCGGAGCACGCACCTCCACCACCGATCCCGCTGCCGCAGGCGTGGTCAGTTGCAGCAGCGCCGCCTTCGTCTGAGCCAATTCAAAGTCCGCCACCTTCAGCGCGAACTCCCCCGCCCGCACCTCACGATCCCGCATCAGCGCCTCACGCTCGATGTTGTCCCGATCCGTGATCGAAATACTGCCCTGAGTGGCATTCGACTTCACACGCGCCCAGCCCGCTTCCGCAAACTTGGCCGACGTGCGCGCCATCTCCAGTGACTGCTCCGCCTGCATCCGTGCTGCATTGGCTCCAGCGATCCGTGCCTCAGCCTGCGCCTGGCTGCGAGCATCCAGCAGCGGGGCTAAACCCGGCTCGATCAGCGTCAGCACCGTTTCATTCGCCTTCACTTCATCACCCGCCTTTAAAGTCACCCGCCGCATGTTCCCCGACACCGGTGCCGCCACCACGTAGCGATTCCTGATTCGCGTCCTGCCTTCCTCCAGCACACTGACGGTGAGCGGCCCGCGCGTCACCGCCGCCGTCTCGACCGGGATCGGTTTCACTTTCAAGCCATAGGCCACAAAGCCAATCAACCCGATGAAAAAACTCCACAGCAGCAGCTTCCGCAGCAGGCCACGTTTGGCCGTCTTCTTCTTTGTCTCCCAGGGCGGGGTCGCTGCACTTTCCATGATGTGAGGCCATTAGCCCAGCCATGTAGATTCTCAACCTCAGACAACGCAAGCTTTCACTCATTGTCTGGGTGCCCCGAAAGCAGCCTCTTCGCAGAGTGCTTTGCCCGCCTTTGCAGACGTCCGCTGTATGAGGCAATCTGGTCCCCAACGGGCAGACGCGAAGTCATCCCACAAGAAAAACATTCCGAGATTCAAACCCGCATTCTCGCGCCTGCGTGATGCACGCTTCAACCCCTCGTCTGCGGGGCGACAACCTCACCTTGGCGCGATGACCCGGTTCGCCCAGTGAGGTGTGAATTGCGGGCTACTCACACCGCGTTCTGGATCAAAAGCGATCAGTCAGAAGCTTTGGAATTTAACGATTTGAGGCAGCTTTTCCTCGCGAGGACGCTCAAGGCACACGGAATATCTTTCCGGAGGTGGGATCTTTGGCCAGCGAACCGCTGGCTAGGCCCTCCACATCCAGCTCGGAGTAGGGCGGAAAGGACATTTTCACGCGGCCATATTTCAGTAAGATGGCGAAGGGGATGATTGGGCGCGGTACCGTTGTAGCAGATGCCTGCGGCGGCGTAGAAGCAGCAGCGATCTGCGTTGTCACTTTCGGCGCCGAGACGATGGCAAGGGGATCAAGTGGGAGCCGGACTGATTCACGCGGGTCGGCCAGCGACGGCGGTACAGGAGTGCGCGGGTAATAGCTCGTGTTTGAACTGGCAGGTGATGGCAAAGGCATGTTCACAGGCGTCAGCTCAGGCCGTGTGGGGATCGGGACTGAGCTGGGCTGAAACCGCAGGGATGAAAGGGCTTTGGCCTGATTGAATCGTTTTGGAGCCGTGCTGCGAGAGCGCTCGGCATCCCCATAGCGCGTCTGCCCTGCAGGACTGATCCGCAGGGCGGGACGGCCATCCTTGTCAGTCGCTTGGTAGCGCTGAGTGCTGGCTCCCGCAGCGCTGAGAGAAGCATCGCTCGAATCAGCCCGCTCCGGGCGACTCGTAGCACGCGAGATTGCTTGGCCGAGGCGCTCGAAAAAGTTTAGAGGCTCCGCGGCGGCGGTCACGCCGCAAGCGGCGATCAAGATAAGGCTCAAGACAGCATGGCCAAGGCCGGATGGAGCATGAAGGGTAGTTTTGATAAGGGTGAGAGGTGAATGGTCAGGGGCAGACGCTGTGCCTATATCGACTTGATTTAATGACGCATTATCGCTGGCCGTGCCCAGAATCACCATGGGGCCTTTACCCCAAAGAAGAGGCCACCTGCTGGTGCGCTAACCAATCCCTGTAACATAATGCTGTTGGAAAAAGGTTTTGGGGGTTTGGGGGTTTCTAAAAACTCATGATCCATCACTTGATGGTCTTTCGGTAGAGCTTGCTCAGTGTTCTCATGAGGTTGAATTCGGAACACTGAACCGTCTCCTTCCATGATGAAACTCTATTTCCTCCTGTGAATCGTCTGGCTCAATATAGGCGGGTTTGACCCCATATCAGAGGCACCGTTTACCACTCATGGTGCGGCTCGGTCAGTGACTCTATTACAAGGTCATAGATCACCAAAACTAAACAAACTAACAAACGCACTCCAACCCCATGAAAATTAAACTCTACACCCTCGCTTTCGCGATCATTGCCACCACCGCTGTGATCGCGGCTGACATCACCACCAAAACTACCAAGGTCAAAGAAGACGGCTCCTCCGAAACCACCATCAAGACCACGACGGGCACCGGAACCCTTACGGAATACGTAGCAGGCACCACCTTCATCACAAAGGAAGAAACCGGCCCAGTGACCTATCGCTATGGCAAGTCCGTGACCTACATCACCAAAGGCGGCAAAATGATCACCAGCGACGACCTAAAGACACGCATCCGCGTGGGCATACCCGTGAGCGTACAGTACGTCACCGACGGTGATTACCGCGTTATCAGCCGAGTCGTCATTGACGATTGACCGCCCTCTTTCGCCTGCCCAAGGCCCTTTAGCAGGCCGTGACAGGTGGTTTCGGCACCTCAGCATGAGGTGCCGATTTTTTTGCGCCTTCACCCGGACACCACTGAGCAAACCCGGTTTTAGCAGACAATCCACAGCCTGCGCGATGTGGAACGGAGAGTAACTCTGGTCGAGTTAGTCGGGGGAATAAATGGGGGTGCAGGCGATTCATATGGAGAGATCCCAGTGTTTATCGACCTGACTGTCGCACCCAGAAAGATTCGTCATCGTCTGAGCCGATCAGTATAGCGCAGGCACTCGATCTCAAGCCCTGACAGCTTGCCGAGTTTTGTCTGTCTAAGGGACGGTGACTTCATGCTCGTAGAATGGGGTGCACCTGCTTGACAGATAGATGGGAGATTCAGTGTTTGGAGCATCGGTTTTATCCAAGAACAGCCTCTTCGCTTCTGGCACCGCTGCCAGTGCTTTCTTGCGCTCAAGCCGTCTAATCTGCTGACTCACATTGGCCGCTGATTTCATCACCAGCTTCTCTGCCAGCCATTCCTGAGACGCCACAGCTCGCCGCCACAGCAGGTCCGCAGGCAGCACCTTCCGCGCGTCAGATCCCTTCACCCGTGCCCGCTCTCCTCGCTTCAAGCCTGCGGCACTTCACCCCTCCGTCAGCCACTGCTCTGCCTGACGCTCCCCGTGCTCTCTCACCATCACTTGCTTCCGATAGGCTCGTGATTTGGGCGCTCCTTCCTTTTTCATCAACGCCGTCGCCAGCTTTCGCATTTTCTCCCCAAACGCCTGCGTCCCCCAAAACCAGCCTCGTCTCGGATGACTGCATCTTGCATCCGGCTCCTCTGGCAATCAAGGGTCAGCGATTCTTGACAGCCATTACTCTACCTCTTTGAGCAGGTTTAGTTTTCCTAACATCAGCCGTTTGATTTGCTGGCAAACGTTCACCGCACTTTCATCTCCGATGCATACCATTTGGGCAAATACTGCACTTGCAGCGTCATATTATACTCCAAAGCCGCCGGGTGACTCAACGCTCTCAAAATGACCATGCTTTTGACGAGTTGCCTCACAAAGAATGACACCGGGGAAGCGTGAACGAGTGAGGTGTTGG
>CAZOVY010000074.1:0-30793 GCA_964583255.1 uncultured Prosthecobacter sp.
GTAATCGCTCATCTTTCGGGAGGACTTGGCAACCAGTTGTTTCAATACGCAATGGCTAGGCAGGTGTCTATGCGACTAGGAGTCGAGCTTCGGCTAGATCTTTTCAGTTATCGTTCAGACACACATCGACGTTTTGCCTTGGGGTCCTATTGTCTACCGATACAGGAAGCTAGCTTGAAAGACGTATTTCGACTTTTTCCAATGATGGCTATAAGTCGTCTAGCGCCGCGTCCAATCTACGATCGTTGCTGGCGATACTTCAGTCTAATGGGATTGAGGCCACGCTGCCGTTACCGCATTATAGAAAACTGGCAAAAAGCAGGTGTTTTGCCGCTTAGAGAAAGGGGAATCATTACTGAAAGACAACTAACTTTTGATCTTGATGTTCTGAATATTTCGGATAATTCACTTATCGTCGGTCTTTGGCATAACCAAGATTACTTTCGTGATATACGGGAACAATTATTGGTGGATTTACGGATTTCAACGCCTCCTTGCCAGAAAGACGAATGTCTGCTTCGTCGGATGACTGAGGTCGAGTCCGTTGCAATGCATGTGCGACGTGGGGACAAAGTCGGCAGGACGGAATTCAAGGCCACTTCTTTAGAATACTGTCTGCACGCCATGAACGAGATGAAGAGTCGTTTAAGCAAGCCTAAGTTCTTCGTTTTTAGTGATGACCATGAGTGGCTTTTATCAAATTTGAAGCCTAGCGAGGACATCACCATTGTGAGCCATCACGGTGAATTTGAGCCTCATGAAGATTTACGCCTGATGAGCTCATGTAAGCATCAAATCATTGCTTCCAGTTCCTTGAGTTGGTGGGCGGCGTGGCTGAATGATCGAGACGATAAAATAGTTCTGACGCCGCCAGCGTCACACTGGGTTCAGCACCCCGCTTATGATACTAGTCAAATCCTGCCGTTGAACTGGCAGGTCATCAATGATGGAAGCATTTGAGACAATTGTTGCATTGGATTGGTAGCAGGCCTCTTTTTAGAATCCTCGTTTGGCGATTCTGCTTTCCACAGACCATGGGAAAAGTGCTTTCGTCAGACTCCTGCCCGCATGCTGACTTCCCTCACCGAACTTTCTCACCGTAAGCAACACGGCCCGCCACTCGCCGTCCTCACGGCCTACGACTACCCGACCGCTCGCCTGCTCGAAGAAGCAGGTGTTGACCTGATCCTCGTCGGCGATTCTCTCGGCATGGTCGTGCTCGGCCTGCCTGACACGACTGGCGTGACCATGGAAATGATGCTCCACCACACCGCCGCCGTCCGCCGAGGTGTGAAACGCGCCCCCATCATCGCCGATCTGCCTTTTCACAGTTACGATACACCCGAGCAGGCTTTGGCAAACGCTCGCCGCCTCATGGAAGTTGGAGCTGATGCTGTTAAGCTTGAGGGCGGCGTCGGATTCATTCCGCAGATCAAAGCCATCATTGAGGCAGGCATCCCTTTCGTCGGCCACATTGGCATGTTACCGCAGAGCGTGCGCGAAGAAGGCGGCTATAAAAAGAAGGGTAAAACACCCGAACAAATCGAGCACCTTATCGCTGACGCCATCGCGCTCGATCAAGCTGGGGTAGTCGCCGTCGTCTTAGAAAGCATCGTCCCCGATGTCGCCACCGAGATCACCCGCCGCATCAGAGCCAGCACCATCGGCATCGGTGCCGGTAATCACACCGATGGCCAAGTGCTCGTCACCCCCGATCTCCTCGGCAGCTTCCCATGGTTCAGACCCCCCTTTGCCAAAGCCCGAGCCGATGTGGCAGGCGAGACTTTGCGAGCCGTCCAAGAGTACATTGCCGAATGTCGAATGACGAAGGCTTAGCCATCCGTCATTCGGGTTTCGTCATTCGTCATTCGTCATTTTCCCCCATGCGCTTCTTTGGCGTGGTCGGCCAAGATGTCGCGGCCAAAGTCGCCTTCGAAGCTGCGGAAGACGCTGTGCGGGTGGTTGGCCTCGTTCTGCACGTTGTCGTATTCGATGAGGAAGGTCTTACCCTGGATGCGATAGTAATGCGGCTCTCCGCGCTCTTTGCCTCCGGCCCAGGCGAAAAAGACGGGGCCGTTCTTTTCAATATCGGCCCAGGTTTCTGCGGCGATTTCAGGGCGCAGGCGGTCGGTGTATTCGCGGATGATTTCGTGCAGCTTTGCTTTCTGTTCGGGTTTGAGTTCGGTTTCAGAAAGGCCATCTGGCTTCAGTGGGTTCACGCGCTTCTCAGCGGCGGTGACCATCTCCTTTGGCGCGATGGTTTCAACCAAGGCGTTTTTGAACTGAGATTCATCGAGTGATTTCACCAGCTCGCGGCCCAGGTCTTCTTCTTTACCCAGCACGCGCAGGCCGGAGAGATTTCCCTGGCGCACTTCACCAGGATTTGTGCCCATGAAGGTCGGTGTGGCACGGAGAAGTTGGCCGTCTTTGATGGTGAAGTTTAGGGACAAGTGATGGCCCTCGATGCGCCAGCCCCAGGTGCCTTTGGCATCGGGTGTGCCGAAGATGCTGACAAAGTATTGCTCAGGGTCGCGCTTGAGGCGCACGGCGGCGCGCTTCGATTCATCTGCGCCTTCGATCTGATAGAGTACTTCTTCGAGTGACATGATCGTCGCAGCCTTTGCTGCGCCACGGAAGCCAAGGCCCGTGTTAATCAAGGCATGTGACAGCAGTTCTTGCTGTGGGGTCATTTCCTTCAGCGGCAGGCCTTTGCGCTCGCGCGGGATAAAATGCCAGTTGATGCGCTCTTCGTCTTCAAAGGCAAAGGTCGCTTTCGCCTTCTGCTCAGGTGTCAGGACTGAAAGGAGTAGCGTGGCCACTTCAGCCATTTGTTTGCCAGCCTCGTGGGCTTGGAGCATTGGGGCGGTGGAAAGCAGTGCACTGGAGCAAAGCAAGGCGGAGAGGGTGCGACGAATCATGGGCGGAAAAGAACGTGGCTCAATCGTGTGGACTTGCAGTTACGTTTTGCTCCTTTCTTGCGCTTTGCCAGTCCTCTGCAAGATCACATCACTACCGCGTGTTCCCTTTCGCCTTCCAACCTATGAAACGTTTCCTGCTGCCCCTTCTTGTCATCGCCTCCGCCAGTGCTGCTGACATCACCTTTAAAAAGCAAACCCTCACCAACGAGTTCGTGGCCGAGGGAGCCCACTTCGCCGACTTCGATCATGATGGTGACAACGACATCTGCTCCGGTCGCTTCATCTGGCAGGGCCCCGATTTCAAAGAGCGCATCAGCTTTGCTCCGAAGTTCGAAAAAGAACCCTACGACCCAGCCAAGGGCTACAGCGACTTCTTCCTGACCTACACCTATGACTTCAATGCCGACGGTTGGGCAGACATCCTGGCCTTCTCCTGGCCCGGCAAGGAAACTTGGGTCTATGAAAACCCACAGGGCAAAGGCGCTGACTGGACACGCCATACCATCTTTGACGTGACTGACAACGAATCCCCAACGCTGGGCGACATGAATGGCGACGGCAAACCCGAACTCATCTGCCACACTGGCGGCCAGCTCGGCTATGCTGAGATCGACTGGAAGAACCCCTTCGGCAAAGCCCGCTTCCGCCCCATCTCACCCAAGTCGCCTGAGAACGACAAGAAGTACTTCAAGTACACCCACGGCTACGGTTTCGGCGATGTGAATGGCGACGGACGCGCCGACATCCTCGACAAAGAAGGCTGGCGCGAACAGCCAGCGGACATGAGCAAGGACAGCGACTGGGCTTTCCATCCCGGCCCCTTCGCTCCTGAAGGCGCGCGCGGCGGCAGCTTCATCCTCGTCTATGATGTGAACGGTGATAAGCGCAACGACGTGATCACCGGCTATGACGCCCACGGCTTCGGCTTCGGCTGGTATGAGCAGAACAAGGACGGCTCCTTCACCGCGCACAAGCTCATGGGAGCCACGCCAGAGGATAACAAACAGGGAGTCAAATTCAGCCAGCTCCACGCCATGCAGCTCGCCGACATGAATGGCGACGGCGTGCTCGACGTAGTCACCGGCAAGCGTCGCTGGGCGCACGGTCCGCTGAAGGACGACGAACCCAACGCCGCCCCCGTGCTCTACTGGTGGGAGATTAAGCGCGACGACAAAGGTAGTGCTGACTTCATCCCGCATCTCATCGACGATGCTAGCGGTGTCGGCACCGAAGTCACTCCAGGCGACGTGAACAAAGACGGCAAACTTGACGTGGTCGTCGGCAACAAGACCGGCGTGTTTGTGTTTTTGCAGGAGTAGCAGGCACTACAGGATCAATAAGGTTTTCATTTCTTCGTTTAGCGATTTGGCGTAGCGTCACGCTCCGCTATGCCACGTCGCTTTTTCAATCTTTACGCCCGCATCCTCTTTTGGCTGTTGGTGAATGTGGTCGTGCTGGGCGGCGGATTTTGGATCGTGTTGCAGTGGCAGTTTCGTGAGGGGATGCAGGGAGCACTTGGCGGCATCGTGGGGGATCGGCTGCAATCAATCGGGCGTGAGATTCATGCCACACTCAATACATCGAAGCGGGCGGATTGGGATCGCGTGCTGAAAGACTTTGGTCAAAAGAGTGGTGTGCAGGCGGCACTCATCACGGTGCCGAGTCGTCACATCGCCGGGATGAAAGTGGAGATGCCTGAGCCGATGGAGCGCCTGCTCGCTGACATGTTTCCCGAACTGAATCGGCGACCAGCTCGTGGGGATAACACGGATGGTAATCGCCCACCACCGCGGCCTCCCCTGCCACATGAAGAATTTGAAGCGTTGATCTTTGGTGACGATTTTCCGTCAGGTCGCGGCCCCCCACGCGGGCCTGATGATGAGTCGCGTTTCGATGAACTCAATTCGTCCATGCCGGTGAAACTCGGCACGTTCATGCTGCCAGTGGGCACTCCGCCGGTTTATTACACCGGCATTCGGCTGCCTATGCTGCCAAGCTGGAATCGGCGTGAGGGACCACTCATTTTTGTGATCGTCACGGATCGGATCACGGGCGGCGGCTTGTTCTTTGATGCGACACCGTGGCTGCTCGGACTCTTCGGAGCCATGGCCCTATCCGCTCTTCTCTGGCTGCCCTTTGTCAGCAATATCACCGGCAGTATCCGCGCGAATATGCAGGCCACTGAGCAGATCGCGAAGGGCCAGTTCAATGTCCGAGTGCCAGAGAATCGCAGTGACGAACTCGGCAGGCTCGCTCACGCCGTCAATCGCATGGCGGTGCAGATCGACGGAATCGTGCGCGGTCAAAAGCGCTTCCTTGGGGACATCGCGCATGAGCTTTGCAGCCCCATCGCTCGCATGGAGATGAGTCTCGGAATTCTCGAAGATAAACTCACCGACAGCGATGCTATCCGCCTTGCTGATGTGCGTGAGGAGCTGCGTCAAATCTCGCTACTCGTGAATGAGTTGCTCTCCTTTTCAAAGTCGTCCCTCGGCCAAGCTGCGAAGCCGCCGGAAGATGTCGTGCTGCTCGCACTCGTCGATGAAGTCGCTGGCACAGAGGCTATCCCGGCGCAGCGCCTGCGCCTCAATCTCCCGCGTGATCTCATCGTCCGCGCCGTGCCTGATCTGCTGCGCCGCGCTGTCAGCAACGTCCTCCGCAATGCCCGCCTTCATGCGCCTGAAAGTGACATCGAAGTCAGCGCCACGCGCCGAGGAGAGAGCGTGATCCTCACCATCGCGGACCAAGGACAGGGCGTGCCAGAAGACAGCCTGCCGCGTCTGTTTGATCCCTTTTATCGTGTGGATACCAGCCGCGACCGCCAGACCGGTGGCACTGGGCTCGGACTCGCCATTGTTAAAACCTGCATCGACACCTGCGGCGGCACGGTCACTGCGCGCAACCGCGAGCCTCATGGGCTGATGATTGAAATCGAGCTTCCTCGTGCTTGACCAATTCAGGCGGAGAGAACACCATCCCGCACCCACCCCATGAATACCAAACTCATCATCGCCGCCGTCGCCGCAGCTTTCGCCGTCAACACCGTTTCCGCTCAGGATGGTGCCGTCGATTTCGAAAAGCAGATCCTGCCTATCCTCAAAACCAGTTGCTTCAAGTGCCATGAAAAAGAGCACGAAGACAACGGCAAGATCAAGAAGCCCAAAGGCGGACTCCGTCTTGATGGTGCTGCCGTGATCATGAAGGGTGGCAAAGAAAACCCCAATGAAAACGTCGTCGCCGGTAAGCCTGACGCGAGCTGGTTGCTCAAGTCCATGGCGCTCCCTGACACCGATGAACTGGCCATGCCACCCGAAGGTAAAGGCGACCGTGTGCCAGCCGCTGATCAGGCCCTGATCAAGAAGTGGATCGAGTCCGGTGCCAGCTTCGGAGCCTGGAAAGGCGTGGAATAATCTCCACGGCTAGTCCGGAACGACAGGACATTTTAAATCTCAGCGGCGTGGTGCAAACCACGCCGCTTTTGCGTTTAATGGCTCTATCAATGCCGACAGGCTACTCAGATGCTGCCGTAGCTCCATGGCCGCTTGGAGGTGGGCATTTGACCGAGTGCCGAATGGCCCTACTATGGCGGCCCCATGAGCCAAGCTTCCGCCATTTCCCCTACCCGTGACAAAGACTTCCCCGAGTGGTATCAGCAGGTCGTCCGCGCCGCTGATCTCGCTGAAAATTCCGAGGTGCGTGGCTGCATGGTCATTAAACCCTGGGGCTACGGCATCTGGGAAAACATCCAGAAGCAGCTCGATGCTAAATTTAAAGAGACGGGCCACGTCAACGCCTACTTCCCACTGCTGATTCCGCTCAGCTATTTGGAAAAGGAAGCTGAGCACGCGGAAGGATTCGCCACGGAATGCGCGGTGGTCACCCATCACCGTTTGGAGGCGCAGAAGCAGCCAGATGGCACGATCAAGATGATCCCATCAGGCAAGCTGGAAGAGCCTTTTGTTATCCGACCGACTTCAGAAACCATCATCGGTGCGGCTTTTGCCCGCTGGGTGCAGAGTTATCGCGACCTGCCACTGCTGATCAATCAGTGGGCGAATGTGATGCGCTGGGAGATGCGCCCGCGTTTGTTTTTGCGCACCTCCGAGTTCCTCTGGCAGGAAGGCCACACCGCGCACGAAACGGCGGAAGAAGCGATCGAGGAGACGAAGCTGATGCATCGCGTCTATACAGACTTTTTGCGCAACCATCTCGCCATCCCCGTGATCCCTGGTGAGAAGACAGAGAACGAGCGCTTCCCCGGTGCGGTGAGCACCTTCACAGTCGAGGCCATGGTGCAGGATCGTAAAGCCATCCAAGCCGGCACGTCGCATTATCTCGGGCAAAACTTTGCCAAGGCGGCGAACATTCAATTCCTGGGTCGTGATAACACCAAGCAACTGGTCCACACCACGAGCTGGGGAGTGAGCACACGCCTGATCGGCACACTGATCATGGCTCATGGGGATGACGACGGCATCATCCTGCCGCCGCGTGTGGCACCTAACCAAATTGTCATTTTGCCCATCACGCCGAAGCCTGACACACGGCAGGAAGTCATCGACGCCTGTGAAGCACTGGCCAAGACGCTGCGCTCACAGAGCTTTGGAGGTGAGGCGCTGCGTGTGCATGTGGACAAGCGCGATCTCCAAGGCGGAGCCAAAAGCTGGGAGTGGATCAAGAAAGGCGTGCCACTGCGTCTGGAGATCGGTCCGCGCGACATCACGAGCCGTAGCGTCGCTGTTTGCCGCCGTGATCAGGGACCGAAAGCCAAAGAGTTCCTGCCAAAAGAAGACTTCATTCGCAACGTCACCGAGATGCTTCAGGAGATTCAGGATGCGCTACTCACTCGAGCCACAGAATTGCGTGACTCGAACATGAAGAAGATGGACACGCTGGACGAGTTCAAAGCCTTTTTTGCCGACGGTGCCCACAGCGGTTTCGCGCTCATGCACTGGGCGGGCAGCAATGAGGATGAGGACCAGATTGCCAAGGATATGAAGGTCACCATCCGCTGCATCCCGATGGGTGATGAATACGCCGAGGAGGGCAAGTGCTTCATCACAGGTGCGCCGAGCAGTCGGCGCGTCGTCTTTGCTCGGAGTTACTGATTCAGTTCGACGTTTATGGGAAGGATTCGCCGACATGGCTATGTGATCGAATGGTTCATCGGAGACCATGATCCACGACATGTTCATGTCTATGAATCCAAAGGGCGGTTCCTTGGCCGATTGAATCTAAACACACTCACCGGGCATGAGGGCTGGAATCCTGACCGGAAACTGCTAAAGCTTGTCGAAGAACTTCAAAAAAAGGGCCGACTATGAAAATCGCTGTTCAACTCAAAAAGCCTTTTGGCAAAGGCACCTTTTCCCGCGTGAAGCATGCCCGGTATCTCGGTTGGGAGGACGCTTTTGATGTCGAATTTGAAGATGGCCTCTGCTTCCTTGAGCCTCACTCGGCGATCCGCAAAGCCAACCGCGTCAGCGCGAAAGCGGTGCCTGTGCAGATCGAGGTAGATGACGAATTGCGCAGCCATTTTGTGATAACGTATGACACTGGGGAGGTCGTCGAAGTCTCGTGGGCGTTTGTTCGCGAGCTTCCGCCAAAATCCTCCCCCAAATAGGCCGAGCAGCTTCACATGGCATTTCTCAATCACGCACTGACCAAGCTACGCGCTCTCATGGAGCGTGTGCGGACAGTGCCGTATGCTGGCAGGTCAGCGTTTGCGCTGGCTCTCATCACGATGCTGCTTGCCGCCACACAGGGTAGACATTTAGATAATCCGGCAGAGGTCGTCGGCTACGATGTTCGTGACGGGCAGCTCATCGCCGAGCAGGGAGTGGCACCTGCGGGGCCTGTTTTAAAAACCGTCTCCGTGCTGCTGCCCTATCTTGATATGTGGATGCTCGTCGGCGGTGCCGTGTATGTTTTCATCCTGCTGCGTCAGTGGGGAAATGTGGCCAAGCTCATCCTACCTAGCTGGATTGCCGCCATCTCTGTCGCCGCCTGGGCGGTGAATGATGACATCGCGAGACAGCTCGGAGCCATGCAGATGACAGAGATGGGTGAGCCTGTAGCGTTTGCCGCCTACTGGCTGAAGCTTGTATTGCTATTCGTAGCCACACTCTGCGTGCCAGTACTGCTTCAATACTACCAGGGCAGTAATACCTTGTGTCGCTACACACTGCGCACCTTTCTTGCGCCGTTGGTCTTCTGCTTCATCGCCTTCACCTCACTGTGGTTGATCATGGATCTGCTGGATAACTTAAAGGATTTCCAAGAGGCAGGCGCTTCGCTCGGTCGAGTCTTCTTGTTTTATTTCGGTGTCTTGCCCTTCATCTTTGTGTCGGTCATGCCCCCAGCGCTGCTGCTGGCCGTGCTCTACACCCTGACCCGTATGTCACGAGCCAATGAAGTCGTTGCCATGCTCGGTGCGGGTCGCAGTGTGGTACAGATCCTGCAACCCATCTTTATCGTTGCTGCTGCTGTGGCCGCCATGAGTTCCGCCGCCAATTACTACTGGGCACCGCGCGCTGAGGGTAACAAAAAAGCCATCATGCGCGGCCTCGTCGGTAAGCAGCGTGATTCCATCATGCAGTCCGCAGTCATGTATCGCGACCCACTCACCCATCGTGTGTGGTTCGTTTCATCGTTTCCTTTCTCTCTGCGTGACGGGCGTCTGCGTGGAGTGCAGGTGCGTGAGCAGGATGCTCAAGGTCAGCTCACGCGAGTCATCCATGCGGACTCCGCCATGTGGTGGCCCAGTGGTGTCTGGCGTTTTTATGATGGCAAAGAAGTGCTCTACAAGGACGGTACTGGCGACAGCGTGAAGCCTTTCCCAATCACTGAGAACGGTCGCAGTTTCATCGACGTGCGCAAATACGAGGAGACGCCCTGGAGCATGGTGAGTTACGCGCTCCAGCCGGACTTCATGGGAGTGCCGGAAATCGTTTCGTATCTGAAAGCCCACCCCAAAGACTCGTCAGAAAAGCTCGCTCCCTTCCGCACGCACTACCATCAGCGCTTCGCGCTGCCATGGCAGAGTTTTGCGCTAGTGCTCGTCGCAGCACCGCTGGGGATCGCCTATTCTCGGCGCGGAGCAGTCGGTGGGATCGCAGGCTCCATCTTCATTTTCTTTGGCATTCTGTTTCTCAATAACCTCTGCCTAAATCTGGGTAAAGGCTCGCATCTGCCCGCTTGGTTGAGTCCCTGGATCCCGCATCTGCTCTTCGGATCGCTCGGCCTACTGCTCCTGCATTATCGGTCACAAAACAAAGACCTACCCAAAATCACGCTGCCGCGTTTTTTCAAGAAGCCGGTGAAACTCGCGCGTCCCAGAAACAGGCAAGCAGCTTAAAGCCCTGCCATTGTTCACCTCTCTTCCGTCATGATTCAAAACTGGTCCATTCGCTCGCGCTCCAACCAATGTGCCCTTTCGGAGCGGCCCTTTGTCGAGGGAGAAACCTTTCACACGGCCATCTACTTTGATCCAGAAACGAGTGGCTACACGCGGCGTGACATTTCTGTCGAAGCCTGGAAACAGGAACTCAGCGAGCGCAAGCCCATCGCCGACTGGAAGACCCTTTACTCGCCCACCCTTGTCGAGGCCAAGCCTGAAGTAACCAGCAAGGAAAGTGCCGCAGCTCTGCTCCAGCGTTTCGTTGAAGAAGACGAAACATCGACGGAAAACGCCCGCTACATTCTCGTGCTGATGCTTGAGCGGAAGCGCATCCTCACTCCCACAGCCACCAAGGAAACCGAGGCTGGGCGGATGCTCTTTTACGAAAACAAAAAGACCGGAGAGGTCTTCATGATCCGCGATCCAGAGCTTCGTCTCGACGAGCTAGCTCAAATGCAGGACGAAGTGGCCATGCTCCTCGGCTTCGGTGGTCCAGCGGCTGAAGCAGCGAAATCTGTCGGCATGAAATTCACGCCCGATGGCAAGCTCGAAACGGCGGCGGCCAAAGCTAAAGAATCCAAGGTTGAAGTATCAGATGTCGCTGCGGCATCGACAGAGCCTGAGGAAGAAATGGCCGAAGTGCCTGAAAATGAGCCGACGGATCACTCCACTGAACAAGCTGCGTAGCGTCCCTCACCGATCCAAAGCAGGCAGACGAAAATCAGGACTTGGCGTGTGCTGAGTTTTCATGATCGCCTCCATCTTGGCGACGACTTCAGGATGCTGTGCCATCACGTTTTGACTCTCTGTGGGGTCGGCGGTCAGGTCGTAGAGTTGTAGCGGCTCCACCTTTGATTTGGCTTTGCCCTTGCCTGTGCTGAGGCCCATTTTGATCAGCTTCCAGTTCGCCATGTGCAGGCATTGCTGGCCGCCGTAGCCGTGAAATTCGCGATACATGAACTCGCGCTCGGACTGCTTTTCACCGAGCAGGGTGGGCGCAAAACTGATGCCATCCAGCTTGGCTGGCGTCTGGTCTTTGGCTCCGATGAGTTCGAGTAGCGTCGGCATCCAGTCTTCAAAACCTGTGATGCGATCTGACGTGCCACCTGCATTGATCTTACTTTTCCAGCGCACGATGCCTGGTGCTCGGATGCCACCTTCATAGAGTGTGCCCTTGCCATCCCGCAGGCCCATGGCGGAGTTAAAGAAGGCCGCATCAGTCCCGGCCAGACCGGCGTGAGTTCCATTGAGTGATCCATTGTCTGAGGTGAAAACAAAGATCGTGTCTTCATCGAGTCCTAGCTCGCTGATCAGCGTCATGAGCTGACCGATTTCGCGATCCATGCGCGTGATCATCGCCGCATAGGCCGCGCGCGGAGCGAAGTGTGGCAGGTAGCCTTTACCGCCTTTGTAGGGTGGGTCCTCCCACTTGCCCTGATACTCATTCAGAGAGTCGTCTGGCACTTGCAGCGCTAGATGCGGCACCGTCGTCGGCCAATAAAGGAAGAACGGTTTATCCTTGTTCTCACGGGCGAAACGCAATGCTTGTTCGGCGATCAAATCGGCTGAGTACTCCGTGCCCTGAAAGCGCTTGTAGCTCTCCGGCTTCGTCGGGTCTTCACCGGGCTTGAAGGTATCACTCGATGGAAAAGCGGGGTTCTTCAGGTCGATGGCCTTGTCGTTATCCCAAAGATAGACAGGATAAAAATTGTGCGCCACGCCCTGGCAGTTGTAGCCGAACCAGCGCTTAAAGCCCTGCTTCAAAGGCTCGCCTGTGGTGCCTGGGCCGCCGAGGCCCCACTTGCCAAAGCCTCCGGTCGCATACCCACGGTCAGCGAAGGATTCAGCCAGCGTGTAGGTGACAGCCGGGATGGGAAACTGTCCCTCGTTTTCTGGCTTGCCACCCTGTTTCTTCACGCGGGCACTGTCGGCCACGCCTCGATTGTCACGGATGAAAGCATGGCCAGGATTCAGCCCAGTCATCAGTACGCAGCGCGATGGCGCACAGACCGCATTGCCCGAGTAATGCCGCGTCAGCTTCAGGCCCTCAGCAGCCATGCGATCCAAGTTCGGCGTCCTGATCTTCGTCTGCCCGTAGCAGCCGAGATCACCGATTCCGAGGTCATCAGCCAAGATGAAAACAACATTCGGCTGCCGTGCCCAAATCGGAGACAAGGCAAACACGGCAAGGGTGGTCAGGAGTACGGACTTCATGGTCCTACCTCAACGCCGAGGGTAAAAGAAATCTTCTCTGGAGTTTGCCCAGAGATTACTCCTTGCCCGTCGCCCGCTCGATCACGGCCCAGGCGTTGTGATTGTGGATGGACTCGTAGTTCACGGCTTCGACCTTGAACCACTTGATGAGCTTATGAGCCGATGCCTTTTGGGCGATGCTGCGCACGAGGTCTTCGACGAAGACGGGATTGTCGTAGGCGCGCTCGGTGACGGCTTTTTCATCGGGACGCTTGAGCAGGCTGTAAAGCTCACTGCTGGCGCTGGCCTCGACGAGTTCGATGAGATCCTCGATCCAGATGGGCTGGTGAAAGCGCACGGAGAGTGTCACGAGGCCGCGTTGATTGTGAGCACCGCGCTCGCTGATGGCTTTTGAACAGGGGCAAAGTGTCGTGACGGGCACCTCGACGGTGACGACGTAATCGATTTTATCCTCTTCGGCATTCACTTCAAAAATGACGCCGTAGTCCACGAGTCCTTCGGCCTTGCTCACGGGTGCGCGTTTGGCGCGGAAGTAGGGGAAGCGCATTTCCACATGCGCCTTCTTGGCGTGCAGGCGTGTGAGCAGTTCCTTGGGCATCGCGGCGATGCCGGCGACGGTGAGTTCACGACCATGAGCGTGGAGCACTTCAATGAAGCGGCTCATGTGAGTGCCCTTGTACTGATGCGGCAGATCCACGGCCATGTTGACGATGGCCACGGTGTGTTGAGTGGCCTGATCACGGTCGCGGATGCGGAGTGGGAAGCGCACGTCCTTCACGCCGACGCGGTCGATGGCGATGCGGCGCTCATCATGCTCGTTTTGCGTGTCTTTGAGAGTTGGCATGGATAAACAAAAATTCCCACTGCTGCGAGTGGCAACAGTGGGAAGGGGTGAATTTCACGACACCACCGCTACCAGTTTATGGCAGCAGATTGACGGAGCGGGCACGCTTCACTTCGCGGGTCACCTTGCGGTGGAGCCAAGCTGGGAGGCCTGTGACACGACGTGGGATGAGCTTGCCAGTCTCGCTGAGGAAGCGCTGGAGCAACTCTGGGTTGCTGTAAATCAGCTTGTCCACAGGGATGTCCATGCGGCGGCGGGGCATCCTGCGGTTGTTCTTGCGCAGGGAGATGAGGCGTTCAGTAGTCTTCGGTTGCATGAGATGGGGAGCGGCAGATTAGCGAATCTCGCGGTGCAGAGTGCGGCGCTTCAGGAAGTGATTGAATTTCACTTTCTCAAGGCGTCCGGGAGTATTCGGACTCTTTTTGTTGCGTGTGCTGACGTAGCGTGATGGGGATTTGCCTTCGGCTCTAGCCTCTGTGCATTCCAAGGTGATAATTTCTCGTGCCATAAAATTGGGATCGCGATGCTAGGTTACTCTTTACTGAAGTCAAGCGACTCATTGGCGTTGCCGCTAGTCTGTGTGGTTGTCTCTTCTTCATCCTTATCGTCGTCAGCATCTTCAGCGGTTTCATCCAAACCAAAGAGGGAACGCACAGGGCGGTTCCAGCGGCCACTGCGCTGCTCGCTTTCAAGTCGTCCCTGACAGATGACGGTGAAGCGGGTGAAGGGTAGGGCTTCCAGACGCTCCTCAGAAATCACGTCGGCTGACATCTCGCAGATGCCGTAGGTGCCTGAGTCGATGCGCTTGAGCGCCTCGTTGATTTCATAAATAGCGTCCTGCTCTTTAGCCAGGAGGCTGAGCGCAAAGTCGCGGTCATAGGCATCGCTGCCAGCATCGGCTTGATGCATTCCGAAGGCGGACTCATTGCCATCATTGTTGCGTAGGCTCTCATTGGCCACGCCTTCAGCGGCATTCATGTAAAGGTCACGCAGTTCGATCAGGCGGATGCGCTGCTTTTTGAGGAAGGCGGCTGGGAGCACGGGCTTCTTCGGACCTGCTTCCATCGTGATGCCGTCATCCACGAGGCTGGCGGTGCGCTTGGCATTGGTGATCTTGACCAGGGGGCCATTGTTAGCCTTGGTCGCTGGCTTTTCGGGAATCGGCGCTGGGGCAGGCTTCTTGGCAGGCTCTGCTTTTGCGACCACTTTCGGTGCGGGGGCAGGGGCTGCTTTGACAGTAACCTTTGGCGCGGGAGCGGGAGCTTTGGCGGCAGGCTTCTTGACTGGGGCAGTTGCTTTGGCTGCTGGTTTCTTGGCGGGTACTGGAGCCTTAGCCACAGGTTTCTTGGCTGCTGCGGCTTTCTTAGCTGGAGCTTTCTTAGCTGCTGGGGCTGGCTTGGCAGGAGCCTTCTTGAGGGCAGGCTTCTTGGCAGGGGGGGCTGCTTTAACGGGAGCTTTCTTCACAGGGGGGGATTTTTTGGCGGCAGATTTGACCACTTTTTTTCCCACAGGAGTTTTTGCCTTCGGTTTAGGCGCGGGCTTGGCAGACTTCACTGGCTTCTTGGGAGCTGGCTTGGCGGGCTTCGCTGGCTTTTTAGGAGCTGGCTTGACGGGCTTTGCTGGCTTCTTCGGAGCTGGCTTGGCATGGGCTTTCTTCGCGGCTTTAGCCGGAGCTTTGGGCGCTGGTTTCTTTTTCGCAGGCATGGCTCGTGAGGTTATATTGTGGGACTCAGTTGAAATGTGCCGTCTGTTAGAGGCGGCAAAAAGAGCGCGGAGTGTGGAGCGCTTCCCCTGAGATGCAAACGGAATTCCCGGCTGTCTTGCTGCCCGGAATCGGCCTTGAGAAAGGTGGCATTGGGGGCGATGGAGCGCGCCCTCTTTTCCTAACCATGTCCGCTGCCTCTGAAGTCGCCCGCCGCCGCACCTTTGCCATCATCTCCCACCCAGATGCAGGCAAGACCACGCTCACGGAGAAGCTGCTCCTTTACGGTGGCGCGGTGCAACTCGCCGGTAGCGTGACTGCTCGCAAGAACCAGCGCGCCACGACCTCTGACTGGATGGAACTTGAGAAGCAGCGCGGCATCTCCGTGTCGTCCACTGTGCTCCAGTTTGAATACAAGGACTGTGTCGTGAACCTGCTCGACACACCCGGTCACAAAGATTTCTCCGAGGACACTTACCGCGTGCTCACCGCTGTGGATGCTGCCGTCATGGTGATCGATGCAGGGAAGGGGATCGAGGCGCAGACACTCAAACTCTTCGAAGTCTGCCGCCGCCGTGGCGTGCCCATCTTCACTTTCATGAACAAGCTGGACCGCCCTGCGCGTCCGCCGATGGAGTTGCTCGATGAGTTGGAGCGCGTGCTCGGCATCGCCGCTTATCCCATCAACTGGCCGCTGGGAGATGGCGTGGATTTCAAAGGTGTCTTTGATCGCGAGTCTAACCAAGTTCATCTCTTCGAGCGCACCTTTGGTGGTAAATTTCGCGCGCCAGTGAACGTGAAGGGGATCGAAGACGAAAGCGTGCGCGCTGCCCTGCCGCCGCTGGTTTATGCCCGTGTCTGCGATGAGCTGGAATTGCTGGAAGGCGGCGGCTCGCCCTTTTCTCTGGAGCAGATCAACAAGGGGCAGCTCTCTCCCGTCTTCTACGGCAGCGCCATGAACAACTTCGGCGTGCAGATGATGCTCGACCGTTTCCTGGAACTCGCCCCGCCGCCTGCGCCGCGCATGAGTGGCGATGAAATCATCTCCCCCGACACACCCGGCTTCAGCGGCTTCGTCTTCAAGATCCAGGCGAACATGAACCCCCGGCATCGAGATCATGTGGCCTTCATCCGGGTCGTCTCCGGCTGCTTCCAGCGTGACATGAGCGCCATCAACACGCGCACCGGAGCACGCCTTCGGTTAGGCAACTCGCAGCGTCTCTTCGCCCAGGAGCGTGAGACGGTGAATGAAGCCTGGGCCGGCGACGTCGTCGGCCTCGTCGGCAATTATGGCTTCCTCATTGGCGACACCCTGGCCGAAGATCCCAAGGTGAAGTTCGACGAGATGCCGCGCTTTGCGCCCGAGTGCTTCGCGTATCTGCACAATGAAAACACAGCCAAGTTCAAACGCTTCCGCGACGGTCTCGACCAGCTCTTGAAGGAAGGCCTGGCCCAGCCCTTTGAGCTGCCAGATGCCGCTGTGCGACTGCCCCTGCTCGGCGTCGTTGGCTCCCTGCAACTCGACGTTCTCAAATATCGCCTCGAAAACGAATACAGCGCCGAGGTGCGACTGGAAACCGCCCCCTGGACCATCGTTCGCTGGCTGCGCGAAAAGCAACCCGCCGATGCTCCGAAGCCTGCGAAAGGTGCCGTCATTCCGCGTCCAAACCTCGTCGCCAGCTACGACACGACACTCGCTCTCGATTCCCTCGGCAACTGGGTCGTACTCTTCCGGGACAAGATCAGCTCCAGCTATTTCGAGTCAAAGAACGCCGAGAAGTTCGACATCAGTCCGTTCCCTTTCTGAGCACCAGTACCACATCCGAGTAGCTATCATCCAGCTCGCGTGGCGACTCGATGTCATACGTGAAATCGTAGCAGGCCAACAGTTCAAAGGCTGGCACCTTGCGCAGCAGCGCGCGCATCTGAGCGGCGTTGTAGGTGCGGAACTGCCAGCGCGTTTCCTGCACATGACTGCGGCCATTGTCGCGGATCGTCAGCCGCGTGCGAATGTCTTCCAGCCGCTTCCTGCGGTCGGCAGGCCAGGTGTGCGTGTTGCACGTGACGTGGATGCCATCACGCTCAGCCACCCATCGCTCATGATCTTCACTCGTGTGGGTGTAGTCGGTCAAATGCACGCCGAGAGCAAAGATGGCTCCAGGCTTCAACGCTGCCGCGACACGTTGCAGGCAAGCCACCGCATCCTTCTCAGTGAGCAGATATTTAAACGTGCTGACCAGGCAGTGGGCGAGGTCAAAGGCCTGCACGCCGGGCAGCTTAAAACTCTGCATCCAGTTTTCCCAGAGCCGCGCCTTGAGGCCCTGCTGCGTCAGCCGTTCTTCTGCGAACTCCAGCATCCGCGCATTGCCATCAAAGCCGCTGACCTTCCAGCCACGTCGTGCCATTTCTAAAACCAGACGCCCGCTGCCACAGGCAGGCTCCAGCATCTGCCGTGACTTGCCTCTGCGACCGAAGCGCTCATGCAGAGCATCCAGAAACGCACCTTCCTTCGGTGTGTCGGCATCAAAGATGATGTCGTAATAGAGAGGCGTGTCGTACCAGTCGCGTTGTTCGGGCATGAATCGTAGAACGAGCTTTCCAGCTCGTTTGTCAACGCCGACGCACTGGAATGACGCGGCCTGTCACGGGATCGTAAACGGCTGTCGTGCCAGCAGGCACATAGCCTGGCTGCACGACGCCGTTGTAGTTAGTGGGCGGATAAATCGGCTGGCCCGGATACACGGGCTGATTGCCGATGTGGTACTCCTCTGTCACGCCGCCGCGCTGCTGATAAATGCCGGTGTTGGTTGTCCGGCCAAAGGCATCGGATGAGCTATTTTGATACAGCACCTGCGCATCCGGCACGCTTTCACGTTGCTGTCGTTCCAGGCGCTGGTTGTAGGCGGTGGATGTCTCACCAGCCTTGATCGGCGGATTCGCCGTGCTCGTGCCGCCCATGGAGTAAAGCCCCGCAGATCCAGAATCACGATCAGTTCTTGTGACTCGCTGCGCCGATTGCTGGCCTGTCTGATAAGAAGAATCGGCGACGCATGCATTCAGCAGAATCATCGCAACTGGCAGAAGGAGGGCGGTGGATTTCATGTCGCGAGTTTACCAGGAGCGGCGCTGGAAAGAAGCCTTTCTTTTGGTGGGCTCCGCCATCGCCGGGAATCCGATGAATTCGCCAGGCTCGCTTCGTTTGAGTCTCTGATGAAAACGACGACATGCTTTGTGTTCGCTGGGCTTCTGCTCTGCACATCTCTTCACTCGGCGGAAGTCGAGCCTCAGCCCTTCCTCGCTGCCACGCAGCGCTTGATCGACGCGACGAACTTTCTCGGTTCGCCGTTCAGTGCGGATGAGATCACCACGCTGAAGGCCTGCATTCAGACCGGCGATGCCACCAAGGCGCAGGCCGTGCTGGATGCTCATGCGCTGTTTCATGTCACCATCAGTCCCGAACAGCGCGTGAAAGTCGCTGCGGGCGCGGCGAAGCCGGTGCTCGATGAAGCGGGCTGGCGGCAGTATCTGGTGCGGGTCGATAACGAAGCGGGCGTGACCGCGAAGCTCGCTGGGAGCAGTCCGCAGGCGAAGGAAGAGTATGTGAAAGGCTCACCGCCCGTGGTGCCGAACTCAAAGCCGCGTGATCCCGGCGAACCGACGCTCTCCACGCGCTGGCTGGACATGCAGATGTTTGAAGCGCCGCCGATGAAGCCGAACCTCAGCGGTCTCGGCGTCGAGTATCGCATCATCCAGCTCTACAGCCGCGATGCAGGGAAGCGCGATGCCACGTTCAGTTTCGACACGGGTCAGGGCACGCAGGATCTCGGCTTCCGCAATGAAGTGAGCCTTCTCTTTGACTGCAAACCGGCGCGCGAGCTGAAGCTGAGCATCCTGGATGAAGATGGGAAGCCCTGCTTTGCCGAGCTGCTCATCAAGGATGCCGCAGGGCGCGTGTATCCCTCGCAGATCAAGCGTGTGGCGCCGGATTTCTTCTTCCATCCGCAGGTGTATCGCGGCGACGGCGAGGTCTTGAAGCTGCCAGATGGCGACTACGACATCAGCTTCCGTCGCGGGCCGGAGTCGCTCGCTGAATCACGCAAGGTGAAGGTATCAGGCGAAAACGTGGCGCTGAAGTTCCAGGTGAAGCGCTGGGTCGATCCTTCGAAGCTTGGCTGGTGGAGTGGCGATCATCACATCCATGCCGCGGGCTGTGCGCACTACTCGCAGCCGACGATGGGCGTTCATGCGCCCGACATGGCTCGGCATTGTCAGGGCGAGGATTTGAAAGTCGGCGCCAACCTCACCTGGGGGCCGTGCTTCGATTATCAAAAGCAGTTCTTCACCGGCACCGAGGACAAGGAATCGCGCTTCCCCTTTCTGCTGCGTTACGATGTCGAGGTCAGCGGCTTCGGCTCGCACAAGAGCGGCCATCTTTGCCTGCTGAAACTCAAAGAGCAGATGTATCCCGGCGGCGACAGCACCGCGCACTGGCCCACGCTTTGTCTCAACACGCTGAAGTGGGCGAAGAAACAAGGCGCGCTCGTCGGCCCCGCACACAGCGGCTGGGGACTGCAGCCGCTCGCAGAAAATGATCCGGCGCGTGGCCAGCAATACAAACTTGGTTTAAACTCCGCCACGGATGAACTGCCGAACTACATCGTGCCGCCCTTCAACGGCATCGGTGCGTGCGAATACATCGCCGATGTCACGCACATGGTCCCCGGACCGGATGGCAAGCTGGTGCCCGCCGTCGATTTCCTTTCCATGGTCGATACGCCGCACACCTGGGAACTGAACATCTGGTATCACACGCTCAACGCCGGCTTCAGCACTCGCATCAGCGGCGAGACCGACTTCCCCTGCATCTACGGCGAGCGCGTGGGCCTCGGTCGCGCCTATGTGAAGATCGACGGCAGGCTCAATTACGATGCTTGGTGCGAAGGCATCCGCTCCGGCCGCGCTTATGTCAGCGACGGCAAGAGCCACCTCATGGAGTTCAAGGCCAACGACCTCGAACTCGGCGTCAACGGCAGCGAATTGAAGCTCGCCAAGCCCGCCACGATCAAACTTACCGCCAGAGTCGCCGCACGACTCGATGAACAGCCGCATCCCGAAATCCAAAACGCGCCCGCTGGTCAAAAACCCTTCTGGGACATCGAGCGCGCTCGCATCGGCACCAAGCGCGAAGTTCCCGTCGAAGTCATCGTCAACGGTGAATCCGTCGCCCAGCAAATCATCGTCGCCGACGGCACCTCACGCGACATGACTTTCGACGTGCCCGTTTCAAAGAGCTGCTGGGTCGCCCTCCGCATCCGCGCTAGCTCGCATACCAACCCGATCTTCGTCATCGTCGCGGACAAACCCATCCGCGAAAAACGCAGCCTCGAATGGTGCCTCAAGAGCGTCGATCAATGCTGGTCACAAAAGGAAGCGCTCATTGATCCCAAGGAGCACGATGATGCCGTCGCAGCGTATGACCATGCGCGGAAGGTGTATGGGGAGAGGCTGGGGGAGTGAGGGTGGAATAAGGTTCTAAATCATTTATATTCACGTTCATCACATCACCGAGTTCTGATACGAGTTCAGTTTCACGGACGGATCATCGGCCACGTTGATCCAGACATGCACATGCGGCGTGCCACGGAAATACCAGACAAAGGACGGACCTTCGATGCGCCAGTTGTCATAGACACCATCGTTGCCGAGATCGCCTTCTTTGTAGAAGGCGAGGCTGCAATGATCGAGACCGCCCTGCGCGGTGATGCACTTCATTGCCTCGTCCTGATCGGCTTTACGAAACGGCTCCAGCATGTGGTTGAGGATGCGCTGAAGCTCCGCTTTCTGATCAGCGGCAAATTCGGACACGGGGCAGCCGGGGAACTTGCCGTCCTTGCCTTTGAAGCCCACGAGTTCCTCCGTCGGCATACCCTGCGTGACGAGTGCGAGCGCCTGATGCTTGGCATCGAGCACATGGTAGAGCTTGTTTGCCTCCAGCGCTTGATGCCAGAAGACGTTGTGCGGATGATGAGGCTTCTCGTAGAGCGCATCGCCTTCATGAGCATAAAGAATTGGGCCGCCGAAGGCCACATGCTCGGAGCTGTCGCCATCACAACGCAGCGTCATGTGGCGGCTGCTGAGCACGAACTCAAACTTGCCGCTGCCCGGCTCACCAAAGATGGCGATGCCCTGCTTGTTGCCAAAACCATCGATGTCGTCATCGAGCTGCTTGTCGAAGCGCCCGTGCCAATCAGGAGACGTGATGCCCTCGAAGATGCTGCGGATCATCGCCTGCTGATCCGCGGTGTAGAAGTCGCTCTTGATGGCTGGCTTGGTGATGCGCCAGTTGTTTTCCAATCTTGTGCGCAGCAGCCCGCGCTTCGGGTCCACATAGTCCCACGCAAAGCACATTTCCTTCCGCTGCTCCGGCTTCAGCGATTCATAGAGCAGCTTCACGATGGACTCCGGCTCCGCAGGTGCCGCAAACAGCGGGCGCGGTGCGGCAGCGAGAGAGGCAAGGGATGCAGCGGAGCGGAGAAACGAGCGGCGGCTGAATTGGGTGTTCATATTCGCGAGACTATCGACTCGGCGAAGATGAGGCAAGGCTGTGCATTTTTAAACTGATGCTGTTAAACCTTGCCAGCTTTCGCGTACCTCCCTAGCCTCGTCACTTCTATGAAATCCCCTGCCGCCAAAAAACTCTTCGTCATGATGGTTCTCGAGTTCTTCATCTGGGGGGCTTGGTTGCCACTCATCTGGGGCTACATGGGTAAAGATGGTCTGAATTTTTCTGACATGCAGATCACCTGGGTCGGTAGTGCTTTTGCCATTGCTTCAGTCGTTGGTATTTTCTTCAGCAACCAGTTCGCGGATCGTAATTTTGCCGCTGAGAAGTTCATGTCCGTCAGTCATCTCATTGGTGGCCTTGCGATTCTTGGCATGTATTGGGCCAAGGACTTTCCGACCTTCTTTGGTCTCATGCTGGTCCACTCGCTTTTGTATGTGCCGACGATTTCAGTTTCGAATTCCATCGCCTTCACTCACTTGAAGGATGCGCAGAAAGAATTCGGTCTGGTGCGCATGGGTGGCACCATCGGTTGGATTATGGCAGCTTGGCCACTCTACTTTATTCTGCAGGGCAAGGTGGGTGTCGAGGCCGTGACGGCCAGTCGAAACATCTTCCTGATTTCTGGCATCGCTTCACTTTTGCTCGCTGTCTTTAGCCTTGGATTGCCGCACACTCCTGCTAAGCCCGCTGTCGCTGGCGAGAGCGGTTTTGCCTGGCTGCGCGCGGTGAAGTTTTTGAGCAAGCCTTTCCTCCTCGTGCTTTTCATCGTCACCTTCATTGATGCGACCATTCACAATGGTTACTTCCTTATGGCTGGCGGCTTCCTTGGCAGCAAGGTCGTCGGCATCAAACCTGAGTGGATCATGCCCGTGATGAGCATTGGCCAGATTGCTGAGATCCTAACGATGGCAGGCCTCGGTTGGTTTCTGTCACGCGTGGGCTGGAAGGCTACGATGATTCTAGGCATTCTTGGACACGCAGCACGCTTTGCCGTTTTCGCCTTCATGCCGCAGAACCAGAGCATGATCATTATCGTCCAGGTGCTACATGGCATTTGTTACGCCTTCTTCTTCGCGACGCTTTATATTTTTATTGATGCAGCCTTTCCCAAAGACGTGCGCTCTAGCGCGCAGGGTCTCTTTAATCTGCTTGTTCTCGGACTTGGTGACCTTGCTGCGAAATGGTTCTTCATTCCGCTTCAGGGCAAGCTGACCAGCGCCGATGGCGTGGTTAACTACAAAGAGCTTTTCCTTTGGCCTACCGGACTGTCTCTGGCCGCTGCGGTGATACTGCTCATTGCCTTCTGGCCACCGAAGGATCTGGATGCTCCGGTTGAGGTGTCGCACTAGTCAACGATTCAGTCTCTGCCAGACCTGAGGGAGCTTGGTTTCGATCAGCTTCCTCGTGGTCGGCGGGATGCGGGCTGGAGTCATGGGCTGATTGACGGTGTCTTCTCGATCGAATTCTCCCGGCAGGCGGCTGTATTTGAAGGCTTTCTCCAAAGCGCCTTCGGTCGAGAGAGGTAAGTCTTGTCTAGTGGGATTCGCTGTGGAGATGAAGAAGATGTCTTTCGCATCCTTTGGCTCCTTGGTGGTTCTGAGTCGAGCCGAAGCCAGAGTGCGGAAAAGCTCTCGAGCAGTCCATTCAGCAGGGTTCACATAGGCTAATTTTGGGGCGATCAAGTTGTTGAAGGCATCTTCCGCACGCAGATGGGTAAAGGCTTCATCGATCTCGGTTTGAGCGAGCGGAAAGTGCGTACAGCCGAGAACGATGGTGCTCAGTGGCGAGATCGCTCCGCTCTGCTGGTGTGCCAGCACTAAGGCCCGTGCGTCCAACCCACAGCGTTCAGCGACGCTTTCTTTGAAGGCAGGGTCACCTTCGATGACGCCAGCGAGATTGGCACTGCCTTGCTGGGTGATCACGGGCACAATGCGCCCGGCTAATCCAAGGGTTTGCCCGATGACTCTTGGGTAGGCTCCGCTGGCGCAGGTTCCAACAGTCGCCAGTACGCCGACGGCACCCTCATGGTGTGCTTCCTGCACACCGCGTGCTCCAGCCTCAACAACGCCGACAACGATGACTGGCACGCCCCAAGTTTTCAGCGCCGTGCGAATGTCCTCAATGCCATAGGCGGTGGCTGTGTTGCAAGCGATGACGATGGCTTTCACGGGAGGCTTGTCGTGCTTGAAGCCGCTGCTTGCCGGATCAAACCAGCGTTTGCCGAGTAGGAAGATGGCATCTTTCACGATCAGCTCACGCAGGTAATCCGTGCGGCCCACGCTGGAGTAGTTGCCATAGGGCATGTTGGCCTGATCCCCGAAGTAGATGAAGCGCTCGTCGGCAAAGTCAGGCTTGCCATCAGCACCCGGTTTGAGTGTGTCATTGTGAAAGGCATCCAGAGTCAAGATCGCCTCCATGACGGTGAGACCGCCGATGCCGGAGTCGAAGACGCCAATAGGCAGATGACGAATATCTTCTTTGAACGCAGCAGCATCGAAGCTGTAGGCGACATCTCCACCCGGATGAGCGGCGGTATGGCTGACAAGATCAGCGGCTAGGGCACGACAGGTGATCAGCAGGAAGAGGAGCAGCTTTTTCATGACGGGATGATGAATGCCTCCGGTAGCAGTTCAGCGATGGTTCGCGTCACGGGTTTTCCTGCGCTGAGATAGGTCACTTCGGTGCTGCCATCAGGAAGGGAAAACTCGGCGATGACTTGTCGGCAAGCACCGCAGGGTGGGAACTCGTGGCCGAGGCAGATCACAAATAGTCGTGCCACTCTCATGTGCGAGCCCTCTTCTGCGACAGCGTGAAAGATGGCATTTCGTTCGGCACAGATCGTTAATCCGTAGCTGGCGTTCTCTACATTGCATCCTGTGTAGATGCCGCCATTGACTGTCTGCAAGGCGCAGCCGACTTGAAACTTCGAGTAGGGCGCATAAGCCTGTAGTGCGGCTTTTTGAGCGAGAGCGAGGAGATCAGACATGGTCGGATGATGGCACAAAAAAGCGGAATCAGAAAGGGATCTGACTCCGCTAGATTACGGTGGGGATTTAGAGCGTTTTAAACTTCACGTTCTTCCAGCACACGGTGTAAGGGCCTTCGCCCTTTTTAATGCCGTGTACTTGGAAACCGATGTTGCCTTCAGGATCGCCGGGTTGACTGAAATCGGCTGTTTTCACGCCATTGACGAAGCTCTGGTAATGGTCGCCCTGAACGACGATGCGGTAGTGATTCCATTCACCTTTTTTAAAGGCAGCTTTGGATTCATCGCTGCGCACGGCTTCGGTTTTGGTGAGGATACTCCACCATGTGCCGCGACGTGCCTCATCGTAGAAGTCGCCGGCGGTGCCATTCACCGCGATCTCACACTGGGGTCCAAAGAGACGGCCTGCAGGTAGTGGTTTGTCGCCTTTGGTGCCTTCGGGGGCGGGATCACCTTCTTTGGCCAAATGGCTACGGACTTGGACTCCGGAATTGAGTTGGTCATCCACCTTCACTTCAAACTGGAGTTCGAAGTCTTTGAAGGGGCCTTTCATCAAGAAAGAGTTCGGGCTGCCATCAGTGGTCGTGCCGATCAGCGTGCCGTTTTCGACTTTGTAGCTGGCTGTCCCGCTGACGACCTGCGCATCGCCAAGGCCGTCCTTGAACCACTCCTGCCAGCCGTCTTCGGCGTGAGCGCTGATTGAAAGGGCGGCGAGGAGGGGAATGAGAAGTCTGTTTTTCATGGGCCAAGCCAAACGAACGCGGCCCCTGAAATCCATCGGAGGACTCGAAAATCCCGAGATGGTTAAGACATCTTAATTAAATAGGTGGTTTTAAGCGGGTAAAAACCTCGAAATAACCTGATTCAATCTTGATCATTTGGGAAAACTCGGTTTAAATGGCGTTTAATCCCTGTTTTAACAAATGGCGCGTCCCACCAACAACTTCGACTCGGTCACCATGACCATCGCAGTCACTCCCCAGATCAAGATGTATCTGGAGGACCTGACCGCTGATGGCATGTACGGCTGCAGCCCGTCTGAGGCAGCTCGTCTGCTCATCGGCCAGGCGCTGGAGCAGAAGTTAAAGGAAGGGGCGCTGACGCGAAGGAAATTCATTGTTCAAAATGGTGATGTGCTGTCCACCGCAGCAACCACCCTACCCTCATAGCTCACCATGCCGACGCAACTCGAACTTCAAAGTGACACGCAAGTGTTTACTACCGTGATGAACATGGAACTTCATGACCGTGATAGGAGCATGAAGGGCGGCTGGAAATCAGACACGCGCCTGGAAATGCTGGCCCACGAAATCGTGCGCTATATGCCAGAGCTCGCCGATCTACTCGTTGCTAAAGGCAAACAGAAGCTCGCCGCATAAGTCTCAATTTTCGATATTTTATATCAGGCCAACGTCGAGTGACGTTGGCCTTGTCATGTCGGCCCGTGGCATTCATCATGCGCGCCTCCTTTTGAACCCCATGTCACGCTTTCTCAAAACAGTCCTACCCGTGCTGATCGCCGCCCTCTGCCTCAGCGCCTGCGCCACCGTGAAGCGTTTCACGCCTGATTTGAGCAAGTTGCCCATGCCGTCGATGCCGTCGATGCCATCGCTGCCCAGCTTTTCCACGCTGAAGAAGATCAAGAACATCATCCCTGGGATGCCTGATACCGACACGGTCGCTGTCGATGATCCGAAGATGCCTTTCAATGCACGCGGCACGCTGGGCTATGGGCACACCATCCGCATCCACGTTTATGAAGGCGCGCGCTCACCGAAAAGGATCTACAACAATGTGCTCATGGTGGACACAAAAGGTGTGATCGACTTCGGTACTGTGGGCAGTGCAAAAATCGGCGGCGGCACACTTCCACAGGCCGTTCAAGCGATCGCTGCTACCTTCCGAATCGGACTGCGCCTGACTCGTCCTGTCACTGTCCACATTCTTTCTGTGGAGGACACACCTGTCGTCTCCATCTGCGGTGATGTGCTGAAGGACGAGTTCATTCCAGCCTGGGAACAAATGACGATCAAGCAGGCCGTCACGGTTTCTGGAGGTCGCAAACTTGGCTCCACTTCGCATGGCGTTTATCTCATCCGTGAGGGCGTGCGTCGCTACTTCTCCACCCTCGACGATGCAGATCAAGAGGAGCCTGAGCCTGGCGACATCATCGAACTTTCTCCCGACATCTAACTTACATGATCGACTACGTCGGTGGCAATCCAGCCGCCAATCAAAATCCTTGGAGCAGCCTTTTTAAAACCATCGCCATCCTTCGAATAGGAGCGGGCGTCATGCTCATGACTCGACATGGCTGGAGTGCCGGCGTGGGTGCCTATGAGTTCATGTGGAAAGAGCAGAACTGGGACTGGGTGAAGACCTTTAGTGATGCTGGTTTGCCTCAGCCGACGCTCCTCGCGCCTGCTGTTGCCATCGTCGTCACGGCAGTGGCCTTTGCCTGGATCACTGGCTTTCTCACCCGTTTGTTTGCCGTCATCTTCATGCCTGTGGTCATTGGCTTTCTGATCTTGGCACCCAAGGCTGGTGCCATCTACATCGAGGCTGCTTGGCTGTATCTATTGATCGCCTTCACGCTTCTTCTTTTCGGTTCAGGAGCCATCTCGCTCGATAAGCTTTTCCGTCTCGGAGAAAGCTGGAGCAGTCGGCCGAAGAAAAAGCGCGGTTATTGAATCATCATGGCACGCCTCACTGCCAGCCAACTAGCCGCCGTTTTGGCAAACAAAGCCAAAGCGGCTAGCAGCAGTGTCCGCGTTGTGGCGAGCGCGCCTACCATTGAGCGTGTTCTTGCCATTGACCCCGCATTGCGGAATACTGGGTGGTCGGTTTTGGAGAAGGATGGGCGTGATCTGAAAGCCATCGCTTATGGGGTCATCTCAAATCCAGCCAAGTTGCTGCATTCAGGCTGCCTCGTCGCCATTCGTGAGCAGCTCAATGATGTCATCCGCGAGTACAAACCTACGGTTTGCGCCATCGAAGCCACCATTTTTGTGCAGAGTTTCAAGACCGCCATCGTGCTCGGCACCGCGCGCGCCGCTTGTCTCATCGCCGCCGCCGAGCATGGACTTGCCATTTATGAATATGCTCCGCGTGAGGTCAAGCAGGCCGCTGTTGGACGCGGCGCTGCGCAGAAGGATCAGGTTGCTTTCATGATTCGCTCCATGCTGCGGTTGAAGGAAACGCCGCCACCCGATGCAGCCGATGCACTGGCCGTTGGCATTGCTCATTTTCAGAATGCTGATGCCAGCACCGCCCTCGGACGCGAAACCAAGCGTGTCTGAGGCACGCCCGCTGCTTGCACATCCGTCCTTCCTGACGCATGAAACAAGCATCTATGGCCAAAAAACCTGTTGTACTCATTATCCGTGATGGCTGGGGCATTAATCCCGGCGGCAAAGCCCAAGCTGTTGCTAATGGCGACGCGACATTACTCGCGAAGACCCCTTTCCACGATCACCTCTACGCCACCTATCCGCGCGGCACCGTCAGCGCCAGCGGTGAGGACGTGGGCCTGCCTGACGGCCAGATGGGCAACAGCGAAGTCGGCCACCTCAATCTCGGCGCAGGTCGCGTGGTCTATCAGGATCTCACTCGCATCAACAAGAGCATCCGTGATGGCGAACTAGCCAAGATGCCAGTGCTCGTCGAAGCCTTTGAAAAAGCCAAGGGCAAGCGCCTGCACTTCCTCGGACTCATCAGTGATGGCGGAGTGCATTCGCATCAGGATCACCTTGCTGCATTGTGTGATGCCGCCAAGGCAGCCGGAGTCGATGATCTCATGGTCCATGCCATCACGGATGGACGCGACACTTCTCCCACTGGTGGTGCGGTTTACATGGCCAAGCTGGAAGCCGATTTGAAACCCAGCGGTGCTAAGATCGCCACCGTCATTGGCCGCTACTACGCCATGGATCGTGACAAGCGCTGGGAGCGCAACAAGCTCGCGTGGGATGCCATCGTCCTCGGACGTGGTGAAGTCCGTGCCGACACACCCAGTGCCGCCGTTCAGGCCGCGTATCCGAGTGATCCGCGTGGTGATGAGTTCATGCAGCCCATGATTTTCTCGAACGCCAATGAGCCGCGCATCCGTGATGGCGATGTCATTCTCTGGTTCAATTTCCGCGCCGACCGCTCACGCCAACTCAGCGATGCGTTTTTGAATGCAGGTTTCGACAGCTTCGAGCGTGAAGTAACCCCCAAGGTAAGCTACTACACACTCACCGAATACAGCTCCAACTACTACGATCTCGGTGCCCGCGTCATTTTCGCGCCTGAAAGCCTGAGCAACAACCTCGGCCAAGTCGTCGCCGCTGCCGGACTCACTCAACTGCGCGCGGCAGAGACAGAGAAATACCCGCACGTCACCTTCTTCTTCAACAGCGGCATCGAAGAGCCCAATGCCGGCGAAGACCGCTACCTCGCGATCAGCCCGAAGGAAGTGCCGACCTATGACAAGAAGCCCCAGATGAGCGCCCCGGATCTCACCTTTGAAGTCATGCGCCGATTGGAGAGCTACGACCTCGTCATCATGAACTACGCCAACCCCGACATGGTCGGCCACACCGGCGTCGTGGAGGCTGGCATCCATGCCTGCGAAACCATTGATCTTGGCGTGCGCATGATTGTCGAAAAAGTGCTCGAACTCGGCGGCAAACTCTTCATCACCGCCGATCACGGCAACTGCGAACTCATGCGCAACCCCGACGGCTCACCGCATACCGCTCACACCACCAACCTCGTCCACGGCATCTACGTCGCCGCCGATGCCGGAAGTTTCACCGTAGCCAACGGCAAGCTTGCCGACATCGCCCCCACCCTGCTCGACATGCTCGGCGTGGCAAAGTCTGCCGAGATGACAGGGGAGAGTTTGCTGGTGAGGAAATAAGTAACCAATCCTCGCCGCTTCCATGTCTTTTCTTCTCTCCGAGCAACGACACAATGATTTCCAAGGTTATTGGAAGCGGTACAAGGAATACATCGAATCTATCCGTGACCGGATGCCGCAGGGCGCTATGAAGTTGGGATTGTCCAACGATTGGTATGATTTCACCATCCACCAGTGCCCTCACGATGCATGGTTGGAAGAATACAAGGTTATCGAAACTGATCCTGGTGGGCAAGCGGTCCGCTTTTGCAGCCTCGAAGTCAGGCTTTTGGGTGCCTATCACGATGGAATAATTGGTCTTCGTTACCCGCGCCTGTTTGGCTATAATTTCCAATCTATGAATTGCGAGCGCGGTATGGGTGACTGGCTCTACGACGAGTTTCGTCTCTCTGAACGTGGCCACCTTCTTCATGAAATTGAATGGGCTAATGGAGGTCGCTGGCTGATCGAAGCCGATGATATTGAGTTTAGCTGGCAGCCGTTGGAAGCTGAACCAGCTTAAAGCATGCGCCTTCTCTTCCTCTGCTCCCGCAATCAATGGCGCAGTCCGACGGCTGAGGCGGTTTACCAGAATGATCCGCGAGTCGAGGTTTGCAGTGCTGGCACCAGTGCTTCGGCTCGGCGGCGAGTGTCGGAGAAGCTGCTGCGCTGGGCGGATCTGGTTTTGGTCATGGAGCAGGAGCACAGGCGTCGGCTGCGGGAGCAGTTCCCAGAACTCGTCCACGAACTCCGCATCGAGGTGCTCGACATCCTGGATGACTACCCGTTCATGGACCCAGAGCTTGTGGAACTGATTCGCGAGCGCACGGAGCCGTGGATTGAGTCCCTTTCATAGACTGAAAGGCCTAAAAGCAAGATTGGCTAAAGATCACGCAGTCTTAATATATATCATATATTAAACGCAATAATTGGAATATATCTAAATATGAGATTGCCAAGTCGGTCCAAGTCGATATTATTTCCACAACTAGCTTCTGTTTCTGCGAATGGTCTAGGTTTTGAGTATCACATCTAAAGCACCCATGAAACGATTCTTCGCCCTCAGCTTTGTCCTTGTTGGTCTTTGCCAGCCACTCATGGCGGACATTTTTGTGGAGTATAATTTCAACAATGTGCCGACGGTCGATTCACCCAATGTGCCGAGTTACTTGTCACCATGCATTGAAGCCTCTGATCTTTCGGTATGTACTCTGACATCAGGTCTCCGCACGAGTTGCCTCACAAAGAATGACACCGGGGAAGCGTGAACGAGTGAGGTGTTG
>CAZOVY010000075.1:0-30559 GCA_964583255.1 uncultured Prosthecobacter sp.
GCTCCACGCTCTCGCGAAAGTAAGGCGTGGCTCCACCGGCGATGCGATGCAGCGCAGCGAGTTCGGAGAGCGGCATTGCTGGGCCAGCCATGCGCATCGAGGGACGTTGACTGCCTTTCATGCCTTCATCATCGAGGGCAAAGAGGAACTTCTCGCGTGACAGCAAATACTCCATGATGGGCACGCCCTGCTCGCGGAAGAGACGTTCGTTGTCCGTGACAAAGGCGAGTCCGAGCGGGTGCAGCGCGCTGACGTTTTTCACCGAGCCGTGCGAGTCGGGATAAAAGAACGCCTTGTTCGCCGGGTCGAAGTTGCCCCACGGCCCGAGCACGAAATCGAGCATGTTTTCCAGCGCCGTGTTGAGCGATGTGAGCGTGTTCTCGCGCCGGTCGCGGAAGCCGCACACCTCACGCGCGACATGCTCGAAGGTCGCGCTCAGCGGATTCGCCTGCGTGACGAGCACCAGCTCGAAGCTGTGCTTCATGCCGACCTCAAACCGCGACTCCTTCATACCAAGGAAGGGTGCGAAGACCATCGGCTGCGCGTCGCCATTCGCATTGCGCAGCGTGACACCGAAGCGCCGCGTCTGCGGGGTCGGCATCGCGAAAGGAAACTGTCGCGGCTCCGCAAGCACACCGAGCGTGCCACTCTTCGTCTGCACGAGACAGCCAGGGATGGAGCAGATGTCATCGGGAATGAGGAAACTCTCATCGGGCAAGCGCCGGCCATTCCACACGAAGGGTTGGAACAGCTCGACCACGTCCGTCATTCGCGCAGCCGGCGCTCCGGCAAACGCGACCGACCAGAGGCCCGCTTTCTTCGCGGTGAACGTGTAGCGCAGCTTCCCTTGGGAAAGCTCGGCTTCGAGTTCGATGGATTCGTGCGTGAACGTCCAATGCGTCACGCCACCGCGTTGCTCGATATTCGGCTGAGTGAGTGTGATGACCTCACCCGCTTTGAAAATGTCGCGCTCGACCGTTCCATCGCCGCGTTTCCATCCGACGAGATTGTAGATGGGCTTCGTCCATTTCACCGGCGCGATGGTCAGCGGCTCTTGCGAGTGGATGGCGATGAACTCAGGGCGGAAGACTTCGTCTGCGCACAAGGTTGCGAGCCGAACGAGCAGGAGGGTGGCGAGTGCGATGAGATGTTTCATGGTAAATTTCATTTCCCCAGTTCCGACAGGTAGCGAATCAGATGCGCGAGCTGCTGCTCGATCATCGCGGCGGTGAGGCCGTCGGGCATGACCGTGCCGCCGGTTTGGATTTTGGTGGTGTCGCTGTGCGGGATGGTTTTCACCTCGCCGGTGGTCATGTCGCGGATGGCGATGGTGTCAGCGGTGTCGGTCTGCTTGAAGCCGGTGATGACGCTGCCGTCTTTCATCGTCGCGGTGGCGGCTTCGTAGCCTTCTTTCACGTTGAGGGCGGGCCAGACGACTTCGGTGACAATCATGTCAATGGGCAGGCCGCGACTGAGGGCGGAGAGGTCGGGGCCGATTTTGCCGCCGAGGTTGTTCACGACGTGGCAGGCGATGCAGCCAGTTTGCTCGAAGACTTTGCGGCCTTCGGTGGCGCTGCCTTCGGTCTGGGCGCGACGGACGATGAGGTTGACGTATTCCGTCGTGTAGGCGGGCAGCGTGGAGTTGATGCCGGCGAGCGCCATGAGCAGCGAGGAAATCTTGCGGTCGGTGAGGCCGATGAGACTGAGCGCTTGCAGCGTGAGGCGCGCTTTGTCGGGCGCGACGATGCCCATCGCGGGTGCGACAATCCTTTGCTCCGCCGCCTTCGGTTCCATGAGTGACCGGCCAAAGGCTCCGTTGCCTGCGGTGCTGGAAAGGATGGCTTTGAGCAGCGTGGTGACGTCTTGCGGTTGCTTTGCGGTCCGGATGCGAGCGAGCACTTGCTGCGCGGCTGCCACGGGGTTCGCGGCGATGAGTGCATCGAGCGCCACGCTTTGCACCTCGGCGGATTTGGCGCTGTGCAGGGCCGCAAGCAGCTCGGGCACGGCTGCTGCACCGGAGAGGTCGCCCATCGCGGTGAGCGCAGCTTTGCGCATGGCCAAAGGAGTGGCGTCATCCGTGGCGATGGCGCGGATGTGGTCGGCGAGCGATGCGACTTTCCACACACCCGCGAGGCGCACGGCATGGATGCGCAGGGCTTCATCGCTGCCGTTGATGAGCGCGGTGAGCGCGGGTGCGATGTCATCCACGCGCCGACGACGTGCGGCGGGCGAGTCGGCGAGCGCTTGAAGAACATCGGCGTTATTAACTCCGCGCTCGAATACAAAACGGAGGTTGCTCGCGTTGCCGATGGTGGCGAGGGCTTTCAGCCACGCGGTCTGGGTGGCGGTGTCGCTGCTGCGCTCGATGTGTGCGCGCATGAGTTCGCTTGCTTGGTCGATGCCGCCATTTTGCAGCACAAAAAGGAGATGCTCGTCTTTGTCGAAATGCAGCGTGCCGTCGGCGAGCGCGGCGGACCACAGCGGACGCGTGGCGTGCAGCGTCTTGATGAGTGCGTGCTCCTGGTAGGGGCCAAAGGTTTTGTCCAAGGCACGAGCGGCCACGGTGATGGCACGCGCATCGGGCACATAGCTCGCAGCGACGATGGCTTCGAGGCGCACGATGGGGTCTTCATCAGCGGCCTGCGGTGCCAGCAGCGCGAGCGCATCGGGCAGTCCGCCATCGCGTGCCCATGTCGAGAGCGTGCGTGTGGCGTAGGCGCGGATGCGCGCATCGGGTGAGCGCAGCAGCGACTGCAACAGCGCTGGGCGCGGTGTCTCGTGTGCTTCGTAAATGGCGAGGGCTTGCAGGCGGCGATATTCGTCCTTCGCATCGCCCGCCTTGAGTTGGGAAACCCAGGCATCGAGTGCGGCGGTGACTTCTGTGGTGTCGCGGTCGAAGAGGAGCCGCTTCACTTGATACTTGGCCCAACGCTCGGGCGAGTCGAGTTGCTCGAAGAGCGCGGGCAGCTTCGCACCCGCGAGTGATGCGGGCTGCACCAGCGGGCGACCTTTGCGCACCACGCGCCAGATGCGGCCATGCACGAGGTCGCGGTCGGGATGACGATACGATGCCTGATAGTGACCGACGATGAGGTTATACCAATCCGCGAAATACACCGCGCCATCCGGCCCGAGCCGCACGTCGCAAGGACGGAAGGCTTTGTTCTTCGTCTGGATGATGTTGACGTCCTGCTGGCTCCAGTAGGCACCGTCTTTGAACCCGAACTGATGAAGCTGTAGCGTGTTGTCATACACGCCGCCGATGATGACCGCGCCTTGCAGTTCATCGGGAAAATGGCGCGTGCGGATGAGGTCGAAGCCCACCGTCTTCGCCGCGCGCGAGACAAACAAGTTCATGCTCTTCGCGTTGCCTGGCTGCGTCGTGCGCACGAGACCTGGCACGGAATAGTAGCCGCCATTGCCCGCGCCTTCCTTGTGGAAGACCTGGCCGAAGTCATCGGTCAGCACGCCCCAGTTGTTCGCGCCGGCGGTGGAGCTGTTGAAGAAAGTGTCGAGCTGGCCGGTGCGCGGACGCAGCCGCCACAGGCCCGCGCGGTCGTGGCGCTCGATGCCGTAGGGCGTCTCCACGCGCGAGAAGATGGCGTTCCCCTGCGTGAACCACAACTCACCGCCGAAGCCCCAGCTCAGCGAGTTGATGGTCTGGTGCGTGTCCCCCGTGCCGAAGCCGCCGAGCACGAGTCGCCGTTGGTTGGCATGGTCGCCGCCCGTGGTGTCCTTCAAATGCCAGAGCGCAGTGCTCGCGGCGAGATACACGCCGCCATCGCCCAGCTCAAAGCCGAGCGGCATCTCCAGCTCATCCGCGAAGACTTGGAACTTGTCCGCGCGTCCGTCGCCATTCGTGTCCTCGCAAATGATGAGCTTGTTCCGTGGCCGCGCACCTGGCTTTGCCTGCGGGTAATCAGGGATGCACAGCGCCCACAAACGCCCGCGTTCGTCCCAGCGAATCTGCACGACCTTGCCGATGCCGTCCTGCTCCGACGCGAACAGATTCACCGCGTAGTCCGGATGCACTTCGAGTGTCGCGAGTTCCTCATCGGGCGTCTGCGCTTTCACGGAAGGCTCTTCCATTGGCACGTTGCTGCGCGGCTCGATGGGCTTGAGTTCATCGCCCGCGAGCGCCCGCGCGATGTTGGCTTCGGCGGCATCGAGGATGGACAGGAACTCCTTCATCTCATCGGGGAAAATGCGCTGCTCGCCGTCCTTCCAGCTCCGGCTGAAAGGCACCATGGTGTGCGCGCCGTGCAGGAAGTCCCAGTTCATCGGTCGCCACGAATCAAACCACAACCGCTCAAACTCCAGCGCGGCGGTGCGCAGTCGCTCGTGCGAGGTCACCGGATGCGGCGTGAGGCCGAGTTGACCCGCGATTTCATCCGCGACGACTTCATGCCCGCGCTCATTGAGATGCAGACCATTGTCCGTGAGTCTCGGCGCATCCTGCGGCAGTGCTGCGAGCGGCGTGAAGAGATTGATGAATCCCAGCCCGCGCCGAGCCGCGAGGTCGCGCACGGCATCGGCATAGCGCCTTGCATCCACATTGTGCCGCGTGAGGTCTGGCAGCCGTGCGCGCTGCGGATTCTCAAACGGCATCGGCGAAACGAGCACGATGCGCCGCGAGGCGTGCTCGATTCGGGAAAGCAGCTTCTCATACGCTTGCACGAAGTCCGGCAGCTTCTCCGCGCCGCCGAGCGATTCCATCTGGCCAAACTGCATCAGCACCACCGTCGCGCCCACTTGTTCAAGCTGCTGCGCGAGGCTGGGGAAGTTCACATCGCGCCATTGCTCAAAGACGGTGTCACCTTCCCACGCGAGATTGCGGACGTGCAACGCCTTCGCTTCCGGAGCGGCGAGCAATTGCGTTTGCAGGAAGGCATTGAAGCGCGTGCGCTCGAAGTTCGCACCGCCGACGAGCGCCACGGTGTCCTTCGGCATCAGCTTGAATGCAGATGGCTTATCTGTGGCCTCGCCCAGCACCTCAATTCCGATGTCCTTGTAACGCACGATGGATGGCCCGCCGCCATGAATCTGAAGCGCGATAATTCCTGACGATGCGATGGAAGCATCGCTCTCCGTGTAATCCACGGTCTGCACACCATTCAGCCAAATCTGAATGCGCGGCCCCTCGGCGCGGATGCGATGCGTGTTCCATTCGCCGAGCGGTTTTTGCGCCTTGGTGAGCACTTCGGGCGCGGGCACGGCCAGCATCCGCTTCCGGCGGCTCTCATCATACAGCGAGCCGTCGTAGCGCACCGCCATGTCGGCCTGGTAGCCGGAGACCTCGTGGTGATTCGGGATTCGTTGCGAGCGAAACTGCACACCGGCATTTGCGGAGCGCTCTGCGCCCTCCAGTTTCCAGTGCAGGGTAAGCTCGAAATCCGTGTAGCTCCGCGTGGTGGTGAGGAAGTTGTTCTTCTCCTGCCTCCGCTCTAATGAGCCTGCCACGAGGGCCCCGTCCTCGACGCGCCAGACGCTGCCGATGTCACCCTCCCAGCCGGTGAAAGTCTTGCCATCAAAAAGCGGCACAGGCGCGGCGGACAATCGAGTGACCGCGAGCAGCAGAGCGAGGATGAAAGTGATTGGTTTCATGGTTCGATCATCCCTCGCAGCCAGGCGCGCGTCTTCACGGTGCTGGGCGAGTCTTCCAGATAGTCCACATCCACATGCACGATTCCGTAGTTTGGATGCAGGGTGATGAAAGGACGCCCTTGGAGTCTTGCGCCGCGTTCGTCCCAGCAGATGGCGCAGTTGTTCCACCCTGGACTACCGAGCCACTTCCTCGCGGAGGCAATTGCGGGGTCTGCGCCAATGAAACCGCGCCAGATGGGGGCAATGCGCTCATCGCGCAGCGCGAGGTAGTTCATCGCCAGTTGACCGCGCGAGAAGCCGGTGAAGAACACCTTGCTCATGTCGCCTCCGAAATTTGTGCTCACGAACTTGAGTGCCTGTAAGCAATAGTCCTCAGTCTTTTCAATGCTGCCCCAGCCGTTCGGCTCCTCTTGCTGGCCATCCAAAGAGACGAATGGCAGATTTAACAAGATGAAGGTCTCTCCGCGCGACAATCCGTAGGCCATGTTTCCTTGCTCAGTGAAGCCGGTCGAGTGGCACCACATGTGGTAAAAGATGTTGCCCGTGTATTCGACGATGACCGGGAACTTTGCGCCGGGCTTCCACTCCTTGGGCAATGAGAGCACATGCTCAATCTTCGTGTTCTCCCATCCGGTCAGCTTTTGATACACGCGCTTTCCAGCCGCTGGCTGCCCGCGCACGATGTCAGGGACGATGGCGCGCTTGAAGTGCTGGCGTGATTCCGTGGGTGCGGTGCCGCTCACGGTGATGTGGTGAAGGAGCGCTGTCGGCACTGTATGCGTATCGCCCAGGACAAGTCTCAGCCACCGGACGGATGCGGGAGCGATCGCGGCAGTGTAAGAGCCAGTGGACGCATCAGCATTCGGATAGCATGCATGGAGGTCGATCTGGAATGTGCCGCGCTGCTTCGGGGCGAGCACTTCAAACCCGGCTGGCTTCGGAGCGCCCGCCTCGGGCGGCTTGCTCAACTCTGGCCGCGTGCTCCATGTGCTCACGCCGCCCCAACCATTGCTCGAGAGCGCCCAGAAACTGAACCGCTGCGGCTTATCACCTGTGTTCTCAAGATCGATCTCAACCACGCCCCACTTGGACAGGTCGCGCACGGCAGCGGGGAGATTAAACTGCAGGGTCGCCTGAAATTGCGGATCATCACCGCGCACGGATAAGGCGTCTCCCACGGACGTGACGCTTGCGTGCGTGGTGGAGAGATTGCTCGCGTCCACCTTGGAAAGATCAACGAGCGGTATCGCCGTTTCTGCGAATGCAACATCACCGATACCACTAAGACCCAGGACGGTCACGAGCACGGTGAGTTCGAGCAGTCGTTGCATTGAAGTCGAGATAAGGATGATTGGTTTCATGGTCGGCCAAAAGGTTCACGCAAACAACTCGACCACCGGCTTCCCCTTGTCCGCTACGGTGAAAGGCCGGCCAGAGGGCGAGTGCTCGATGTGTTGCAGGTCGATGCCCATGGCCTGCGCGATGGTGGCGTTGCAGTCCTGCATGGTGACGGGCTTCTCCGCGACACGTTCGCCGATTTCGTCGGACTTGCCGTGGATGTAGCCGCCTTTCATTCCCGCGCCAGCGAGCCACCAAGTGAAGACGCCGGGGTGATGTCCGCGCCCGGCGGTTTCGTTACTGATCTGCGGTGTGCGCCCAAACTCGGTGGCCATCACGACGAGTGTGCTCGCCAGCAGGCCGCGCTGATGCAGGTCTTCGAGCAGCGCCGCCATGGTTTGATCCGTGGTGGGCGTGAAGTTCTCCATGGATTTGATCTGGTCGTTGTGCGTGTCCCAGTTGTGCGAGTCCTCGACCTCAATGAAGCGCACGCCGCTCTCCACGAGCCGCCGTGCTAGCAGGCAGCCTTTGCCAAAGGTGTGCGTGCCGTAGGCGGCGCGTGTCTCGGCGGATTCGCGCGAAATGTCGAACACCTTCAGGTCCTCGCTCTTCATCAGGGCGACGGCGTCCTGCTGCACTTTCAGATAGGCGGCGGCATCGCGATGCGGCGTCTGTTGCACAAAGCGGGCACCCATCGCCTGCGCCAGCGTGGCTCGTCGCTCGAAATCCGACTCGGCGATCTTCGCTGGCAGCGCAGCGTTTTGCAGGCCCGCGCCAGGATCGACGATAGGCAACGGCGCGAGATGCGTGGGCATGTAGCCGCTGCGCGGATGCTGCGGACTGCCGTTGATGAGGATGTTGCCAGGAAGCACGGCATTCGCCGAACCGAGCAGCTTCACCGCCCACGATCCCAGCGACGGATGCGTGATGGTCGGGGTCATGAAGTAGCTCGTGTGTGCGAGGTAGGTGCCGCGATCATGGATGCCCTGCGTGGAAGTCATCGAGCGCAGGAGCGAGACGTGGTGCATCTGTTTGGCCATGCGCGGGAACCACTCGGAAATCTGCACGCCATCCGCACTGGTCGCGATGGCCTGCACACCGCCCATCTCGGGCTTTCCAGGCTTCGGGTCAAAGGTGTCGATGTGCGAGATCCCACCGCGCAGGTAGAGGAAGATCACGCTCTTCGCCTTGCCGCCGAGTTTGCTCTCCGCTGCTCGCAGTCCGCTGAACGAAGGCAGCAAACTGACGCCGAAGACGGCTTTGGCAAAACGCTCCACGAAGGTGCGGCGGTTGATGTCTGTGAGGTCTGAGTTCATGGGTGGATCGAAAATGGGTTCACTGATTGAAAAGAAACTCGGGCGAGTTCAGCAGCGCCCAGAGGATGTCCTGCTCGGGAGTCGGGCTGGCTTTGGTCATCGTGGCCAGCTCCGCGAGTTCCTCCGCAGTCGCCGAGCGGATGAGGATCGCACGATAGATGAGCTGCGTGCGTTGCTCGCCCACCGCTTTGCTCGCAGCAAGCTGACGACGCAGATACGAATCATCGGCGAGCGCACGGGTGGTCAACTCGCCATTCATCAGCGCAAGAGAATGCGTGGTGTTCGGATCGCGACTGAAGGCATCGATCTCGCGACGATCTGACTGGCCGAACTGGCGCAGGAAATGGCCCAAAGGCAAGGGCAGCGGCATCTCCGAAGCGCGAATGAAAGAGGGCGGCAGTGATTTCCAGCGCGGATCGGTTTCCTTCGCCGCGCCTTCTTCACCAGCTTCCGGGTTCATGGCCTTCATGTCGGAGCCGGCCAGTTCTTTGTTCTGCTTCGCATGCAATGCCGCTAGCCGCTGCACTTCCTTTTCATCGCCACGAGCCTTGGCAGCGGCTCGTTCCTTTTGCTGCTCCGCCCGACGAAGATTGATTTCCCGCCCGCGCGTGTGCTCGGCGCGATCCATGCGAGCCTGCGCGATGAGTTCATCCGCCGTCATGGTGGTCAGCTTTCGCAAGCGCTGCGGGTCGAGCACGCCTTCAAGGCGAAACGTCGTTTTGCGTTCATCCATGTCCTTCGCAAGCATGACGAGATGCGAGTCCCAAATCTGCTCCGCCGATAGCCGCCGCAGTTGCGGACCAAGCAGCGCAAACGCGGTCGCAGGCTCCGGTGTCTCACGCACGCTGTCACTTTGATACAGCCGCGTATTCAGCAGCACCGCCATGAAAGCCCGCTCATCAAAGCGCAGGCGGATCATCGTCTGCGTGAGGAAATCCATCAACTCCGCGTGCTCTGGCTTCGACAGTGCCGAGAGGCTGTCCACCGGTTCGATCAAGCCCGCGCCCATCACGCGTTTCCAGAGCCGATTCGCGATGTTTTTCGCGAAACGCGGATTGCGCGGAGAGGTCAGCCATTCTGCGAAGGCCTTGCGCCGATTCCCATCCGTGCTCACGGCCTCGTCGCCGAAGAGTGTGCGAGGCTCCACCGGTTTTTCCCTCAGCGCGGCGTCGTATGGGTAAGTCTCGGGATACTTCAGCAGCATCTCGGTATCCGTCGTCAGCCGCTTCAAAGGCGCGATCGTTGAACTCACGCTATCGTCCAGCATCTTGTCGCTGTGGAGCTCGGCAAGCCTAACCTTAATTTCCGGCCATTGTTTGACATTCGCTGGCGAATACCCGCCGGGCTTGCCGAGATTGCTCACGCCGAAAGTGAACGCCGTCATTTGGTAAAAATCCTTCTGCGTGATCGGCTCCAGCGGATGGTCATGGCACTGTGCACACTCGATCCGCGTGCCGAGGAAAATGCGCGTCATGTTCGACATGTGATCCAGCGGCATCCCGAGATCCCGCACATAAAAACCGACCGCGCCATTCTCCCACATGTAACCGCTCGCCGTGATCAACTGCCGCACAAACTCGTCATACGGCATCTGCGAGCGAATCGAGTCCTTCACCCAATCGTCGTAAAGCTTGCCCGGCTGACCTGCGGCAAGCCCCCGTGTGTTCAGGCGCAAGAGATCGGCCTTCCAGTTGAACATGTGGCTCACATAGCCCTCGCTACCGAGCAGTTCACCGATCAACTTCCCGCGCTTGTCCTCATCTTTGCTATCAAGGAAGCGCTCGCTCTCCTCCAGGCTCGGGACGCGGCCCATGACATCGAGATACACGCGGCGCAGGAATGTCTCATCGCTCGCGGGCGCATTCAGTTTTGTGCCCTTCGCCGCGTGAGAGCGATCCACCAGCGTCTGCAACTCATCGCTCAGTTGCCGCACCTCAGCGCTAGCGAGCGAAGCATCGACCGCCGGCAATGCAGCGCCGCGATGATCAAACTTCGCCCACGAGTCCAACTTCGCACCGTCCATGATCCATTGCCGCAGCATCGCAAGCTCCGCATCACTCAAGGGCTGCGCACCACCCTTCAGCGGCGGCATTACATCCTCATCCGTGTGCGGCAGCGACACACGCTTCAGTAGCTCGCTATCATCGGGCTTGCCCGCCACGATCATATCGCTGCCTCGAATCGCCTCCGCCGAATCCAGGCGCAGCCCTCCCTTTGGCTTCGCCTGCTTCTCGCTGTGGCAGGCAAAACAATGGTGATAAAACACCGGCAGGATGTCCCTTTCGAACTGCGGCGACTCCACCGCGATTAGCTGTCCAAAGCCGGACCCCATGGCGATGCCGACGGCGAGAAGTAATGTAGATGAAGGTCTCAAGCTCATGCGAAAATCTGGGTTCGACTACGGAACCCGAATCTCAGGCCGCCGCGCGATAACGAGTTGCACATTGTCGGCGAAGTGTCCGGCAAAACTATCCCGGCGCTTGTCCTTCAACTTGGTGTTATTCGACATACCCATGCGAACCATGAGGAACTCCGTGCTCGGAGGCAGGCGCAACTCATTGCTCACCTTCTGCCAAGTGGCCGGATGACGATCCATCCCGACTCGGCTGCTGCGCGAGAAGGCGAGCGACTCCACCGAGAGCACATTCTCTCCTTTCACGACTTCGTTGCCCACCAAACTAGCATCCAGGGCAAAGAGTGTCAGCGTCGCGTTGAAGCTCTCATCCGCTGGAAACGGCATCGCATTAAAAACCGCTGTCAACTGCACCACCGCCCCACCATCCGCAAACTCCCGCCGAAAGGGCCGCACATCCACCAGCCGAAAGACATCGCTGCTATGGCTTGAAGGAATGTCCCTGCCTTCATAATCGCCCCGCAGAAACCGCAGCATGTTCTTCCCGCTCGCCGGCTTCACCCCCTGCTGCTCCACCACTTCCGAGTGATCGCCACTCCACTTGCCCGGCTCAAGCGGCACACCGATCACCAGCGGCGCAGGCCCGGATTCAAAGCCATCCTGCAACAGCGACATCGCCTTGCCGAGCGAAGGCCCGACGTAAGCAAAGAGCATTGAGGAGCAAAACATTCCAAACACAATCCCCGCCGCCGCCGCCGTGAGCGGACGCCATGAGAGCCAGCCGGTCCATCGTTTCGATTCGTTCCGCCACGGCGGAGCCATCGGGTCCATCTTTTGCGCCAGCTTCAGGACGGGGGAGGTGCGCAGAGCCTCGGGGAGTGCGGCTTCGAGCAACCAGTCGCCACGCAGGGCGGCGCGGCCTTCCGGGGTGGCGAGGGCATCGGTGAGGCGGCGAAGTTCCTCGTCGGAGAGCTTGCCCTCACTCCAGCGGTTGATGAGTTCGTCTAGGTTTGTGTTCATTGGTTTAGATTCAGGAAAGTTTGCGTTCAATGCATTCCAGTAGCGCACGGCGGACGCGGTAGAGCGTCTTCGTCACAGCCTCGAAGGTCTGGCCCATGGCCTTTGCCACATCGTCCATCGAGGCACGCGATTCATACCGCAGCGTGAGCATCTGCCGGGAGCGCTCGGGCAGTGCGGCGACACATTGATCGAGCGCGTACTGACGCTCGGCCCACTGGGCACCGTCGTCGTCCACCTCCGCAAAGGCAAGCTCCACGCGGTCTAGGAACGTCTCCAGCACGGCGCCGTCGGCCACCACCTTGGCGGACTGCTTTTGTTCCCAGTGCCTGCGAATGAGATTCCGCGCCACGCCCCGGCACCACGCGGCCTGATTGTCCAGCCGCGTGCCTTTCTCCACCTCCGCCGCGAGTCGCACCCACACCTCTTGCAACACATCCTCCGCCGCGTGTCCATCCCGCAACAGCCCATTTACAAACGCACCGAGTCGATGCCGGCCGTGGATAAACTCGGCAGCAGCACGCTGGATGGCTTCAGATTCGATGGACATGCGATAGATTGTCCGATGAACGGCTGAAACATGGACAATCTATTTTTGGGAAGTGTGGGCAGATGGCACTCGCTCCTGCGAAGCCGCGGAAAAAGTCGGACAGTTCAGAGAAATCTGATGCGTCTGTCTCTGGCATGAAACTGTTCTTTCTACTCTTCAGTGTTGCGTCAGCCTACGCCGCTGATGTTCCTGTGCTGCATCCCAAGGCTTCAGCGTTGCCGTTTAGCCATCAGGGTCCATTTGTCAGCACGGCTGATGGTGGCGTGCTTTGCATGGACTCAAAGAATGCGCTGAGTAGTAGCGACGAAGGCCGCACTTGGGCCAGCGTGCCGCTTTTTGCTGAACCTGCTCAATTTAAAGTCAGCGACGAACGCGCTCTGCTGCGCACTCGAGAAGGCGTCATCATCTCTGCATGGATGAATCTCACGGAACGCGCCCAGCCGAAGGGTTGGCGCTGGGGCGACAAGAGCGTGAGCTGGAAGGAATTCGTGCTGCCGACTTATTCGTGCCGCAGCACGGATAATGGCAAGACGTGGGAGATGCCGGTGAAGCTCAGTGATCCATGGTGCGGCTGCATTCACTCCATGATTCAAATGAAGTCAGGCCGCGTCGTGCTCGTGGGGCAGGAAATCATTCCCGAATGGCGACACGCGACGGTGATGTGGATTTCGGATGACCTCGGCAAGTCCTGGCAGCGCGGAGACATGCTCGATTATGGCGTCGGCACGCATGATCACGCGGGATCGCTCGAAGGCACAGTCATCGAGCGGCTAGATGGCTCGCTCTACTTGCTACTGCGCACAGAGTCGGGCTTTTTGTGGGAAGCGACTTCACGCGATGGTTTGAAGTGGGAAGGCTTGAAACAGACGGCGATCAAATCTGTGACTTGCTGTCCGCAAATGGCACGCCTCGCGGATGGTCGGATCGCGCTGCTGTGGAATGCGCCGCCGCGTCACGATCCCAAGAGTGGTTCGATCCGCGCGGAGTTGTCGCTGGCTTTTTCCAGCGACGAAACGGCCTCGTGGTCAAAGCCAGTCATCGTGGCGGCGAGTTATGTGCCAGGAGGTCGCGTGTCCTATCCCTACCTTTATGAGCGCAAGCCGGGTGAGCTTTGGATTACTACAATGCAGGGCGGCCTACGCATGAAGATCAGTACCGCCGACCTCGGTGAGGGTGAGATTCCCGTCTTTGTGCCGCCACCTAAAGCGACACCAAAGCAAGGTGGCATCATCATGTTTGGCGACTCCACCACTGCGCCACGTGGAGGCATCAAAGTGTATGCCACACTCGTGGAGACAGCGCTGCAAAGCATCGGCTCATCATTCAGCGTTCACAATGCGGGTATCCCCAGCAACACGACGGTGCAGGCACGCAAGCGCCTCCAGGAAGACGTACTGCGTTTCAAGCCACGAGTCGTCGTGATGCAGTTCGGCATCAATGACTCTGCCGTCGATGTGTGGAAAAAGCCGTCGGTCACCGAGCCGCGAGTCACCTTGAGCACCTACATCGAAAACTACCGCGCTATGATCACCGAGTCGCAGAAGCAGGGAGCCAAAGTCATCCTCATGACCACCAATCCACTGCGCTGGACCTCGAAGCTGCGCGAACTCTACGGCAAGCCGCCCTACAACCCAGATACCGATGACGGATTCGAGTCACTGAATCTCGTCCGCTACAACGATGCGATACGCAAACTCGCGACCGAGGTGAAGGTGCCTCTTGTCGATGTTCACGCCGCCTATCCCGCCTTTGCCGATAAAAACAAAATCACCATTGATGCCATGCTCACCGATGGCATGCACCCCGGTGAGCTAGGTCATCAACTCGTCGCCGAGTTGCTTGTGCCTGCCATCCGAGATGCAGTGCGGTAAGCCCTCATCAGCTAGCGCGCAGGCACGGTAGCTGCATCTGCAGCCGCCTTGATCGTTGCGCAGACGCACCACAGCGTTTAGCACTCGGCTCCTTTTCAAATACTCCCCCTGACATGTCCGCCAAGCCCATCATCATCTACACGAAGACCGACGAAGCCCCAGCTCTCGCCACCTACTCACTGCTGCCGATCATTCAGGCTTATACCAAGCACTCAGGCATCGCGGTAGAGACGCGGGATATCTCGGTCGCGGCACGCATTCTCGCCGTGTTTTCAGATCTCCTACCTGAAGCTCAGCGAGTGAATGACAGCCTCGCTGAACTCGGCGCACTCACGCTCAAGCCCGAGGCAAACATCATCAAGCTGCCAAACGTCAGCGCCTCGATCCCACAGCTCAAGGCCGCTATCGCCGAGTTGCAGGCGAAAGGCTACGCGCTCCCCGATTTCCCAGAAGTTCCGGCTACCGACGCTGAAAAAGACATCCGCGCTCGTTACGCCAAAGTTCTTGGCTCCGCCGTGAACCCTGTGCTCCGCGAAGGTAACTCCGACCGCCGTGCGCCGAAGGCCGTGAAGGATTACGCGAAGAAGCATCCGCATGTGAATGCCAAGTGGGCGGCTGATTCCAAGACCAACGTCGCCTCACTCAGCGAAGGTGATTTCTTCGGTAACGAAAAGTCTGTCACGGTTGCAACTGCGACAACAGTGCGCATCGAACTCGTGAAAGCCGACGGCTCCGTGCAGGTGCTCAAGGACAGTACGCCGCTGAAGGCTGGCGAAATTCTCGACGCCACCGTCATGCGCAAAGCCGCGCTCGTTGCTTTTTACGAGCAGCAGATCGCCAAGGCGAAGGCTGATGGCGTGCTGCTGTCACTGCATCTCAAAGCTACGATGATGAAGGTCTCCGATCCCATCCTCTTTGGCCATGCGGTAAAAGTGTTCTTCAAAGATCTCATCGCTAAACACACCTCCGTGCTTCAGCAACTCGGCGTCGATTTCAACAACGGCTTCGGCGACCTCGTTGCCAAGATACAAACGCTTCCTGCCGATCAAAAAGCAGCCATCGAAGCCGACATCCAGGCCGCTTATGCCAACGGCCCAGGCCTTTCCTATGTGAACTCTGATAAAGGCATCACCAATCTTCATGTGCCATCTGACGTGATCGTCGATGCCTCCGTTCCCGCGCTCATCCGTGCTGGTGGTAAGGTCTATGACGCGCAGGGCAAGCTGGGAGATACACTCGCGCTCATCCCCGACCGCAGCTACGCCACCGTTTATCAGACCACCTTCGACTTCTGTCGCAAGAACGGCGCACTCGATCCCCAGACCATCGGCAGCGTGCCCAATGTCGGCCTCATGGCGCAGGCCGCTGAGGAATACGGCTCGCATAACAAGACCTTCGAAATTACCGCCGCTGGCACTGTCCGCGTCGTCGATTCATCTGGTGCAACACTCCTCGAACACAGCGTCGAAGCTGGCGACATCTGGCGCGCCTGTCAGGCCAAGGATGCTCCGATTCAGGACTGGGTGAAGCTCGCCGTCAAACGCGCCCGCCTCAGCAACACGCCCGCCGTTTTCTGGCTCGATGAAACCCGCGCCCACGACGCGCAAATCATCGCCAAGGTGAACACTTACCTCAAAGATCACGACCTCACTGGCCTTGATCTCCGCATCCTCGCACCAGCAGCCGCCTGCCAGTTCACTCTGGAGCGCCTCGTCGCCGGTCAGGACACCATCTCCGTTACTGGCAATGTTTTGCGCGACTACTTAACTGATCTCTTCCCCATCCTCGAAGTCGGCACATCAGCAAAAATGCTTTCCATCGTCCCGCTCATGAATGGCGGCGGTTTATTTGAAACCGGAGCCGGTGGTTCCGCGCCGAAACACGTCCAGCAATTCACCGAGGAAAACTTCCTCCGCTGGGACAGCCTCGGCGAATTCTTCGCTCTTGCCGCCTCGTTCGAGCACCTCAGCGAAACACTGCAAAACGCCAAGGCCAAAGTACTCGCCGAGACCCTCGACGAAGCCAACGGTAAGTTCCTCGAGAACGATAAATCCCCCGCCCGCAAAGTCGGTGCCGGCATCGACAACCGCGGCAGCCATTTTTATCTCGCACTCTATTGGGCCCAGGCACTCGCCTCCCAAACCAACGATGCCGAACTGAAAGCCCAGTTCACCCCTATCGCCGAAGAACTCACAGCCAACGAAGCCAAGATAGTCGCCGAACTCATCGCCGTCCAAGGCAAGCCCGCCGACATCGGCGGTTATTACCAGCCCGATGACGCCAAAGCCAGCGCCGCTCTCCGCCCCAGCGTGACCTTCAATGCGATTCTGGCGAAGGTGTGAGACATGCTAGCAGCAAGCTAACTTCTTCACTGGGGCTTCAACCTTCCCCTGCCTTTTTCCTATGAGTCATCCACTAGCCATTCTTCCCGGCACTGATCCTGCTCAAATTCTCCGCCTTCGTGATCGGCAGTATGGAGCTGAGCTGATCGCGGCGGCGCTGATGCATTTTGATTTTTTCTCTTGGCTTGATCAAAACGATGGGGTCACGGATGTGGATATCTGCAAACACTTCGACTTCACGGCGCGGCCTACGGATGTGCTACTGACGCTATGCCGGGCGAATGGCTTCATCACGACGGATGCTGCGGGCGGGCATCACCTCGCGCAGTTGGGGCGTGAGCATTTGGTTAAAGGCTCGCCTTGGTATCTGGGGCCGTATTATGCGCCGATTCAGGATACGCCGATCGTGCAGGGTTTCCTGAAAGTCCTGCGTACGGGCAAGCCCGCAAACTGGCAGGCGAAGACGGATGCTAAGGACTGGCATGAGTCGATGCTGGACGAGGACTTTGCGCGCAGCTTCACTGATCTCATGAATAGCCGGGGCATGATCTTTGGTCAGTATTTGGCTAAAGCGATGACGCCGTTGCTCGGCGGGCGTCGTCATCTGCTGGATGTCGGTGGTGGCTCAGGCATTTACTCGTCCACCATGGTCGCCGCCCATCCGCAGCTCAGCGCCACGGTGCTGGAGCAGTCGCCAGTGGACGCCATCGTGCGCAAAGAGATCGCGAAGCATGGCCTGTCTGACCGCGTGCAGGTCGCCAGTGGTGACATGTTTAAAGTCGCCTGGCCTGAGACGGACATCGTGCTACTTTCCAATGTCCTGCATGATTGGGATGTGCCTGAAATGCGTGCGCTTTTGGTCAAAGCGGCTGAGACGCTGCCCACTGGCGGATTGCTCATCATTCATGATGCCTTCATCCGCGATGACAAAACGGGGCCGCATCCAGTCGCTGAATACTCGGCTCTGCTCATGAACATCACTCAGGGTAAATGCTACTCGCCGGCTGAATACGGCGCGGTCCTCAATGAACTTGGTTTCGATGTCGGCCCATATCAGGACACGGTCGCTGATCGTGGCTTCATGACGGCAGTGAAGCTCTAAACGTCATCCGAAGCTCTCCTGCCGATACGCGGCGGGGGAGGTATTCCGATACTGCCGCATCATGCGGCTGAAGTAGTGGCGATTCACCAGGCCGCAGTGTTCAGCGATGTACTCGATACTGTCGTCCGTGTGGCGTAGCAGGCGGCAGGCTTCATCAAGGCGGTAGTCCAGCAGGATGCGCATGGGAGGCAGTTGCAGTTCTTGCTGGAAGAGGTGATTCAAATTTCGCACGCTGAGTCCGGCATGACGGGCGATTTGATCTGCCGTCAACTTGAGTCCCATGTGCTGGTTCATGAACTCCATCGCCTTCACCACGCGAGCATCAAGGCGCTGCTGCTCCCACACACTGTCCGGCAGGCGCTGCACGGTCTCCGCCACGAGTTGAGTCGACACCCATGGGAAGCGCACACTGCCAGGCTTTTGCCCTAGTTTGATCAGGCTTTGAAGCAGGCTGCGCATATGCGGCGTGTTGCTAAAGCTGTAGATCCCAGGCGCAGCTCTGTCCGCCACAGGACCGAGACTGAAGTGCGCATACCATTTGCTAAAAGGGCTGGTAGTCGTGGTGCTAAAAGTCGTGTGCGGCGGGATCAGATACACGGTGCCAGGCTTGAGCGGCGTTTGTTTGCCATCGATCTCGATGACGCCACCGAGCTCCATCGGCCAATACAGACGCCAGTACGGATCATTCAGCCGGCGTAGCTCCCACTGCTGGAGCTCGATCTTGCGAGTGGTCAGAATATCCACCGTCACCCCTGGCAGCGCCACGCTGCGGTGCCCCTGCACACGGTGGGCGGAACCTGCGGGGACGACGCTGAGGAAGGAAGGTGTCTGCGGCATAACGGATTGCTAAATAAGACACAACTCTGGCCGATGCAGGTATGGATGGCAAGAAAGGATCTGATAAAGATTCATTGTTCGCCAAATCGGACACAACCCAATCGTCGTTATGCCAATCGCCTCTCCTGCCCAATACCGTGCCATGCTCGACTCCGCTCAGCACGGTGGTTATGCTTTCCCAGCGGTGAACATCGCTACAGTCACTTCCATTCATGGAGCACTGCGTGGTTTTGCTGAGGCAAAGTCGGATGGCATTTTGCAGGTCTTACCAAGCTCAGGCGCGTTTGCTTCAGGCTCTGCTGTCAAAGATGCAGCTGAGGGTGCTATGATGTTGGCAGAGGCTGCACATCGGCTAGCGAAGCACTATGGAGTTCTGATTGCCTTACACAGCGACCATTGCCCGCCTGCACAGGTGGAGAGTTTCTTGATGCCGCTTTTGAAGGAGACTGCGACTCGTCGCATGGCCGGTGCGACCAATCTGTTTCATTCGCACATGTTTGATGGTTCGGGTCTGACACTGGAGGAAAACATCGCCCAGGTGAAGCCGCTTCTGCGTCGTTGCGTGGATCTCGATATCATCTTGGAGTTGGAGATCGGCGTGGTCGGCGGCGAAGACGAACTCACGGGCAAAAGCAAAGCTGCTGATCCCTCGAAATACACAACGCCCGATCAGATGCTGGCCGTGTATGAGGCGCTGAAAGGCGAGGGCCGCTATTTGTTGGCCACCGCATTTGGCAATGTTCACGGCGGCATCCGCCCTGGCACACTGAAGCTGAATCCGGAGATCTTGCAGCATGGGCAGGCACTCTTGAAGGAGCGTTACGATGCACGTTTTGATCTCGTCTTTCATGGCGGCAGCGGCACACCTGCGGATCAGGTGCGCGAGTGCATCAAGCACGGCATCGTGAAGATGAATATGGACACCGATACGCAGTATGCCTTCAGCCGTCCCATCGCGGAGCACATGCTGAAAAATTTTGACACCGTGCTGAAGGTCGATGGCAATATCGGCGAGAAAGCTGGCTACGATCCGCGTATCTGGCTGGCTAAAGGAGAGCAGGGCATCTGTGATCGCGTGAAGCAGGCCTGCGACGAACTCATGTCAGCGGGAAAATCACTCATCGCGGCCTAACTTCATGAGCGTTTCCACTTTGCCAGAGCTTCGCAGTACTCACGACATCGAGCGTGTGCTTGAGTTTGAATTCGTGCGTGCCACGGAGAATGCCGCTCTCAAAGCTGTGCACTGGCTTGGACGTGGTGAAAAGGAACGTGCAGATGCTGAGGCCTGCGCTGCGATTGCTGGAGTGTTTGATCTGCTGGATGTCTGTGGTCACGTCGTGATCGGCGAAGGCATCAAAGACAAGGCCCCGGGCATTTTTGTGGGTGAAAAGCTAGGCACTTGGAAAGAGGGCTCGCCTCGCTTTGAGATCGCGCTTGATCCGGTGGATGGGACCTCGAATCTAGCCAAAGGACTGCCCAACAGCATTTCGGTCATGGCTGCCGCACAGGTGCCTGAGGGCGTGAAATCGGTGATGCGTCACCTGCCGAGTTTCTACAGTCACAAGATCGCCTATGGACCTGCCTTACGTGAGCATTTCAAAAAAACAGGTGCCCAACCATTGCTCTCCATGCCTGTGGGTGAGGTCCTGGAAATCACCGCCAAGGTTCTCGGCAAGCGTGTGCGTGATCTTGTGGTCGTCACGATGGATCGCACTAGGCATGAGGACATCGTCGCCAGCATTCGTGCCAGTGGAGCCGCTTTGCGCATGATCAGTGATGGTGACGTCACGGCAGCGGTTGCTCCCTCATTGCCGGAAAGCGGTGTTGATCTCTACATTGGCATTGGCGGCACTCCCGAGGGCATTTTGGCTGCTGCGGCGATCAAATGCCTCGGCGGCGACATGCAGCTAGCCATGTGGATGAATGATGCTGACACGGGCGATCGCTCAGCAATCTTGAAGTCGGACATTAATTTATTCTGCCACTATCATGTGGATGATCTCATCGAAGGCGATAGCGCGCTCTTCTGTGCTACAGGCATCAGCGACAGTCCACTCGTGCCAGGCGTGAAGCTTACTGGGCATCATCGCGCTGAAACGCACAGCATTCTCATGCGCGCCCGCAGCGGAACCGTGCGCCGCATCCACGCCACGCATGATCTTGATCGCAAGCTCATCCCTCTCCGCGAAAGTTTCCTCATCCAACCCACAACCTAACAAACACAACACCATGGCCGACATCCAAACCAGCGCAGCAGACAAGAAGGACAAAGAATACTTCACCGCCACCCCACAAGAGGCTCCTGGCTTCTTCCTCAAAGGCTGCCACCAATACGACTGGGGTCTCAAAAACCGCATGAGCCGCATCTTTGACCCCAAAGATGGCCGCACCGTAATGCTCGCCTTTGACCACGGCTATTTTCAGGGTCCAACCACAGGCCTGGAGCGTGTGGATCAGACGATTCTCCCGCTCGCTCCGTATGCCGATTGCCTCATGCTCACGCGCGGCATTCAGCGCAGTGTGATCCCTGCCAGCACCACGAAAGCCATCGCGCTGCGTGCTTCAGGCGGCACCTCCATGATTAGCCCGATGGAAGAATGGGAAGGTGAGATCGACGGTAACAAAGCTAAGTTTGGCCGCCCAGGATTCGAGCCCCTCTCCAATGAAAGCACCGCGCTCAACATCGAAGAAGCGATCCGCCTGAACGCCAGCGTTCTTGCCGTGCAGGTCTTCATCGGCAGTGCTTATGAGCGTCAGTCCCTGAAGAATCTCACGGACCTTGTCGATGCGGCAAGCCGTTACGGCATCGCCGTCATGGGCGTGACCGCCGTTGGTCGTGCGATGGCACGGACACCGCAGTATTTCCGTCTGGCTACTCGCATCATGGCGGAGCTCGGAGCCAATGTCGTGAAGTGCTACTACACGGACACCGAATTTGATACCGTGACCTCCTGCTGCCCGGTGCCAATCGTCATCGCCGGTGGTAAAAAATTGCCTGAACTCGAAGCGCTGAGCATGTGCTACAACGCCATCCAACAAGGAGCCAATGGCGTGGACATGGGCCGTAACATCTTTCAGAGCGACGCGCCGATCAGCATGATGCAAGCCGTGCGTGGTGTCGTGCATGAGGGCCTGACTCCTGATCAAGGCTACGCTATGTACAACGATCTCAAGGCCAAGGGCACCAAGTAATCTAAGACGATCATGGAACTTAAACCCAACCAAGTCCGCCTGATGATGATTCAGGTCGCTGATGCCATCATCGCTGCTGAAGCTATGCTTTCCCAAGCCGACCGCGACCTCGGTGACGGCGATCACGGCCTCGGTATGAAGCGTGGCATGGAGGCCGTGAAAGTGCAGCTTGAGCCACTGGAGCCGAGCAGTGTCGAGCAAGTCTTCGTCACCACTGGCACTGCCATGATGTCCAGTATGGGCGGCGCATCCGGCGCGCTCTTTGGCACGGTCTATCGTGCTGGTGGTAAGGCTCTGGCAGGACGTGATGCCCTCGACGCGGAAGGCCTAGCGCTCTTGCTCGAAGCCGCGCTGGAAGGCGTGATGAAACGTGGAGGTGCCAAGCCTGGCGACAAAACCATGATCGATGCCCTAGCCCCAGCCGCTGCGAAAGCTCGAGAAGTCGCCGCCCTTGAACTGACCGACGCTTTCAAAGCCGTCGCCGCCGCTGCCGAGTCCGGCAAAGAAGCCAGCAAGGCCATGATCGCTCAATTTGGTCGCGCCAAGACACTCGGTGAAGCCTGCCTTGGCTTCCCTGATGCTGGCGCGTGCTCCGTGACGATCATGCTGAGCACGATGCGGGATTATGTTTTGAGTTGAGTCACTTGATTGAATCAGGGTTTGGTAGAAAGGCAGGCGGTCTTGTCGCGTTCACAACGCCCCATGAAGTCGTCTGCCTTTTTTCATCATATTTTGCTCCTCTGGCTGCTTGCTCTAAGTTCTGCCATTGCGTCCGAGCAGCGCCCTAACATCGTCTTCATTCTCGCAGATGATTTTGGTTATGGAGATCTCGGCTGCATGGGATGTAGGGACATCGCCACGCCGAACATCGATAGCCTCGCTGCTGATGGCGTGAAGTTCACGGACTTCTACGCCAATGCTCCCGTCTGCACGCCGACGCGCACCGGCTTCATGACCGGACGCTGGCAGCAACGCTGTGGACTTGAATTTGCTTTTGGTTATCAGGTCGAGCAATTTCGCCGGGTGAAGGGCGAATGGGTGCCCGAGCCTGACATCCACGCGCTTGGACTGCCTTTGACCGAGACGACCATCGCAGATCGACTCAAGACCGCCAGCTATGCCACGGGTGCTTTTGGCAAATGGCATCTCGGTTTCAAAGACGAGTATAATCCTACCAAGCGCGGCTTTGATGAATACTTTGGCGAGCTACTCGGTCACGCCGACTACTACCAACATGCCTATTACGACGGCACCTATGCGCTGCGGGAGGGAATGAAGCCTGTGAAAAGTGAAGGCTACTTCACTGACCTCGTCAACGAACGCGCCACCAAATTCATTCGTGATCACGCCAAGCAGCCCTTCTTTCTCTATGTGCCACATCTCGCCGTTCATGCGCCGTATCAGCCGCCTGATGAACCTGAGACGCCGATGGTCACGAAGGACACGATGCATCATGGTAGCCGCGCCATTTATAAAGCCATGGTTGAGCGCATCGACCGCGGTGTCGGCATGATGCTCGCCGAGTTGGAAAAACAAGGTATCACGAACAACACGCTCGTTGTCTTCTCCAGTGACAATGGCGGCGAACGCTTCAGTCGGAATGTGCCGCTCTTTCATCACAAAGCCACCGTCTGGGAAGGCGGCATCCGAGTGCCCTGCCTCATGCGCTGGCCGGCGAAACTTCCGAAAGGTAAAGTCACCTCGCAAATGGCTATCACCATGGATCTACACGCCACCTTTCTTGCGGCAGCAGGCGTCACCACTCCAGCGCCTAAATCGCTGGATGGCATCAATCTTCTTCCCCTACTCACCAGCGACGCCAAACCTATCGACCGCACCTTCTTCTGGCGCATTGACCGCTCCAATCGCAAGCAAAAGGCCATCCGTCACGGCCCCTGGAAATACATCAACGACGGCAACACCATGGACCTGCTTTTCAATCTGGATGACGACATCGGCGAGCGCACCGACTTAGGCTATCAGCACCCCGAAATCCTCGAAGATCTCAAGTCCAAGCTTAAAGTCTGGGAAGCTGAGATCGACGCTACAGAGCGTGATATCTTGGTGCGCTGAACTCACATTGAATCTACTTCGAATTCAGACCGACCGTGTTTACGGCTATCACACGATACTCGTGCTTCTTACCAGCCTCAGCCTTCGTGTCGGTGAAGGTCATCTTCACAAGAGGATTCGCAGGTGTGTCGCTGTATTGCAGGCCCTGGAAGATCGGGCGACCAAAGGGGTTCGCTGGTTTCTCGGGCACGGCGGCGATTTGTACACCATCGCGCTCAATGGTGAAGCTGGAGATGCCACTTTCCAAATCGGCTTCGGCTTCCCAGGTGAGTTCATTGCCTTTGATTTGAATGTTGGTTGGCGCAGATGGCGGTGTCTTATCAGTCACAGCGCTGTCTTTCACATACTGCGTCCAGGCTTTGGCCGTGGTTTCATTCGGCAGCCACACAGCTTTGGTCTTGTCGCCAGAAAACTTCGCAGCAGGTTCAGCCTCGCTACCAAGCAGAGGTGCTAGCCAGGCGCTATCGGGAGACATCGCCTGGAGTGCTCCACCGCCCTTTTTCGAAAGGCGTGCTGTTAGGCAAGCATCAAGCCAAGGCATAGCGAGGTAGCGTTGGTTGCCGCATTCATGTGAGGTGAAAGGATCAACGGAGACACCGATCAGGCCGCCTCGGGAACGCACATGATTAAAGAATGACTCATTCGCCGCCCACGCGCCAGCAAAGCGGCCTTCTTTGACAGTGACTCCTTCTTTCGTGCCGAGATTGCACATGATCGGCACACTCAGAGCGGCTTCTGGGACAGTGTGTGTCTTGATGGTTGATCGGCTTGGATTGGCTTCCAGCAAAGGCACACCCGAGCGTAGCCATGCCGCAGCGACGCGCTCAGGATGCATCAACACCATACCGCCCGCCCAATGCCCGCCGCCGCTGTGACCCCAGAGCGCCCATGGCACTTTCGACAGCTCGGGATGTCCGCTTTTAGCACCGAGATCGACGAGGCATTTCTGGAACGCAGCACTCGATCCATTGCGCGGATCACACCACATTTGGCACTCGGCTTTCTCCGGCTGCTCATAGGCTGGCGCGAGCAGTGCGCAGTCATGCTTCTTCGCCAGCGCCTGCCAATGCAGATCATAGGCACCCGTGAGTCCCGATTTGCACGAGCCCTCACCGCAGCCATGCTGATGCACGATCACGCCCCGGAGTGTCTTCACGTCATTGGGCACCCAGACCGTGTAGTTCACCGGAAAGATCAGCTCGCCCGGCTTGGCCGATGCCTCATAGCGCACTCGATAATATGGTGCCTCAGCAGGTGGGAAGACATCATACGGTGCCTTTTGAGCTGACAATGATGTGGCGAAAGAGAGGAAGAGGAGTACTGCGGTGCGCATGGGTCTAATACCAACGTCACCAGACCAGCGAGACTACAGGGGAATTTTTTCTCAAAGCCTGCGCATGTGCATCCCAGTGATGGCTGGGTGGGAGACTGTGACTTGATCAGGCGTTAGGAACTGCACACTTATGGCCAGATAAGCCATCGCTTCACATCGACATGAAACACATCGAAAATCCAGACGTCATCCTCATCGGCAGCGGCATCATGTCGTCGAATCTCGGCACGCTGCTGAAGCGGCTCGATCCGACTCTCACCATCCAGCTTTATGAAGTCACTGACGGGCTAGCGCAGGAGAGCTCCGATGGCTGGAACAACGCGGGCACGGGCCATGCAGGCATCTGTGAGCTGAGCTACACACCGAAGCGTGAGGCGGATGGCACGGTGAATGTGAGCAAGGTGATCGAGATCTTCGAGCAGTTCGAGCACTCGAAGCAGTTCTGGAGTTACGCAGTCGGCAGCGGCATGGTGGAGCGGCCTTCTGAGTTCATCAATCCGCTCCAGCACATCAGCTTTGTGCATGGTCAGGAGCAGGTGGACTTTCTCAAAGCGCGCTATGAGGGCATGGTGGCGCATCCCTTTTTCAGCACGATGGAATACACCACGGATCGCGACAAGATCGCGACCTGGGCACCGCTGCTGCTTGAGGGGCGCGGTGATGTGCCAATCGCGGCGACGAAGATGGATGCAGGCACGGACGTGAACTTCGGAGCCATCTCACGCAAGCTCCTGCAATGGCTCGGCCAGCAGGATGGCTGCGGCATTGCTTCAGCGCACAAAGTCGTCGGGCTGAGTAAAAAGAATGGGCGCTGGGAAGTGCAGGCGCGTGATCTGAAGACAAATGAAGTGCGCACGAATCACGCGAAGTTCGTCTTTGTCGGCGCGGGTGGTGGTAGCTTAGGCCTGCTGCAAAAGTCCGGCATCCCTGAGGCGAAGGGCCTGGGCGGCTTCCCCATCGGTGGGCAGTGGCTGATCTGCGACAACCCAGAGATCGTGGCCAAGCATGAAGCAAAGGTCTATGGCCAGGCGCTGGATGCCGCGCCGACCATGGCCGTGCCGCACCTCGACACTCGCATGTTGGATGGCAAAAAGACGCTGCTCTTTGGCCCCTTTGCCGCATGGACGACGAAGTTTCTGCACAAGAAGGGCAGCATCACGGATCTGCCGTTTTCCATTCGCCCAGACAATCTGACGACGCTGATCAACATCGGCATCAGCAACTTGGAACTGGTGCGTTACCTGATCCGACAAGGGCTGCAAAGCATGGCAGATCGGATGAAAGTGCTGCATGTCTTTTACCCAGCCGCGCAGGCCAAAGACTGGCGCTTGATCGATGCTGGCATCCGCGTGCAAGCGATCAAGAAGACGGATGGACTGGCGGGCATCGTCCACTATGGGACAGAAGTCATCACGGATGCTGACCGCAGCATCTCGGCTCTACTCGGTGCCTCGCCGGGAGCTTCGGTGTCGGTGAACATCATCCTGGAGGTCATCAAAAAATGCTTCCCGCATCTGCTGGCCACACCTGAAGGTCATGCACGGATGAAGGAAATGATCCCGACCTATGACGAGGACATCAAGCTGCCCGTCAACGCGGCGAGATACCAGGAAGTCAGCCTGCGCGCAGAGGTGTTGCTTGGATTGCGTAGGGCTTAACCTTTCAAGCGAAACAAGTGATGTGCGTCTTCATGAATGCGTGATGAGTTTCTGAATTTGCTCTTTGAGCAGTGCGGCATCGTCGATCTGATCGACATACCTTTGCGGCATCTTTGAAACACCGACGGCGCAGCCAATCAACGCGCCAAGGACTGCTCCGCGATGGCAGTTATCACCGCCGACATTGGCATTGGCGATGACGCCGCTTTCAAAATCGTCGGCATATTTCCAAGCTAGATAAAGGGATGCAGGGAAGGCCTCAGCAATGTAGCAGGCAGGACTGACACGCTGCCCGATCACGACATCATCGGGATCTTTGGACCATTCGAGAGCTTTGCGTTTGGAGAACCAATCGGTGGTATTGACGAGGATCGCCTCGCGGAAGGCCACGCCAGCGAGAACATCACCAACTATCCTCACCATAGCATCTGCGGCAGCCAAGACTTCTGGTGCACGATGCGTGAGGCTGATGTGTTGTTTCACGGCCTCACGAGTGGCCGTCAGATCACCGCCAAAGTAAGCACAGAGAATGCCGACATGAGCCAGGCCACCAATGTGGATGTCGGTGCCAGCACATTTACGCGGTGCGGTGCCGCGAGCATAGGCGGTGAAAAACTTCCGGTGACACTCTTCGACATAAGTATCCCGATGCTTTCCAGGCGTTGTCATGAAGTCGATGTAGCGCGTGAGGTAGTCGTCAGCATCGTAACCGCCACAAGCGCTGAGTGACTGCATGAGTACCTTGCCTAGCTGGAGGTTCAGCGTGTTTTCACCAGCCCTGAGGAACTGGTGATAGTGAATGCCGCGCTGGCCCCAGTATTGAGCCTGATCATGCAAGATGTCACCACGCTCATTGAGTGCCGTGTATTCAGAACGCCACAAAATGCTGCCTGAATGCTGGGAGCGTGGCGCCATGTAATCACGCACGATTCCGTAGTCTTGATGTAACGCCGAGCGGTCATAATACCAATGCACAGGCATGGCCAGCGCATCGGCAATGAAGCCGCCTGTAGCTAGGCCGGCGAGTGAGTCTTGAGTTGTTTCCACTTTGCTTATTGAGCTATTGAGGCTGTTGGCTTGGCTGATTTTGCTGTCCATTGATTGAGCTTCAGATCTGCTAGGCTCAACCCGCGATTGATCTCCAATCCGCACAGGTTCCAATGATGGGCATGGAGATCAAAGGGGCTGCGGACACGCTCATCAAAATCAGTCGGCCACAGAACGCCACCGATGGAGCGATGCGCGCGAAGGGTCACGTCCACCTCGGCTCCACGAGTGCTATCCAGCCCATTGAGCGTCATGCGGACTCGCTTAAGTTGTTTGTCGCTACGGCTGATGAACAGGATCACCCGATCTTCAGCAGCCACTCCAAGGCCTGGCCTTAGGATGGCGAGCACCTCGTCACACAGTTCGTCATCGACCTTGGATTCGCCATTCATAGCGAAGACGGTGCCGTTTTGCCGAAAGTAGAACGGCCCGAGCAGAAACATCGTGTAGGCGTCTGCCACCAGAGCCGCCGCGTGACTGGCTTCCGCGTTATCGGAAGGCGCACCGTTGTATGAAATGGCGATCTTTCCCGGCTGACGGAGGACATTTTTGATACCCCCTGATCCGGTGTGGGTCTGCGCCATGAGACGGGGCGAAAGGACCAGCCTTTCCTCGGAGCCACCCCGGAATTTTGAGTCCACCAGTATCGGCTGAAAGCGCGGCCCGATTGATGCCCATCGGCCCTCGTAGCGCACACTCAGGTCGCGGATCTTTGAGAAAGCATCGCACCCATGGGCCTTTTGCGATGCGCTCACAATGGCTAAAGCTTTGGAATCAGATGATTTGAGTTCTTTAGTGCAAATCTTCGTCGCGGCGCAGGACGTGAGTAGGCTTACCGAAGTAAGCAGGACTGCGAAGTTATTTGTCTTCATGGGAATGAGGGAACTGGTTATGATCGACCTAGCGTGAATGATCAGCAGCAGTTTCATGATCAAAGTTACGAACCACGCGGCCCTCACTGACTCAAAAAACCGGGCATTTGGGTCCCCTCACCTTTTTACCTGAGCAGGGCGCGCCTCATCATGTGAGGCTTGTGTTTTGGTCCTCATTATTTATCAGCGGGTCAGGGCGGCTAAATGTGATTGCGAAATTCGACACATAATTTGCTGGCATTTTTTGTGAGAGGCAGACGTTTTAAGTGCACCTCCAAACATGAAACGACTCGCCTTTCTCTCTCTGCTCTTGCTGTCCCCGGCTTTTGCCCAGGATGGTTTTAAACCATTATTTAATGGCAAAGACCTCGCCGGTTGGGATGGCAACCCGGAGCTGTGGAGTGTGGAAGATGGCTGCATCACGGGCAAGACAACCGGCCCAGAGCAACTCGCCTACAATCAGTTTCTGATCTGGCGCGGTGGCGTGGTGAAGAACTTCGAGCTTAGAGCGAAGATCAAACAAAGCGGCAACAACACGGGCATCCAATACCGCAGCAAGGAACTGCCGGAGAACGGCAAGTGGTCCATCGGCGGCTACCAGTGTGACATTCACCCCGCTGCGCCAAATAACGGGATGGTCTATGAGGAAAAGGGACGCGGCATCATCTGTCAAAACGGTCAAGGCGTCGTGATCGACCCCGAGGGTAAGCGCTGGCTGGCCTCTGAGCATGAACCGGTGAAGATCGATATCGCCGAATGGCACGAGTACACCGTCATCGCGCAGGGCAATCATTTGATCCACAAGATCGACGGCCAAGTGACTATCGACCTGCTCGACTTCGAGTTGGCGAAACGTTCGATGGAAGGTCTGCTCGCTTTCCAGATTCATCGCGGTCCGGCGATGAATGTGCAGATCAAAGACGTGATGCTCAAAGAGCTGCCGGAAGGCGCAGGAGTTTCGTTTGAAAAATCAGCCATCCCGAGCGATGCACAGATCATTGAAGCCAAAGGACCGGCTGGTAAGGCAAAGGGAAAAGCTAAAGCCCAGCCACCCGCTGCTCCCACCAAAAGTGAGCCAAAAGCAAAAGGCAAAGCTAAGGGTAAAGGTGAAGCAAAAGCGAAGCGCCCTGATGCGGTGGGTCCAGCCATTGGTGCCAATGTCGCCACGCCAGTGAGCAACATCAAAACGCTGCCGAATTTTAAAGTGGAACTGCTCTACTCCGTTCCCGGTGGTGAACAAGGTTCGTGGGTGAACCTTTGCACCGACGAAAAAGGCCGCATCTACGCCAGCGATCAGTACGGCGGCCTCTACCGCTTCGCCGCACCTGCCGCAAGCCAGCCGCTAAAGCCCGCTGACGTGCAAAAGCTGCCAACCGACATCCGTGGCGTGAACGGCATGCTCTTTGCCTTCGGTGCGCTGTATGTCGGCGTGAACGATTACGAGAAAAAGATCCCCAGCGGCCTCTACCGCATCACCGACAGCAACAGCGACGACATGCCTGATAAAGTCGAGATGCTGCGTGAGTTCGAGGCCAGCAGCGATCACGGCGTGCATGCCATTTTGAAAACGCCGGATGGCAAAGGCCTCTACCTCATCAGCGGCAACAACGCCGTGCTCAAAGACGGCCCCATCGCTGGAACGCCAGCCACATCGCCCGTGGCGAAGCTTTGGGGCGATGATCATCTCCTCACTCGTATGCCCGACGGTCGCGGCCACAACCGCCATGTCATGGCTCCTGGCGGCATCGTCTATCGCTTCACACCAGATGGGAAGACCTTTGAGATTTTCGCCAGCGGCTTCCGCAACATCTTCGACGGCGGCGTGAACCGTGATGGCGAGCTGTTCGTCTATGACGCCGACATGGAGTACGATTTCAACACGTCGTGGTATCGCCCCACACGCGTCAATCACGTCGTCAGCGGCGGCGAATACGGCTGGCGCAACGGCGCAGGCAAGTATCCCGAGTTCTACTATGACAACCTGCCCGCCACGCTGAACATCGGCCCCGGATCACCCACTGGCACCACCTTTGGTTACGGTGCCAAGTTCCCCG
>CAZOVY010000076.1:0-30354 GCA_964583255.1 uncultured Prosthecobacter sp.
GGCCATCAACCGCGCAACACAAAACGCATAAGGAAGTCCTAGAGCGAAAGCCGGGCTTGTTCAACCACAGGGGCATTTGCTGGCTCGTTCCTCGCAGCAATGCACCCTTTAATGATCGCCCCGCCAATTTTTCCGGACTTATTGTCGCTGACATGGCAGTTTTTGAGCGGGTAAGGTTACACGTCCGCAGCATTGAGGCTAAGGCCGAGCAAGGAGGTGATGATGAGCGTGGTGAGTTTTGTTTTCATGGGTTGTCGTTTGGATTTTGGTGATCATTGATGCTGGCGACGGCTCGGTTTGCGGCATCGGGATCATGGGTGTAGCGCCCACCAATGAAAGCTTGGAAATTGGCGTCCATGGTGAGTACTTCGATCCCTGGTCAGAGATTTGCCATCATATAAGAATTGTCCGAAAAAGACCGCCTTGATCATGCTCTACGACGCACACAATCACCTGCAAGACTCCCGACTCGATGCTGAGCGCGAGGCCATCATGCAGATGCTACCGGAGACCGGCCTGAGCGAATCTGTCGTGAATGGTTCCACCGAAGATGACTGGGAAGATGTGGCTCGGCTTGCTCGCGCTTATCCTTGGGTTCGGCCATCGTTTGGATTACATCCATGGTATGTCAAAGAACGCACGTCCGCCTGGCAGGGACGTCTGCGCGATTATTTGATGACCTTCCCCAACGCGCCTGTCGGTGAGATCGGACTCGATCGTTGGATCGAGAATCCAAACATGGACGCGCAGATCGAGTGCTTTCGCTGGCAGCTCGAACTCGCGACTGATCTCCACCGCCCTGCCTCCATTCACTGCCTGCGTGCTTGGGGCCTACTTGACGAGCAACTCCGCACCTTACGGCTCCCCGAGCGTGGCTTCCTGCTGCACTCCTATGGCGGCCCGGTTGAGATGATCCCTGGCTTCGTGAAGCTGGGTGCTTACTTCTCGCTTTCACCCTACTTCGGTCACGCCCGCAAAGTGCAGCAGCTCGCCGTCTTCAGCGCTGTCCCCCTCGACCGACTCCTCGCCGAAACCGACGCTCCCGACATGTGGCCACCTGACGAGCTGAATCCGCATCCGCTGCTGCATGAAGGCAAGCCAATCAATCACCCGGCTAATCTACGCGTGAGTTATGAGCTGCTAGCTCAAGTTCGAGGGATTCCCATGGAGGAAATGAAGGAGCAGATCGGGGAGAACTATCACCGATTGTTTGGGTGAATTTCATCTTGCCGTGAATCCGAGTATCACCGTCGCCACAAACCAGCCTCCAAAGATGATGGTAAGCACTCGACTCATCAGGATGAGACGTCTCAAATCTGGATCAGGTATCGCCAGTGAGGAACTAGCCCAGATGAATTTTTGAGTGCTGAGATTATTCGATGCACTGTTGTTCATGAACAGTGTCGGCTTACCCAAAGACTCCCACAGTGTCTCATGATGCGAGCGAAGATGAGTCAACAGGGTGTGATGTAAGGCAAACCCAAGAAGGAACAGGATGCCAAGGCCGATGAACACAGGCTTCACTCCACCAGTTCAAAGACCCCCTCGATCTCCACGGCGATGTTTCCAGGCAGTGAACCCATGCCCACGGCACTGCGGGCACCGACGCCGTTCTCTTCACCCCAGATTTGGGCAAAGAGCTCGCTGCAACCATTGATCACTTTGGGATGATCGGCGAACTCGGGCGTGCTGTTCACCATGCCGAGAAGTTTCACCACACGCTTGATGCGATCCAGGCTACCGAGTTCCTTTCTGATTGTGGCAAGTAGCGCCAAGCCCGTCTGTCGCGCTGCGGCGTGGCCTTCAGCAAGATCCAGATCCTCACCCACACGACCGCGGATCATTCCGCCATCGGCGAGGTAGGGTCCATGCCCTGAGATGTAGGCGACATTGCCGACGATGACGACGGGCTTGTAAACCCCACCCTTGGGTGGAGCCGGAGGAAGCGTGAGACCGAGAGCGGTGAGTTGGGATTCAGCGGACATAGTGGTGATGATTTCGCTGCCATGCTGCCAAGCATCCGTCTCCGACTCAATCCTAAAACTCACGCATCATTAAACAGATGCTTGTTCTTCCAAAAATAGCTGAACCCGGAGACCAAGGTCAGAGCCGTGGTGATACCAACGATAGATGCACCAACCCACCAATGGGCAGGGGAAGGCTCCAGCCACGGACGTAGGAAACCAAAGAGCATCTCCGCTGAAGCTGCGCTGAGCAGGAAGTAGAGCACGGTGACGATCTGCCAGACCATCTTGTGCTTGCCTAATTTTTCTGCCGCTAGCACAGCTCCCTGATTGGCGGCGATGAGTCGGATGCCGGTGACGAAAAACTCGCGTGCTAAAATCGCGATGGCGATCCAGGCTTTCATCTCGGTGCGCTCAACAAGAAGGATGAAAGCAGCAGCAATGAGCACCTTGTCAGCGAGGGGATCGAAGAGCTTGCCAAAGTTTGTGACGAGGTTCCGATCACGCGCGATTTTGCCATCCAAATAGTCGGTAATGGAGGCCACTGAAAAGATCAGTAGTGCTGCCGTCATGGCCTGTGACCACGGGATGTAAAAGCAAGCCACGAACGCCCCTGTGAGAATCAGGCGGGAGACGGTGAGCTTGTTGGGCAGGTTCATGCGGGTGACTTCCTTGTGATAGCGAGAGAACGGGCCGTATGTCAATGCGCGACTGTGCTTTGTGACGAAAACGTCAACTCTTCACCATGAGGTAATGCCGTGGCTTGCCATGGCGCTGCTTGTTCGTCAGGGGTGGCAGATCGAGGTAAAACAGGTGCCGCATGGTTTTGTCATGACGCTTGAGCACACGCTTTGTTTCTTCCTGTAGAGCAGTCCATCGCCGCCACGGATGTGCAGGCGCATGAGTGATGTGACGCAGCAGGCTGAGCCACTCGACATAGGCGCGCGAAATATCGCCCTCCGCGATGTCATGCTGCATCTCTCGTGACTCGGTTTTCTCAGGATGCAGGAGCGTGTCGAGCAGTTCCGCTGCGCCTTCGCCGTAGTCGATGGGCAGGCCATTTTCGAGATAGCCGTGGTGATTGATGAAGCCATACGTGTTTCGGCAAATGGAGCCTAGCTTCTCTGAGCCGCAGGCCAGAGGCAGATCAAATTTCACCCCGGCACGTAGATTGGCGAGATGCGGAATCAGTTCATCGACATGGTAGCCATCATCCTCAAGCGCTGCCGCAATGGCCAGGCCCTCGCCGTCTTGGAAGAATGAGAAGATCTCACCACGTCGTGTCGGCGCTCCGTCTTCATCGATAAGTCCGAGCGAGCGCCAGGCATGGATCGGTGAACCCACGCGCGGTTGACGATCAGTGGTCGTGATCGTGACGCCTTGATCATGCACGCTTGTTTCATTTTTCACCAACCGCGTGCGCTCCAGTGGCTCATAAAGCGGCACGCCATGCGTGTCGCGATACACCTGCACTCCGATACCGCTGAGGTCAAAGACTGCGAACACGAGTCCTTCTTTGGCAAGAGTGTGCGTTAGCACTGGAAGGCCATGACTACCATGAGCCGCATGACTCTCATAACTCCCATGCAAAGCCTCGGCCAGCGCGCCGCTATACAGCACCTCGACCTCTTCGACGGGGATTGTTTCCTGCTGTCGAGTCAGCTTCAGCAACTTACGCAGACTTTTAGTTGGGCGAATGCTGTCCGGATGCTCCTCCAGCGTGCTGCCGAGTGGGATCTCCACGCCATAGCGATCCTTCTCGATCTTCCCCACACGTCCGATGCCGTGGGCGAACTTCGCCACAAAGCCTGGGATACTCAGCGCCTGTGCAATCTTGATCGGTCCGGCGATCCAAGCTTCACCCAAAGGCTGATGCTGCACAGGTGCATTCATGCGGCGTTCCCACTCACCTTTGGAGTTGAAGATCTGTTTCTCAGTCGCTTCCAGGCCAAACAACGCCTTGGCTTCCTGGGGCAGATTTCCCTCGGGCGCATTGGCTTCCAATCCAAGTAGCGGCGGCTCTTTGGCAAACAGCCGCTGGGCAAAATCTTCCGCTGCACGAAAGGCATTCTGTTCAGTTTGTGCAGCGTGCTTCATCACGCGTAGGAAGATCGGCCATGCCAACAAAGTGCTGCGGTGCAGGCGCGCTGCACGTGCATCCATTAGCGTCGGACTCTGACGTGAGGTGATGACGTAGCCCCGCTCGTCCAGACCACGCCGCCCAGCCCGACCATACATTTGCAGCAGATCATCAGGCGCGAGTTTTTGCTCCGACTTGCCATCGTGATACGTCGTAGCCGCGACATGCACGCTGCGCACAGAGAAGTTGATCCCTGCCGCCAGTCCCATGGTTGCTACGATGACACGCAGTTGCCCGGCTTTCGCCAGCGGCTCGATCACGCCAGCGCGTGCCGCATACGACAGGCCGCTGTGATGAAAGGCGATTCGCTTTTCCAGCAGCGTGGCGAGATCTTTGCCGCACACCGCGCGCTGTTCCTGCGTCAGTTCCATAGACTCGCCATGGGGCAGATCGGCGGCGAGACGACGTGCGATGGATTCAGCCTCTTTACGTCGCGGCGAAAAGATTAGCATCGGTGCCATGTCAGCCAGCATCACCGCTGCGGCAAACTTAGGCCAAAAGTGCTCAAAGCTGCGCGCCATGCGTTGTGGTAGCGCTTCCCAAGGTGCTTCCTCCAGGGGCACGGGGCGTTCTTTGGTCATCACCACTTCCGCCGTGCGCCCGAGCCTGCGCAGCCAGGTCACGATGTCTTCAGGGTTCGCCACCGAGCCGCTGAGCAGCAGTAATCGTGTGCCTTTGGGTGCCAGTGCGATGGCCGCTTCATAGTGACTCCCGCGTGCCGAGTCAGCGATCATTTGATACTCATCAATGACCAGCAGCGTCGGCCCATCACCGCGCACCATTCGTTCGAGCTGAGTCTCCAGCGTGGCCACCAGCACAGGCGCGCTGACATTCTCCGACACATCACCCGTGGCGATGCCCACATCCCATTTTGCTTCCTTCCACTCCGCATACTTGTCATTTGCCAGCGCCCGCGTCGGCACTGTGTAAACCGCCTGCCCTTGGAGCGAGCGTGACTGATGCAGCAGTTCAAAGATGTACGTCTTACCCGCGCCCGTCGGAGCGCTCACCACCACGTCTGCACCCGCGCGCAAGTAGTTCACCGCCTGGTGCTGCCAGATGTCGGGAAGTTTGAGGCTGTTGATGGATGGAAGCATGGGGTCACGAGGGCATACGAACGCCAAGCCTCAGGCGCAAGGCAGAGTGTCAGAGGAAAACCGACTGGACAGTTCACCACAAATTTGTGACACTCTGCCCATCATGAAAACCGCCACTGTCCGTGACCTCCGCTACGACTTCCCCAAGATCGAAGCTTGGCTGCGCAGTGGCGAAGAGATCCAAATCACGAAACATAACAAGCCTTTAGCGACTTTGACTTTTCCAAAGCCGCTCGAAAAGAAAGCTGCCCCAAAATGGGATTCAGAAGCTCACCGTGCTTGGCTTAAATCTGTCTGGAAGGGTCGTGTCTTCAGTCGGGAAGAAGTGGAAGAAATGCGTGCCTTTGAGACTGGCGAGCCATGAACCTGGAAATCTACCTGGACACCAGTTTTCTGTGCGCCCACTATCGTGACCAAGACAATACCGAAGAGGCCTTGCAGAAGCGTCGCTCAATGAAGTAGCCTCTGCTGGTCACCAAGCTCCTGGAATTCGAGTTTAAGCAAGCCATCCGCCTCCAGGTCTGGCTTTACGATCAGGATAAGCGCAAGGGCTACCCTGCCGCTGAAGCTGCGGCGATGCTGACCAAGTGGGACATCGACATCGCCACTAGGGCGGTTCAGATCATCCCCGCCGATCACGATGCTGTACTGCGCATGGCAGAGCATCTTTCGCAGACACACACCATGCTCAGTGGCAATCGCACTCTCGACATCATGCATGTCGCCACGGCGAAGCATCTGTCGGCCAAGGAATTCCTGACCTTTGATGGAAGGCAGAAGAAGCTCGCCAAGATCGTCGGGCTAAAGACAACGCTATAACAAGCCGAAACTGTAGCTTGGCTGCGTGCGTAATTTGTGAAAGCATCCGCCACGCATGAAAGCCCATCTTCTCAGTCTGATCGCTCCCATCGGACTCATCGCCTCCTATTCCTCCCATCTCGCTGCCGCCAGTCTCAGCGGACCGCTCGCCGACATCCGCGCAGTGGATCGTGAAGGCACGGGCAATGAAAAGGCCACCAGTGCCTGGCAAAAACTTACGCAGGCCGATCCCGCAACGCTGCCTGAAGTACTCGCCGGAATGAATGGCGCAAACCCGCTTGCTGAGAACTGGTTGAGAGCCGCTGTAGGTGTCATCGCCGATCAGGCCATCGCGGCAAAGAAGCTGCCGATCGAAGCCGTGCAGGCATTTTTATCCGACACGAAAAACAGCCCAGCTCCGCGCGTCGTCGCCTATGACATCATCCAGCGCGCACAGCCTGAGCTGGCAGAAAAAATCACGCCTTCATTACTCGAAGACCCCAGCAGCGAACTGCGCCGCCATCCTGTGGCCAAGCTGCTGCAAGCCGGTGATGAAGATCTCGCCCAGGGTCGCAAAGACGAGGCCACCAATGCTTATCTCAAGGCCATGAACAGCGCTCGTGACGAGGACCAGATCAAAGACCTCGCGAAGAAACTCAAAGGTCTCGGCAAGCCCGTCGATCTACCCAAGCATTTTGGTTTCCTCATGAACTGGAAGCTGATTGCCCCCTTCACCAATGTGGAGCGCAAAGGCTTCAACACCGAGTTCCCGCCGGAAAAAGAGATCAAGCTCGACGCCACCTATCCCGGCAAAAACGCTGACGCCAAATGGATCGACTTCACCAGCGCCGACGACTATGGCCAGATCGACTTAAACAAGCCCTTCACCATGCTCAAGGAAGTCACCGGCTACGCCTACACCGAGTTTGAATCCGCCGAAGCGCGCGACGCCCAGATCCGCCTCGGTTGCAAAGACGGCTGGAAAGTCTGGCTCAATGGCGAACTCCTCTTCGCCCGCGACGAATACCATCGCGGAGCCAAGCTCGATCAATACAAGCTCCCCGTGAAACTCAAGAAGGGCAAAAACGCGATCCTCGTGAAGTGCTGCCAAAACGAGCAGACCGAGTCTTGGACCGTCGAGTGGCAATTCCAACTCCGCCTTTGCGATGCCACCGGCACGGCGATCCTTTCTGCCAAGTAATCTTTCAATTTCTCTTTTTCATGAAGCGCTCCCTCACCCTCCTTTCCACATTTGCACTACTACATTCGTCATTCTCCGCTGACTGGCCTCAGTTCCGCGGCCCGAATGCCAGTGCGGTTTCCACCGAAGCCACTGCACCCGGACCGAAGGTGAACATCGACTGGAGTGTCGATCTCCCCGGTCGTGGGTTGAGCAGTCCGATTGTGGTGGGAGACAAGATTTTTATCACCTGCTCCAGTGGGCCGGATCAATCGAACCTGCATGTGTTTTGCTTCAGCGCTGCGGATGGTAAGAAAATCTGGGAACGTGTGATGAAGGCCACGGGGCGCACGATGTCGCACAACAAAACCTGCGTCGCAGCACCGACGCCTTGCAGCGATGGCGAGCGTGTGTTCGCGCTGTATTCGTCCAATGACCTCTTTGCCTTCGACCTCGCGGGTAATTTGCTTTGGCTGCGTGGGCTAACTTATGATTACTCGAATGCCAGCAACAGCCTCGGCATGTCATCATCACCCGTCGTGGTCGGTGATACGCTGGTCGTGCAGAGTGAGAACGACAGCGAATCCATCGCGGTCGGCATTGATGTGGCTACGGGTAAGAACCGCTGGAAGAAGGAGCGCCCGAAAGCCGCAAACTGGACCAGCGCTGTGGTTTACCAAAACGTCGTGGCTCTGCAATCCAGCAAAGGATTGACTGGCGTGAATCCAAGGACGGGCGAGATCGAGTGGGACTACACGGATGGCGCGAGCACGACCCCAAGCTCCGCCGTGACAAAAAACGCGATCTATGTTCCCTCCAACGGCGTCACCGCGCTGTCGCCTGAAAAGGGTTCGGCTTCGCAGCTCTGGCGCGCGGAAGGGTTGAAGCCCGGCACCGGCAGCCCACTCGTATTGAATGATGCGATCTATGTTCTCAATGGCACGGGCGTGCTGATCAAAGCCAACATCACAAATGGTGACGAAGCCTGGAAGTTACGCCTCAAGGGGCCGCTCAGCGGCTCCCCCGTCGCAGCTGGCCAATACATCTACATCGTCAGCGAACGCGGTGATTTTCAAGTCATCGACACCACTGCGAAGGAGGGGGCAGTCGTCCACACCGTGGAGTTGAAAGATACCCTTCTCTGCACCCCAGCCATCAGTGATGGGGCCGTGTTCGTCCGCAGTGATAAAAAGCTTTGGAAGCTGAAGTAAGGCGCTCGTTCGACAGTCGGAGCGAAACCTTTTCAAAGCGGCAGAGTTTCAGCAGGCGTTCCCAACACCTGATGAAAATGAAGGCTCTCTTTACCCTGCTGCTTCTGCCTCTTGCCGCCTTGTCGGCTGAAGACACAACCACGAATGCCCATGCGGGCATTTCGGCGGATCAGTTGAACTTCTTTGAGAAGAACATCCGCCCAGTGCTCGTGGAGCACTGCTACAAATGCCACTCATCCGAGTCGGAGAAGATCAAAGGTGGCCTAACGCTGGATACCAAGCATGGCGTGGTCATCGGTGGTGAGTCTGGTCATGCAGGCGTGACGCCGGGAAATCTCTCGGAGAGCTCCATCTACGAGGCGATTTCCTGGCAGAACGATGACATGCAGATGCCGCCCAAGAAAAAGCTCTCTGATGAGGTGCTGGCCAATTTCAAGAAATGGATCGAGATGGGCGCTCCCGATCCGCGCGAACAAAAAGTGGCGAATGCGACGGGTGGTCGGCGCGAGATCAACATGGATGAAGGCCGCAAGCACTGGTCATTTCAGAAGCCCGTGCATCAAGCGCCGCCTGCAGTGAAAACCGAAGGCTGGGCAAAGTCTGACATCGACACTTTCATCCTGGCTGGAATGGAGAAGCAGCGCCTGAAGCCCGTGAAAGACGCTGACCGAGCTACTCTGATTCGGAGGATCGCTTTTGATCTTACTGGCCTACCGCCGACGCCTGACGAAGTGAAGGCATTTATCGCTGACACTACGCCGGAAGCGGTGAAACGTGTCATTGACGTGTATCTCGACTCTCAACGTTTCGGTGAGCGCTGGGGCCGTCATTGGTTGGATGTGGCGCGCTATGGTGAAAGCAGCGGCAAGGATGTAAACGTGCTCTATCCGCACGCTTGGCGTTATCGAGATTATGTGATCGACGCCTTCAATCGCGATAAGCCTTACGATCAGTTTCTCAAAGAGCAGATCGCGGGTGATCTGATGAAATTCGACAGCAAGCGCGATCAGGCTCAGAAAATTGTGGCCACGGGCTTTTTGGCAATCGGCTCGAAAGGCCACAACAATCGCGACAAGCGCCAATTCGCCATGGATCTGGTGGATGAGCAGATCGATGCGATGTCGCAATCCATGCTCGGCCTGACACTGGCCTGTGCGCGTTGCCACGATCACAAATTCGATCCCGTGACTCAACGCGACTACTATGCGCTCGCGGGAATCTTTCTGAGCAGTGAGACGCTTTTTGGAACCTACAGTCAGTTGCAGAACGCGAATACGAGTAGTCTGATCGAGCTGGATCGCGAGGCCTCTGCGACCTCTGCACTCGCGGCGATCTCAGGTTCTGAGTATGCGGAACTGAAGAAAAAACACGACGAAGCGGCGCTCATGGCAGCAAATATCCGAGATCAAGTTCGTGGTATGAGTGCCAACCAGCGTGATTCGCAGAATGCATCAAATTTCCTGCGCATTCGCAGCTCTTTTGATCGTGCGGAGTCGGTCAAAGCCGACCTCGATTTGTTTTATAGCGATGGCACACCACGCACGCTTGCCATGGGCCTGCTGGATCGTGATCGCCCGATCAACAGTTCGCTACTCGTGCGTGGTGACATCAAGCAGGCAGGTGACATTGTGCCACGCGGCCTTGTCGAGGTGCTGTGTGCAAAGGATGAACCCCGGAACATTAGTGAAGGAAGTGGCCGTCTTGATTTGGCTTACTTCATCGCCTCCAAGGACAATCCGCTGACTGCGCGTGTGATGGCGAATCGTATTTGGCTCAAGCTCATGGGCAGTGGCCTCGTTGCCACGCCTGATAATTTTGGCGTCATGGGTATGAAGCCGTCACACCCCGAGTTACTGGATCATTTGGCGCTGACTTTCATGGATAAGGACTGGTCCGTAAAGCAACTGATCCGCACGATCATGCTGAGCCGCGTTTATCAAATGGGCTCCAACTACGATACGCAAAACTATGCCGCCGATCCTGATAACAAAATGCATTGGCGCATGAGCCAGCGCCGCCTGGATGCGGAGGCCATCCGTGACTCCATGCTCGCCGTCGCTGGCGCGCTGAATCTGTATCCGATTGATGGATCACCCGTCGCGCGTGCAGGTGAGGGTCGTGAGGGGATGATCAGCCTGTTTCGTGAAGTGATCTCAAAGCCCGTGACCTATCGCAGCGTCTATCTACCCATCGTGCGCGATCAAATCCCTGAGGTGCTCAGCGTCTTCGACTTCCCAGATGCCAGCCTCGTGAATGGTGAGCGTGACTCGACGAACGTGCCGAGTCAGAGCTTATTCTTGATGAACAATCAGCAAGCGATCGGCTCGGCAGATGCCTTTGCACAACGAATCGCCAAGTATGAAGGCACTCCGAGCGAGCGACTGACCTATGCTTACCAACTTGCCTTTGCCCGCTCTCCAACAGAGCCTGAAATGTCGGCGATCCGTAGCTTCTGGTCCCGTTTCCCGCAGCAAGCAGCCGAAGGAAAGAGCACCAAGGAGGCTAAAGACAAAGCGCAGTTGGCTGCTCTATCCGCCTTCTGTCAGTCCCTCATCGCGAGTGCTGAGTTCCGCTATTTGAACTGAAGCTTTACGCTGCATTGCGCTCGATCCGTTTCTTGAGGATCGGCGCGCGCTCACCTTTGACGACGGCTTCGTTGATGGAGACTGAGCGCACATCCATACGGCTCGGCACGTCATACATCACGTCGAGCATGATGCGCTCAAAGATGCTGCGCAGGCCGCGTGCGCCAGTGCCGCGTTGGGCAGCTTCGCGAGCCATGGCAAGCAGGCCTTCTTTGTTCACGGAGAGGTCCACTCCTTCCATGCCTAGCAGCTTGGCGTATTGCTTGAGCAGGGCGTTTTTCGGCTCGGTGAGAATCCGCACGAGTTCCAATTCGGTGAGCTCGCGGAGCGCACAAATGACGGGCAGACGTCCGACGAATTCGGGGATCAATCCATAGCTGAGCAGATCCTTTGGCTCCACATCCAGTGCAACATCCTCTTTGGTCGTGACGGCCTCCCTGGCCGGATTGTTAAAGCCAAGTGTCTGTCCGCCTTTGCGGCGCTTGATGATCTGATCCAGCCCGACAAAAGCGCCGCCACAAATGAAGAGAATGTTCTCGGTATTGACCTGAATGTACTCCTGCTGCGGATGCTTGCGGCCACCCTGAGGTGGCACGTTGCACACGGTGCCTTCGATGATTTTAAGAAGCGCCTGCTGCACTCCTTCGCCTGAGACATCTCGGGTGATGCTGACATTCCCTGTCGTGCGACCAATCTTATCGATCTCGTCGATGTAGATGATGCCGATCTCGGCTCGTGCGACGTCGAAGTCGGCGGCCTGAAGCAGTCGTAGAATGATGTTTTCGACATCCTCCCCGACGTAACCAGCCTCCGTGAGGGTGGTGGCATCAGCGATGCTGAAAGGAACGTTAATGATTTTGGCCAGCGTGCGGGCGAGTAGCGTTTTTCCGCAACCCGTCGGCCCAAGAAGCAGCACATTGCTCTTTTCGATCTCGACATCATTCGGGTCATTCATCTTGCGCGGGCTGTCTTTTTTCAAAGACTGCTGCTGACTGTGCAGGATGCGCTTGTAGTGATTGTGGACAGCGACACTGAGCACCTTCTTTGCCTGTGCCTGACCGATGACATGCTCATCGAGGATGGCCGCAATGTCGGCTGGGCGCGGCACGATCATGCCCTGTGTCTGGTTGGTCTCCAGAGCTGATTCCTTATCGAGGATGCCTTTGCAGACGCCGATGCAGTTGTCGCAAATATACACGCCAGGGCCGGCGATGAGTTTCCGCACCTCCGCATGGCTTTTGCCGCAGAATGAACAGAGGGTGACGGTGGATGTACGGGCCATGGGGGTTGCTGGAATGTCGCACGCGACGGCTTGCGGCGTCAAGAGCCTACGAGCGATCACACATTTTAGATATGCTCCGGCTCATTCTGTTCTAATTTCGTCTTCTTATCTCATGATTGACTACGACTTCATCATCGTCGGCAGCGGTGCCGCTGGCCTCAGCGCTGCCCTCCATGCCAGTGAACATGGTCGCGTGGCCATCATCACGAAGCGTGGAGCGCTGGACTCCAACTCAAACTGGGCGCAGGGCGGAATCGCCTGCGTGACTAGCGAGCAGGACAGCATCGAGCAGCATGTGAGTGATACGCTCATCGCCGGGGCGGGTTTGTGCAATGAAGCAGCCGTGCGCACCATCGTCAGCGAGGGGCCAGACCGCATCGCCGAGCTGGTGAAGTGGGGCGTCCACTTTGATCAGCGTGCGGCTGAGGATGGGCATCTGGAGTTTGATTTGACCAGGGAAGGCGGTCACTCGCAGCGGCGTGTGCTTCATGCAGCCGACGCCACCGGCCGGGAATTGACGGAGAAGTTACTGGCTGCTGTGCGTGAGCGGCCAAACATCACGCTTTATGAAAATCACTTCGCCGTCGATCTCATCACGACAGGCAAGCTCGGCTTCGTTTCTGAGGACCGCGTGCTTGGCCTTTATGCGCTGAATGAAAATACGCAGGAAGTGCTGACCTTCCGCTCAGACCGCGTCGTGCTCGCCACGGGTGGCTGCGGTCGCGTCTATCTTTACACGACGAATCCCCGAGTCGCCACTGGCGATGGCGTGGCGCTGGCTTGGCGTGCCGGAGCTAGCGTGGCAAACATGGAGTTCATCCAATTTCACCCGACCTGTCTCTATCATCCCGAAAAGCGCTCCTTCCTCATCACCGAGGCGATGCGTGGCGAAGGGGCGCGGCTCATCGGCGCGGATGGAAAAGAGTTCATGCAGAACTACGACAAGCGCGGCTCACTCGCGCCGCGTGACATCGTGGCGCGTGCCATCGACCATGAGATCAAGCGCACGGGTGGTCCTTGTGTCTATCTCGACATCTCACACCGGCCTGCGGACTTTATTCTCAGCCACTTCCCGAACATTCACAAAGCTTGCTTGGAAGTCGATATCGACATCACAAAGCAGCCCATCCCGGTCGTGCCGGCCGCGCATTATCAGTGCGGTGGAGTCGTCACGGACGTGAATGGAGCCACACGCATCCGTGGTCTCTGCGCAGTCGGTGAGGTCGGCTGCACGGGGCTGCATGGCGCGAATCGTCTCGCCAGCAATTCATTGCTCGAGTGCCTCGTCGTCTCTCACCGCGCTGTGGAGCACATGCTGCGGAAGATGCCCATCGGCAAAGAATCCGAACAAGTTTACATCGTGCCGCCATGGCAGAGTGGCGTGGCTGTGGACAATGACGAACTCGTCGTCATCTACCACAACTGGGATGAGATCCGCCGCCTGATGTGGGATTACGTTTCCATCGTCCGCACCACGAAGCGCCTGCAACGCGCCGCCGCACGTCTGAGGAATTTGAAGCGCGAAGTGCAGGAGTTTTACTGGAACTTCCGCATCACCAGCGAGCTGTTAGAGCTGCGCAATCTTGTAGAGATCGCTTCCCTGATCGTCGAGTGCGCCATCCGTCGTCACGAGAGTCGTGGCTTGCATTACACCATGGATTTCCCAGAGAAAGACGGCACGCGTCAGCCTGCGGACACATCACTGCGTCGGTATTGAGGCTGCTTTACGTTAGGCTAAGGTGCAGCCTTAGTTGAGCTGCACCTTATTTGGGATGTGCGCCATGAGTTGGTACAGCGGACCCATCTCTTCCATGACACTTGTCCACATTGCAGTTGGTGGTTCGGTGGTGAGAATGGTTTTTCGAGCAGCGGTGATGATCCATGAGCGATGCTGCACTTCCTTTTCAAGCTGACCTTCTGACCAGCCAGTGTAACCGACAAAACCGCGCACATCATGACCGAGACTTATCTCGTGAAGCGCATCGGACACGGAGAGATGCGTCTGACAGCGCAAGGTGCTCTTCTGTCGGTTCCAGTGCAGGGAGGCAAAGGCCAGTTTGTCTGTGGCCACCGGCCCGCCGATGAAAACAGGTACATCACCCAGCCCACCCAAATCCTGATCTGGCAGCAGATCCGCTACGCGCTGTTCTAGCGGGCGATTTAGCACATAGCCAAAGGCACCCTCCTGCAACGTGTGTGCTGCCATAAAAATGACCGTGCGCGAAAAATTCGGGTCACGCATGGAGGGAGCGGCGAGTAACAGGCTGCCGGTGTAGAGCGGTGTGTCTGAGGGAGCGGACATAAAGCGTGCTTGGTGCGTCGATCATGCCTCATGCGGAAAGCTTTGCATGAGGTTTCATCTGCCAAAGTGAAGTCTGAAGTATTTATCTGGTGTTCGCTAAACGGGTCGCTAGCATCGCGCCTTCCTGACCATGGCTGCCGACACTCCCTCCCCACTCGACCGCGCCCGCTCCAAAGCGTACTGGCGTCTGCTACCGTTGCTCTTCGTGAGCTACATGATCGCCTATGTAGACCGCCAGAATGTGGCCGTGGCGAAATTGACGATGACGCGCGATTTGCCCGGCTTCGACAATGCTGTCATCGGCTTCGGCGCGGGCATTTTCTTTCTCGGCTACTTCCTGCTGGAGATTCCAGGCACGCTGATGGTGGAACGCTGGAGCGCACGCAAATGGATCTGCCGCATCATGATCACTTGGGGGCTTATGGCGGGTTTGACAGGATTTGTCCAATATGACATACCAGTCTTGAGTCAACTATCATGGGTCGTCATGGGAGTGACAAAAGTTGTATGCTCTCTGCTGGCGCACGTCCCAATCGGTTGGCTCTCAGAGTGGGCGACCAGTATAGTGTCGATGGCAGAGAGTCCTCATCGTGACACTATTTTTCGGTTTGCTACGGTTCGTTTTCTACTTGGTCTGGCCGAGGCGGGCTTCTTCCCCGGTGTGGTTGTGTATCTGACCCACTGGTTCCCGAGCCGGGATCGAGCTCGCGCGCTGGCTACATTCTTGATAGCGACGCCGTTTGCGCAGATCATTAGTCCGAAGATTTCCAACTGGCTGCTCGCCGTTGGTCATGGCCCAGAGAACCCACCCGTGCTCGGCATGGTGGGCTGGCAGTGGGTGTATGTGTTTTGGGCACTGCCAGCGGTGGTGCTGGGCGTGCTGGTTTACATCTGGCTCGTGGACCGACCCAAGCATGCAAAATGGCTGACCGCCGAAGAAGCTGAGGCATTGGAGTCGGAACTGGAACGCGAGCGGGCTGAGACACGCAAAGGCAAGCGTATGACGGTGATCGAGGCTCTCCGCCACCCGAAGGTCCTGCTGCTCGCGATGGCTTACTTTTGCACGGTCACTGGCAGCTACGGCATCGAGTTTTTCATGCCGAGCATTTTGAAATCCTGGTATGACATGGACATGAGCAAGCTCACCTGGCTGATCATGCTGCCTCCCTTTGTGGCCATGTGCGGTCAGCTCATCGCGGGCTGGAGTTCAGATCATTTTAAAGAGCGCCGCTGGCACGCTGTACTGCCTATCGTCATGGGCTCCGCGGCGCTGGGTCTGATGCCGCAGACACAGGGCAATTTGCCGCTGACGATGGTGTGTCTGATGCTCGCCTTCGCAGGCTTCAAGAGCTACATGCCGGCTTTCTGGGCTCTGCCCAGCCTGTTCCTCACCGAATCAGCGGCTGCGGGCAGCATTGGCCTCATCAACTCTATCGGTAATCTCGGCGGCTTCCTCGGTCCAAACGTGCTCGGCACTGTCGAGAAGATCACCGGCTCCTTTGTCGGCGGGTTGTATTACCTCTGCTGCTCCATGCTTGCTGCCGCGTCGATCCTTTTCTTCGTCGGACTCGGAAAAAAGAAGGTCTAGCTGACCACTGGCTTGAGCACTTTTTCCATCCGGTAGTCGTCCATGACAAAGCCACTGCCGATGTCCGTGCAGATGTCTTCGACGAATGTAAACCCGGCACGCTGATACGCGCGGATGGCGGTGATGTTGGCTCGGTTCACGCGCAGTTGGAGGCGGTGACAACTCATCTCTTTGGCTCGCGCAGCCGTCCACTGCAAGGCCGCAGCACCTAGACCGAGACCATGCATTTCGGTGAGCAAATAGAGCTTGTTGATGAAGCAGATGTCGGTGCCCGGATAGCGCTCGAAGGATACATAACCGACGGCCCCATACGCAGCGGCCTCAATCAGCGCATACCACACACCGCGATGCTCCATCTCACGCGCCATGGCATCGGGTTGATACCAAATCGAGAGCATGTAGTCGATCTGCTTTGCCGTGATGATGCCGGGATAGCACTGCGGCCAGATGCGGTGGGCGAGCTTCTGCACCAGTGGCAACTCGTCAGCAGCGATGCGGCGGACGCGCGCGATGACGCTATTACGAACCGATTTACCGAGCTGCTCGCGGCTCCAATCCAAGGCCTCCTGCCAGCGCGTCACATCATCCGCCGGCGAAAGCGCGGCGAGACACTCAAGGATGTCGGCATGAGTTGGCTCGCACACGCCTTCTTCACGAATCTGCTTCAGATCCGCAGGAAAAGATGCCTCAGGCAGAATCTCTTTAGCGAGATACCAACAGGCCCAGGCACGCCAAGTTCGTAACTCTTTGTTCGGCTCGACCATGCGAGTCGCTAGGTGCTGCCAGTGGCGCCGCGGATTACCGATAAACTGCTCGGCAGGTCGGTGAATCATGAGCCACGCCAATGCCTGATAGGGCAGGGGCCAGCGCCGCATGATGGGCTCCGTGGCTGACAGCGTGCAGGACAGCGTGCAGGACAGCGCGCGATTCAGCAGCAAGATGCACTTAGCCGGGTAGCCTGCGCACCACAGCGACTGCGCATACAAATGACACATCTCATAAAACGCAGGACCACGCTCCTGACCAAACGCGCCAAGTTCTGCCGCCTCATAGTGTCTAGCGATCTCGGGCAGCAGCGGATGCGGTGTGTTGACAGCGTTCACGGCTCAATCGTCTTCTTCCCATTCCTCCATGAGCCGCGCTAGCTTGCGCTTGAGGCCAACTTTGGCGACAGCGGAAAGGCGGTCGATGAAAAGGATGCCATTGAGGTGATCGATCTCATGTTGAAAAGCACGCGCCAGTAGCCCGTCCATTTCCCAGGTCTGCGTTTCGCCTTCGAGAGTCTGGAAAGTGACCTTTACCTGCTCGCTACGGCGAATGTCGCCGCGCAGTCGAGGGAAGCTCAGACAGCCTTCTTCATCCACGTCTTTATCTTTGCCCAGTTCGAGCGTCGGATTCAAAAAAATGACGGGCATGTTGGCTACCATGTCCGCACGCTGACCATTGATGCGGAGGAAAGTCAGGCACTGCGGATTGTGCGACACATCAATGACCGCGAGCTGCTGATCGACGGCTACTTGAGGGGCCGCGAGTCCCACGCCATTCGCGGACCGCATGGTCTCGATCATATCAGCGGCAAGCTGGCGGATCGCAGGTGTGACTTCAGTGATGGCACGGCATTTCGCGCGTAGGACGGGATCTGGATGACGGACGATTTTGAGGACCATGGGATGAATTGTTTATTTACCTTCACTGCGTTGGATGCGCGCGGGAACGTCATTGATGGAGAAGCCGGCGGCGCGCAGGCCGTCCCATACTTTCATGAGCACGCCGAGTGCCGTGTCAGTGTCAGCTTCGAGTTCGAGTTTCAGGCTGGGATTGGCTGCCTTCATCTTCATGAGTGACTCGGCGAGCTTCTCGATCTCTACCGGATTTCCATCCAGAAAAAGCTCCTTGGTTTTGGTCAGCGTGATCGACTTGCGCACCTCGGGACTCGACTCCGCACTGCCCATGCTTTTCGACTCAGGCAGGTTGATCTTCATCTGCACTTTCTTTTCACGAAACGTCGTCGTCGCGACAAAGAAGATCAGCAGGATCAGCATGATGTCGATCAGCGACACGATAGGAATCGCGGGCACTGGGCGGCGTTTAGGACGAAGGTTCAGATGCATCAGGCGCGATCAGGCGATGAGGGACGCTGCACCTCGAAGTGGGCAAAGAATGTCTGGATCGTCTCATGCAAAATGGACTCCAGACGGACGGCGACACTGTCGAGACGCCGAACAAAATAAGTGTGTGCCAGCACGGATGGCACCGCGACAAAGAGACCTGCAATCGTGCAGCGCAGTGCCACGCCGATCTCATGCGCCACGGCTGCGGTGTCGGGTCCCTCGGCACTGCCAAAAGCAGAGAACATGCCCACGAGTCCCACCGTCGTGCCGAGCAGTCCGAGCAGTGGTGCCACCGTCACCATGACCTCAAGCAGCGGGATGCCTCGCTCCAAGTGATGCAGCTCTTCTTTGGCCCTCGCTGTGAGTGTATCCACACACTCCTGACGTGAGGAAAAGGTGCCGCTGATCGCCAGCGCGCCGAGCTTCGATAACAAGGAACCGTCACGATCCAGGAACTCCTGCAGCGGCTTGATGTCACCCTTCGCGGCGTAGTTTGGCAGAGAGCGCAACTGACTAGCGACGCTGGCCGGCAGCACCAAATTTTCGCGAAGCCGCATCCATGCTGAGATCATCACCGTGACGGCGAGGAAGGAGCACAGCACGATGAAAAGCATCACGCCGCCGCCGATAGCCAAGAACTCCCACAGCCGTGCAAGGCCAGTGGCAGCAGGCGCAGCAGCCGCGAGGAGTGGGGAAAGGGCAAAAAATGAGATGGGCATACTCGGCTTGAGGTATCTCTGCATCCTCGCAGACGCGCAAGGCCAAACTACTCCAGCCCAGCCTCCACAAGTAAGTTGAAGCGATCGACCGACGACTTCGTGCTCCATGCGATGCCGCGCAGAAGCAGAACGCGGAACAGCGCGTCATCAAACACGCTGCTGTAGTGCCCGCCTAGCGTCACAAAGATGCGGCCTCCCTGCGGCGTCTCCTGCGTCCACGCATGAGGGTGCTGCATGCCTGCCTCCGCTGCAGTGGCCAAGATAGAAGCGGGTGCAGCGCCGACGAGATTCCAATACATCTCATCATTAAAACTCACCTGACTGAAGCCGCGCGCGATGGGGTGCGCGGCTTCCAGCGTCAGCTCCACCATGCCGTGGCGGAACTTGGTCAGTCCATTTTGTGAAGCCAGCCCCAGACGCTTTGCCAGGCTCTCCGTCGGTTCCTTCGCGCCGCCAGCCAGTGACCAATGAATGAACGTGGCACCGCCGCCGCGCGCGAGGAATGCATCAAACTCACGCGCCTTCATTTCATCCCATGTGCCGCGCCGATTAAAGACCACCGCATCTGCCGTCTGCCATTGTTCCTCACTCGGCCATTCATCCGCCAGATCCACGCTGACCTTTTCAGCCAATGAGAAAAGCCGCGCCCAAGTCTGACGCCAGCGCGGGTAGTCATGCTCACCCGTGCCATGATCCTTCTTTCCACTTACCAAAATGATTTTCAAAGCCTTGACCTCACCCACAGGCGCGGCATTCGCCATGACAGCATCGATCTCAGCTCGCGACCGTTTCACTGGGGCTGCGTGCTCATTGTAAACCTGCATCAGCGGCGGCTCCGTGAGCAGGTAAGCCATCAAATCACGGAAGTCGGACTCGCCCAGCACTTCGTCGAGATTCGGAATCATGAGGGAAGCTTTGAGAGCTTTTTGCGTGGCAATTTCATCACGCTTCATTCGCATCTCCACACCAGCACCGAGTCCGAGAACGACCTCGCCAGAATCATCACGCATCACGGCGGAGAACTGCCGCCCATCCTTCAGCGTGACTTCTTGTGTGAGGTATTCAGGGTTCAGCGTGGCATTCGGATCATGAATGTCGCGCTTCACACTGGTGTAGTCGCGGCTGGTGAGATTGCTCAGATCTGGGCCGATCTTGCCGCCATTTCCGCGCACCGCGTGGCACTTGGAGCAGAGGGCTTTGTCACTGTAAAAAAGCTCGCGGCCATGCTGCCAGTTACCGCCTTGGATTTCAGGGCGGGGTAATGTCGAGATAGTCAGCGTCTCCTCCGGCCTAGCCCATGGCAGCAAGAAGCGTCGCAGTGGCAAAGCGCGATCTCGCGTGGTGTCACGTTTCGTGCGGTAGCTGATACGGAAGTCGGGCATTTCATCTGCCTTGAAAGTGATTTGCAGATCGAGCGGCGCGTTCCGCTGCGGCGTGAATGTGTGCATGACGTCATGCGTGATCTGGCCGAGCTGCGATGCGTTTTTAATACCACCGATCAGTGCTGTGAAAGGCGTGGTTGAGTTTGAAATCCAGACCGTGACTTCTTCCAGCTCGGGTTCGTAATCGAGTGCGGCTCCAGGCTGAATGGCCGGCTGGAGTAAGCTCCAAAGATCAAGACGAGTGCTCAGTGTCGTCTCATGGCCTGCGTGCAGATGTGGCATGTGTTTGCCGAGAAGCTCACGAGAAACTTGGCAATCGAGATGCGGCATCCACGCCGCATCGAACTCACCAGGCCAGACTGAAACACCATTCAAGCTGGCCTCAATATCGAGATCGGTGCCGAGCTGCATGGCAAAGGTTTCCACCGCGCTTTGGGGTTGGACTCGGAGCAATAAATCTTCCGTTCGGTAGGCTTCTTTGATGATCACAGAAGTCACGGGCAGTGAGCGCTGGAGCTTGATGACCTCGTATCCCGGCCACATTGTTTCAAAGCGATCACCAGGCTTGGTGAAGCGCCCATGCTCGATCTTTGCCTCGCTGAAATCGTGCGTGAGCGGGCGATCAAATTTCACCTCAAAGGTGTCGGCAGCAGAAGAGTAAGCCATCACCGGCAGCGGCACTTCTTTGTCACTCTGGTGGATGCAAAAAATGCGGCCCATGCCTGCAGGCCCAGTGCCCCAGTCAGGCTCGCCGCTATGCGTGGCCACGAGCAGATCGCCGCGCGGCGTGACCGTGAGATCGACCGTGAGTTGATTCAGACAGGCGATGATTTGATTGTGCGCCACATAGCCCGCAGGCGTTTTCACGAGTTTAGTGCGGTAGATCTTCCCGCGTGACTCACCCGTGACGAGCGCATCACCGCGCCACCATGAAGGGCCAAAGTGCGGACCGCCATTCACGCGTTCATTGAAACGAAAGCCGCAGGCGGACTGGTGCTGCGGGCCGTAATCAAACACGCTTGGCTCGTCGATAACTTTTGGCAGATGCTTCGGGTGATACGGCGGGAAGCCGTAGTGTTTGCCGCGCTCGATGAGCAGTAGTTCATCAAAAGGGTTCCCATTCGGCAGCCACGTCGCGCCTTCCTGATCGGTGCAGAAGAGATCACCCGCTGCATTGAATCGCAGACCGATAGGCCAACGCACACCCGTGCATAGTTTCTCCCGTGATTTGAAATCTGGGGCGATGCGCAAGATCGCCCCGCGCTCACTACTCAGATCGTTTTGCGGTTTGCCGAAGGCATCAAACTCATACGCATTGTTATACACCTTGACGCCGAGTCCAAAGAAGACGGCTCCATCCTTTGGGTCATAGCACACGCTCGCTGTATCGATTCCCGCAAAGGCCAGCGGCCAACCTTCGGCGATGACTTTCTCCTCCTCCGCACGGCCATCGCCATCACGATCCGTGACCATCATCACCTTGCCCTTGCAGGCGAAAAAGACGGCATCTCCATGTGCAGTTCCTTTCGGAGCTAAGTCCATTCCGATAGGCGCAGTGATCTTGCCTTTGCCCAGCCAAAACAAAGTGGCCTTGTCTTCGAGTCCATCGCCATCCGTGTCTGTGAGTAGATGAATGTCACCATTGTAGCCAAGAGCCACGAGCTTGCCGTCATGCCGATACTGCAAGTTCACAAGATTGGTGAGTTGCACTGGCAATTCCTTCACCTGAAAGCCCGGCACCAGCATGTGAACCTCTGCGGGTGCATCCTTCGCACGCTTCACGCGCTCCGCAGAAAAGGCAGACGTAGCAGCGAGTAGAAAGGCAAGGGCGAGAGTTTTCATCCCCGCAGTTTAACCACAGAGAGTCCCTAGAAGCCCAGAGATTTCTGCATCAAGCACACGTCTATGACCGATACTCACTGAAGGAGACACGCAGTTCCTTTTCGAGCTGCGGGATTCTCCACTTCTCCTTCGGATCGACCAGAGCAATGGACACGCCTTTCTTTCCAGCACGGGCCGTTCTGCCACTGCGGTGCGTGTAGTATTCCAGTTGGTCAGGGAGCTGGTGATGAATCACGAAAGTCAGGCCTGCGACATCGATCCCGCGAGCTACGACATCGGTGGCGATCATGAACTGGACGCGCTCCTTTTTGAAGGCGCGCATCACTTTGTCACGCTCCTTCTGCATGAGATCTCCCTGCAACACATCCACTGATAACCCAAGCGCGGACAACTCTCTGCCAAGCGTGACGGCTCCCTCGCGTGTGCGACAGAAAATTAAACCACGAGCCTCCTTCTGACGCTTGAGGAAATCGGTGATGAACTCGGTCTTGTCCTCTCGTTTGCAGATGACGAAACGATGATCAATGTCGCGGTTCACGACACTGCCTTGGTCAATTTTGATTGAGTGCGCGTTCTCAGCCATGCTGCCTTTGATCAGAGTCTGGATCGCCTCGGGAAAAGTCGCTGAAAAGAGCCAGGTGCTGCGCTTGTTGGGCGTCAGTTTGAGAATCTCTGTTAGTTGCTTCTTAAAGCCCAGGCTCAGCATTTCATCCGCCTCATCCAGTACCAGATATTGGACTGATTCGAGCGACAGAGCCTGACGCTGAATCAAATCAATGAGCCGCCCTGGCGTGGCTACAACGATATGAGTCGGACGGCGCAGCGAGTCCACTTGGCGGTCGATATTGTCGCCGCCGCAGAGCACCTCGATGAAGATTTTTTCAGTGTACTTCGTGAAGCGAAAGAGCTGCTTGCCGATCTGCTTCGCCAGCTCACGCGTCGGGGCGATGACCAGCCCCTGAATGTCGCGCCGCGTCGGATCCATTTTGGTCAGCAGAGGCAGTCCAAACGCCGCGGTCTTGCCCGTGCCGGTTTGCGCTTGAGCGATGAGGTCACTGCCATCTTTCAGCAGGAACGGGATGACTCGTTTCTGGATTTGAGTCGGCGTGACGATGCCAAGTTCGTCTAAGCCACGGATCATGTTCTCTGGGATTCCCAGATCTTTAAAGGGATGCTGCATGAACTGCCTTCCGTCACGATGCGCTTAATTGCCAGCAGAATGGCGATGAAGATGACGTTTGAACCCCAAGCTCATGAAACACACACTCATTCTTTTTGCCGCACTGCTAGGCGCACTTCACGCAACCGGGGCGAAGCCGGACATCGTCTTTATCATCGCCGATGACCTCGGCTGGGCGGACGTGGCATTCCATGGTGGCAATGCGCCGACGCCCCATCTTGATCGACTCAGGCGTGAAGGCGTCGAACTCACGCAGCATTACGTCGCCCCGGTATGCAGCCCGACACGCACCGGTTTGATGACGGGCCGCTGGTGGAGCCGCTTTGGTGTGACCACGCCGCAGAATAATCGCGCACTGCCATGGGACACGGTCACGCTGCCGCGTGCGCTAAAAGCTGCGAGCTACGACACCTGTCTCACGGGCAAATGGCATCTCGGCTCGCGACCAGAGGATGGGCCGAATCACTTCGGCTTCGATCACTCTTATGGTTCACTCGCGGGCGGCGTGAGTCCGTGGAATCATCGCTACAAAGAGGGACCGTTTTCCGTCACCTGGCATCGGGATGAAAAACTCATCGAAGAAGAAGGTCACGTCACCGACCTCATCGCGGCGGAGGCGACGAAGTGGATCGAAGCGCGCGGCGAAGCGCCCTTCTTTCTCTACGCGCCATTCACCGCCGTGCATCTGCCACTCAAAGAACCCGCCGAGTGGCTCGCGCGTGTGCCTGCCGGAATCACCGGCGACGTGGCGCGTCACTATGCCGCCTCAGTGATGCATCTCGACGACGCCGTGGGCCGCATCGTCACCGCGCTGGAGAAGAAAGGTCGCCGCGAAAACACCCTCATCGTTTTCACCAGCGACAACGGCGGCAACACCACAGAGAACAACGACCTTCACTATCCAGATGACCACTGTCCGAACGGAAAACTTACCGGCAGCAACCAGCCATTACGCGGGCAAAAGGCCAACGTCTATGAAGGCGGCACACGCGTGCCCACGCTACTCTCATGGCCTGCGAAGCTAAAGCCAGGCACCTACAACGGCGTCGCACAAATCACCGACTGGATGCCCACGCTCTGTGCGATCACCGAGGCCAAGCCCGCGCAGGATTTGAAATGGGATGGCATCAATCTCTGGCCACAACTCAGCGGCGCAGAGCCGGTGAAGCCGCGCGCGATTTACACCGTCGGCCCCGGCTTCAAAGCCCGTGCCGTGCGCGACGGCGACTGGAAAATCATCGTTTCCGTCAAAGGAGACAAGAGCGAAGCTTCCGAGCTTTACGACCTCGCCACCGACCCAAACGAGACCACCGATCTTGCCGAAAAGATGCCGGACAAAGTCGCCGCATTGCTCGCCAGGATGGATGAGCTTTCCAAGGCCGACCGGGACGCCGTAGTAAAGGATTGAATGAAACTCCATGCCTTTTGGGATTCCAATGGATTCATGAAATCAAAAGCGCTCATCACACTTGCCTTGCTCGGCGCTGCAATCAGCCTCTGCATTATGGAGTTCGGTCGTGGATCCAAATCTTTTTTCGCAGGGTTTGATCGTCGTATGCAAACTCGCTATGAGCAGATTCCTTTAGGGTGGCGAAAAAATGACGTCTTGGAAAAGCTCGGTCCGCCACACACTAAAAGTCCCATTTTTTGTTTACCGCAAAAGCACGGCTTTGAACGCTTCTTTGAAGCTGCGGAGAAGTCTGACTCCATGGAGTACCTGTTATGGGTAAACGGAATGAACTGGTTTTACTGCATGGGTTTTAATGCTTTGGGCAATGTTGTCGTAAAGGGTGAGGGTCACTCGTGACCCGCATTCGACTCTGAGGTTCTTCATAGTGTGCAAGGGGGCCAGTGCATTCAAAACCCTCTTTCGCTGGTGCGGTTTTCTGGGTATTAGATCGGCCATGACACTCCCTGATTGCATCACGATTCAAGAACCCACGCCGGGCTATCCTGTCTTGGTTCTTAACCATCCCGCGGCTACAGCGCGCGTGGCTCTGCATGGAGCGCATGTGATGGAGTGGCAACCGGCCGGCCAGGCGCAACCGGTGCTTTACATGAGTCCAGAGGCGCTGTTGGAGCATGGCAAACCGATTCGTGGCGGTATCCCGGTCTGCTGGCCGTGGTTCGGCGGGCATCCGACGGATGGGACGAAGCCGATGCATGGTTTTGCCCGAATCCGCCCATGGGAGCTGGTGCGTGCAGATGCGCAGGAGGGGCATGTGGCCATGCTCTTCAAACTGGAGAGCAATGAGGAAACGCGGGCGCTGTGGCCGCATGATTTCCGCTGTCACCTCGGCATCAGTTTCGGCTCAGCGCTGGAGGTGTCTCTGATGTCTGAAAATACGGGTGAGACACCCTTCCAACTGACGGAGGCTTTGCACACCTACCTCACGGTGGGCGACATCGAGCAAGTGACCGTGCGCGGTCTTACTGAAGCGAGTTATCTGGACACTGTGGGTGATCGCACGATGCGTGAGCAGGAAGGTGACATCACTTTTGATCGTGAAGTGGATCGTCAATACACAAGCTCGGCTGGAGTGATTGTAGAAGATCGTTCGTTAGGCCGCAACCTCGTGGTGAATAAGCTCGGTAGTGGCACTACGGTGGTGTGGAATCCCTGGATCGAGAAGTCCAAGCGGCTCGCTGATTTACCTGATGAGGCTTATCACGGATTCCTCTGCGTGGAGGCCGCCAATGCGGGTGATGCCTCCGTGACCGTGATGCCTGGTGGCCGCCATGTGCTGCTGACTCAGGTATCTCTTCCGACAGTGGTTTGATCCGCCGCTGATTATTTGGAAAGCCTGGGTAAGCGCGCTAACTCTGCGGCAGCACTGGGCGCTAGATTCTTTTGCAGCGACTTGAGGTAATCTGCAAAATTGCCGTCTTCCTGCGGTGTCAGAGAGCGCTGCTCTGGATCAGCGAGTAGCCAGCGTGCCCAGCGCAAAGCGAGCGCTTCATTTTCCGGCGATATATTTTTTGGGACAGCGGCTTCGGCGTGCTGCTGATCTTCGAGATCAAGGGACTGCGTCTTCCCTTCGGAAGTCAGTCTGCGGCGAGCGAGTGACTCGGCGAGATCGAGAAACCAGCCTGGCAAATGCGCTGACTCAGGCGGCATGGGCAGAGAAAACCAGCCCTGCTTGGCGATCCGATAGAGGAGCTTCTTGCCATCACCAGCGATGTGAATTTGGTCAATGCCTGCGCCTTGATAGATGCCCGGTGTCAGGCAGTTTCCGAACTGCGTTTCCCAGACACGGATCTGGCCTTCATCCGTCACCGTCACGAGCCGCTTGCCATCCGATGTCAGAGCGAGTGCGCTGACGAAACTGTCCTGGCGAATCACGATTCCGAGACTACTGCCCGAGGTGACATCCCACAGGCGCACCTCTTGATCCCGGCCTGATGTGGCAAGCAAGCGCCCGTCTTCAGATAGTGCCACTGCACCCACGGCGGGAGGATGCTGGATAGCGGGACCGAGCGCGCGCTCAGTGCGTAGATCGAGCACCTGAACGCGACCTTCCTTATCCGCTGCGGCGGCATGGGTGTGTGCGGAATTCCAACCGATTGCAGCCGCTTTTCGTAGTGGCTCCGGTGCAGACTCTGGCAGAGCTGATTGGTTTCGATAATCCTCTTCAGGTGCGGCAAGGAAGCGGCGGGTGGCCATGCGTCGATACGTGCTCCAGACCTGTATATGAGCGTCGTAGCGCGGTGCTATGACGAGCATGGTGCCATCTGTACTCGCGCTGGCTTCTGAAAGGCTGTGCTGGAGTCGGTGGCGCATTTGCTCACCCGTTTGAGTATTCCAGACCTGCAATTCGCCATGTCGGGAAACAGTCAGCAGCATGGCTTGCTCAGAAGACCTCTTCATGAGCATGATCTCGCCATCATTTCCCTGCGCAGGAAAACGTGGCCGCCCTCGGCTTAAATCCCAACTGTGAAGATAACCATTGCCATCCCCTGCGGTTAGGGTCGTTGCATCTGCGCTGAAGCTAAGATTGGTGATGGCAGAAGGATGCTGCAAGTCAGGCACGATCTCCTCAAGCGCACGGTAATTCAGCACATGCACCACGCCGCTGTTCAGGCCGATGGCGACCATCTCTTTCTCTCGATTCACAGACAATGCACCGATGCCTTCTTCGACTTGGATGCTGTCTGCCACCATCTGCCCTGAGGCTACATCCCAAACGCTGACGATACCTTTCGTTAGTCCCTGCCCTTCGACCACGGCATTGCTGGTGCTGGCGATGATGCTGCCCAGACTGTCTAAATTTAGGCTGGTGATTGGCGTTTTCATCCCTGGCGGCGCTTTCTGCTGAAAGGTATATTCTTGCATTTCAGGCTGTCTCAGATCCCATGCCAAAATCGTGCCATCATCACCTCCAGCAGCCAGCAGGTGACCATCTCCAGAAAGCGCGAGACATAGAGCCGACTGTGGTGTGGCTGCCTTACTCACAGGCATCCGCAGGCTTAGCAGCACGCTGCTATCATCTTCCAGCGACCACTGCATCAGCTGCCCATCATCGCGCGCCATGAAAATATAGCGGCCATCTTTTGACACGAGCAGCGCAGTAATGACAACGCCGCCCGGCAGCGCATGATCCGTACGCTTATGCGTAGCCATGTCCCACAGGCTCAGCACATCCTGCGCGGCGGCGGTGGCAGAAGATCGGGGGCTACTGATGGCTACGACTCGGCGCATCTGCGCACTCAGTGCCACCAGTCGCGCCTCAGCGGCACCCTGCGGTAGCGGCAGCTTCGGCGTGGCGGGCTGGATGAAATGCTCGTGCTCGAGCAGGGTGAGTAAATTGATGGCCGCAGTTCCATTGTCAGGATCCGTGCGCAGTGCACGGCATAGCAGTGCCACCGAACTAACGTAGTCGGTTAGTTCCGTGAGCTTCCCGGCCATCCGCCCGTCAGAGACAGAGGAGGCCTTTTGGGCGGCCACCCGATTTTTTTCCGCTTCAAAATATAGCGCCGTGCTGGTGATGCCCCCCGCGAGCACGGCCAAAGCCACCGCCAGTCCTGCTGCCACACCGACTCGGTGACGCCTTACAAACTTTCCTATCAAGTAGCCTTTACTTGGTGGACAGGCCCGAACGGGCTGATCATGCAGGTAGCGACGCAGATCATCCGCCAAATCATCCGCATTGCCGTAACGGCGTGCAGGATCTTTTTCCAAGGCCTTCAGGATGATCCAATCCAAGTCACCCTTGAGCATGGGATCACGTGAAGATGGTTGTGGCGGATCGAGTTCCACCTGATCGCGCAGGATTTGATGCATCGGCCTCTGGGCCACATCCATGGCCGAGACCAGAGGCTTCCCAGAAAGCAGCTCCAGCAAGATGGAACCTAGGGCATACACATCTGAGCGAGTATCCACATGCGAGCTGCCATGCTCGATCTGTTCGGGGCTGATATAGCCAGGCGTACCCACGAGTTGGTCCATACCTGTGGCAAGCGTCTGACTCACCTCTTTCCCTTGCAAGACCTTGGCGATGCCAAAGTCGATGACCTTTGGTGTTGGCACGCCGTCCTCCTCCATCACCATGACATTGGAGGGCTTCAAATCGCGGTGAATGATCCCCTTCTGATGCGCGTGATTCACGGCATGACACACTAGGATGAAAAGCTCGATCCTCTGGTGAATCGTCAGCTTCCTTTTATTTGCATAATTGGTGATGGAGTGGCCACGAACCAGCTCCATGACAAAGTAGGGCTGACCACGATCCGTCTCCCCTGCATCCAGCACGCGAGCGATGTTCGGGTGGTCCATGACCGCCAGGGATTGACGCTCGGTGGCAAAGCGGGCGATCACCTGCTGCGTGTCCATGCCCGCTTTCAGAATTTTCACCGCCACTTGGCGGTGAATCGGCTGCGTCTGCTCAGCTCTGTAAACGAGACCAAAGCCGCCCTCACCCAGCTTCTCGATCAGGCGGAATTTATCGTCGATCCAGCCATCATTGTCCTTCAGCAAATCCGTGGAGCGTACCCTCGGCACCTGATTGGGGCGACCACTTGAATGAGCATCCTTCAATCCATCAATCGCAGCCGTCACGTCGAATCCGGTCGTGTCGGGCGCTTCAAAAGATGGAACGGGATTTGTCACGATAAGGGTTTTACTCAAAAAGCATGCCACGCTCCTGAATGCAATCTTCTTGATGCCAGATAAGGCGCGGGTTGCAATACCGTCGTATCTCTGATTTGCTCAGCACAATTCCATGCGCCCCGTCTTTCTTCTCCTCATCAGTTTACTGAGCCTGCTACCGGCCTGCTCCACTTTTAAAAAAGACCCCAAGGTCATCATCACGGTCTTCTCACAAGGAAGTGACATGGATAATCCCAAGACCATCTTCAGGCGCCCGATTGCAGGCCAGCAGGTCGTCTTCAAAGTCATCCCTGAATTCACCGAAAAGAGTGTTGTTGCTTTTCACCCTTTCGACGCTGAGGACGGCACTCATGGCGTCGCGCTGAAGCTCGATTTTAAAGGCACCAACGCAATCGAACTCGCCACCCGGATGCGGCAGGGGGAGATTCTACTGAGCATGGTCAATGGCACCGTCGTTGACTATGTCGCCATCGACCGCGTCGTAGCAGACGGCATTTTCACCATCTGGCGGGGTCTTCCAGATGAACTCATCGCTGTCATGGAAGAGGAGTACCCGCACATCCATGAAGTGACCTCTTCCTCAGACATGATTGACATGACTCCGAGCACCACTAAGGAGAAGAAAGACTCACGCCGCCGTGTCGATAAAGCTGCCAAGGAAAAACTCAAAACCGATGCTGATGCCGCCAAACGCGCAGCACGCGGTGAGTTCGAACCCGAGTTACCCAAGGGTGAAGCCATTCCACTCAGTGAAGCATTAAAATCCAACCCCTAATTTTAGAGATTCAGTCATGCAGCAAGTTTTGAATATCACGAGCCTCTTGCAAAACCCTGAATTCATCTAGATTTGCGATGGATGGTTGACAT